>JACAEF010000024.1 GCA_013388985.1 Rhodocyclaceae bacterium
CCCCCCCCGCGGGGGGGGGGCTGGGGGGCGCGCTTTCATGAAGCGGGACGGGAGCACCCGCTTCATGGAGCTTGGCGGTATAGTCACGCTTCATGAATGACACTGCCAAAATCCCTGCCAACGCCCAGGAACGCCGGCTCACCCTGCTCGAAGTCATCGACGCGCTGATCGCCGCCGGCAAGGTGCCGCGCGCGGAGGCCGAGAGATTCCGCCAGGAACGCCGTTACTACCGCGGCCAGGCGCATCCGCTCTCGGTGATCGCCGAACAGCGCTGGAAGTCGCCCGAGCCGCCACATCGCCTGCTCGATCTCGAAACCCTGACCGAATGGCTGGCCGGCTGGGCCGGGCTGCCCTATTACCACATCGACCCGCTCAAGGTGAATCTCGCCGCCGTCACCGACGTGATGAGTTCCGCCTACGCCAGCCGTTTCCGCATCCTGCCGGTCGAGGTGAGAACGAGCGAGGTGGTGATCGCCACCGCCGAGCCCTTCATGCGTGGCTGGGAAGAAGAGCTCAGGCAGATCCTGAAGAAGGACATCCGGCTGGTGATCAGTAATCCGGAGGACATCGCACGCTACCAGATCGAGTTCTACAACCTGGCCAAGTCGGTGAAGGGCGCGCTGGCGCGTGGCGACGTCGCGCGCACCGGCATCTCGAATTTCGAGCAGCTGGTCGAGCTCGGCCGGGGCAAGACTTCGCTGGATGCCAACGACCAGCACATCGTGCTGATCGTCGACTGGCTCTGGCAGTATGCCTTCGAGCAGCGCGCTTCCGACATCCATATCGAGCCGCGCCGCGAGATGGGCATCGTGCGCTTTCGCATCGACGGCGTGCTGCACCAGGTCTATCAGATCCCGATGCCGGTACTGAACGCGATGACCAGCCGCATCAAGATCCTCGGCCGCATGGACGTGGTCGAGAAGCGCCGCCCGCAGGACGGCCGCATCAAGACGCGTTCGCCCGACGGCGAGGAGGTCGAGCTGCGCCTGTCGACCTTGCCGACCGCCTTTGGCGAGAAGCTGGTGATGCGCATCTTCGATCCCGAAGTGCTGGTGCGCGATCTTTCCGAACTCGGCTTCTCGGCCGAGGATGCCACGCGCTGGCGGGAGATGACGGCCAAGCCCAACGGCATCATTCTCGTCACCGGCCCGACCGGCTCGGGCAAGACGACGACGCTGTATTCGACGCTCAAGCAGCTGGCGACGCCGGAAGTGAATGTGTGCACGCTGGAAGACCCGATCGAGATGATCGAGCCGGCCTTCAACCAGGTGCAGGTGCAGCCCGAACTCGGCGTGAATTTCGCCGCCGGCATCCGCGCGCTGATGCGTCAGGACCCGGACATCATCATGGTCGGCGAGATCCGCGACTTCGAGACCGCCGACATGGCGGTGCAGGCGGCGCTGACCGGTCACCTGGTGCTGTCGACCCTGCACACCAACGACGCGCCGACGGCGATCACCCGTTTGCTCGATCTGGGCATGCCGCCGTATCTGCTGCAATCGACGGTGATCGGCGTGATGGCGCAGCGCCTGGTACGCACACTCTGCCCACACTGCAAGCGCGCCGCGCCGTTTGGCAAGGATGACGAAATCCTCTGGCAGGGGCTCGTCTCGCCCTGGAAGGCAAAGCAGCCCGCGCAGCTCCATCATCCGGTCGGCTGCCTCGAATGCCGCATGACCGGCTATCTCGGTCGCGTCGGCCTCTACGAGATCATGCCGCTGACGCAGGAGATCAAGGGGCTGATCAGCGCCCATACCGATCTCGCGGCATTGCGCGAGCGTGCGATCAAGGCGGGCATGCAGCCGCTCCGGATCGCCGGGGCGCGCAAGGTCGCCGCCGGCCTGACGACGATCCAGGAGGTGCTGAAGGTGGCGCCGCCGTTACAGGACCAGCTGCCGGTGCAGTGAAATATCAGCGCTTGCGCCGGATACAGTCCAAGTAGGCTTCCCCGTCGGGCGGGCGGCGCTCGCGCTGGGCGCGCCAGAGCGTCTCGCCCAGGCAGTCGAGGATGTCGTGCAGCGCATCGTGAGCATTGCCGTGCCGCGAGCGCCGACTTTCGAACAGCGCGCGGATGCCCGGCGGCTGGTCGATCGACAATTGCTCCGCGATCGCCAGGTGCAGGGAAAGGTGCAGGAACGGGTTCATCACGCCTTCTTCGGGCGTCCATTCGCGCCTCAGCGCGTCGGGCGCGGCGAGCAGCGCGTGATATTCCGGATGCATCGCGACGACGTCGGCGGCGATCATCTCCAGCGCCGAGGCGGGAACGCCCTCGCAGCGCTTGCGCCAGGCCTCGATGAGGAACTGGCGCGCCTGATCGCGGCTAGGGTTGAACAGCATGCTTTTTCGGCTTTATGTGAAGAGTGTGCTTCCACCGCTCACAGCGGCGCCCCGCAAGCGAACGAGAAACCCGGTTTTCCGCAGAGGAAGCAGGCTGTTCCGGTGGCCATCTGCCGTCTCAAGCAAGCTGGGCGATACGCCACACGCTGGTGGCCAAGTGGGCAAGCTGTTTTTGCCGGGCATCCAACCGCTCGGGCGTCCATTCGGTGTTTTCTTCCGCCAGCCTCCGGGTCAGCAGTATGCCGCTTTGTTGCAGCACCGGGCGTTTATCGGCATAGGGCTTGTTGCCGATCTCCTTATTTTTCCCGCTCTCCAGCATAATCATGTTGCCCAACCGATAGACGAACGTTTCCAGGTCGCGATCATTGAAAGCATCCCATCCGTCTTCGGGCGATTGCGGCAATACATGCTCGATGGTGTAGCTGGGGGAATCGGCGTCGAATTCGGTGCCTCCAGCCTGTTTTTCCAACTTGCACAGGATGTAGCGCACGATCTTGGCGTTGCGGCTCTGGGTGGTCTTGATGACCTTTTCGGCGAAATCCGCCCTGAAGGCATCATCATTCGGATAGACCGGACGCAAGGTGAGCAAGACCTGTCCGAGCGTGGTGGCTTCCTGTCTATGAAGCTGTATGGCAGCCGCATGATAGACGCGTTCCTGCTCGCTCGTATGCTGCGCGCCAATCACGTTGTAGCGGAAGGCGATGACCACCGTGGCTCGCAATAGATCGCCAAAATCGGCATCCGGGAGATTGCGCTTCGCCGCCATCAGCATCGGATAGGGTTGGCGCACGGAAAACATGCGCAACTCCTGGGCGCTTTGTTTCCAGTCAGGCCGCCATTGCGATCCCTCGGGCTGGGTCAGCGCCAAATATGTGTCGATGTCCTCGTCCATGTCCCGCAGCAAGGAAAAAACGGCCGCGCGGTCCTGGATGCGGCTGCGCATGACCTTGAATAACTCGGTTTGCCGGGCGAACCCCTGACGGCTGTTCCAGTGCATGCGCAAGAAATCCGGAAAGCTCTCACTGCCAAGACGGCCCACCATGGCTTCCCAGCGGCGTTCGAGCTCGTCCATCTCGTGCGTGGTTTCATCGCCGCGCGCCAGCACGGAAAACAGGTAGTTTTTCAGCAGATCGGTGGCGGACAGACGCACACCACGGGCGTTGAGCGTTTCAAAAACCTTGTAGGCGTTGAGCTGGTCGGCAACCGTGATGACCGTAAAAAACAGCTTGTCGCTCATGGTTTCGACGAACTGCGCCAACGCCTTGCCGGGGTCGGCGTCGCCCTTGACCTGATCGCGCAGACGGCGCTCGAACCATTCGAAACCCTTTCGCAGCGCATGTGTGGAGGCGGGAAAACCACGTTGCGGGAGATGCTCCGCCAGTGTAACCAGGTAGTCGCGGTAATAGCTGTCGTTATTGCGATTGAGAGAAAGTTTGTTGCGGGTGGTCAGCGTGACGGGATCGAGGTAGCCGATATAGGTGGCGCGCAGTTGATCGAGTCGCGCCCGGTTGCTATCCGCGTTTTTCCTTTCGTCGGCCAATTTTTTCAGCAGCCGCATCGCCGCCAAGACGATCAGGCTGATGGTCGTCAGCCGCTGCTGACCATCGATCACTTCATAGATACGGTTGTCGGCGGTTTGCAATACCAGATAGCCCATGTAATGAGCTGGCTCGCCATCTGCTGGCAAAGTGCTTTGAATATCGGCCCAAAGGTCTTCCCATTCCTCTTCGCCCCAGGAATAGTCCCGTTGAAATCGCGGAATACGATAGGTCAGGCCGTTGCCCAGCAATTGCCTGTAGGTGCGGTTTTCAGTGTTGAAATTGGTGGCAGCCATTTTCACTCCTCTCGGTTGCTCATTTTCTGGGGTGGCTTCGGCCATGACCGCTCATATTAAAGAGGAGTTTTCCCCTCGTAGCCACACAGATCGCGGATCACGCAGCGCCAGCACTCGGGCTTTCTCGCCTTGCAGACGTAGCGGCCGTGCAGGATCAGCCAGTGGTGCGCGTGCTGGCGATATTCGGCCGGCACGGCCTTGAGCAGCTTCTTTTCGACGGCGGCGACATCCTTGCCCCGGGCAAGACCGGTGCGGTTGGCGACGCGGAAGATGTGCGTATCGACGGCGATCGTCGGCTCACCGAAGACGACGTTGAGCACGACATTGGCCGTCTTGCGGCCGACGCCGGGCAACGCTTCGAGCGCCGCCCGCTCGCGCGGCACTTCGCCGCCATGGCGCTCGATGAGCAGCCGGGCGGTGGCGACGAGGTTTTTCGCCTTGGTGCGGTAAAGGCCGATGGTCTTGATGTACTCGGCGAGCTTTTCCTCGCCGAGCGCGACCAATGCCTGCGGTGTCGGCGCATCGCGGAACAGCGTGCGCGTGGCGAGATTGACGCTCCTGTCGGTGGCCTGGGCGGAGAGGATCACAGCAACCAGCAACTGGAACGGCGTCGCGTATTCGAGTTCGGTTTTCGGCTCGGGGTCGAGCGCCGCGAGACGGCGGAAGAGCTCGATCCGTTGCGCAGCCCGCATGTCCCGAAATCACTGACCGATGCCGGACGTTGCCTTGCGCCGCAGCCAGACCAACATCGACAGGGCACCCAGGGCGCCACCCATGATCACCGCGATGATCAGCTCGATGAGCGCGGATTGCGACAAGACCTCCTGCTCGCGCTGCAGCCGTTGCTTTTCCAGCTCGAGCGCGTGCATGCGGTCTTCCATCAGCTTCAGCCTTTCCTCGATCGTCTTGTAAGCCAGTTCGGCCTGTTCGAGGCGGGTGATCATCTCCTGCTGCGCCGCGAAGGAACTCTCGGCCTTCTCGGCCAGAGCGTTTTCCTCTGCTGCAGCCGCGTGGGGCTTTTCGCCGCTGCCCGAACCGATCACCAATCGGTCGGAAGAGGGCGGCGGGGATGCCGGGGGAATGTCGGGAGCGGGGGCGGCGACGGCGGCTGTCTGCGCTTTGGCGGAGGGCTGCTGGGAAACGGCTGTGATTTTTTTCTTGGCGCGTGGGGGGTGATAGGGGCCGTAACGGCGTTCCGGCAGGTTCTCGGGATAGTGCAGTGCGGACGGGTCGACCGGCAAGGCCTCGTCATCGACGAGCGCGAGATCGGGATTGGCGCGCTTGAGCAGCCGCTTGAACTTTTCCCTTGCCTTGGGTTGCAGCGGATAGCGCTGGCGGGCGAGCTGATCGAGCGTCATGCCGGAAGCGAAGGGGGCGGCGTTCCCCGTGGCTGCCGTGCGCTGGGCGGTCTGGGCCGGGAGCGGCGTGACGGGCAAGGCGACCGGCGCCGGCATGAGTTCGCGCGGCGGGGCGGCCAGCAGCGTGTAGCGACGTTCTACTTCCGTGCCGCAGCTCGTCCTGAGACGGAATTCGACCACGGGTTCCTGGACCGTGCCGCCGCTGACGACCAGATAGGTCTTGCCGTCGGGCTTTTTTTTCAGCTCGAGGCGGGGGCGCCGCGGAAAGTAGCCGCTCTCACCATTCTCGCCGATGGGCTTGATTTCGAAGCATTCCAGGTCACTGCGTTCCGGATTGAGGACTTCGATCTCGAGGGCCAGGGGCGAGCCGATGACCGGTTCGCTCTGCGGCGCGCCGAAGCCGGTGGCCAGGCACGTTTGTGGCAGCAGCAAGCCGGCCGCGATCAGGCCGATGGTCATGACTGACGCTTTGGCGCCGCACGGCGAACAGTCCTGGAACGGGGAGTGCGGCCAAGGGGAAGGCTCCATGCTCGTCCTCATCGTTTGGAAAAAACGGCTCAAGGGGCCCCGATTGTAAGCGGTTTCATGCAATGTGCGTAGCCCGGGCTTCACGGCGCCGTCTGCAGGCGCTGCTGGGCGTGTAGGCGCGCCTTGGCGCGCTCGTTGGCACGATGATCGAGCCAGTTGCGTGCGGCGATCATCAGGCCGAGCACGAAGAAGGCGCCCGGTGGCAGGATGGCGATCAGGAAACCGGGATAGTCCTCCGGCAGGATCTGCAAGGCATGGGTTCCGGGGATGATCATCTCGATGCCGGAGAGCAGGGTGCCCTGGCCGATGAGCTCGCGGATCGCGCCCAGGAGGCCAATGACCCAGACGAAGCCGACGCCCATCACCGCACCATCCAGCGCCGCGAGCCCCGCGGAATGCTTCGCGGCGAACGCCTCGACGCGCGCCAGCACGATGCAGTTGGTGACGATCAGCGGAATGAAGATGCCGAGCACCAGATAGAGGTCGTGCAGGTAGGCGTTGAACAGCAGATCCACCACCGTCACCAGCGAGGCGATCACGAGAATGAAGACGGGAATGCGGATTTCATGGGGAATGAAGCCGCGCAGCATGGATACGGCGAAGTTCGACATCGCCATCACGAGGATGGTCGCCAGACCGAGACTGACGGCATTGACCATGCTGGTGCTGGTGGCGAGCAGGGGGCACAGGCCCAACACCTGGGCGAGGATGGCGTTCTGCTTCCATAAGCCGTTGTGGGCGATCTCGCGATAGACGCTCATGGGCGGTTCTCCTGATAAGCCGTGCCGGCTGGCAGGCGATAGAGCTGCTCGCCATGCGCCAGCGCCCAGGCGAGCGCGCGCGCGGTGGCGTGGGTGACGGCGCGCGCCGAGATCGTCGCGCCGGCGCGTTGATCGAAGACGCCGCCGTCCTTCTTGACGCGCCATTTCGCTGCCGGCGGGTCTTCGAGGCTGCGGCCGTCGAATTGCGCGATCCACGGCGCGGCTTTGTTCTTGTCCTTCTTCGGGTCGATGTAGTCGCCCAGCCCGGGTGTTTCCTTGTGTTGCGTGACGCGTACCGCGGCCAGGCGACCGTCCGCCCGCACGGCCAGGACCAGGCCGATGCGCCCGGAGTAGCCATCCGGTGCGGCGGCCTCGAATACCAGGGCCGCGGGCGCGCCGTTCTTGCGTGCGCGGTAGAGGCGGGTGACTTCCGTCGTGCCCAGCTCGGCGGTCGGCGGCAGATCGATCGCATCGGCGAGCAAGTCGTTGTCGTAGTCGGCCGGCGGCAGGACTTCGGCGATCAGGCGGCGCTTGGCATCGGCCGCCGTCGCCCGCAGCACCGGCTGGGTGAGCTGGTACGAGCCGGCCATCAGCGCGGTGAATACGAGCGTGAAGGCGAGCAGGATCGCGGCGGTGCGCAGCGCGATGCGCAGCGCAGAGGCGGGAGGCGTTTCCGGCAAGGGCGTGGTTTCGCTCATGTCTCGGACTTCCGGCGATGGCCGAAGACGCGGGGTTGCGTATGCATGTCGATCAACGGCACGAACAGGTTCATCAGCAGGATCGCGAACGCCATGCCATCGGGATAGGCGCCGAAGCTGCGGATGATCCAGGTGAGCAGGGCGGCCCCGGCGGCGAAGATGATCTTGCCGAGCGGCGTGGTGCTGCCGGAGACCGGATCGGTGGCGATGAAGAAGGCACCGAGCATCGCACCGCCGGTGAACAGATGGAAGTTGGCGCCGACGAAGCGTTCCGGATTGGCGATGTTGAAGCCGGTGGCGATCACGGCGAGCGTGACGGCGAAAGCCACCGGCACATGCCAGGTGATGACGCGCTGCTGCAGCAGCCACAGCCCGCCCACCAGATAGCCGGCCGCCACCCATTCCCAGCCGCGGCCGCCGATGTTGCCGAAGGTGGCGTGGCTGCCGAGAATGCCGGCGATCGTGGCACGCTGCTCGGGGTCGCGCAGGATGGTGCGCAGGGCATCCAAAGGCGTGGCCATCACGATCGCGTCGAGCTGGCGGTCGCTGGAAAAGATCGCCCGCAGCATCGGTTCGAAGGTATTCATCTCGGCGCGCGGCCACTGCGACATCAGCTGTGGATAGGCGACGATCATCGCGCAGAAGGCGACCATCGCCGGATTGAACGGGTTCTGGCCGAGGCCGCCATACAGGTGCTTGGCGATGACGATCGCGATCAGGATGGCGGTGACCGTGAGCCACCATGGCACGATCGGCGGAAAGGTCAGCGCCACCAGCCACGCGGTCACCAGCGCGCTGCCGTCGGTGACGAACAGCAGCACCGGCTTGCCGCGCAGGCGCAGCATCAGCGCCTCGGCGGCCAGCGCGGTCAGCGAGGCGATCGCGATCTGCACCAGGATCGCCGGACCGAAGAACCAGACGTAGGCGACGATGCCGGGGACGAGCGCGGCGAGCACCTTCAGCATCACGGCGCGCACGCTGACGGGCTGGGAGATGTGGGGGGCGTAGGCCATCAGGAGCTGTCCTTTTCTTCGGCATGCGCGCGGCTCTGTGCGGCGGCGATCACTGCTTCGGCGCCTTCCTGGGCGAGCTTGGCCTTGGTTTCCGCGGCCTTGGCCGCGAGGCGTGCGGCTTTTTCGGCCTTATCGCGCTCCTCGCGGAACTTGCGGAATTCGTAACGCTCGCGCGCCCGGTCGGCGGCGGCTTTCTCGCGCTCGCGGGCGCGAATCTCCGCTTTCGCGAAGCGATAGTAATCGACCAGCGGGATGTGCGCCGGGCAGACGTAGGCGCAGCAGCCGCATTCGATGCAGTCGAACAGATGGTATTCCTGCGCCTTGCCGAAATTCTTCGCGCGTGCATGCCAATAGAGTTCGTGGGGCTGCAGCACCATCGGGCAGACGCGGGTGCAGGCGCCGCAGCGGATGCAGGGCATCTCGGGGGGCGACGGCGGGAACAGCGTCGGGCTCATCGCCAGCAGGCAGTTGGTGGCTTTGACCACTGGCAGCGAGGTGTCCGGCAGCACGAAGCCCATCATCGGTCCGCCCATGACGATGCGGTCGGTGTCCGCCTTGGGCTCGCCGAGTGCGAGCAGCGCATCGATCGGCGTGCCGATCGGCGCTTCGACGTTGCCCGGCCGGACGTAATTGCCCGCCAGGGTGACGACGCGCGTGATCAGCGGTTCGTCGTGCAGCACCGCGCGCGCGACGGCATGGGCGGTGCCGACGTTGAAGCACTGCACACCGAAATCCGGACCCAGCTTGCCGTAGGGAATTTCGATGCCGGTCAGCACGCGGATCAGCTGCTTTTCGCCGCCGGCGGGATAACGCGTCGGCACGCTGATCACCTGCATCTCGCCCTGGCCGACGGCTGCCACCGCGGCGCGCATCGCGGCTGCCGCGTCGGGCTTGTTGTCCTCGATGCCGATCAGGATGCGTTTGGCGCCCATCAGGTGGGCGATGATCGCCGCGCCGGCGACGATCGTCGGCGCACGCTCGCGCATCAGGCGGTCATCGCAGGTGATCCACGGCTCGCATTCGGCGCCGTTGATCACCAGCGTGTCGATGCGCGCATTCATCTTGACGTGGCTGGGAAACACCGCGCCACCGAGGCCGACGATGCCGGCCTCGCGGATACGGGCGCGCAGCTGCGCAGGGTCCGTGGCATAGGGGTCGAGCGGCACGCGCTCGCGCCAGGTCTCCGTGCCATCCGCTTCGATGATCGCGCAGGGTGCGGCCAGCGCCGAAGGATGAGGGAGCGTGCGCGATTCGATGGCGACGACTTTGCCGGAGGTCGGCGCATGCACGCAGGTGCCGAAGGGGCCTTCGGCGCTGCCGATGCATTGACCTTTCAGCACCTGTTCGCCGGCCTGCACACGGATGTCGACACCGCCGGTGGCGCTCTGGCGGAACGGCACGACCAGCAGTGGCGGCAGCGGCGCCGGCACGATCGGCGTGCGTGCCGATTCTTCCTTGTGCGAATCCGGTTTCACGCCGCCAGGGAAGGCGAACAGTTCAAGCATGGTGGATCACCGTCCTGACGGGCTGGAGCTGATAGACCGGATATTTCCATTTCCAGGTGTCGAGGGTTTCCGGCAAGGGCTGCATATGGATGCAATTGACCGGGCAAGGCGGCACGCACAGCTCGCAGCCGGTACATTGCGACGCGATCACCGTGTGCATCTGCTTCGCGGCACCGACGATCGCATCGACCGGACAGGCCTGGAGGCACAGCGTGCAGCCGATGCAAAGGTTTTCGTCGATGACCGCGACGCTCTTCGGCTTCTCGACGCCATGCTCGGCCGAGAGCGGCTTGAATTCACGGCCGAGCAGGTCGGCGAGCTTGCGGATGCCTTCCTCGCCGCCGGGCGGGCACTGGTTGATGTCGGCCTCGCCCTTGGCGATCGCCTCGGCATAGGGCTTGCAGCCGGGATAGCCGCACTGGCCGCATTGCGTCTGCGGCAGGATCGCGTCGATCTTCTCGACCAGCGGGTCGCCCTCGACCTTGAAACGCACGGCGGCGAAACCGAGTGCCGCGCCGAGCACGACGGCGCCCAAAGCCATGACCAGGATCGCCGCGAGCATTTACTTGTATTTGTCCAGTCCAGCGAAACCCATGAAGGCCAGGCTCATGATCCCGGCGGTGATCATCGCGATCGCGGTGCCGCGGAAATGCACCGGCACGTCCGCGCCTTCGAGACGTTCGCGCAGGCCGGCGAAGATCAGCAACGCCAGCGTGAAGCCCAGCGCCGAGCCGAAGCCGAACAGCAGCGATTCGGCGAGATCGTGCTTTAGGCCGATGTTGAGCAGCGGGATGCCCAGCACAGCACAGTTGGTGGTGATCAGCGGCAGGTAGATGCCCAGCACCTGGTGCAGCACGGGACTCGTCTTCTGGATCACCAGCTCGGTGAGCTGGACGATCGCCGCGATGGTGACGATGAAGGAGAGGGTGCGCAGGTAGAGCAGGTCGTTGGGGGCGAGCAGCCAGCGGTCGATCACATAGCTGGTGCCGCAGGCCAGCGTCAGCACGAAGGTGGTGGCGGCGCCCATGCCGATGGCGGTTTCCAGCTTCTTCGACACGCCCATGAACGGACACAGGCCGAGGATGCGCACGAAGACGACGTTATTGACGAGAACCGCGCCCAGGATGATGAAAAGATAGCTGGTCATGATGTCGGGTGATCGCCATGCACACTAAGGCACGGCGACAGCCGCGGATTATCGCGCTTCGGCCAAGGAACAACAACCCTGCGCGCGCCGCGGGGATGTGCCGTCCTGGCGCTGCTCGTAAAAACAACCCCGCCTCTCGACCTCGCAGCGCAGTCGGCTCACGTCGGCATGTGATGCGTATCGAGGGAATAGCTCTTTTCCAGAAACAGCCTCAGGCAGGCATCCGCCACCGCAGCATCGTATAGCCTGCCCTTGTGGCGAGAAATTTCCTGCAGCGCAGGGTAGATGCCGAAGCCGGGGCGATAGGGGCGATGCGAGGCCATGGCCTCGACCACGTCGGCCACCGCGAGGATGCGCGCCTCCAACAGGATGTCCGGTTCGCACCGGCCATCCGGATAGCCTGAGCCGTCCAATCTCTCGTGGTGCTGCAGGACGATGTCGGCCACCGGCCAGGGGAAGTCGATGCTCTTGAGGATTTCGTAGCCGGCTCTGGGGTGGGTCTTGATGATCTCGAACTCGGCGTCGGTGAGCTTGCCCGGGTTGGCGAGGATTTCCGCCGGCACGTGGATCTTGCCGATATCGTGGACGATGCCCGCCATGCGCAGTCCCTGGATGCGATCCGCGTCCAGTCCCATTTCGCGGGCGATGGCGCAGGCCAGTTCCGCCACGCGCCGCTGGTGGCCGGCGGTGTAGGGGTCGCGCATCTCGACCGTGCCGGCGATGGCGGTCACCGCGTGATCCAGGCTGGCGTCGAGCTTCTCCAGGATGCCCATGCGCTCGGCACGCGAACGCAGGTTGCCGATGCCGAAGGCGAGGTCACCCGCCAGTTCCTGCAGCAGCGCCACCGTCTCGCCGTCGAAGGCATTGGCTTCGCGGCTGCCCACCCACAGACAGCCGAAATGATGCCCCTCCGACACCAGGGGCAGCATCGCGGCGGAGGTAGCATCCAGTTCTGCGTTGACCGTCCCGAGTTTGGGTTCGTGCGTGAGATCGTTGCAGATGTCGGCCGTGCCGGTCTGAAACTTTCCGCCGGTTTCCGCCGCGCGCCGGGTACAGAAAGCCACCACCCAGCGCGTTTCTTCCTCGTTCAATCCCGCTGCACCCGCCACTGTCAACGCGTGCTCGGCGCCATTGCCGTGAAGGACGCAGGCGCCACGGAAGCCGCCGTGGTTGACCAAGACGCGGCACATTTCCCGGCAGAGCGTCAGTTCGTCGGTAGCATGCACCAGCGTCTGATTGCACAGGCTGATGGTGCGGTACATCCGGTCGAGGCGTTCGATGCGCTGACGCGCCCGCCGCTGTTCGGTGACATCCCAGAAGATACCGAGGATGCCGGTGGGCCCGCCCGAGGCGGCGAGGAGCGGCACCTTCACCGTATGCACCCAGGATTCCTGTCCATCGGCGGCGCGGTAGGGCTCCTCGATCTCCTCGACGCGTCCGCCGGCCATGATGCGTGCGTCGTCGGCCCGGTATTTCTCCGCCAGCTCCCGTGGGTAGAACTCGAAATCGTCGCGTCCGGCGATGTCGTCCGGCTGCGCCAGTTTCAGCTCTCGGGCATAGGCCGCGTTACAGGCGACGTAGACGGAGCGGCTGTCCTTCCAGAAGATCTTCTGTGGCAGGTTCTCCAGCAGGGTGCGATGCTTGGCCTCGCTCGCGGCGATCGCGGCGCGGGCCCGGTCGAGGGCGGTGATGTCGGTCAGGTCGTGGCGGCTGCAAAGATACGCGCCGTGCGCATCGAACAGGGGCGCGGAGCGCGACAGGAAGACCCGGCCGTCCGGCAGACGCACTTCTTCCGTTTCCTCTTCCTCCGCCTTGTCCATCGCATGGAGACAGGAGGGCAGGGGGCCGCCGTTCTTGGGGAACACCTCCCAGTAGGGGCGGCCAAGCGCTTCTTCTTCGGTCATGCCGGCGAGCGCCAGGTAGGCGCGGTTGGCCAGAATGAGACGGAATTCCCTGTCGTGGAGGAAGATCGGGTTGGGCCCGGCGTCCAGGACACGGCGCAGGTCGATGTCGCGGATATCGATTGCCATGGGACCCCCTTCCTTCTCCGAAGCCATCAACATTGACCGCGAATTCCTTCTGAAGGTTTCAAAAAGTTTAACGCACCAATGCGCCGATCTTCGTCAGCAACCTCTCCTTCTGAAAGTTTAAGCGATGGAACCGGTAGCGCCGGCCTCGATGCTGGCGAGTACGAAAGACTCCTGCGAGAGGCAGTGGGCGGGTCTTCTTACTCCTCCGCCAGCTCGCCGAGCAGCAGCTCCTGCGCGCAGGTGCGCACGCGCCGCGAGGGACGGATGCGGTAATCGCCGTCGCTGTCCATGTCCCAGGCCTGGCAGTTGTCGGCCAGATAAGCGCGCAGGCCTTCCCGGATCACGCGCCGTTTGAGCTTCGGATCGAGCACCGGAAAGCAGACCTCGATGCGCCGGAAGAAGTTGCGTTCCATCCAGTCGGCGCTGCCGAGATAAAGCCGCTCGGCGCCGTCGGCATGGAAATAGAAGATGCGGTGGTGTTCGAGGAAGCGGCCGATCACCGAGCGCACGCGGATGTTTTCGGAAAGCGTCGGCACGCCGGGGCGCAGGCAGCAGACGCCGCGCACGATCAGGTCGATCTTCACGCCTGCCTGGCTCGCGGCGTAGAGCGCCTCGATGATCTGCGGTTCGAGCAGCGCGTTCATCTTGGCGATGATCTGTGCCTTGCGTCCGGCCTTGGCGATCTTGGTTTCCGCCCGGATCGCTTCCAGCATGTTGTCGTGCAGCGTGAAGGGGGCCTGCCAGAGATGCTTGAGCTCGACGGCCTTGCCCAATCCGGTGAGCTGCTTGAAGATTTCACTGACGTCGGCGGTGATTTCGTCGTGGCAGGTCAGCAAGCCGAAGTCGGTGTAGAAGCGCGTCGTGCGCGGGTGGTAGTTGCCGGTGCCCAGATGCGCGTAGCGGCGATAGCCGTGTTCCTCGCGCCGCAGCACCAGCATCATCTTGGCATGGGTCTTGTAGCCGAACACGCCATAGACGACATGGGCGCCGACCTCTTCGAGCCGCGCGGCGATCGAGAGGTTCGCCTCCTCGTCGAAGCGGGCCATCAGCTCGACGACGACGGTGACTTCCTTGCCCTTCTGCGCGGCGCGCAGCAGGTGTTCCATCAGCACCGAATCGGTGCCGGTGCGATAGACGGTCATCTTGATCGCCACCACCTGCGGATCGTCGACCGCCTGCTTGAGGAAATCGATCACCGGCGTGAAGGACTGGTAGGGGTGATGCAGCAGGACATCGCCCTTGCGGATCACGTCGAAGAGGTCCTGGCGTCCGCTCAACTGCCGCGGCAAGCCGGGCTGGAAGGGTTTGAACTTGAGATCGGGGCGGTCGACGCGGTCCGGTACCGAGATCAGCCGCACCAGGTTGACGATGCCGTGCACCTGATACAGATCGTCGCGGCCGAGACCGAACTGCTGGAGCAGGAATTCGACCATCGCCGGCGAGCAGTTGTCGGGCACTTCGAGCCGCACCGCATCGCCGAAATGGCGCTGCGGCAATTCGCCCTGCAGCGCGGTGCGCAGGTTCTTGACTTCTTCCTCGTCGACGAACAGGTCGGAGTTGCGCGTGACGCGGAACTGGTAACAGCCGAGCACGTTCATGCCGGCGAACAGTTCGCCGACGTAGCGGTGCATCACCGAGGAGAGGAAGACGAAGCCGTAGTCGATGCCGGTGAGCTCGCGCGGCAGCTGGATGACGCGCGGCAGCGCGCGCGGCGCCTGGACGATCGCCGCGCCGCCGGCACGACCGAAGGCGTCCATGCCTTCGAGCTCGACCGCGAAATTGAGGCTTTTGTTGAGCACGCGCGGGAAAGGGTGTGCCGGATCGAGGCCGATCGGCGTGAGCACCGGCATCACCTCGCGGCGGAAATAGTCGTGGATCCAGGCTTCCTGTGCCTCCGTCCATTCCGAGCGCTTGAAGAAGCAGATGCCTTCCTTGCGTAGCGCCGGCAGGATCACCTGGTTGAGCAGCGCATACTGCTCTTCGATCAGCCGGTGCGCCTCGCGCGTGACGAGGCGGAACACTTCCTGCGGCGAGCGCCGGTCGGCGCCGGTGATGCTGCTCTTGAGTTTGATCTGCTCCTTGATGCCGGCGACGCGGATCTCGAAGAATTCGTCGAGGTTCGACGAGACGATGCACAGGAAGCGCAGGCGTTCGAGCAGGGGCACGCGCGCGTCGGCGGCCTGGGCTAGCACGCGGCGGTTGAAGGCGAGCAGGGACAGTTCGCGGTTGAGGAAGTGTTCCGCCGGGTATTCGGGCGGCGCGGCCGGAAGCGTGGTCATGGTGGAGCGTGGGGCGGTTGCGGATGGCGCAAGTATGACACGTCGCTGTGCCGTTCCGCCAGCGCCGACTTTCTTGCAAGGCGCGTTTTCGGGGCTGCTAGAATTGCCGCACTGCACACAGGGACGGATTGCCTATCGTGGTTCATGAACACGTCGCCGCCGTCGACATCGGATCCAACAGTTTCCGCCTTCAGGTTGGACGCGTGGTCGGCAACCAGATCTATCCGCTCGACAGTCTCAAGGAGCCGGTGCGTCTGGCCGCCGGCCTGACCGCGGAGAAGTGGCTCGATGCCGCCGCGCAGCGGCGCGGCCTGGCGGCGCTGGCGCGTTTCGGCGAGCGTCTGCGCGGGTTCGCGCCCGAAGCCGTGCGCGCCGTCGCCACCAACACGCTGCGCGTGGCGCGCAATGCCGCCCAATTCCTCGCCCAGGCCGAGGCGGTGCTCGGCTTTCCGATCGAGGTGATCGCCGGCCGCGAGGAGGCGCGCCTGATCTATCTCGGCGTCGCCCATACCCTGCCCAGCCAGCGCATCCGGCATCTGGTCGTCGATATCGGCGGTGGCTCCACCGAGTTCATCATCGGCCGCAATCTCAAACCGCAGCAGCTCGAATCGCTCTACATGGGCTGCGTCGGTTACAGCCTGCGTTACTTTCCCGCGGGCCGCATCGACAAGCGCAACATGAAAGAGGCCGAACTGGCCGCACGGCGCGAGCTGCAAACCATCGTGCATGCCTATCGCGCCACGGGCTGGGACCAGGCGGTGGGTTCGTCCGGGACGGCCAAGGCGATCTGCGATCTGCTCGAATTCAACGGCTTCGCCGCGGGCACCATCACTTACGACGGCCTCGAACGGCTGCGGCACCGCCTCGTGACGGCCGGCCATGCCGCCAAGACCGGCCTGGCCGGCATGCGGCCGGATCGCGTGCCGGTGTTGCCGGGCGGCGTGGCGATCATGTCGGCCGTGTTCAAGGAGCTGGGACTCGAGGAAATGGTCTATTCCGAGGGCGCGCTGCGTCTGGGCGTGCTCTACGACCTGCTCGGCCGCTATCACCACGAGGACATGCGCGAGGCGACCGTCAAGCGCTTCATCCAGCGTTACGAGGTCGATCGCAGCCAGGCCGCGCGGGTGGCGACGACGGCGCTCGAGCTCTATCAGCAATTGCGGCCGCAGGAGGACATCGAGACTTCGCCGGCGGCGCAGTTCCTCGCCTGGGCGGCGCGCCTGCACGAGATCGGCGTTTCCGTCGCGCATACGAGCTATCACAAGCATAGCGCCTACATCCTCGCCAATGCCGACATGCCGGGCTTCTCGCGCCGCGACCAGGCGCTGCTGGCGCGTCTCGTGCTCGCCCACCGCGGCAAGCTCGAACGGGTGCAGCCGCTGCCGCGGGAGGCGCCCGAGTGGCTGCTGATCTTCTGTCTGCGCATCGCCGCGCTGCTGCACCGCGCCCGTGACGACGCGCCCTTGCCGGAGCTCCACGCCCGTCTCGGCGCGAAGGGCTTCGAGCTGGCCCTCGACCGCGAATGGCTCGCCGAGGCGCCCCTGACGGCCACCGCGCTGGACGAAGAGGTCGAGCAATGGGCGAGCGTCGGTATCGGTTTCAGGGTGCGCGGCCTGCGCGCACCAGCCTGATGCATCGATGAATCCGGCGGGATTCGCGCTGCGGCGCGGCGAGGATGGCGCCGACGAGATCGTCCTCGAAGGGGCCTGGGTCCTGCGCGCGATCGTCGCCGCCGGACGTCCCTGGCTGGTGCGTCTGCAGGAGGTGGCGGCTGACAGGAACCTGCGCTGGAACGGCCTGGGCATCGAGGCGCTCGACTCGGCGGGGGCGGTGCTGCTCTGGCATCTTTGGGGACGGCGGCTGCCCGAAGCCTTGCTGCTCGCGCCGGGACATCGCGAGCTCTTCGCGCGTATCGCAGGCATCCCGAAGCCGCCGGGCGGAGGGCGAGAGCCCTATGCCTGGCTCGTCGCGCTTGGCCTAGCGAGCCTGTCGCTCGCGTGGCATGTGCGAGACTTCATCGTCCTCTTGGGGCAGCTCGTGCTGGATATGCTCCATCTGCTGCGCCATCCAAGCGATCTGCCGAAGCGGGAAATCTCGGCCAACATCTACAAGACGGGGGTGCGGGCGATGCCGGTCACGGCGCTGGTCGGCTTCCTGATCGGCGTGGTGCTCTCCTATCTGTCGGCCTTGCAGCTTCGGCAGCTGGGCGCGGACATGTTCATCGTCAACATCCTCGGCTTCGGCATCATCCGCGAGCTCGGCCCGCTCCTGGTCGCGGTGCTGGTCGCCGGCCGCTCGGGCTCGGCGATGACGGCCCAGCTGGGGGTGATGCGCGTCACCGAGGAAATCGATGCGCTGGTCGCGATGGGCGTGCCGCGCAGCCTGCGGCTGGTGTTCCCGAAAGTGGTGGCGCTGGCAGTCACCGTGCCGCTGCTGGTGGTGTGGACTTCCGGCATCGCGCTCGCCGGCGGCATGGTGGCGGCGAACTTCCAGCTCGACATCGGCTATGGCTTCTTTTTCGACGCGCTGCCGAAGGCGGTGCCGGTGGCGAACCTGTGGATCGGGCTGGTCAAGGGTTTCGCCTTCGGCGTGGCGATCGCCCTGGTGGCCTGCCATTTCGGCCTGCGCGTGCTGCCCAACACCGAGAGCCTGTCCTTCAACACCACGGCTTCGGTGGTCACCGCGATCACGTTCGTGATCCTGATCGATGCGGTGTTCGCGATCGTCACGCGCACCATCGGCATGCCCCTATGAGCAGCGATCCTCCCGTGGTCTCCATCCGCGATCTTTCCACCCGGCTGGGCGGGCGCTGGATCCATCGCCATCTGGATCTGGAAATCAAACGCGGCGAGCGGGTGGCGCTGGTGGGCGATTCGGGCAGCGGCAAGACGACGCTGCTGCGGCAGATGATCGGTCTTCTGACGCCCACCGAAGGCGAGGTGCGCCTGTTCGGCGAACCGCTGTTCGGCGGGGGCGTGGCGCGCGAACGGGCGCTGCGGCAGCGTTTCGGCGTGCTGTTCCAGCAGGGGGCGCTGTTTTCCGCGTTCGACGTCTTCGCCAACATCGCCTTTCCGCTGCGAGAGTTGAAGACGCTCGACGAGGCGGTGATCCGCGACCTGGTGATGCTCAAGCTCGAAATGGTCGAGCTGCCCGCGCATGCCGCGCACCTGATGCCGGCCCAGCTCTCCGGCGGGATGATCAAGCGCGTCGCGCTGGCGCGCGCGCTTTCGCTCGAACCGGAACTCTTGCTGCTCGACGAACCCACTGCCGGCCTCGATCCCGACCTCTCCGAAGCCTTCGAGCGGCTGATCCGGAGCCTGTGCGAGCGGCTCGGTCTGACGGTGGTGTTCGTCACCCACGATCTCGATACCGTCGCTGCGCTCGCCAGCCGTGTCGCCGTGCTGGCGGAGCAGAGGATTCTCGCTTATGGGGCGATCGATGAGATCATGCGCATCGACCATCCCTTTGTGCATAATTTCTTCCATTCCACCCGGGGGCGCCATGCCTTTGCCGCGTTTCGCTGAAGCCTGAAGATGGAGAACCGTGCCCATGCGCTGCTGGCCGGCCTGTTCACGCTGGTCTTCCTGATCGCGGCCGCGCTGGCCGTCTGGTGGCTGGGCGGCAGCGGCGAAAAGACGCACGTCTATCTGCTGGAGACGCGCGGCAACGTCAGCGGCCTGAACCTCGAAGCGCAGGTGCGCTACCGCGGCATTCGCGCCGGCAAGGTCAAGGAGATCTATACCGATCCCGACGACCCAGCCAAGCTGCTGGTGAAGATCGTCCTCGGCCGCCAGTACCGGCTCACCGACAAAACCATCGCGCGCCTTGCCCATCAGGGCGTGACCGGCATCGCCTATGTGATGCTCGAAGAGGCCGGTTCGCAGGGTAAACCGCTCGAGCCGAACGACGCCGCGCCGCCCCGGCTGCCGCTGCAGCCGGGGCTGCTCGACAGCCTGGGACAGCGGGCGGGCGACATCACCGGCCAGCTGGCCGAGCTCGTCACGCGCCTGAACCGGGTGTTCGACGAGCGCAACCTGCGCAACCTGCAGCAGGCGCTCGACAACCTCGCCGCGTCTTCCGAGAGCCTGAAAGCCCTGCCGGTGATCATGGCCAACCTGAAGAGCGCCCTGTCGCAGGAAAATCTCGGCCGCCTGAATGCGCTGCTCGCCCATCTCGAAAGCGCGACGGGCGAGGCGGCGCCGCTCGCCGCCGAAGCGCGGCGACTGGTGTCGACGCTCGATGGTCTGGCGCAGCGTCTCGACGCGCTGGCAGTGACGGCCGGCACGCTCGGCGAGCGTCTGGACGCCACGACCCTGCCCCGCGCCGAGCAGCTGATCCAGGAGGCCGCCGCCGCGACGCGCCGCCTCGACCGGCTGATCGAGATGCTCAACGACAGACCACAGGCTTTGTTGTTCGGTCCGCCCGCAGCAGTGCCCGGGCCGGGCGAGCGCGGCTTTGCAAAGGAATGAGACGATGCGTCTATGGATGCTTGCGGTGATGGTGTTCCTGCTCGCCGGTTGCGTCGGCAGCACGCCCCGAGCCCCGGCGATCGCGCGACATGACCTCGGCGATCCTGCCGGCCGCTGGTCAGAGAACGCGATCGTGATCCGCGACGTGGAGGTGCGTGCCGCGCCGTGGCTCGATTCGCCGGCGCTGCTCTACCGGCTGGCCGATACGGCGCCGCTGCGTCGCCAGAGCTACGCCGAAAGCCGCTGGGTGGCGCCGCCGGGCGAATTGCTCGAACGCTGGCTGGAACGGCTCATCCTGCCGGTGCAGCCGGCCGGCGAGGCCAGTGGCGGCTGCCGCCTCGTCCTCTGGCTCGACGAGCTCGAACAGCGATTCGGGTCTCCCCGCGCGAGCGAGGTGGTGCTTTTCGCCCGCGCCGGCCTTTGGCGCGGCAAGCGCATCCTCGCCCAGCAGACGGTGCAGATCGTGCGGCCGGCGCCGACGCCGGACAGCGCCGGGGGGGTCCAGGCGACGCGCGCGGCGGCGGAAGCGCTGGCCGAAGCGCTCGCGCAGTGGCTGGGCGAGCGCCGACAGCAGGAACCTGCACTCGTGTCGGTCTGCGCGGGGCGTTGAAAGTCGGCGCTGGCGGCACGGCACCCGCGCCGGTTCAGCGCCGCTTCTTTTCCAGCGCCGCGGCGGCCTGCTTCTTGGTCTTCGGCGCTGCCACCCTGCGGCGGCGGGGCTTCGGTGCTTCCTCGCCTTCGGGCTTCGGACGCCAGAGGATCAGGATGTTGCCGATGCTCTGCACCGGCGCGCAGTCGAGCTCGGCGCAGATTTCGCTCAGCAGCGCGGCGCGGTCGTCGCGCTCGATGCCGTGGAGCTTGACCTTGATCAGCGCGTGGGCTTTGAGCGAGACGTCGATTTCCTTCAGGACGTTCGGCGTCAGCCCATTGCCGGCGATCGCGACGGTGGGTTGCAGGTGATGCGCGGCGGCGCGCAAGGCGCGGCGCTCGGTGGGGGATAATTCGATCATGGACGGATTCTAGATGAGCTGGACGACGAAGCAGAAAAAAAAGAGCAAGGCGTGGATGCGCGAGCACGTCAATGATCCTTACGTGCAGCAGGCGCAGAAGGAGGGTTGGCGCTCGCGCGCGGTGTTCAAGCTCAAGGAGATCGACGAGAAGGATCATCTGCTCAAGCCCGGCATGACGGTCGTCGACCTGGGGGCCACACCCGGCAGCTGGTGCCAGTATGCCGTGAAGCGCATCCAGCCCGGCGGGAGGATCATCGCCCTCGACCTCCTGGATTTCGCGCCGCTTCCCGGCGTCGAGTTCATCCAGGGCGATTTCCGCGACGCGGCGGTGCTGGAACGGCTGGAGTCGGCCCTGGCGGGACGGCAGGTCGACCTTGTTTTGTCCGACATGGCCCCCAACATGACGGGTATCGCGGCGACGGACAGCGCGCAGGTCCTTTATCTGGCCGAGCTGACGCTCGATTTCGCGCGTCGGCATCTGAAACCCGGTGGCGATCTGCTGGTCAAAGTTTTCCAAGGTGCCGGCTTCATGGAGCTGCGGCGTGAGATGCAGGCGGCCTTCGAGACGCTGGCGACGCGCAAGCCGGCCGCATCGAGGGATCGCAGCGCGGAGTTGTACCTGCTGGCGAGAAAGAAGCGGTTGACATAGAATCGGCCGCGATCGTGTGAAAGAGAGGCAAGCGCTTGAACAATCTATTCAAAAACATGGCCATCTGGATCGTCATCGGCGTCGTGCTGATGACGGTGTTCAACCAGTTCAACTCCCGACAGTCCCCGCAGAACACGCTGGATTACTCGGCTTTCCTCGACGAGGTCAAACAGGGCCACATCGCCAAGGTGGTGATTCAGGGACGCACGCT
This sequence comes from Rhodocyclaceae bacterium, assembly GCA_013388985.1. GTDB lineage: Bacteria > Pseudomonadota > Gammaproteobacteria > Burkholderiales > Rhodocyclaceae > Sulfuricystis. The sequence goes on from JACAEF010000024.1 coordinate 21,830, forward strand.
CGAAGCGACCACCGTCGAGGGCAAGAAGATCACTTCCTATGCGCCGGCCGACCTGTGGATGGTCTCCGACCTGCTGAAGAACAACGTCAAGGTCGTCGCCAAGCCCGAGGAAGAGCAATCCTTCCTGATGAATATCTTCGTCTCGTGGTTCCCGATGCTGCTCCTGATCGGCGTCTGGATCTTCTTCATGCGCCAGATGCAGGGTGGCGGGCGCGGCGGCGCGTTTTCCTTCGGCAAGAGCCGCGCGCGCATCCTCGACGAGAACAGCAACACGGTGACCTTCGCCGACGTCGCCGGCTGCGAGGAAGCGAAGGAGGAGGTCGCCGAGCTGGTCGATTTCCTGCGCGATCCCTCGAAGTTCCAGAAACTCGGCGGACGCATCCCGCGCGGCGTGCTGATGGTGGGCAGCCCCGGCACCGGCAAGACGCTCCTGGCCCGCGCGATCGCGGGTGAAGCCAAGGTGCCGTTCTTCTCGATCTCCGGTTCCGATTTCGTCGAGATGTTCGTCGGTGTCGGCGCGGCGCGTGTGCGCGACATGTTCGAGCAGGCGAAGAAGGCCGCGCCCTGCATCATCTTCATCGACGAGATCGACGCGGTCGGCCGCCAGCGCGGCGCGGGCCTGGGCGGCGGGAATGATGAGCGCGAGCAGACGCTCAACCAGCTTCTCGTCGAGATGGACGGCTTCGAGGCGAACCAGGGCATCATCGTCATCGCCGCGACCAACCGGCCCGACGTGCTCGACCCGGCGCTCCTGCGTCCGGGCCGCTTCGACCGCCAGGTGGTCGTGCCGCTGCCGGACATCCGCGGCCGCGAACAGATCCTGAAAGTGCATATGCGCAAGGTGCCGCTGGCGCCGGATGTCGATCCGACCGTGCTGGCGCGCGGCACGCCCGGCTTTTCGGGCGCCGATCTCGCCAACCTGGTGAATGAGGCGGCGCTCTTTGCCGCGCGCGCCAACAAGCGCTTGGTCGACATGGAGGACTTCGAGCGCGCCAAGGACAAGATCATGATGGGCGCCGAGCGGCGTTCGATGGTCATGCCCGAGGAGGAACGCAGGAACACCGCCTATCACGAATCCGGTCATGCGGTGGTCGCCAAGCTGCTGCCGAAGACCGATCCGGTGCACAAGGTGACGATCATCCCGCGCGGCCGCGCGCTGGGCGTGACGATGCAGCTGCCGACCGAGGATCGTTACAGCCAGGACAAGGAGCGGCTCCTGAACACCATCGCCGTGCTGTTCGGCGGTCGTCTGGCCGAGGAGATCTTCATGCATCAGATGACCACCGGCGCCTCGAACGACTTCCAGCGCGCCACCGATCTCGCGCGCCGCATGGTCACGCAGTGGGGCATGTCGGAGAATCTCGGCCCGATGGTCTATGGCGAGGAGGAAAGCGAGATCTTCCTCGGCCGCTCGGTGACCACCCATAAGAACGTCTCCGAGGCGACGATGCAGAAGGTCGATGCCGAAATCCGCCGCATCATCGACGAGCAGTACGCGCTGGCGCGCCGCCTGCTCGAAGAAAACCGCGACAAGGTCGAGGCGATGGCGAAAGCCCTGCTCGAGTGGGAGACGATCGACGCCGAGCAGATCGACGACATCATGGCGGGCCGCCCGCCGCGGCCGCCGAAGCCGTCGTCGATGACCCCCTCCCGGCCGACGGCCGGCGATGGTTCGGCAGGACCCGCCCCGAATGCGGCCGCGCCGGCCTGAAGAACGAGCAAGGGAACGGGAGCATGAGCGCCCGTTCCGGCTTGACGAAACCGTTCGGGTGCCGTCCCGCCAGCGCCGAATTTTTACGACGGCCGGGGCATGAGCTCCGCGACAGCGTTTGGCCCCTTGGTGCGCCCGCGGCTCTATCTCGGCGGGGAACTGTCGCTCGGTCCCGGCAAGATCGACCTGCTGCGCAAGGTCGGCGAGACGGGCTCGATCAGCGCGGCGGCGCGCGCGCTCGGCGTGCCCTACAAGCGTGCCTGGCTGCTGATCGATACCTTGAATCGCGGCTTCCCTTCCGCCGTGCTGGAAACCGCGGCAGGCGGCAGGGCGGGCGGCGGGGCGCGGCTCACGCCCTTGGGCGAGGCGCTGGTCGCGGCCTATGACGCGCTGGAAACGAAACTCAACGTCTCGGCGCAAAGCGAGATCGCCGCGATCATGCGGCTGGTGGAAAGCCCCGTCGCCGTAGCGCCGCGATCACGCCGGCGGCGATAGCCGCCGGGCGGGCGCCGACGCCGAACACCGGCGTGCCTTCGGGCACGACCTCGACGCACTTCGTGCCGGGTTTGATGCGTACGCCATCGTGCGTGAGGCCACGCAGGATGCCCGGCTTGGGCGCCGGGATCGGCTGCCCGTCGAGGTGGGCGACGATCTCGCCAGCGGCGACGGCCTGGCCGATCCGATAGGTCGTGTGGAAGACGCCCGCGGCCGGCGCATAGACGTAACGTTCGCGGCCATAGCCGCCGATCGGTTTGGGTTCGCCGCCGAAAGCGCTGGTGGGGCCCGCTTCGATCACAGCGCCGAGCGTGTCTCCCCAGGCGGTTTCGATGGCGAGATCGACGTTGCCACCGGCGACGAAATTCGGGCCGAGGCCGATCACCCGCGGTGCGCGGCCGCGTTGATCCTCGGGCAGCGCGCGTTTGCGCATGCGCGCATCGATCCAGACGGCCGGCGCCAGCGCCGGGGCAAAGTCATCGACGGCCTGCAAGGTGAGGGCGATTTCGCCGGCTCGCGCCTGTTCCGCCCAGGAAAGCGGCTCGGCCGTCAGGCGCGCGGTCTCGCCTTCGAGCCGGGCTTCGCCGTCGAATGCGGCATCGGCGAACGACTGGCCGCGGCGCGGAACCGCTGGCGCCGGCGCTTCGACCATCAACACGGCCAGACCATGACGGGCGAGTTCGAGCGCCACGGCCGAGGCCACGTCATTGACGCCGCGTACCAGGGCGATCGGGACCGACATCACGCCCCTTTCCTGAGGCAGAAAATGTCCTGGGCCGGCAGGCCGACCATGCCGGGCATGCCAGCCCGATAGCCGAACTTACGCAGGATGCGGCTGCCGCAGCGCGCTTCGAGCAGCGTCCCGCCGTCGGTGCGAAAGTGCAGCAGCGCCGCCTCGCCGAGATCGATCGCCGCCTCGAAGCGGCCGGAAAGCCGGGTTTCACCCGCGCGCGGCGGATCGCCGGCTTGTCGCAGCGCGACGTGCTCGGGACGGATCGCGACGAGCAGCTCGGCTCCCGATGGATCGTCGCCTCCAACCGGCAGGCGGCCGCCGAGCGCCGGACAGTCGACGCCGTGCGCATCGAGCCTGCGCGCTGCAAACAGATTCTTGAGACCGAGGAAACGCGCCACCGCCTCGCTCGCAGGGCGGCGATAGACCGTTGCCCGATCGCCGCTTTGCTCCTGCCGCCCGTCGATCAGAACCGTGATGTGGTCGGCGAGGAAGTGGGCTTCGGCGAGATCGTGCGTGACGATCATCACCGTCAAACCCCGCTCCTTTTGCAGCGCCTTGACGAGCCACCATAGCTCGCGGCGCAGGCTCTCGTTCAAGGCCGTGAACGGTTCGTCAAGCAGCACCAGGCGCGGATTCGCCACGAGCGCGCGCACCAGCGCGACGCGTTGGCGTTCCCCGCCGGAAAGGGTGGCGGTGCGGCGATCGAGCAGCGTGTCGATACCCGTGACTTCGACCAGCCGGTCGAGCAGCGGCCGGTATTCGGCTTCTGGCACGCGGCGGGCGCGGGCGCCATAGCGCAGGTTGTCGATGACCGAAAGGTGCGGAAACAGGCCGAGCTGTTGCGGCACATAGCCGAGCTGGCGACGCTCGGTCGGCAGCTTCGTGATGTCCGCGCCGGCGAGCCGGATGCACCCGGTGGTCACGGGCAGCGTTCCCAGCACGGCGGCGAGCAGGGTGCTTTTGCCCGAGCCCGAGGGGCCGAGCACGGCATGACATTCACCGGCGGCGATCGAGAGCGCGATGTCGGCGAGCCGGAATGTCCCGGCCTGCGCGCCCAGTCCCTCGATCTCAAGCATGGACGCTCCGCGACAATAGCCAGCGCGCGACGAACAGGGCGGACAGGCCGAGGGCGACGAGGATCAGGATCAATGCCACCGTGCCCTCGATGTCGGCGGAAGACAGGCGCATGAAGATCGCGATCGGCAGCGTCTCGGTGCGCATCGCCATCGAGCCCGCGACCATCAGCGTCGCGCCGAATTCGCCCAGCGCCTTGGCCCAGGTGAGGATGAAGGCGGCGACGAGCCCGTTCTTCGCCAGCGGCAGCGTGACGGTGAAGAACGCATGACGGGGCGAGGCGCCGAGTGTGCGGGCGACGGTTTCCAGCTCTCTGGGCACTTCGTCGAAGGCGGCCTTGAGCATGCGCACGGCGAGGCCGAGCACGGTGATGAACTGCGCCAGCACGATGCCGGCGAAGCCGAAGACGAAATGGAATAGATGCTCCTGGAGCCACTCGCCGAGCGGGTTGTTGAAGAAGATCAGGATGATCGCGCCCAGCGCCGCCGGCGAGACGATGATCGGGAATTCGAGCACCGTCTCCGCGGCCTCCTTGCCGGGGAAGCGGTAACGCGATAGCGCGTAGGCGGCGGGAATCGCCAGCAGCAGCGCAATCGCCGTGGCGACGGTGGCTGCCATGAGCGACAGCCGGATCGAGAAGAAGCTGCGCTCGGACAGGAGGGTGCGGGTAAACAGCGCGCCGTCGAAGAACCAGAACAGCGAGACGATCAGCCCGGCATAGATCGCCAGCACCGCGAGCGCCGCGACGATGCTGGCGCGCATCCCTTTCACTGCTTCGTCACCTTCTTCGGATCGACGGTGGCGCGCAGATCCAGCCATTCCTTGGGCACGACGTATTCGCCGCCGACGGGTTTCACCGCGCCGATCCACTTGAAAGCGGCCTCGGGTTCGGCGAAGTAGTGATACTTCGCGTAGATCGCCTGGCCTTCCTTGCCGGTGACGAAGTCGATGAACTGCTGGGCGAGCTTCGGCTGCTTGCTGAACTTCGCAATGGCGATCGGAATGTAGCCGATGCGCGGGATCATTTCCTTCGGCAGCGGGATGGTCTCGATGCGCTCCGGATCCCAGTATTGGAAGACGCGCCAGCCGATCACCGCGTCGGCGAGTTTGAGCTGGATTGCCGTCGCGGTCTGCTCGCAGGAACCGGTGTAGTTCTTGATGTTGGCCTTGAGCTGCTCGCGCTCTGCCTTGGTCAGCTCTTTCTCGAAGATCTCGACCGCGTAGGCGCCGACGCAGACGCCTTCGGGATTGGCGATCGCCACGCGCAGCCCGGGTTTGAGCAGGTCCTTCAAGCCCTTGATGTTGTGGGGGTTGCCCTTCTGCACGTTGATCGCCGGCACGACATAGACGATGATCTTCTCGGTCTCGGGCAACACGAGACCTTCGCGCTTGGCGACTTCCATGTAGTCGGACGAGCCGGGAAAGTAGAGATCGCCCTGCCGGGCGAGCTTCATCTGCGAGAGCACGTAGCCCGAGCCGCCGAAGACGACGTCGACCTTGACGCCGGTCTTCTGTTCGAAGGCCTTCGCCGCTTCGGTGGTGGGCGGCACCGTCGCGGCGCCGGCGAAGATCAGCAGGGATTCGGCGGCGGTCGCGGTCAAGGCCGACAGGCCGAGGGCGAGCGCAGTCAAGATGTGGCGCAGTTTCATGGTGCGGGGCTCCCGTGGTTTCGTTGTGTCAATAATAACATAACGAAACGGACGGACGACTCGCAGGGGTGCCGTGTCGCCAGCGCCGACTTTCAGCAGGTCTTTCCGATTACTCAGCCGGCCACTGGGCAGTGGCGATGCCCGTGCCGAGATCGGCCTCGACCAGCCGGCGGCGCACTTCGAGCAATTGTTCGAGCAGTGCCGGCTCGCTGCGGGCGTAGGCCGCCGCATCCGGCACCCGCTTGACGACCACGCCGAGCAGCTCGGTGATCGCGTTGCCGATCGAGTTCTGGCTGATCGTCACGATCAGATCGCCGTTGTCATTGCGATAGATGAGTTGCTTGAAGGCCGGCTGCCAGCGGATCGCATTCGCATATTTCGCATCCTTGATGCAACGGTCGCGCACCATCTTCGCCGCCTTGAGGAAGTCGTTGTCGAACAGCAGCTTCTCCTCGACGAGGGTCGGGAAATGCAAATCGCGCGGCGGCGGCGAATTGCGCGTGCTCACCTGGCCGAAGAAGGTGCGGTAGAAGTCGAGGAAGCCCTTGAGCAGCGTGTCGTAGTCGCGCCAGAACGCCACTTCCCTGAGCGCCGCCGCGCCGCCGGGCACGCCCCAGCTCGGCAGGCCCTGCGGATAGCCGGTGAGCGAGAGGCGGCATTCGCCCTTGTCGCAGGGCTTGAGGATGCGGAAATCGAGCGCGTCGAAGAAGGCGCGATAGACCTCGCGCATGTGGGCCTGGAACAGCGAGTTCTGGCCGCCGTCGGTCAGGTTCGGGTTGTTCGGGTCGGCCAGGGGCGCGGCGGCGAGCTCGTGCTTGTCGAAGACCATGAAATGGTTGTGCAGCATGCGGATCGAGGGCACGCCGGGCGAGGTGAGCGGCCAGGTGGCATCGAGACTCGCTTCGCCGGCGAGCAGCAGATACCGTTCGGGATCGGGATAGCGTTCCAGCATGAAGGCGATGAGGATCTGGTTCATCCGGTTCCAGACATGCTTGACGGCATCGGGCACCTGGGTGCGCCTCACCGGTCGGCCGAGCGGGTCGAGGATCTGCTGCGAGGTGTTGTAGATGATCGAGGTGTCGAACAGGTTGCTGTGGCCGAGCGCCTTGCGATACAGCAGCAGCCCTTCCGGGTTCTGCAGCAGGCCGTTGTTGTGCACCAGGTCGTTGAGATTCTCGGCGCTGTTGAAGAACTCGTTCGGCGCCATGCCCTCCGGCACCTCGAGGGGAATGGGACGGAACGGGGTGACGATTTCGCGTGGACCGCACTGGGGGGACATGGCGCCTCCGAAGTCGAAAGCGGCAAATTATCGGGCAATCGCACTGGATTGGCTTGGCGCGCCGCAGCATCGCCATGCGCTGAACGGGTAGGCGTGAGGAGGGAAGCTATACTGAGTCGATATGAACGAACTGCCTCCGCCCACGGGCCTGAGCCGGCTCGAGGCCGCGCAACGCCTTGCCCGTCATGGCCCCAACCGGCTGCAGCCGCACCGTGAGCGTGCACTGCTGGTGCAGTTCGTGCTGCGTTTTCGCAATCCGCTCGTCCTCATCCTGCTCGCGGCGAGCTTCGTCACCGCTTTGACGGGCGATGCCGCCGGCGCGGCCATCATCGGCGTCATCGTATTGATGAGCGTCACGCTGGACTTCGTGCAGGAATACCGTGCCGGCCGGGCGGCGGAGCGTCTGGCCCAGCGGGTCGCGGTGACCGCGACCGTGCTGCGCGATGGCGCGCTGCGCGAAGTGCCGGTCGTCGAGATCGTACCCGGCGACGTGGTGAGGCTGACGGCCGGCGACCTGGTGCCTGCCGACGGCCGGGTGCTCGAAGCGCGCGACTTCTTCGTCAACCAGGCGCAGCTCACCGGCGAGCCGTATCCGGTGGAAAAACGCGCCGTCGCTGGCGAGGCAGCCGGCGACGAGGCTGCCGTGTTCATGGGCAGCTCGGTGGTGAGCGGCGCGGCCACCGTGCTGATCGAGCGCACCGGCCCGGCCACGGAACTGGGCAGGATCGCCGACAGCCTCGACCGTGCACCGCCGCCGACGGCCTTCGAGCGCGGCACGCGCCATTTCGGCATGCTGATCATGCGCCTCACCATGCTGTTGGTGCTGTTTACGTTGCTGGTCAATCTCGCCTTCGCGCGCCCACTCCTGGAATCCTTCCTGTTCGCGGTGGCGCTGGCCGTGGGCCTGACACCCGAGCTGCTGCCGATGGTCGTCTCCGTTACGCTGGCGCGCGGTGCGCAGCGCATGGCGGCGCGGCAGGTGATCGTCAAGCGCCTCTCCGCGATCCAGGACATGGGGGCGATGGACGTGTTGTGCACCGACAAGACCGGCACGCTGACCGAAGCGAAGATCCGTCTCGAACGGCACATCGACGCCACCGGCCAGCCCAGTCAGCGGGTGCTGGAACTCGCTTACCTCAACAGCCTTTTCGAAAGCGGCCTGAAAAGCCCGCTCGACGAGGCCATCCTCGCGCATGGCGAGATCGACGTTGCCGGCTGGCGCAAGGTGGACGAAGTGCCGTTCGATTTCGAGCGCCGCCGCGTCTCGGTGCTGGCGGAGAAGGACGGCGGCCGCATCCTGGCGGTGAAAGGCGCCCCGGAAGACATCCTGGCGCTCTCCACCGCGTATGAGATGGCCGACGGCACGATCGTTCCGCTCACCGAGACTGCGCGCGAGCGTATCGCCGCGGTGTTCGAGGCCCTGGGCGACGAGGGCTTCCGCGCGCTGGGCATCGCCTGGCGCGCGGTGCCGCCCGATCATCCGCATGCCGTGGTCACCGACGAGACGGAGCTCACCTTCGCCGGCTTCGCCGCCTTTCTCGATCCGCCCAAGGCCAGCGCGGCGGCGGCGATCGCGCATCTGGCCAAGAGCGGCGTGGCGGTGAAGATCCTCACCGGCGACAACGAGCGCGTCACGCGCCACGTCTGCAGGGAGCTTGCCATTCCCGTCACCGGCGTGCTCACCGGGCAGGAGATCGCGCAGCTGGGCGACGAGGCGCTCGACGCGCGGGTGGATGAGGTCAATCTCTTCTGCCGCGTCACGCCGGCGCAGAAAAACCGCATCCTGCTCGCGCTCAAGCGCCGCGGCCACGCGGTCGGCTATCTCGGCGACGGCATCAACGACGCGCCGTCGCTGCACACCGCCGACGTCGGCATCTCGGTCGATGGCGCGGTGGATGTCGCGCGCGAGGCCGCCGATCTGGTGCTGCTCTCACACGATCTCGACGTGCTCCACGACGGCATCCGCGAGGGCCGGCGCACTTTCGGCAACGTGATGAAGTACATCATGATGGCCACCAGCTCCAATTTCGGCAACATGTTCAGCATGGCCGCGGCGACGCTGTTCCTGCCCTTCCTGCCGATGTTGCCGATGCAGATCCTGCTCAACAACCTGCTCTACGACGTCTCGGAAATCCCGCTGCCGCTCGATCGCGTCGATGCCGAGGAATTGGCGCGGCCGCGCCGCTGGGACATGGGCTTCATCCGCAACTTCATGCTCGCCGTCGGGCCGGTGAGCTCGCTGTTCGATTTCTTCACCTTCTATCTGCTGATGGTCGTGCTCGAAGCCAGCGAGACGCTGTTTCGCACCGGCTGGTTCGTCGAGTCCATCGCCACGCAGGTGCTGGTGATCTTCGTCATCCGCACGCGCCGCAATCCGCTACTGAGCCGCCCGCATCCCGCGCTGGCGCTCACCTCGCTGGGCGTGGTGGGCCTGGCGCTGCTGCTACCCTTCACGCCGCTGGCCGGCCTGCTGGGCTTCACCCCGCTGCCGCCGCTGTTCTTCCTGCTGCTGGCCGGTCTGCTCGTCGCCTATCTGTGCCTGGTCGAGCTGGTCAAGCGCCGCTTCTTTCATCGCCTGGGGATGGCGTGAGCACAACGGCCGCCGGCAACCCGCACGGTGCGAAAATCCGCTCATGTGCCGGTGCGTGCCGTATCGCCAGCGCCGACCTCATCATCGGTAAATCGAACCTTTCCATGAAAGGGGAACAATGCGTCACTTCGTCACTTTGCTACTTGCGCTCTTCATGACAATGACCGGCGGTGCACGCGCCGCCGAGAGGCCGGATTTCCTCGTCGACGCCGATTGGCTCGCCGAACGCATCCGGGATCCGAAACTGGTCGTGCTCGAAGTGCGCTACCACCCGCATCGTTACTTCACGATCGGTCACGTTCCCGGCGCGATCCAGGTGCAGCGTTTTGCCGACCTCGGCGCCAACGACAAACTGCCGATCATGAAATTTCCCTCGCGCGAGGTCTTTCAGGCGACCTTGCGACGCTGGGGCGTGAATGATGATTCGATCATCGTCGTCTATGACGATTCGGTCTCCGCGCTGGCGTCGCGCGTGCTGTTCCTGCTCGACCTCTACGGCTTCGATATGAAGCGCGTCAAGCTGCTCGACGGAGGCACGGTCGGCTGGACCGGTTTCAACGAACTCGACAAGACTCCGACGCCGCCCAAGCCCCTCGGCAAGGTGACGCTCAAGCCGGCCGATCCGAAACGGCTGGTCGCTTGGCCCGAGGTCTATCGGCGCGTGGTGGCCGAGCGCGATGCAAAGGTCACGCTGATCGACGCGCGGCCCACCGAGATGTATGAGGGCAGCCGTATTCAGCATTCAGTGCAGGGCGGCCACATCCCGGGCGCGATCAACATCGTCAGCTTGCAAGGAGTCGATGGCCAATCGCAGCAATGGAAATCTCTCGACGAGCTGGCGAAGCTCTATCAAGCGGTGCCGAAAGACCATACCGTCATCACTTATTGCCACGATGGCTTCCGCTCGACGCTGGCCTGGTTACAGTTGAAGGCGCTCGGTTACGCGGAGGTGCGCGTCTATGACGGCGGCTGGGGTGATTGGGACCGCACGCTAACGCTGCCGGTCGTCAAGGGCGGCAAACCCTTCGACGCCGATTTCGAGCTGTAGGACGCTTCCTCATGGTTCGTTGTCTCTCGACCTGATGCCGAGACGGCGCAGCTTCTCCCAGAGCGTCTTGCGCGTGATGCCGAGCGCCTCGGCCGCTCGCGTCATGTGGTGATCGTGGCGTTCGAGCATCATCAGCAGATAATCGCGCTCGCAGGCCATCAGGTAATCGGCCAAGGATGCCGATGCAGGTGGCTGGCCGCCGGTACTGCTCGCCACGCCATCAGTGAAGAACGCTTCCGCTTCGAGCAGCGGCCCGCTGGAGAGGATGCAGGCGCGCTCGACGGCGTGCTTCAGCTCACGCACATTGCCAGGCCACGAGTAGCTCAGCAGCGCCTGTTCGGTGCGAGGGTCGATGCGCCGCATGAGTTCGGGGTGGCGGCGGTTGAAGGCTTCGACGAAATGGCGCACGAACCAGCGGATGTCTTCCGGTCGCTCGCGCAACGGCGGAATGCGCAGATGGATGACGTGTATGCGGTAGTAGAGGTCTTCGCGGAACTGACCGGCCTCGACCATCGCCTTGAGATCGCGGTGCGTCGCGCAGACGAGGCGGAAGTCGGCAGCGACCGGTTTCTCGCCGCCCAGCCGCGTCAGCTTTCTGTCCTGAAGCGTGCGCAGTAGCTTGGCCTGCATCGACAATGGCATTTCGCCGATCTCGTCGAGGAACAGGGTGCCTTGGTGGGCCTGCTCGAACATGCCGCGCTTGGCTTTGATCGCGCCGGTGAAGGCGCCTTTTTCGTAGCCGAACAGTTCGGCCTCCATCAGGGATTCCGGAATCGCGGCGCAGTTGACGGCGACGAATTCACCGACCGTGCCCACCGCATGCTGATGAAAAAGGCGCGCGACATGTTCCTTTCCGGAACCCGACTCGCCGGTGATCAGCAGGGTTTCGATATGGCGGGCGAGTCGGGGCAGGGCTTCGGCGATGCGCTGCATGGCATCGGAAATGCCGAGGCTGGCGTCATTCGTGTCGCTTCCCGCCCCATAGCTGGCAGCAAGCCCCCGCACCTTTTGCACCAGCACATCGACATCGAAGGGTTTGGTGACATAGTCGGCGGCTCCGGCTTTGAGCAGTTCGACCGCACGGTCGATCGTGCCGTAAGCGGTCATGAACAGCCAGGGTGGCAGTCCGGAGAGTCGGCTACGTAGATCCAGGAAGAGCTCGCCGCCATCGCGGTCGGGCAGCCGGATGTCGCTGACGACGACGTTGAAGCGGTTCTCGCCGATGGCTTGCGCGGCCTCGGCCGCAGTGCGGCACCAGGCCGGCTCGAAGCCTTCGAGCTGGAAGAGCTGCAGTAGCGATTCGCCCATGATCTCGTCGTCCTCGATGAGACAGATACGGGGATGGAATTCATTGGCCTTGGGCATAGGGAATCTCGATGTGAAAGCTCGTGCAGCCGGGTTCGCTATCGACGGTCAGACCGCCGTTGAGTTGCCGGACGATTTGATAGACCACCCACAGTCCCAATCCGTGTCCCTGGGCACGGCCGGTGGCAAAAGGCTCGAACAGATAGGTCATTTGTTCGTCGGGAATGTGCTGACCGTCGTTGCAGACGGCAAGACGCAGCATACCGTCGCTCGCGGCGATCTCGAGTTTGACGTGTCCTTGCTCATCGGCCGCCGCGATGGCATTCAAGAGCAGGTTGAGCAGAATTTGCCGCACCAAGGTCGCGGGCAGAGGCAGCTCGTCGGCAAGCCCGCCTGCCAGTGTGATCGTGACGGAACGGCTCTGGGCCTGAGCCTCGACGAGGATCAGGACGTCCTCGATGTCGGCGGGCTCGAGGGGGCGATCCTGGGTTTTCGTCTCGACCAGAAGGGCGGCGACGGTATTGCGGATTTGTTGCAGTCCGCGTTCGAGCCGCGCCATCGTCTGGTTGGCCAGCGCGTCGTCATTGCCGTGTCGCTGCCAGGTCTTGATGGCCGTCAGCATGCCGCCGAGCGGGTTGTTGATTTCATGAGCGATGCCTGCAGAGAGCCGGCCGACGGCCGCGAGACGCTCGGAGGCCAGCATTTGGGCTTCGAGTTCCTGCTTCTTCCTGAGCTCTGCGATCATGCGGCTGAAAGCCTGTCCGAGCTGGCCGATTTCGTCCTGATTGTCCGGCAGGGCAAGGCGGGTAGTCTCGTCGAGCCTGTCGGGTACATAGCGCATCGCCTCTGCAAGCGCCAGCAGCGGTGCCCCCGTGCTGCGCGCCCATACCCATGAGACCGGCATGATGACGACCAGCACGATCAGCGTCACCAGCATGGCGCGGCCGACCAGACCCAGGAAGCGCGGCAGGAAAGAAGTCTTGGAGTAGCCGAGGATGACGTGCCCGAGAATGACGCCATCGGCGACGAGCGGTGACATGACGAAATAAAGCGACGATCCGGAAGGCTCGATGATCTGCTGTTCGAGCGCGGAATGATGGCTGATGCGCGCGCGCAGCTCGGCGTAGGCACCACCCAGTTCGGCGGGACTGCTGCCGATCGGAAATTTGCGCGGAGTCGTCGACACGAAGACACGGTAACTGGCATCGGTGACCAGCACGATGTTCGCTTGCAGTTCCGGTGAGGGCGGATTGGACTCACGCGCCGACTGCAGGATTTCATAGGCCCGCCAGACGTCGTCGTGCAGGACCGGCGCCACGAGCGTGTTGGCCAGCACCTTGCCCAGGCTGCGCGCATGCCCTTCGAGGTTTTGCCGCAGCTCGTCGTATTCTCTCGCTACGAGGGCGGTCGTCACCGCGATGGCGGTTCCCATGACGGCCGCCATCACGCGCAGCGGAATCTTCCAGCGCAGAGAGAGATCCGCAAGCCGGATCATAAGCGGCCTACTCTGACGGCCATGCGGGCGATCTCGTCGTATAACGCGGGCCTTCCCGTGATGAAACCGTCGAGCCGCATCGATTCGAGCAATTCCATGCCCATCGGCTCTGTCGCCATCTCCAGGAGCGCGGACCGGAATAGATGCAATTGTGCCTCGGGGATGTCCGCGCGAGCTACGAAGGGCGGGTAGCCCAGATCCCCGGAGCGGCCGATGATGCGGGTGGCTGCGGTGAGTCGGGGATGGGTTTCTGACAAGGTTTCCCAAACATAGCCGTCGACGGCACCCCCATCCGCGAGACCGACGCCGACGGCCTCGACCACCTTGCGGTGCGCCCAGGTGAAAAAACTGCGCGCAAAAAACAACGAGGGATTCTCGCCCTGCATGGTGAGCAGATACTGCGGATAAAGGTATCCGGAATTCGAATCGGGGTCGGAATAAGCGAATACCTTGCCGCGCAAATCTGCCAATGAACGGCTCTGATCGTCGTCGGCAGGCACGATTAGGTATGACCGATAAAGCGGCCGCCCGCGCCACAAAGGCACGGCGACGAGTTTCAGCTGGCGCCGGTATCGGACATACGGGTAACCGCAAAGCCAGGCGAAATCGAGTTTGCCGCTCAGCAGTAACTCCACGATTTCGCGATAGCTGCCGCGTTGCACGAAGATGACCTGACGTTCCAGCTTTTTTTCCAGCCAGGCACGCCAACGGGAAAGGAAACTGACCTGATCATCAAGAAAAACAGGGGTCAGGCCGACGCGCATCGGCGGCGCTTCGGCGCGCAGCGGCGATATCGGCATCGCGGCAAGCCCGCCAGCCGCTCGAAGGAATCTGCGTCGCGCAAGCCCGCGCTGATCTAGCTCCATGCAAGCAATGATAAGCAGCGCAAGCCCTGCTTGCCAGTCCGAGGTTTCTGACGTTACGTCGGTGTATCAGGTTGCATTGCAGCAAATCCGGGAATTGTTACGCCCGCGTAACGGCCCTCTTCATGCCATAGCCATAAAGAATCGGGCTAACTTGCGGTTCCTCAACGAAGAGTGACCGAAAACCCCTTTCCTGGCGCGATTGTTGCGGATAAGCAGCACCGTTGAGCGCAGTGCATTCACGAGAGGAGGCAAGCCAGATGAGTGAGGAACTGAGAGTCTCGCCGATCGAGACGCGCGAGGTGCCGGGCAAGCGGCGCTTTGCAATGGTGGTGGATGTCCGCCGTTGCATTGGCTGCATGGCCTGCCAGGTCGCCTGCAAGGCCGAATACGACACGCCGCTGGGCGTCAACCGCACCTGGGTGCCCTATAAGGTCGTGGGCAAGTATCCGAATGTCAAGAAACACTTTTTGCCGCGCTTGTGCAATCACTGCGACGATCCGCCATGCGTGCGCAACTGCCCGGTCGAAGCGACCTTCAAGGTCGATGACGGCGGCTTCATCCTCCAGCGTTACGAACGTTGCATCGGCTGCCGCAGCTGCATGGCGGCCTGCCCATACAACGCCCGTTTCATGCTGCCAGCGCATCGCACCTACACCCCGATCACCAACGTCGTCGACAAGTGCACCTTCTGTTTCCATCGCGTCACCCAAAACCTGGTGCCGGCTTGCGTGCAGACCTGCATCGGCCGTTCGCGCGTGTTTGGCGATCTCAACGATCCGACCAGCGAAGTCTCATACCTGGTGGCGAAAAATGCGACCCAGGTGCTGCGTCCCGAACAGGGGACGAAGCCGCATGTGTTCTACATCGGCGCCGACCGCAATCAAACCGAGTTCGGCCGCGACGCCTATCGCCAGCCCGAAGTGATGGAACTGGAACGCGCAGCCTTCAAACGACACTTCAAGATCTGAAAGGGGAGCCGTCATGGGTGATTACGTCTGGTTTCACGATGTATCGTGGCATGCCACTTATGCCATCTATTTCTTCGTCATCGGCATCCTGGCCGGTTTGTCGTTCCTGTCCTATGGCTCTTGGATGATGCCGGCGTTGCGGCCCTTGCGAGAAAAGGCTGCCTATGGGTCGCTGGGGCTGCTGGTGGTCGGCGGCTTGCTGTTGATCGCGGACCTTTCGCAACCGCTGCGTTTCCTGAACATCCTCAACCCGGCTTATCTGCATTTCACCTCGCCGCTGGCCTGGGGAGCGCTCAACATCGTCGCTTTCGGGGTCTGTTCGCTCCTCTACATCGTCGAGCTGAGGAAAGGTGAAGAGAGTGTGCGTGGCAAAACGCTGGCGATGGTCACTGCGCTATTGGCCTTGGGCCTGCCGATCTACACTGGCTATGACCTCTCGGTACACCAGTCGCGGCCGATGTGGAACACGCCGATCATGCCGGTGCTTTTCGTCGCCCTTGCGATTGCTTCGGGTTCCGCGGTCGGAACGCTGCTCGCAGGAGGCAATCAGGCGGCGCAGAAGATACTGCGGGAATTCATGCTGTGGTCGACGGCGGCAGTCGGCGTGATGCTGATCGGCATTCTCGGCACGACCAATTACGGCGGTTCGGCCGAAGAGCTGACCTTCATGATCCTGACCACCGGCACGATGGGCATGCTCTTCATCGGCGTCGGTTTCCTGGCTGGCACCGCTGCACCGGTCGCCATGCTTTTCTTTGCCCACCTCAAGGAGCGAACGACCGGGCTGTTCCTCGCTGCGATCCTGATTCTGCTGGGCAGTGCCGCCCTGCGCTATGCGCTGTTGATGGGGCCGCAACAACTGCAAACCCTCTACTGACCGATTCGAGGAGAGAGAAACATGGAAATGCCGAAAATTACGCGCCGCACCTTCCTCAAGGTCAGCGCTACGACCGGCGCCGCGGCTGCGGCTGCGCCGCGTCTGCTCAACGCCATGGAAAACGAGCTGGGCGGCAAGGACTTCGCACCGGTGTCCGGCATCGAGCGCAAAGCCATCCCAATCAACTGCCATGTCTGCAACATCCAGGATGGCGCCATTGCCTACGTCGAAAACGATCGCGTCGTGAAACTCGAAGGCAATCCCGAACACGTTTCGACACGCGGGCGGTTGTGCGCGAAAGGTAACTCGGGCATGTGGTACAGCTATGATCCCGACCGTATCCTTTATCCATTGAAGCGTGTCGGCGCGCGTGGCGAAGGCAAGTGGAAGCGCATCACCTGGGATGAGGCGCTCACCGAGGTGGCGGCCAAGCTCGATGCCGCGCTCAAGGAAGACCCCAACACCATCATGCTGAAATGGGGGCGCAATCGCACTGGCGGCACATTGGAGCGCTTCATGAAGACGCTCGGTTCGGCGACGGTGCTCAACCATACCTCCGTGTGCGAATCATCGAAGAAGATCGGCATGGAGCCAACCTGGGGACCGGACATCGAGACTCCCGATTTCGCCAATACCCGGTATGTGCTCAACTTCGGTTCGAACGTGCTGGAAGCATCCTATTTCCATAACCCGCTTTCGCAGCGCATCGCCGATGGGCGTATCGACAATCGCATGAAGATCGTCACTTTTGATGTGCGCCTGTCGAATACCGCGGGCTTTTCGGACGAGTGGATTCCGGTGCATCCGGCCACCGACGGCGCCGTGGCGCTGGCGATGGGACATGTCATCTTACGTGAGAACTTGCAGGATTCCGATTTCATCAACACCTGGACCAACGTCACGGTCGATGAGCTGAAGGAGCATTACAAGCAATACACGCCGGAATGGGCCGAGAAGATCTCCGGCGTGCCGGCGGCGACGATCGAACGCATCGCACGCGAGTTTGCCACCACGAAGCCAGCGACATTATTCACCTATCGTGGCCCGGCCAAGCATCTCTATGGCTCCTACAACGAAAAAGCGTGCATGATGCTGCCGATCATGACCGGCAACGTCGAGAAGAAAGGCGGCTATTGCCTGCCGCGCGGCATGGGCTGGCCGCAGCCCAAGCCTGAGCCTCCGAAACCGGCGAAGGGTTCCTACCTCGCCGACCATCCGGATTATCCGCTCGCGGCGCACAAGGTTTCCCATCTCGTACCGTTCTGGATTGCCGATGGCAAGCAGAAGATCAATGTCTATTTCACTTATCAGGACAACCCGGTCTATACCAACCCGGGATCGATGGCCGTGTGGGGCAAGCTCCTCAAGGATGAGAAACTGATTCCCTTCTTCGTCTCGATGAGCTCGCACATGGGCGAGGAAACGGCGCTGGCCGACATCATCCTGCCCGACTGTCCGTATCTCGAGCGTTGGGAGCCCGAATCGATGCCCAACTCGTTGTGGCCGTGGTTGGGCATCCGCCAGCCGGTGCACAAGTCGCTCGGCGAATCGCGCGAGAACCGCGTGCTGTTGCGCGACATCATCTGGAAGCTCGACCCGGACGGCAAGCGTGGCATGAAGCAGTACTGGGACTTCAAGGATGGCGAGGATTACATGCGCCATCATTTCGACAACATCCCGGGCCTCAAGGAAGCCGGCGGCCTCGACTTCCTGAAAAAACATGGGGTCTGGCCGATCTATGGCAAGCTCGATCCGAAGACCGGCAAGATCGTCGACAAGACCGGCCGCGAGATCAGGGCCGAGTATGGGTTGCACATGAAGGAACTGTCGGAAGCCGACATGGTCGGCGCCACGGTGGCCAAGGATGGCCTCATCACCAAGAACGGCAAGGCGATCGGCATCCGTCGCAACGGCAAGAACTATGTCGGCTTTCCGACTGCCAACCGCCTGATCAACGTGCGCGTCGACGAGTGGGCCGAATACGGCTTCAACCCGATGCCGACCTTCAAGCGTATCCCATGGCACGAGACGATGAAGGACGACGAACTGATCCTCACCACCTTCAAGCTCAACGTGCATAAACAGTCGCGGACGGCCGCGGTGAAGTGGCTGGCGGAGATCGCGCACAGCAATCCGATGTGGATCAACAGCGAGACCGCAAAGAAGATCGGTGTCAAGACGGGCGATTTGGTGCGAGTCGAATCCAAAGTCGGTTATCTGGTCACCAAGGCTTATGTCACCGAGGGCATCCATCCGCGCGCGGTGGCGATTCCGACCGGCTTCGGCCACTGGGAATATGGCCGTCTGGCAACCCTGAAACTCAAGGAGAAGAAGGGTGAAGCCAGCCATGGTCAGGATGACCCCGACCTCAACAACGTCTGGTGGGACGACAAGGGGGTGCATCCGAACAACATCATTCCGGCGGTTGTCGACCCGATCGGCGGCTCGCAAGGCTGGTATGACACGGTCGTCAAGGTCACCAAGGCCGGACCGAACGACAAGTATGGCGATACGCAGGGTTACTGGGACAAGCACTACGAGGCCTACAAGGAGACCTTGCGTTACGCCTATACCGGCGATCTGCACCGCAAGATGCACCCGGAGATGGCCAGCTGGGCGGGACCCGAGAGCGTCAAGCCCAAGGTGCATGGCGGGCACTGATTGGAGATGCGGGGATTCGTCCGTCGTGGTCCTGTCGCGGCGGACGGGATTTGAAGGTCCGGCATTCATGCGGACCATTTTTCGGGGTTCGACATGCTCAGCAGTATTTTCGAAATCGAGGACGAAGGGAAAATCGGCGCTGGCGAGACGGCAGTCATTCCTGCATCGCCAGCGGCGATGGCCGCCGAATGTCGCGCGCGTGCAAGCGTGTATCGTCTGTTGTCCGGTGTGTTCGTCGAGGAGGCCGCTGCGGAATTCCTCGCGGCGATTCGCGCCGACGACATGCTGCGCCAGCTTGCGGAAACCGGTTTGCGTTTCGACGATGACTTCGTCGCCACGCCTTTGAGCGAATTGGTCGAGACGTTGGCAATCGAATATGCAAGTCTGTTCGCCGCTTCCGGCGGTTTCCCGCCGGTCGAATCGGTGCGGCTTTATGGTCGTTACAAGCAAGAGCCTGAATTCGCGACGATGCAAACCTACCGGCGGCTTGGATTCGTTCTGCAGTCCGGCCGCCATGAGGTGTTTGCCGATCAGCTCGGTGTGGAGTTGATGTTCGTTGCCGCGCTGCTCGAGCGCCAGGCTGTGCGGCTCGATGGCGATGGGCATGCGCAGGCGCGCGAGCTGGAAAAAGAGATCAAGCGGTTCTGGACGCAGCATCTCGGCCGCTGGGCACGCGGCTATGGGCGCTTGGTCGAGCGCGCCGCCTCGCATTCTTTCTACCGCGAGATGGGGCGCTTTCTTGCCGGCTTCGCCGAAGAGGAGATCGGGGCGATGGGACTGCGCGTCGAGGATGCCGATCAGGCACGTCTCGAAGTTCCGAAGGCCGAGGTGCAAGTCGCGTTCGACCCGGACGAACCGGTCTGCAATGGCTGTGCCAGTGAAGCCATCGCCCAACGGTCGGGCATTGTCTCTGTCTTGCACGATCTGCGCGTATGAAACTCCTCGATCTTGCCTCGCGTGAGCTGCTCCCGCCAGACCGACGGGTTCTCGCGCATCTCGATTGGTCCGAGGTCGCGGCGATGTGGAATGGCAACCGTCTGGAACAACTTCACGACTGGCTCAACGAACGCTGGTCGCGGCTGATCCGCAACAGCCTGCTCGGCACGAAGGACCCCGAAGCGGAATTTCTGCAGGCACTCGCCTATGCCGTGCTGGCTCTGTTCTTCACCCAGAATCACAATCAGGAAGGCGCACTCCTGATGATCGACGATGCACAGCTGACGCTGGGGAAATATCGCCCTCGCTTCCTCGGCGTGCACGTCGATCCGATCCTCGCCGCGTTGCAAGAGCTGCGACCCCTGCTGGTCGGACTCGCCCCTGACGCGGAGTGTCCACTCTATCCTTTCGTCTATCCGAAATTCGAATACACGGGCTGATTTCTCATGGATAGAGCGGTGAGCGAGAAGTCGTCGCTGTTGATACGGCGGCTGGCAGCCTTCGACCCGGAGCGGACGGAGCGGATCACGGCGGAAGATTTCCTCTTCGACGCGCCGGGCATCGAGACCGTCGCTGACGCATGTGCGGGCATCGTCGTCGCGACGGGTGGCGCCGAGCGGGCTATGACCTTGCTGGCTGTCGGTGCGCCTTTTGTATTCCTCGGCGATGCAGCGCTGAGCGACAGCGATGCGCTGACACGGCTGGCGCAGGCGCATCCGGGACGTATCGGCATCCATGCCTTGGCGCGGCGCATGGCTGTCAGCTGGTCGTTCGAGACGACCTCGAACGCCGATTTCAAGACCGTGGCGCCTTCTCTGTGCGAGCCATCCTGGGAAATCCTCAAGTCTGACGGTGCGCCGACCGGCGTGCTCGCCGGCTGGTGGCTGAAAGCCATGCAGGACTTGGGGGCGATGGGCATGCTCGTCCGCGCCGAAGTGTGCGATGACACCGATCTCAACATCCTCGCCGGCCTGAGCGAGGAATTCGGTGACCTCCTCTGGGTCGCGCCACTGAATGGCATGCATCTGCCCCTCGCCGACTGGGTTGTCTATGGCCATGGCCGGCGACTGGCCCTGCCCGACGAGATTCATGCACGCCGTGCGGAACTGCTCGGCGACTTTATGGCCGCGGCCCGATGAGACCATGAACTTTTCGCTTTCCGTGTTCCTCATGTTGCTGGGCCTGTCGGGCACCGTTCGCGCTGATGTCGTATTCATGGAGCGGGTGCAACTGCTCCAAGCCTTGAAGACCAATGCTCCTTGTTGCGTCATCGATGCACGCAATGAAGTCAGCCGAAAAAAGCATCCACTCGATGATGCCTTGCCCTACACGGAAGACATGCGACTCAACCCCAGCGCGGCCATCGTCGTAATCGCGGATAACGATGCAAACGCTTTGCGCGTCGCAAAGATTCTCGATGCAGCCTATCCTGGCCAGCGAGTCTGCGCCGTCAAGGGTGGTGTGAGAGCCTGGGAAGCGACGCTCGTCGAACTCAGCCGTGCAGCCGCCAGCGGACCGCCGAGCGGCATCGGCTTCATCATTCCGAAGAATACCTGCGAGTCGGGCTCACCGCTGCAACGGCTGCGCAGCGCCAAATAAGTCACATGACGATAGCTTATCCAGAGTTTCACGCCTCGTGTTGCACCCGCTATCGCTACCGCTATAGCGAGTGCCGGCGCTGTGCCGATGCCTGTCCGCACGAGGCGATCGTTCTTGATGATCATGGCGCCGAGATCGACCGCTCACGTTGTCAAAACTGCGCTCTTTGTGTCTCGGCATGCCACACCGGCGCGTTGGCGAGTGCGACATTCAAGCCGATCGATCTGTTGCGTCAGGCCATCAAGCAGCCTGCTTACAGCATCGCCTGCGCACCTTCCGGCCTCGCTGCGGATGCAACCGTTCCCTGTCTGGGGGCGATCGACGCCGTGATGATCGCCTATCTGGGCAAGCGCCGCATCCCACTGTCCCTCCTTGGCAGTGCGCATTGCAGCGACTGTCCCCATGGCGCGCGTGGTGCCGCGCAGCTGGTGCTCAATCTCGACGCGGCCAGTGCATTGAAGCGGGCTGCGCAGGAGGAGGGGAGAGACTGGCTCGATCCGGGGCTTGTCGATACCTCGGTCGTGAGCAAGCCAGTCCGGGCGGAGCGCCGCCAGTTGTTCCGCCGCTTCATCGGTCGCGGAGTCGATGCCGTGACTGCGTCACAAACCGCGGCTCGCGCCGTGATTCCCGACAGGGCCATCCGTGCCGGTCCCTATGTGGGCACCGAACAGCGCGAGCTGTTGCAGATCGTCTGTGAGCGTAAGGACGGCCAGCCCGCACGCATCGGCTGGCACGAAGCGCTACCATTGATGCAACTTACATTGCAGGCGGGTTGCACTGCTTGTGAAGCCTGTTTCCGCGCCTGTCCGACCGGTGCGATCCAGATCGCCGAGGATTCCGCTGACTGGGCCCTGACGTTCCAGACCGATCGCTGCGTCGCCTGCGAGGTCTGTCTCGAAGTCTGCCAGCCGCGCGTGCTCGATGCCGCAGCTGGTTTCGATGCCCGTCCCGAACAGCCGGTGCAGGTATTGCATCGCCTGCACAAGCAGCGCTGTGCACGCTGCGATCGTTTTTTTGTCTCGGCCCGGCCGGCGGAAACCTGCCCGGTCTGCCGTGACGACGAAGAAGCATTCGCGGCGATATTCGGATAGCAAGGAGTTGGAAGCGATGGAATGGGAATTCACCCCCGAAGATGTCGTCAAGGGCTACAGCGGCTACGGTCTGGCCGAGTTCCGCCGCGACCTGGCCGAAGAGGTGCGCATCAACGTCGGCGACGATGCCGAGCGCTTTGCGCGCGTCTATCATCTGCTCTACGATCTCTGTTACGCGCTCGCCACCAACAAGGATTTCGAGGCGCATCTGTCCGCTTATGCCTACGATCCACCGACGGTGCAGTTCCTGCGTGAATTGCAACCGCTGATGGAAGACAACGTCGCCATGTTGGGGGCTATCCTGCAGCGCCAGATCATGGATCGCGTCGCCGCTGGCATGCCGCTGGAGACCGCGATTGCCGACGTCGCCGAATGGCACCGACAGAGCATTGCCGCCGAGCCTGCCGCAGCGGACTGAGTGCCGTCTCACCAGCGCCGACTTTGCTCACGAACCCTTGAAGAGGCTGGCTCCCATGGCATGATTGCGTCGACAGCTGGGGCAGAGTGCGCTCAGGGAGGAAGTGGCGAAAACCCGCAGACATTCGCGGCAGATCCGCAAGGCATGGCTGGTCAGCCGTTGCGGCGCTTCGCTGAGGGGGGGAGTGTCGGCGCGACGCAGGCGCAGCGCGTGCTCTGGGCAGGCGGTCACGCATCTACCGCAGCCAATGCAGCGCAGCGCATCGAACTCGATGCCGGTTCGTTCCGGTTCCTCATAGCGTCTGAGCGCCGCGGTTGGACAGACCCCTGCGCAGACCGTGTGATTGGCGCACTCCGGCTCGATTTCCACGACGTGAAACGGCGTGGCGGGAACGGAATGCCCGGCTCGCGTCGCGACACGCAGTAGCAGCGTGAGCAGACGTGAGCGCGCCGGTAACGGCATCAGGTCTGTTCTGCGCAGGGCATGGGGTTGCGGGAGCTTCTGGGCGTCGTCGATGCCGACCGCGCGTCTGGCTTCGTTGCCCAGCCGCAGCAGAAAACCTCGCCGCGCCGGGGCGGTGGGGGCAGCGTCAGGAATATGTCGGGGCATCCGGCTGGCCGGCAAGGGTTCGCGACTCAGCCTGGGGAGGTATGTGGCAGGCACGCCTGCCACCTCCAGCCATTGCGCGGCTGTTTCGAGTGCCGCAGCAGCCGGATGCCGTTCGACGCATTTTGCCCCGGCATTGCACTGGCGGCACCAGCCTCGATCGATGACGAGCACGGGTTGCGTCCCCGCATTTTCGACCAGTTCGAGCCAGTCCGCAGGCGCCAGACCACCCAGGCAGGGAACGCGCAGGGCCGTTCCGGCAACGTGGCGATCGATCTTCTGACACTCGATACGCAACGGGGTGACGGCCGGAAGCGCATCGGGCAGAGCGAAGCCTTTGACGACAAGGGCGCCGGTGGGACAGGCGGCCGCGCAGCGGCCGCAGCCGAGGCATTGATTGCCGATGCGAAATACGCCCGCGCCGATGTCGATGCACTCGACCGGGCAGGCGCTGCGGCAGGTACTGCAACCCGATTCGTCGAATCGCAGGGCGATGCAGGCCGCAGGCAACAGACGCACCCGGCCATCGGCTTCGACCGCCTGCCAGTCATGCCCCGATGACACGGCGGAATACTGCAGGGAATCTCTCACTTGATGGCGCGCTTGAAGTAACCTTGCATCGCGTCACGGCACTCGGGGCAGTGATCGAGATGATCGACCGCCAGGCCGGCTTCGGTGAGGGCCTTGATCATGATGCCGATTTCTTTTTCCCGCGCGAATGGCTTGCCGCAGGTCTTGCAGTGGCGCCAGACACCAAGGCTCGTATCGGCACGGCGTTCGGCATGGCGGCGCCGTTGCAGGGTCTTCTTGTCCGGCTCGGCAACGAGTTCAGCCATGGCCTTGCTGGCAAGCCTGGCAAGCGGAGCGTAGGGGGAAGCGGTGGATTCGGCCTCGATCGCCGCCGTCAGGCGCGGCAGGGCTCCGACCAGACAGACATTGGCGAACTGCTCGGGGGAAAGCGCCGGATCCGGCTCGCCATACAGGACGGCGAGCGTTTCCAGTTGCACCGACAGATGATCGGGCAAGTCCTTCAGCGCGTCGCGTTTGACGATGCCCGCCAGCCGGTAGGCGTTTTCGAGTGCGTCGAGGCAGGGGCCGTTCAATGCGCCGTCGATATAGATGCCGAGGTTGAGTTTGGCGGGGATCGGCGGTTGGAGAAACAGGTGGCTGTAATCCACCAGCAGCCCGAGATTGTCCGGGATGCGGCCGAGGCTGAGGCGGAACGCGGTGAGTTCCGGTTGTGCTGCGATGCCGAGGGCCGTGCACAGTTCATCGAGATCCTCGACCAGCGCGGTGCGAAAGGCTGTTGCGACTTCAGGGCGCTGCGGCGGCAGGAAGGCGTTGGCGAGCGTGAGCCAGAAGGTCTGCTTGATTTCGTCGGCTGTCATGGCGAGAAGGCCGATGCGCCAGAGAAGGATGGCGCACCGGCAAACGGCTGAATACTATCAGGCGGCGGCGCCCGCCAGCTTGTTTTGCGTTGTGTGATTGGGCGTGGCCGACAGATGGAAGAGTTTCTCACCGATCGCATAGCCACCGAGTGCCACTGCCAAGCCGAAGATCGCCATCGCCCATTCGGTCGTCGAAGGGAAGTAAGGCTCGAGGCTGTTGACCCACGTGCCCTTGAACATCGGTACGACCTGACCGCTGACGATGAATTCGTAGCGGTTGATGAACATCCCTCCCAGGACGAGGAAGGCGGCGATCATCTGCGGCTGCATGCGCACCTGCATGCCGGGTTGCAGCATCATCCAGAACGGGAGGACGAGGCCGAGCAGGAATTCGATCCAGAACAAGGGAGACCTGATGAGGACATGGAATCCTTCCAGTCCGTCGAGGTTGCTCCACAAGCCGGTCCACATGCGGGTGACGATCATCACCAGGGTGATGCCGATCAGCGTGGCGAACACTTTCGGCAATTGATCGCTTTCGGCCAGCGCACGCAATTCGTCAGGCATGTTGCGGTTGTCGAAGTCGAAGGCCATGTAGGTCGTCACCACGATCGCCGCGGCGCCGCAAAGCGCGGCGGTCAGCATGTAGTAGATCGAGGTGAAGGAACCGAACCACATCGGCCGCATCGCGACGGAACCGAACAGCAGCCCAAGCATGCCGGAGGCGAGGATGACGGCGACGAAGCTGGCTACGCCGATGAGCTTGGACAGGTTGCTGTGCCAGTCGTCCTGCATGATCAGGTAGAACTTGATGATCAGCAGCACGAGATCGATCGTGTAGAACACGCCCATCCAGAACATCGGACTCGCCACCTGCATGCCGGTGGGCATCGCCCAGAGCATGCGGAAGGGGTGGCCGAGCTCGAACGCCAACACGGCGAAGCCAGAGGCCAGGGTGATGATGGCCAGCCAGATGCAGCGCTTGACGATCGGATAAAACTGTTTGAAGCCGAACACCATCGCCAATGAAGCGATCATCGACAGGCCGGAGGAGGTCAGGGCGAAGAACACATAGGTGGCGATCGGCAGCCCCCAGTTGACGCCGTCGCTCGAGGTGTTGAACGCTGCATGACCGACGCTCGTCAACTGATAAAGCATGTAGGCGCCGGAAATGCCGCCGACGATGATGCAAGAGACCAGCCAGGCATTGGCCGCCGAACGCACGCGGCTGCTGATCTCCGTCGATTTCGCGAAAGTTGCCATGAGGATTCTCCTTAGATCTTCTTGAGCGAACGTGTGGCGGGAACGGAGCCGCCTTCACCGGTGAGGTAATAGACCTGCGGTTTGTTGCCGAGGTGATCGAGCAAACGCACGCCGTTCTTGTAGGCGATCTGCCTGTTGACCTCGCTGTTCGGATTCGACAAATCGCCAAAGAACCGGGCGCCGGGCGAGCAGGTCACGACGCATGCAGGCGTGTATTCGCGCGTGGCGGGATTTTGCGGATCGAAATCCACGGTGCCCTTGGGCGCTTTGCTGACACGGTGAAAACAGAAGGTGCATTTCGAAACCACGTCGTGCGGCTGCACGCCGACACCGTGCTTCCAATCCTCCTGGGGCATCTTCCAGGGCGGACTCCATGAATGCGCGTCTTCGCTCTTGAAGACATCTTTCATGTTGGGGCCGCCGTAAGTCGCCTTTTCCTCGGTATAGAAACGCACGCCATAAGGGCAGGCGATCATGCAGTACTTGCAACCGATACACCGCTCCCAGTCGATCAGCACCTGACCATCCTCGGCCTTGTAGGTGGCGCGCACCGGGCAGACCGCAACGCACGAAGGGTTCTCGCAATGCATGCACGGGCGCGGGAACCATTTGATTTCTGCGTTCGGATATTCACCCTCCTGAAAAAAGATGACGTCTTGCCAATGCTCGCCGGGCAGCCGGCTGTTTTCCATGCCGCAAGCGATGGTGCAAGCCTGGCAACCCGTGCATTTTTCCAGATCGATGACCATTCCCCACTTTGCCATGATGCGCTCCTTTAGACTCGTTCCACACTGACCAGGCCGCT
Source organism: Rhodocyclaceae bacterium (assembly GCA_013388985.1). Lineage (GTDB taxonomy): Bacteria > Pseudomonadota > Gammaproteobacteria > Burkholderiales > Rhodocyclaceae > Sulfuricystis. The sequence goes on from JACAEF010000024.1 coordinate 48,687, forward strand.
GTGGTAGCAGGCCAGGCCAGACAAGGGTTCCGACAGATTCTCGGTGACTTCGTTGGTGCTGCCGGAGGGTAGGCGGTCCTTGGCCTCGGCCCAGCGGCCTTGCGCCCAGTGGCCATGGATCATCGGCAGTACGACGGTATCGGGCCGAGTGGTGTGCGTCACGCGCGCGCGCACGCGAATCTCACCGATCTTGTTCTTGATCTTGACGATGTCCCCGTCTCGGATGCCACGCTTGGCCGCGGCTTCGGGATGGATTTCGAGAAACACTTCGCGTTTGCCGCCCTGTACCGGCTGGATCATGGCCGTGACATGCGGCAGATTGGCACTGCGCCCTTCCGCCTGCCCGGCGAGCTTGGGAGAGACGAAATGCAGATCACCATTGCCGCCGTGCCTGGGTTCGACCCATTGCGGGAAGGGCGCGCGTTCGGCGGGCAGACCGAATCTTTCTTGAACATAGTCGGCATGATGTTCGAGTTCCGTGACCTTGAGCTCGAACTTGCCCGTCGGGGTCGGCATCACCTTTTCCTTGACTTCGGCCGCGGTGAGGATCTTGTTGTAGCCCTTGCCATCCCATTCGTAAAACACCCCATCCTTTTGCAGGTAGGCATAGGGCTTGCGGTACCAGACCCCCTTCTGCTTGAAGGTCTCGAAGTCGACGACCCCGTTGTCGCCGGGTTTTTCCTTGAAGCCTTCGCACATCCACTTGATGATGTTTTCGGTATTGTCGATCTTCTTGTAGTACTCGGCGGTCGGTCCTTTGATGCGCTTGCCGATTTCGATGATCACATCGCCGAAGACCTTGGTGTCGTACAACGGCTTGATCGCTGGTGTGCGGATCATCGAGATCGGATAACCCTCGTAAGGATAGGTATCGGCGATTTGCAAGCGTTCGAGGTAGGTGTGATCGGGAAGGATCAGATCGGCGAACCTGTTGGTTTCGCCAGGAAAGGGCGAGGTGTCGATGACGAAAACTTCGCGCCACATCTCCTCCCATTTGGTGCAATCGGGTCCAGAGAACACCGCGCCGGTCATATAGATGATCGCCGTGTCGAGCTTGTAGGGCTCGCCCTTCAGATGGTTGATGGCGATCTCCTGCATCATGTTCTTCGCCAGCGGCCATTTTTTCGTCTTGACCATGTCGATGCGCGGCTGTTTTTTCCACGGCCCATCCTTGGCGTAATCGTCCTGGTAGTCTTCGACCTTGATCGGCAGCTTTGCCCAGGCCGTCTTCATCTGATAGCCGCGCAACCCACCCTTGGCGAACATGTTGCCGGTCAAGGCATTGAGCGCATGGATCGCCATACCGTTATAGACGCCGTTGGTGTGCGCCGAGGCGCCGCGTTCGAACAGAGCGACCGCCGGCTTGGTCGTCGCGAATTCGCGCGCCACTGTGATGATGTCCTTGGCGGAGACGCCGGAGATTTCCTCGGCCCATTCCGGGGTGCGATCTTTCAGTTCGATGTTCCACCACTCGATCAGGCCGTGCGTCCATTTTTCCTGGAACAGCGGTTGGCCGACGACGGGGACGGGCTCGGGTTTTCTGTCTTTTTCGAGCATGGCACGCTGCTCGGCAATCAGCTTGGCCTTCGCATCGGCTTCGTCCTGCTTCTTCAGCGCCTCGGCAAGTTTCTTTTCGAGCGCCGCCTTCGCATCTCCTTTGGCCTCTTTGACCGCTTTCTTCAGCTTGTCGATCTCGGCCAGCATCTTGACCTTTTCTTCAGCCGCCTTTTGCGCCGCCGCGTCCTTCTTCGCGGCGGCTTCGGCCTTGGCGGCTTTCCAGGCGTCGACGTCTTCCTGATTTACCGTGAGCGGGATCGCTGCGCCTGTCTTGAAGCGATTGATGCCATCGACGAAGTCGCCGACGAAATGCTTGTCCCATAGCCCTTCGGTGAGGATCACATGCGCCATCGCCAGCGCCAGCGCACCGTCGCGGCCAGGTTTGACGAGTAGCAGGCGGTCGGCGGAGGACCCTGTCGTATTGAGATGCACATCGACCACCGTGACCTTGGTCTTCGGCGATTTGCTGCGCATCAGGCCCCATTTCTGCATGTTGGGATTGAAGGGGCGGAAGGCTTCGAGGAAGCCTGCGCCGAAGACGAGCAGGTAGTTGGTGTTGGCATAATCGTAGGCGCTGTAGGCATGATGCCCGTCCATGATGTGCTTGACGGTTTCGGAAGCATCCGAGCACATCGAAGAATGGCCGAGGTTGTAGTTCGGCGTGCCGTAGAGTTTGCCGAATTCGGTGAGCAGTCCGACGTCGGAATAGCCCCAGCCGCGCCCGGTGAGCGTGGCGAAGCGGTGCGATTCACCTTTTTCACGCAGTGCGTTCAGGCGGCCAGCGACGATGTCGAGGGCTTCGTCCCAGGAGATCGGCACGAATTTCGGATCCTCGTTTCGACCTTTCTTGGGGTTGGTGCGTTTCATCGGCCCCTTGATGCGGTCGGCGTCGTAGGTCAAATACACGCCATAATGCCCCTTCGGGCAGAGCTTGCCATTGGAGAGGGGATTGTCGAGAGTGCCATAGATCGCGTGGATGCGGCCGTTGGTCGTATAGACGTCGATGCCGCAGCGTGCCGGGCATTGGTGGCAGAAACTCTTGGTGACCACTGTCTGTCCCGTGGTCGTCGGTGCCTCGGCTTGCGCCTTCTGCACGCTGATCAACTGACTGCCCAGTCCGATGCTGCCGGCCGCACCTGCAACACCCGTCGCTTGGAGAAACCTGCGGCGTGTCAGTTTCGGATTGAAGAGGGAATCGCTCATCGTGTTTTCTCCTCGTGGATAAGATCGATGCTGATCAGGTCTGCGCACCTTCCTGGGGCGCAAACAACCCATGCCGTTACTCTGCAAACTCTGTTCCTGAGCGGCACGCTCGGTTATCGTCCGGAGGACGTTCGTATTTTTTTCATCAACGACAGCAAAGACTTATCGCCTCTGAGGCAAAGGCCGCGATCATTTGCGCATGCGCGCGATAGCTTTGGGAAAGCCTAGGCCTAAAATAGCCGTTACCGTTTTTCGACAAAGGCCGGACCATGACGAGGGGCGCGTTACCGCTTGAAGACGGCGCGCGTAGGCGCTGGCTGAAGCAGCTTGCCATCGGCGCGTTGACAGCAGGGATGGGGAAGGCGGTCGGGGCCGCCGCCCCGGGCACGATCCGGGTGGGCATGACGCCCGCCTTCCTCAATGACCAGTATTCACTGTTGGCCGACTGGCGTGCTTATCTCCAGGCCAAGCTGGGTATGCCGGTGGAGTTCGTGCAACGTGATCGCTACCGTGAGACGATGGACTTGCTCCATCTCGGCAAACTGGATTTCGCCTGGCTGTGTGATTACCCCTTCGTTTTTCTCAAAGACCTGGTCAGACTGCTAGTGGTGCCGCTCAATCAGGGCAGACCCTATTACCGCTCGTTACTGCTGGTTGGGGCGGCAGACCGCAGACGCAACAGCATGGCCGACCTGGCGGGCGGCGTGTTCGCTTTTGCCGATCCCTACTCGAATACCGGTTATCTCGCCCCGCGTTACCGGATTCGCGAACTGGGCCGCGATCCCAATACCTTTTTTCGCCAGACATACTTCACCTGGTCGCACCGCAAGGTGATCGAAGCCGTGAGCAAAGGCTTTGCGGATGGCGGCGCGGTCGACAGTTTCGTCTGGGATACCCTGGAAAAGGTGCGTCCCGATGTCACCCAGGGGGCGCGCATCATCGAGCGCTCGCCGGAATATGCCTTTCCACCGTTTGCTGCGCATCGCGCGGTGCCGGCCGAAATGTTCGAGCGTATGCAGAAGGTGCTGATCGGCATGTCGCAGGACGAATCCGGCCGTTTGTTGCTGACGCGCCTCAATCTCGATGGCTTCATCGTCGGTCGGCGCCAGATGTATGACAGCGTGGCGAAAATGATGGCGGCATTCGGCGAGATCTGATGCGGCGGTTTTTCGATCTCAGCCTACGTCACAAACTGCCTCTGTGGGGGAGCGGGCTGATCGTCGCCGCGACGCTGCTGGTCTCCGCCGGCCTGATGTATCGTGCCTACGCCGACTTGAAACACGATGTCATCGTCAGTTCCTCTGGGCTGGGACGAACACTGGCGAAGCCATTGTTTCAGGCTCTGCTCCACGACGATCTGTGGCGCGCCATCGAAATCATCAACTCGCCGTTGCAAGGGGGAAGCCATGATGCGCCAATGCAGGCGAGCGTGATTTTCATCCTCGATCCGGCGCTGAAAGTCAGGGCTTCGACAGCGCCGCGCAGCATGCCGCTCGATGCCGAGCTCGACAGCTTGGGGCAAGACTATCGTCTCCTGGCGGCCGCGCTCGAGACTGCCGATCCGCAACAAAGCCACACCTTCGAATTCGCCGAATCGGATTACCTGCATGTCACCACGCCGCTGGCGGAGGAGGGCGGCCATCTCGGCACGCTCGTCATCACTCATTCCAAAAACGATTTCCTGCCACGCTTTTCCAGCATTGCGCTCGAAGGCGCCGGTATGGGTCTGCTGGCGCTCGCGATCCTGCTACCCATCAATTGGTATTGGGGGCGGCGCATGGCCGAACCGCTCGTGCAGTTGGCCAGTAATATGGCTTTGATGGTCAAGGGGGCGCCGGCGAATCTGCACCCCGAACTGTATGCCTACCACGACGAACTCGGCCAGCTCTTCAATGCCTACCGGCAGGCGGCTGAGGAAATCAGCGCCAAGGCGGCGCTCGAACGCGAGATGCTGCGTTCCGAGCGTCTGGCGGCGATAGGCAGGCTGGCCGCCGGCATCGCCCATGAAGTGAACAATCCGCTGACCGGCATGCTGATCGCGCTGGACAATCTCAAGCAACGCAAGCCGGACCATGGCATCGATGCCAAGCTCATGCGCACGCTCGAATTCCTCGAGCGCGGGCTGGCGCAGATCTCTGAAACCATCGGTGCGCTGCTCGTCGAGTCGCGCGTGCAATTGCGCCCCCTCGAACGCCATGATTTCGAGGATGTCCGTACCTTGATCGAACCCCAAGCCGCGCGCAGGTCGTTGCGGCTCGATTGGCAGGTTGCGGTCGCGGATCCGATCCCCGTCGCCGCTGGACAAGTGCGCCAGATTCTGATCAACCTGTTGCTGAACGCGGTCCAAGCCACCGCCAACGGCGGCCGGATCCGCTTCTCCGCCGAGAAACGCAATGACGGATTGCTGCTGGACGTGACCAATGAAGGTGTTCCGCCCCCTCCGCAGGTGCTCGCCCATATCTTTGAGCCCTTCGTCTCCGGGCGGGAAGGAGGGCATGGTCTCGGCCTGTGGGTGACTTACCAGACCGTCCAGCAATTGGGCGGGACGATCGTCATCGAAACGCCCGAGGGTCAGGTAACCTTCCGCGTCCACCTGCCAATCAAGGAAAACGGATGAGAGCCGGAATCTGTCTGATCGAAGACGATCCTTTCGTCGGTAGCCCGCTTTCGGAGCGGCTGGAAATGGACGGCTATGTCTGTGACTGGTTCCAGACGGGGGCCGAAGCACTGGCGGCGTTGCGCAAGAACCGTTATCAACTGGCCATCAGCGACATCCGCTTGCCCGACATCAGTGGCGAAGAACTGTTCGAGACCTTGCGCCAGGAAGAAATTTATCTGCCGCCCTTTCTCTTCATCACCGGGCATGGCACCATCGACCAGGCCGTCCGGCTGCTGAAGCTCGGCGCCCATGATTACATCACCAAGCCATTCGACCCCAGCGCGCTGATGGCAAAAGTGCGCAGCCTGTGCGACAGCCGGCTTGCCATCGCCGCTACCCAGAGCCTGGGAATTTCTACGGCCATGCGCACGATCGAGGCCTTGCTGCCGCGGCTGGCCACCAGTCGCAGCCCAGTGCTGATCACAGGCGAATCGGGCGTTGGCAAGGAAGAGGTGGCGCGTCATTTACACCGCTTGGGCGATCCCACGGGCAATAAGCCCTTCATCGCCGTCAATTGCGGTGCGATTCCCGAAACCTTGATCGAATCGGAACTCTTCGGTCACGAGAAGGGCAGTTTCACCGGGGCGGTGAAGGCGCGCAGCGGCGTGTTCGAACAGGCCGACGGCGGCACGCTCTTCCTCGACGAAATCGGTGAAATGCCCTTGCCGATGCAAGTCAAGTTGCTGCGGGCGATCCAGGACAGCGCGATCGTGCCGGTGGGTGGCGAGATGCCCCGACCCGTGAATATCCGCCTGGTATGCGCGACGCATCGCGATCTCAAGGCGATGGTGGAAAACGGCGAATTCCGTGAAGATCTGTACTACCGCATCCACGTCATCCACTTGCCGATACCTCCGCTCAGGGAACGGCAGGACGACATTCTCTGGCTCACGGAGCGCTTCCTTGCCGAAATCGGACGGCGCGAACGTCGGTTGCTCTCGATCTCCGCGCGCGCCGCGAGCGCGATGGTGAATTATCCTTGGCCGGGCAACATCCGCGAATTGCGTCATTGCCTCGAACGTGCCGCGGTTCTTTCAGCAAGCGATTGTTTCGAGACGGCAGCGCTCTTCGGCGGGGCAACCGCGCTGGCGGAGGCCGCCAATCAGTCGATGGACCGTCAGCCGCTCGGCGAATATATGGAAGCCTGCGAACGCGATTACATCAATCGCGCCCTGGGCGAAGCCGGAGGCAAAATCAGCCGGGCGGCGGTGCTGCTCGGCATCAGCCGCAAGAATCTGTGGCAGAAAATGCGCAGACTGGGCATCAGCGCCAATAGCGGCGAGGATGCCTGAGAGTGGAGAATGACATCTCGAGTTACGTTGCATTCATCGGGCGCGTGCCGTCCCGCCAGCGCCGACTTTGATCATTCGTGGAGACAGAAATGAGTGAGCCGCAATTCACTTTCACGCTCGAACAGCAGGAGGACTACGCCTTCCTCGTGCGTTTCGACAACGACCTGCCGGCCCTGCTGACCGACGAGCCGCCGCCGCTGGGCAAGGGCGCGGGGCCGAACCCGTCGCGGCTGATCGCGGCCGGCGTGGCCAACTGCCTGATGGCGAGCCTGCTGTTCGCGTTGCGCAAGTTCAAGAACGAGCCCGGCAGGCTCACCGCCACGGTGACCGCCCAGATGACGCGCAACGAGCAAAAGCGCCTGCGCATCGGCCGCATCGATGTCGAGCTGCGCTTCAGTGCGGCCGCGGCCGGGATGGAGCATCTCGACCGCATCCTGGCCACTTTCGAGGACTATTGCGTGGTCACGCAAAGCGTGCAAAGCGGCATTCCGGTGGGCATTGCGGTCTATGATGGCACGGGCGCCCAGCTGAAATAGCGGAAACGCTGAATAAATTGCTGCGCGGGCGGTCTGCTGTGTTGCACGGTGCTCGCTCCCTCGCCTATCAGCTTGATATGTCTCGGTCGCTGCGCGCCGTGCGCCTTGCATCCCATCCCGCTCGCGGCTTTTTTCAGCGTTTCCTGACCGCCCGTATAATCCGGCCATGACGACGCTGTATTGCGGCCGCTACCGGCTGGTGCTCGATCGCCCGCTGATCATGGGCATCGTCAATCTGACGCCCGATTCGTTTTCCGGGGACGGCGTCGGCGACGATACCAGCGCCGCGATCGCCCATGCCGAAGCGCAACGCGCGGCCGGTGCCGACATCCTCGATCTCGGCGCCGAATCCTCGCGTCCCGGTGCGGCGCCGGTGCCCGCGGAGGTCGAAATCACGCGCCTGCGGCCGGTGCTGCGGGCGCTGCGCGACTGGGATGTGCCGGTCTCGGTCGATACGGCCAAGCCGGAGGTGATGCGCATGGCGATCGACGAGGGCGCGGCGCTGATCAACGACATCATGGCCCTGCGCGCGCCCGGCGCACTGGAATGCGTGGCGAACAGCGACGTCGGCGTCTGCCTGATGCACATGCAGAAGGATCCGCGCACGATGCAGGCGCAGCCACATTACGAAGATGTGGTCGAGGAGGTGCATGCGTTCCTCACCGCTCGCCTGATGGCCTGTGTCGCCGCCGGCATCGAGCACGAACGGATCTGCATCGATCCCGGCTTCGGCTTCGGCAAGACCGTGGCGCACAACTACACGCTGCTGCGCGAGCTGCGGCGTTTTACGGAGCTGGGCGTGCCGGTGCTGGCCGGGCTGTCGCGCAAGTCGATGCTCGGCGCGGTGACCGGGCGCGACAGCGGTCCGGCGCGCATGCCGGCGAGCATCGCGGCGGCGCTGCTGGCGGTCGAGCGCGGCGCGCGCATCGTGCGCGTGCATGACGTCGCCGCGACCAAGGATGCGCTCGCCGTGCTGGCGGCGATGGAAGGGAGGATTTGATGACGACGAGACAATATTTCGGCACCGACGGGGTGCGCGGCCGCGTCGGCCGGTTTCCGATCACGCCGGATTTCGCGCTGCGGCTGGGTTTTGCCGCCGGCGAGACGCTCGTCGCCCATGCGCGCGAATCAGGCCATGCGCGCGATGGCGAGCGTCCGGCGGTGCTGATCGGCAAGGACACGCGCATTTCCGGCTACATGCTCGAAGCGGCGCTGGAGGCGGGCTTTGCCGCGGCCGGCGTCGACGTGATGCTGTGCGGGCCGCTGCCGACGCCGGCCGTCGCCTATCTGACCCGGGCGCTGCGTCTGGCCGCGGGCGTGGTGATCTCCGCCTCGCACAATCCGTATGACGATAATGGCATCAAGTTCTTCGCTGCCGGCGGCTGGAAGCTGCCCGATGCGGTGGAGGCCGAGATCGAGGCGCGGCTGGCTGAGCCGATGGGCTGCCGGCCATCGAGCGAGCTCGGCAAGGCCCGCCGGGTTGACGATGCGGCGGGCCGTTACATCGAATTCTGCAAGAGCACCTTTCCCAACGATCTCGACCTGCGCGGCTTGAAACTCGTCGTCGATTGCGCCCATGGCGCCGCCTACAACGTCGCCCCGAAGGTCTTTCACGAGCTCGGTGCCGAGGTGGTGGCGGTGGGCGCCCAGCCCGACGGCCTCAACATCAACGCCGGCGTCGGCGCGACGGTGCCGGCCTTCCTGCAGGAGCAGGTGCAAAAGCACCAAGCCGATCTGGGCATCGCCCTCGATGGCGACGCCGACCGTGTCGTGATGGCCGATGCCAGCGGCCGCCTGTTCGACGGCGACGCGCTGCTCTATGTGATCGCCCGCCGCCAGCAGGCCGCCAAAGGCCTGCCGGGGATCGTCGGCACCCTGATGAGCAACCTCGGCTTCGAGCAGGCGCTGGCGCGGCTGGGCATCGGTTTCGCGCGCGCCAAGGTCGGCGACCGTTACGTGCTGGAGATGATGCAGGAGAAAGGCTGGCCCTTGGGCGGCGAGAATTCCGGCCACATCATCTGTCTCGACCGGCATACCACCGGCGATGGCATCGTCGCCGCGCTGCAGGTGCTGGCGGCCTTGCGCGAGCGTGGCGAGACGCTTGCGCAAGCCTGTGCCGACCTGACCATGTTCCCGCAGAAGCTGATCAACGTCCGCTTCACCAAGCCCTTCGACTGGCGCAGCAATGCCGCCATCCAGGCCGCGACGGCGCGCGCCGAGAAGATCCTCGACGGCAGGGGCCGCGTGCTGCTGCGCCCCTCGGGCACGGAGCCCCTGCTGCGCGTGATGGTCGAAGGCGAGGACGGGGCGCTCGTGCTGGCCCAGGCCGAGGCAATCGCCGCGGCGGTGCGGGCGGCTGCGGATCTGTGATGAGCCTTTGAGGTGCCGTCCCGCCAGCGCCGATTTCTTTCTGCTTACCCGAACAGCACCAGTCCCCAGGTCGCCACGACGTTGATCAGCGCGATCAACACGGCCGCGCTGCCGATGTCCTTGGCGCGCTTGGCGAGCCGGTGGCGTTCGAGAGAAACGCGATCGACGGCGGCCTCGATCGCCGAATTGAGCAGTTCGACGACCAGCACCAGCAGCACACTGGCGATCATCAGCGCCTTGCCGAGACCACTGGCCGGCAGGAACAGTGCCAGTGGGATCAGCACCAGCGCGAGCAAGACCTCCTGGCGAAACGCATCCTCATGCCGGTAGGCGGCGGCTAGGCCGTCGAGCGAATAGCGCAGGGCGTTGATCAGGCGGGTAAGGCCGGTCTTGCCCTTGAAGGGGCTCTCTCCGCTTCCGGGCGGGGTGTCGTCATGCGGTTCCATGCGCGAAAGATAGCAGCTTTGCGCTGCATCCCGGCTACAGGAACCATGTGCCGAGCCACCAGAAGACCGCGGCGATCAGCCCGCTGGCGGGAATCGTCAGCACCCAGGCGATGGCCAGATTGATCGAGATGTCCCAGCGCACGCGCTTCATGTTGTGCGCCGCGCCGGCGCCGGCGATGGCGCCGGTGATCGTGTGCGTGGTCGAGACCGGGACGCCGCCCAGCGTGGCGAGGCCGAGACTGAGCGCGCCGCCCATCGAGGCGCAGGAGCCGCTCACCGAATTGAGCTTGGTGATCTTGGTGCCCATCGTCTTGACGATGCGCCAGCCGCCCAGATACGTGCCCCAGGCGATCGACAGATAGCAGGCGTAGATCACCCAGTCGGGCAGCGTGGCGACGTCGGTGGTCGCGGCGCCGGCAGTGATCAAGAGCAGCCAGATGATGCCGATGGTCTTCTGCGCGTCGTTGCCGCCGTGGGCGAGGCTGTAGGCGCCCGAGGTGAAGATCTGCGCGTAGTTGAACCAGCGTCGCACCTGGGCCGGCGTCTTCTTGCGGAACAGCCAGGCGACCAGCACCATCAGCAGCCCGCCGAGCATGAAGCCGACGAATGGCGAGACGACGATGAAGACGAGGATCTTGCCGAAGCCGCTCCAGATGACCGGCGCGAGGCCGCCCGCCTTGGCGATCGTGGCGCCGACCAGACCGCCGATCAGGGCATGGGAAGACGAGGAGGGGATGCCGTAATACCAGGTGATGAAGTTCCAGATCAAGGCGCCGCACAGCGCGCCGAAGATCACGTAGTAATCGACGAAAGCCGGGTCGACCGTGCCCTTGCCGATCGTCGCGGCGACCTTGAGCTGGAACACCCAAAGAGCGGCGAAATTGAAGAAGGCGGCGAACAGCACCGCCTGTTTCGGCGTCAGCACGCCGGTGGCGACGATGGTCGAGATCGAGTTGGCGCCGTCGTGGAAGCCGTTCATGAAATCGAAGGCCAGGGCGACGAAAATCAGGACCGCGAGGATCCCGACGCTGATGGTCAAACCTTCCATACACCCTCCCGAAGGGCCGCCCCGAGGGAGGCGCAGCCCCCTGTGGGGGCAGCGAGCGTAGCAGGCGTGGGGGTCATTGTGTCCAGTCTCTCAGGCGTTTTCGATCAGGATTTCCTCGATGATGCGCGCCGTGTACTGGCACTGGTCGAGCACGTGCTCCTGCAGGAAATAGAACTCACGCAGGCGGATCGCCGTCCACATCTGGCTTTCGTCGGCAAACAGCCGCGTGATCGCCTTCTTCAGGAGCTTGTCCGCCTTGGTCTCGATTTCCTCGATCTCGTGGCAGAGATCGATGGCCTCCTTGGTGCGCGTCTTGTCGCCGAGGACCACCACGGCGCGGCTCAGGCGCAGGCAGGCATCCGAGGTCAGGGCGGCGAGCTCGCGCGATTCGGGCGTCGAATCGGTGATGTGATACATGCCGACCGCATTGGCGACGTCCTGCAGCTTGCCGAGGATCTGGTCCAGCGCCAGCGTCAGGGCATGGATCTCGTCGCGGCTGAACGGCGTGATGAAGGATTTGTGCAGCAGGGCGACCATCTCCATCTTGATCTTGTCGCCGCTGCGCTCGTTCATGACGATTTCCTTGACGAGCGCCTCGTGCTCGCTGGACTGGGTGCCCAGCGTGTTGATCAGCCGCAGCGTGGCATTGGCCGCCGCGATCACGCGGTCGGCATGGGCGTTGAGGAGCTCGAAGAATTCCTTGCGATGGGGCATCATGCCGCTGAACATGTGCGTTCCTTTGAGGGAGAGCCGGAAAAAGACGAAGGCGTGCATGTTACAAAAATGTGACGCGCGTTGTGGGCTTTCCTGCCGATTACGGCGCCGTGCGATTTCGATTGACCCGCGCCGGAGACGCCAGTAGAATGCGTGCTTCTCGGGGTGTAGCGCAGCCCGGTAGCGCGCTTGCTTTGGGAGCAAGATGTCGGGGGTTCGAATCCCTCCACCCCGACCAGGCGCCTTGCCCCGTACCGTTTGACGGACCGCCCGTAGCTCAACCGGATAGAGCACCGGCCTTCTAAGCCGGGGGTTACAGGTTCGAGTCCTGTCGGGCGGGCCAGTTTTCGAGGTGGTGGACGTAGCTCAGTTGGTAGAGTCCCGGATTGTGATTCCGGTCGTCGTGGGTTCGAGTCCCATCGTCCACCCCACTCTCCCGAATCCTTCCCTCTGATTCCCTTCTGGACTTTTCCGGCCTGCCTTGGTCTTGCGGAAGGAAATTTTTTCCCGTAGCATTCAAACGAACGTATGAATAGCTCGGAGCTCCGATGAAGAATCCTCGCGACGGCCAGTCGGCCGATACCCGGGAGCGCATCCTCGATGTCGCCGAGCGCTTGTTCATGGAGCACGGCTATGAAGGCGCTTCGATGCGCCAGATCACCGGCGAGGCCAGCGTCAATCTGGCGGCGGTCAATTACCACTTCGGCTCCAAGGAAGCGCTGCTGCAGGCGGTATTCCGCCGCCGTCTCGCCTGCCTGAACGAAGAGCGGCTGCGCGTGCTCGACCGGCTCGAAGCCGAAGCCAAGGGTAGGCCCTTGAAGCCCTCGCAGATCGTCGATGCCTTCTTCGGCACTATGCTGCGCATGGCGCAGGACGAGGATTGCGGCGGGCAGATCTTCCTGCGGCTGCTGGGCCGGACGATGACCGAACCGGCCGAATTCATCCGCACCTTCCTGGCGCAGGAATATCGCACGGTGCTCGAGCGCTACAAGGCCGCGCTGTTCAAGGCCTTGCCCGACGTGCCGCATGCCGAGATCGTCTGGCGCTTTCACTTCATGCTCGGGGCGACGTCGTATGCGATCGCTGGCACGGATGCGCTGCGGCTGGTCACCGACTGGGAGATCGAAGAGGAGGACGCGGTCGATCGCCTCGACCGCCTGCTGCCGCGCCTGATGAGCTTCCTGCTCGGCGGGCTGCGCGCGCCGCTGCCGGAATTCGGCGTGGGAAAAAAATGAGCGCCTCCTGTGTTGCATAAAGGGAACAGCACAGGTGGGCAACGACACATTCGAACGCTATTTCAAACACCTGTTTGCGTTCTAATCGGGCGACGAACAGGACAATCCAAGGAGGAGCAAGACCATGCAGAAACGTTTCAAGCTGAAATTGATCGCCGCGCTCGTCGCTGCCGCACCCGTCGGGGCGGCGTGGGCGTCGGGGTTCCAACTTCTTGAGCAGAACGGCAGCGGCATCGCGACGGCCTATGCCGGTTCGGCGGCGATCGCCGACAATGCGAGCACGATCTTCTTCAATCCTGCCGGCATGACCAAGCTTCAGGCTCGGGAATTTTCGGTCGGTCTCGATGCCGTGCGACCGAGCTTCAAGTTTTCCAACAACGGCACCATCATCACTCCGGCGACAGGAACGGGCACCGGCGATGCCGGCGACTGGAGCTACATTCCGAACGGTTATCTGTCCTGGGCGCTGAACAAAGACGTCTATCTCGGCATCGGCCTCAGCGCGCCGTTTGGTCTGAAGACCGACTACGACCCCACCTGGGTGGGGCGTTTTCAGTCGATCAGCTTCGACATCAAGACCTACAACATCAACCCGTCGATCGCCTGGAAAGTCAATGACAAGGTCTCGCTCGGCTTCGGTGTCAACTGGCAGCGGATGGAGGCTGAATATCAGCGTTATGCAGCAGTAATCAACTCAGCAACCCAAAACACCAAAGTCGTGCTCGATGCCGATGACGACAGCTGGGGCTGGAATGCCGGCGTGCTGTTCGACCTCTCGCCGGCGACTCGGATCGGCATCTCCTATCGCTCGGCGATCAAGCATACCCTCGAAGGCACACTCAAATTCAGCGGGCCTGCTGCCCAATCGAACGCGCTGATGACCGACGTCAATGCCAAAGGCGAGATCAAACTGCCGGATACGCTGATCCTCAGTGTCGTGCAGAAGCTCGACGACAGATGGACGATGCTCGGTGATTTGTCTTGGACCGGCTGGTCGAGCGTCAACAAGGTCGACATCATTCGGACTTCGGGTGTGCTGAACGGCTCGACGGCTCAGACGCTCGATACCGACTTCCGTGACACTTGGCGGGTGGCCTTTGGCGGCATTTATCAATACAGTGCCGATTGGGATCTGCGCTTTGGCATCGCCTACGATCAGACGCCGGTCAAGAATGCGCAGAAGCGTTTGACCTCGCTGCCCGACAACGACCGGCTGTGGCTTTCTTTTGGCGGCCAAAGAAAATTTGGCAAGGATGCCAAGCTCGATCTCGGAGCGGCTTACCTGTATGTGAAGGATACCGCCATCGACAACAATCAGACCTTGTCTGGTCGCGGCTGGGTGAAGGGCAGTTACGACTCCAGCGTCTGGATTCTCGGTGCTCAATACTCCCAAGCATTCTGACCTCTTCCACCCTTCACACGACCCCGGAACTCCTCCGGGGTTTTTTTCGCCTTGAGCTTGACAAGGCTGGCGCGATTGAGCATACAATTCAAACGTTCGTTTAATAAGGAGGGAGTGGAGTGAACAACCCGACCATCAAACGCGTCGCGGTGCTCGGCGCCGGCGTGATGGGGGCGCAGATCGCCGCCCATCTGGCCAATGCCCGTGTGCCCGTGGTGCTCTTCGACCTGGCGGCCAAGGATGGCGATCCCGATGCCATCGTCAAGAAGGCGCTCGATAGCCTGAAGAAGCTCAAGCCCGCGCCCCTGGCGACCAGGAACGTGCTGCCTTACATCGACATCGCCAATTACGACCAGCATCTTGCCCGCCTGGGCGAGTGCGATCTGGTGATCGAGGCGATCGCCGAACGGCTCGACTGGAAGAAGGAGCTCTACGCGAAGATCGTCCCGCATCTGGCGCCGTCCGCGATCCTGGCCTCGAACACTTCGGGGCTCTCCCTGGCGGCGCTGTCGGCCGTGATGCCCGAGTCGATCCGCCCGCGCTTCTGTGGCATCCATTTCTTCAACCCGCCGCGCTACATGCATCTCGTGGAATTGATCGCGGCGCCGGATACTCAGGCCGTGCTGCTCGACGGACTGGAGACCTGGCTGACGATGCGCCTGGGCAAGGGCGTGGTGCGCGCGCTCGATACGCCGAACTTCATCGCCAACCGCATCGGCGTGTTCTCGATGCTGGCGGTGATGCACCATACCGAGGCATTCGGACTCGGCTTCGACGAGGTCGATGCCCTGACCGGCCCGCTGATCGGCCGGCCGAAGAGCGCGACCTATCGCACTGCCGACGTCGTCGGCCTCGACACGCTGGCGCATGTCGTGCGCACGATGCAGGAGGCGCTGCCCGAGGACCCTTGGCATGCGCATTTCCAGATTCCGCTCTGGCTGTCGATGCTGATCGAGAAGGGCGCGTTGGGGCAAAAGGTCGGCGCCGGCATCTACCGCAAGCTGGGAAAGGAAATCCAGGTGCTCGATCTCAAGCTGCGGGACTATCGCCCTTCGGGCGGAACCGTGGCCGAGGAGGTGGCGGCGATCCTGAAGAACAGGAATCCGGCGGAGAGGTTCGCCCAGTTGCGGGCGAGCCAGCATCCGCAGGCCCGCTTCCTCTGGGCGATCTTCCGCGATCTGTTCCATTACGCGGCCTGTCATCTGGCCGCGATCGCCGACAATGCGCGCGACGTCGATCTCGCGCTGCGCTGGGGCTTCGGCTGGCAGCTCGGCCCGTTCGAGACCTGGCAGGCGGCCGGCTGGCAGGCGATCGCGGAGGCGATCAGTGACGACATCGCGGCAGGCAAGGCGATGAGCACGGCGCCGCTGCCCGCCTGGGTGAGCGATGGGCGCGGCGGCGTGCATGCGCCCGAAGGCTCGTGGTCGGCGCGGCGGCAGGGTTATGTGCCGCGCTCGGCGCTGCCGGTCTATCGCCGCCAGCTCTTTCCCGAGCGGCTCGTCGGCGAAGGCGGCGCGGACTGGAGCACGGCCGGGGAGACGCTTTTCGCCAACGAAGGCGTGCGGCTGTGGCGCCTGCCAGAAGTCGATGCCGGCATCGGCATCCTGTCGGTGATCTCGAAGAACCACACGTTGGGTTCCGAGGTGCTCGACGGCATCCAGGCGGCCGTGCGCACCGCCGAGGAAAAGCTCGACGGGCTGGTGATCTGGCACCCGGCGCCGTTCGCGGTGGGGGCGAATCTCAAGCAGGTGCTGGGGGCGATCCAGTCCGGCCAGTGGGGTCTGCTCGAAGCGACGGTCGAGAAATTCCAGCGCACCTCGCAGGCGCTCAAATACGCCCAGCTGCCGGTGGTGGCCGCAGTCGAGGGCATGGCCTTGGGCGGCGGCTGCGAGTTCCTGATGCATTGCGCGAAACGCGTGCTGGCGCTGGAGTCCTACGTCGGCCTCGTCGAAGCCGGCGTCGGGCTGATCCCGGCCGGCGGCGGCTGCAAGGAGTTTGCCGTTCGGGCCGCGCAGTGGGCGGCCCGCTCGGCGACGCCCGCCGAAGTGTTCGATTATCTGCAGCCGGTATTTCAGACCATTGCGATGGCCAAAGTGGCGGAGAGCGCCTTGGAAGCGATCGATTACGGTTTCGCCCAGCCGACCGACACGGTGCGCTTCAATGCCAAGGAAATCCTCCATGTGGCGCTCAAGGAGGCGCGCGCGCTGGCCGACGCGGGATTCGTGCCGCCGCTGCCGGCGCGTGACATTCCCGTCGCCGGTCGCACGGGCATCGCCAGCTTCGAGATGATGCTGGTGAACATGAAGGAAGGCGCGATGATTTCGGCGCACGACTATCGCGTCGCCAAGGCGGCGGCGGTGGCTTTGTGCGGCGGCGAGGTCGAGACCGGTTGCCGGGTCGATGAGGAATGGCTGCTTACCATCGAGCGGCGCGAATTCATGCAGCTTTTGCGCACGCCGGAAACCCAGGCGCGCATCGCGCACATGATGGAAACCGGCAAGCCTTTGAGGAACTGACAATGAGCAAACAGATTCAAGATGCCTACATCGTCGCTGCCAAACGGTTGCCGGTGGCGAAGAAGAACGGCATGTTCCGTTACGTGCGGCCCGATGACATGCTTGCCCAGGCGATCCGCACGGTGGTCGCGGAAGTGCCGCAATTCGACCCGGCGCGCATCGGCGACGTCATCGTCGGCTGCGCGATGCCCGAGGCCGAGCAGGGCATGAACGTCGCGCGCATCGGCCTGCTGCTCGCCGGCCTGCCGGTTTCGGTGCCGGGGATGACGATCAACCGCTTCTGCGCCTCGGGCTTGCAGGCGGTCGCCGATGCCGCGAACCAGATCCGCCTCGGCCTGGCCGATGTGATGGTCGCGGCGGGCACCGAGTCGATGACCATCATGCCGCAGATGATGGGCAACAAAGTGGCGATGAACCCCGCCGTGTTCTCCGACGAGAACGTCGGCATCGCTTTTGGCATGGGGCTCACTGCCGAGAACGTCGCGGCGCGCTGGAAAGTCTCCCGCGAGGATCAGGACGCCTTCGCGCTCGAATCGCATCGCCGCGCGCTGGCGGCGATCGCCGCCGGGCATTTCAAGGCGGAGATCACGCCTTATCCGGTGCGCGAGCATCTTCCGGATCTGGCAACGGGCGAGGTGAAGCTGCGGGAATTCGTCGCCGAGAACGATGAAGGGCCGCGCGCCGACAGCTCGCTGGAAAAGCTCGCGAAACTGAAGCCGGTGTTCCATGCGAAGGGATCGGTCACGGCGGGCAATTCCTCGCAGATGTCGGATGGCGCGGCGGCGGTGCTGCTGATGTCCGAGCGGGCGCTGAAGGAAACCGGCGCCACGCCGCTGGCGCGCTTCGTCGGCTATGCGGTGGCGGGCGTCGAACCCGAGATCATGGGCATCGGGCCGATCGCGGCGATTCCGAAGGTATTGGCGCAGACCGGCGTGAAGCAGGAGGAGCTCGACTGGATCGAGCTCAACGAAGCCTTCGCGGCGCAGTCGCTGGCGGTGATCCGCGAGCTCGGCCTCGACCCGGCGAAGGTGAACCCGCTGGGCGGCGCGATCGCCCTCGGACATCCGCTCGGCGCCACCGGCGCGATCCGCACCGCGACCGTCGTGCATGGCCTGAGGCGCACGTCCGCCCGCTATGGCATGGTGACGATGTGCATCGGCACCGGCATGGGGGCGGCGGGAGTCTTCGAGCGCATCTGAGCTTCGGGCCGATGTCAGACCAGGTTGGCTTGGGTGCCTGCCGCCGCATGGCTCCTGCGGGTCGGGCGGTCGGGCACATCCGCTCCATCGCCTGCCAAGAACATCATCGACGAATAGGAGGAGGAGCATGCGAAACGCCCGGCGGATGATGCAGACCGTGTTGTTCGCGGCGAGCCTGGCCATCGCGAATGCGGCGATGGCGCTCGACGTGGCAGGCGTCAAGGTCGAAGAACGTGTCCAAGTCGCGGGCAAGGAGCTGGCGCTCAATGGCGCCGGCCTTCGCACCCGGCTGTTCTTCAAGGTCTATGTCGCGGCGCTGTATGCCGAGAAGCCGAGCAAGGATGCGACCGTGCTGATCGCCGGGCCGGGAAGCCGGCGCATCGTCATGACGATGCTGCGCGAGCTCGATGCCGAGACGCTCCAGGGCGCGCTCGAAGAGGGCTTGCGCAACAATCTGACGGAAGCCGAACGGGCGGCGCTCAAGCCGTCGATCGAGGCGCTGGGGACGGCGATGCGCTCGATCGGCAAGGTTGTGCCGGGTGATACCGTGACGCTCGATTTTTCGGGCGAAGGTCTGTCCATTGCCTACAATGGCTCGCCCCGTGGCAAGATCGCCGATGAGAGGATCGGCCCGGCGGTGCTGAAGGTCTGGCTCGGCGAAAAACCAGCCGAGGAGGCACTCAAGCAGGCGCTGCTCGGCCGCTGATCCCCGTGAGAGGAGGAGAGGGACGATGGACAAGGTCTGGTTGAGGAGCTATCCGCCGGGCGTGCCGGCAGAGATCGATCCGGCGCGCTTTGCGAGCGTCGCGGCGCTGTTTGCCGAGTCTTGCGAGAAATTCGCCGAAAAAACCGCTTATCTGTCGATGGGCAAGGGTATCGGCTATCGCCAGTTGCATGCCGATGCGCAGGCCTTCGCCGGCTGGTTGCAGTCGCGCGGGGTGAAGAAGGGCGACCGCGTCGCGCTGATGATGCCCAACGTGCTGCAGTATCCGGTGGCGCTGTTCGGCACGCTGCTCGCCGGCGCGGTGGTGGTCAATTGCAACCCGCTCTACACGCCGCGCGAGCTCGAACACCAGCTCAAGGATTCCGGCGCGACGACGATCGTGATCCTGGAAAACTTCGCCCACACGCTGCAGGCGGTGCTCGACAAGACTGCGGTGCGCAATGTCGTCGTCACCTCGCTCGGCGAGATGCTGGGCGTGAAGGGCCTGATCGTCAATTTCGTCGTGCGCCATGTCAAGAAGCTCGTGCCGGCCTGGCGTCTGCCGCAGGTGATCGACTTTCGCCGCGCACTGGCCGAGGGCAGGCGCCAGGGCTTTGGCGCCGTGCCGCTCGGTCATGACGATCTCGCTTTCCTGCAATACACGGGCGGCACCACCGGTATCTCGAAAGGCGCGATGCTCACCCACGGCAACATCTGCGCCAACGTGCTCCAGGCGCATGCCTGGATTCAGGGCGATCTCGAAGAGGGCAAGGAAGTCATCGTCACCGCGCTGCCGCTCTATCACATCTTCGCGCTGACCGCGAACTGCCTGACTTTCGTGCTGATGGGCGCGCGCAACGTGCTGATCGCCAACCCGCGCGACATTCCGCATTTCGTCAGGGAGTGGGCGAAACATCCGGTCTCGGTGGTCACCGGCGTCAATACGCTGTTCAATGCGCTGCTGAACAACGAGGCATTCCGCAAGCTCGATTTCTCGACGATGAAGGTGACGCTCGGCGGTGGCATGGCGGTGCTGAAAGCGACGGCCGATCGCTGGCGCGAAGTGGTCGGCGTGCCGCTGATCCAGGCCTACGGTCTGACCGAGACTTCGCCGGCGGCGACGATCAATCCACTGAACCTGACCGAGTTCAACGGCTCGATCGGCCTGCCGATCTCCTCGACCGAGGTCTCGATCCGCGCCGACGACGGTCACGAAGTGCCGCTCGGCCAGGTCGGCGAGATCTGTATCCGCGGCCCGCAGGTGATGAAGGGTTACTGGCAGCGGCCGGACGAGACCGCCAACGTGCTGCTGCCGGACGGTTTCCTGCGCACCGGCGATCTCGGCTATGTCGATGCCAACGGCTTCGTCTATCTGGTGGATCGCAAGAAGGACATGATCCTGGTTTCGGGCTTCAACGTCTTCCCGAACGAAGTCGAGGAAGCGGTGGCCCAGCATCCGGGCGTGCTCGAGGCGGCGGCGATCGGCGTGCCCGACGAGCATTCGGGCGAGGCGGTGAAGATCTTCGTCGTGCGCAAGGACCCGAACCTTACCGCCGAGGAGCTGATCGCCCACTGCCGGCAGCTGCTCACCGGCTACAAGGTGCCCAAGCACGTCGAGTTTCGCGCCGATCTGCCGAAGACCAATGTCGGCAAGATTTTGCGCCGGGCGCTGAAGGAGCAGGGCTGATGCCGGTTCCTGCCGCTTTGGCGAAAAATCTGGCGCTGCCGGTGATCGGCGCGCCGATGTTCATCGTCTCGACGCCGGCGCTGGTGATCGCCCAGTGCAAGGCCGGCATCATCGGTGCTTTCCCCGCCCTCAATGCGCGACCGGCGGAGAAGCTGGATGAGTGGCTGACGACGATCGAGGCGGCGCTCGGCGATGGCCAGGCGGCTGCCTACGCGGTGAATCTGATCGTGCATCCGACCAACGAGCGGCTCGAGGCCGATCTCGCCGCCTGTGTCGCCCATCGCGTGCCGCTGGTGATCACCAGCTTAGGCAAGCCGAGCGCGATCGTCGCCGCGGTGCATGGCTATGGCGGCCTGGTGTTCCATGACGTGACCAATGTGCGTCATGCCGAGAAGGCGCTCGAAGCCGGCGTCGACGGTCTGATCCTGGTCGCGGCCGGCGCCGGCGGGCATGGCGGAACCTCGAGCCCCTTCGCGCTGGTGGCCGAGGTGCGGCGCTTCTACGAGGGCCCGCTGGCGCTGGCGGGCGCGCTCACGCAGGGTCGGCAGATCCTCGCCGCGCAGGCGCTGGGCGCCGATTTCGCCTATCTCGGCACACGCTTCATCGCCACGCAGGAGGCCAACGCCAGCGCCGACTACAAGCAGGCGATCCTCGCCGCCCGGAGTGATGACATCGTCTATACGCCGTATTTCACCGGCGTGCCCGGTAATTACCTGAAGAGCAGCATCGTCCGCGCCGGCCTCGATCCCGAGCGGCTGCCTTCCGGTCACGGGCCGAAACTTGAATTCACGCGCGCCACCGAGGGCGCCAAGGCCTGGCGCGACATCTGGGGCGCCGGCCAGGGGGTGGGCGCGATCGACGACATCCCGAGCGCCGCGGTACTGATCGCGCGGCTGAAAGACGAATTCCAACAGGCACGGACCTCGCTGTGTGGGCGTTGATGCCGTCCCGCCAGCGCCGATTTTTTTCATGACGACCGATATCAAGGAGTGGAAGCAATGAGTGACTACCGGGCACCCGTCGAAGAAATGCGTTTTCTGATCGAAGAGATCGCCGGGCTCTCCGAGATCCGCCAACTGCCGGGCTGCGAGGAGGCCAGCGAAGACGTCGCGGCGGCGATCCTCGACGAGGCGGCGAAGTTCGCCGGCGAGGTGCTCTCGCCACTGAACCGCATTGGCGACAAGACTGGCTGCCGGCTCGAAGGCGATGTCGTGACCACGCCGCCAGGCTGGAAGGAGGCTTACCGGCAATTCTGCGAGGCCGGCTGGGGCGGCATCACCGCGCCTGCGGAGTTCGGCGGCCAGGGCCTGCCCAAGGCGCTCGGCGTGGCGGTCGAGGAGATGTGGAATGCGGCCAACATGGCGTTCGCGCTCGGGCCGATGCTCACCACCGGCGCCGTCGATGCGCTGCTCACCGCCGGCACGCCCGAGATCCAGGCGCTGTATCTGCCGAAGATGATCTCCGGCGAGTGGACCGGGACGATGAACCTCACCGAGCCGCAGGCCGGTTCCGATCTGGCGCTGATCCGCACCCGTGCCGAGCCGCAGGCCGACGGCAGCTATCGGCTCTATGGCCAGAAGATCTTCATCACCTATGGCGAACACGACCTGAGCGAAAACATCATCCATCTCGTGCTCGCCCGGTTGCCCGATGCGCCGCCCGGCGTGAAGGGCATCTCGCTATTCGTCGTGCCGAAGTTCCTGGTCAAGCCGGATGGCTCGCCGGGCGAGAGGAACGACGTGCATTGCGTGTCGATCGAGCACAAGCTCGGCATCCACGCCAGTCCCACCTGCGTGATGGCCTACGGCGATAACGGCGGCGCGGTGGGCTATCTTGTCGGCGAGCCGAATTCCGGCCTCAAGTACATGTTCATCATGATGAATGCGGCGCGCCATGCGGTGGGACTGCAGGGCGTGGCGATCGCCGAGCGCGCCTATCAGCAGGCGCTCGCCTATGCGCGCGAGCGCAAGCAGGGGCGCGATCTGGCCAGCGGCGAAGGGCCGGTGAGCATCGACCGCCATCCCGACGTGCAACGCATGCTGCTGACGATCAAGGCACGCACCGAGGCGGCGCGCGCACTCGCCTACTATGCCGCAGGACAGTTCGACCGCGCCCATCATCATCCCGATGCCGCGGAGCGCGAAGCGGCATTGATGCTCGGCGAGCTGTTGATCCCGCTGGTCAAGGGCGGGGCCACTGAAATGAGCATCGAGGCGACCTCGTTGGCCGTGCAGGTGCACGGCGGCATGGGCTATGTCGAGGAAACGGGCGCCGCCCAGCATTTCCGCGATGCGCGCATCACGACGATCTACGAGGGCACCACCGCGATCCAGGCCAACGACCTGATCGGCCGCAAGCTGATGCGCGACCAGGGGGCGACGCTGAAAAGGCTTTTGGGCATGGTCGAGGCGACCTGCAAGGAACTCGCGGCGAGCGGCGACGCGGAGCTTGCCGCGATCGGTGCGCGTCTTACCAAGGCGCTTGCCGCCTGGGGCGAAGCGGCCCGCTGGGTCGGCGAGAACCTCAAAGGCAACACGCTCGGCGTCTTCGCCGGCTCGGTGCCCTTCCTCGAACTGTCGAGCCGGGTCGCCGGCGGCTGGCTGCTGGCGAAAGCGGCGCAGATCGCCAAGCGGCGGCTGGCCGAAGGCGTGGGGAACGCCCGCTTCTACCAGGCCAAGATCGCCAGCGCGCGGTTTTACGCCGATCATCAGCTGCCGCAGGCCAAGGCATTGGCCGTGTCGATCCAGACGCTCGAGGCGGCGAACCTGACAGCCTACGGCCCCGTACTCTCCGCGTATGATTGAGGCAACCCCCAACGACGACGCAGGAGAAGTCATGCAGGCAGACGATATGGAAGCGAAGAACGAGCTGGAGCGGAAACTGCTGGCCGCCATCGAGGGCGAGCTGTCTGCCGAAGATTTCATGCGTGAGCTGCTCACGCAGCAGATCTTCATCCCGATCAAGGACGATCGCGACAGCGGCATCGGCGGGCTCCAGCTCACCCACAAGGCGACGCCGCTGGTCGTCGAGGACGAGGCCGGCGGCAAGATCCTCGTGCTGTTCACGAGTCCGGAACGCGCGAAGGATTTTCTTGCCGACGTGCCGGGCTACAGCGGCGGCTTGCTCGCCGACTTTTCCTGGATCGTCGAGCGCATGGAGCCCGGCTTCTCGATCGTCGTCAATCCAGGGATCGAGCTTGGCATGGACATCGAACCCGAGCATGTGATGGAGATGCTCTCGCTTCTCGCCGCGCGCGAAAAGACGAACTGATGAAACCGGGCTACCTGCGTCCGCTCGACCTGAAGCGGGGTTGTGTCGAGATGGCGCACGGCGCGGGTGGCCGCGCGATGGTGCAGTTGATCGGCGAGCTGTTCGCCCAGCATCTGGGCAACGAATACCTCGGCCAGGGCAACGATGGTGCCGTGCTACCGGCGCCGAGTTTTCCGGGCAAGCTGGTGATGGCCACCGACAGCCATGTCGTCTCGCCGCTGTTCTTTCCCGGCGGCGACATCGGCTGCCTGTCGGTGCATGGCACGATCAACGACGTCGCCATGATGGGGGCCACACCGCTCTATCTCGCCGCCGGCTTCATCCTCGAAGAGGGCTTTCCGCTCGCCGATCTGGCTCGCATCGTCGAATCGATGGCAATGGCGGCGAAAGCGGCCGGCGTGCCAGTGGTGACCGGCGACACCAAGGTGGTCGAGCGCGGCAAGGGCGATGGACTCTTCATCACCACCACCGGCGTCGGCGTGCTGCCCAGTGGAGTCAATGGGGGGCGCGAGATCGGCGGCGCGAAGGCGCAACCGGGCGATGCGATCCTCGTCTCCGGCACGCTCGGTGATCACGGCGTGGCGATCATGAGCCAGCGCGAGAATCTGAGCTTCGAGGCGCCCATTGTTTCGGATACCGCCGCGCTGCACGGGCTGGTCGCCGAGATTCTCGCCACCGGGGCCGAGATCCGCGTGCTGCGCGATCCGACGCGCGGCGGACTCGCGGCGACGCTCAACGAGATCGCCACGCAGTCGCAGGTCGGCATGATGCTCGACGAGAAGGCGATTCCGATCCATCCGGTGGTCGATGCCGCCTGCGAGTTCCTCGGCCTCGATCCGCTCTACGTCGCCAACGAAGGCAAGCTGGTGTGCATCTGCGCGGCAGCCGATGCCGACCGCGTGCTGGCGGCGATGCGCGCCCATCCGCTCGGCGCCAACGCGGCGAAGATCGGCGAGGTGATCGCCGACGACCATCATTTCGTGCAACTGACCACCACGCTCGGCGGCCGGCGCATCGTCGACTGGCTCGCGGGAGATCAGCTCCCGCGCATCTGCTGAGCATCCACGAGGAGACAAGGACATGACTCAACCCATCGCCACCGCCATCGCCGGCAGCCTGCCCAAGCCCGCCTGGCTGGCCCAGCCGGAGAAGCTCTGGGCGCCCTGGCAGCTTTCCGGCGAGGCGCTCGAACAGGCCAAGATCGATGCGATGCGGCTCGCGGTCGATGACCAGCTGCGCGCCGGCATCACCATCATCGGCGATGGCGAGCAGACGCGCCAGCATTTCGTCACCACCTTCATCGAGCATCTCGACGGCGTCGATTTCGTCCATCGCAAGACGGTCCGCATCCGCGACCGCTACGATGCCGAGGTGCCGACGGTGGTGGGGCCGGTCGCGCGCAAACGCCCGGTGTTCGTCGAGGATGCGCGGCGCCTGCGCCTGCTGACCAACCAGCCGATCAAATTCACGCTGCCCGGCCCGATGACGATGATCGATACGCTCTACGACCAGTATTACGGCGGCAGCCGCGAGAAGCTGGCCTGGGCCTTCGCCGAGATCCTCAACCAGGAGGCACACGAGCTCGCCGCCGCTGGCGTGGATGTCGTGCAGTTCGACGAACCGGCCTTCAACGTCTTCTTCGACGAGGTGCGCGACTGGGGCATCAAGACGCTCGAACGCGCGGCCGCGGGCCTGCCCTGCAAGACGGCGACGCACATCTGCTACGGCTACGGCATCGAGGCCAACATCAAGTGGAAGCAGGGACTCGGCGCCGAATGGCGGCAATACGAGCAGACCTTTCCGCTCCTGGCGCAGAGCAGCATCGACCAGGTCAGCCTCGAATGCCAGAACTCGCACGTGCCGATGGAACTGATCGGCCTGCTCGACGGCAAGGAGGTGATGGTCGGCGCCATCGACGTCGCCACGCACCGCGTCGAGACGCCCGAGGAGGTCGCCGCCACGCTGCGCAAGGCCTTGCAGTGGGTGAAACCGCACCGCCTGATCGGCTGCACCAACTGCGGCATGGTGCCGCTGCCGCGCGCCGTCGCCCGCGGCAAGCTGCAGGCGCTCGCGGCCGGCGCCGCCCTCGTGCGCGCCGAGCTGGGCTGGGGCTGACGTCCCTTCAATGAAAACGCCCCGCATCGAGGCGGGGCGTTGGTCAAAGTCGGCGCTGGCGGGACGGCACCCGCCCGGCGCTCACACCGCGACCGTCTCGGCGATCTCGGTGAATTCCGGCAGCTGGTCGAAGTTCAGGTAACGGTAGATCTCGCCCGCCTTCTGGTTGACGACATTCACCTGCGCCAGATATTCCTCGACCGTCGGGATGCGGCCCAGCAGCGCCGCGACCGCGGCGAGTTCGGCCGAGGCGAGATAGACCCGCGTGTCCAGTCCCATGCGGTTCGGGAAGTTGCGCGTCGAGGTCGACACGGCCGTTGCGCCCCGGTGCATCTGTGCCTGGTTGCCCATGCACAAACTGCAGCCCGGCACTTCGATGCGCGCGCCGGCCTTGCCGAAGGCGGCGAAGTAGCCTTCCTCCATCAGCTCGTGCTGGTCCATCTTGGTCGGTGGCACGACCCACAGCCGCGTCGGGATGTCGGTCTTGCCGGCCAGCACGCTGGCCGCGGCGCGGTAGTGGCCGATGTTGGTCATGCACGAGCCGATGAACACCTCGTCGATCTTATCGCCGGCGACGGCGGAAAGCGGCTTGATGTCGTCCGGATCGTTCGGGCAGGCCAACAACGGCTCCTTGATCTCGTTCATGTCGATCTCGATCACCGCGGCGTATTCGGCATCGGCATCGGGTTCGAGCAGTTGCGGGTTGGCGAGCCATTCCTCCATCTTGTGGATGCGGCGCGCCAGCGTGCGCTTGTCCTCATAGCCTTCGGCGATCATCCACTTCATCAGCGTGATGTTGGATTTCAGGTATTCGATGATCGGTTCCTTGTTCAGACGCACCGTGCAGGCGGCGGCGGAGCGCTCGGCCGAGGCGTCGGAAAGCTCGAAGGCCTGCTCCACCTTCAGATCCGGCAGGCCTTCGATTTCGAGGATGCGGCCGTTGAAGACGTTCTTCTTGCCTTTCTTCTCGACGGTGAGCAGCCCCTGCTGGATCGCCACATAGGGGATCGCATTGACTAGATCGCGCAGCGTGATGCCGGGCTGCATCTGGCCCGTAAAGCGCACCAGCACCGATTCGGGCATGTCGAGCGGCATCGTGCCGGTGGCGGCGGCAAACGCCACGAGGCCCGAGCCGGCCGGGAACGAGATGCCGATCGGGAAACGCGTGTGGCTGTCGCCGCCGGTGCCGACGGTGTCCGGCAGCAGGAAGCGGTTCAGCCACGAGTGGATCACGCCGTCACCCGGACGCAGGCTGACGCCGCCGCGCGCAGTGATGAACGACGGCAGGGTCTTGTACATCTTGATGTCGACGGGCTTCGGGTAGGCGGCGGTGTGGCAGAACGACTGCATCACGAAATCGGCTGAGAAGCCGAGGCAGGCGAGGTCTTTGAGCTCGTCGCGCGTCATCGGCCCGGTGGTGTCCTGTGAGCCCACCGTGGTGATGCGCGGCTCGCAGTAGGTGCCGGGGCGGATGCCCTTGCCCTCCGGCAGGCCGCAGGCGCGGCCAACCATCTTTTGCGCGAGCGTGTAGCCGTGGCCAGAGTCGACCGGCGGTTTCGGCAGGCGGAACAGCGTCGAGGCCGGCAGGCCGAGGAATTCGCGCGCCTTAGCCGTCAGGCCCCGGCCGATGATCAGGTTGATGCGGCCACCGGCGCGCACCTCGTCGAGCAGCACTTCGGACTTGTAGTCGAAGGTGCTGATCACCTGGCCGTTCTTCTCGATCCTCTTCTCGTACGGGTAGATGTCGATGACATCGCCCATCTGCATCTGCGTCACGTCGCATTCGATCGGGAAGGCGCCGGCGTCTTCCTGGGTGTTGAAGAAGATCGGCGCGATCTTGCCGCCGAGGCAAAAGCCACCGTAACGCTTGTTCGGCACGAACGGGATGTCCTCTCCGGTCCACCAGATCACCGAGTTGGTGGCCGACTTGCGGGACGAGCCGGTGCCGACCACGTCGCCGACGTAGGCGACCGGGTGCCCCTTTTTCTTGAGTTCTTCGATCAGGCTGATCGGGCCGCGCTCGCCGGGCTTGTCCGGCGTGATGCCATCGCGCGGGTTCTTCAGCATCGCCAGCGCATGCAGCGGAATGTCCGGCCGGCTCCAGGCATCCGGGGCGGGCGAAAGATCGTCGGTGTTGGTCTCGCCCGGCACCTTGAAGACCGTGACGGTGATCTTCTTCGGCACTTCCGGACGCGAGGTGAACCATTCGGCATCGGCCCAGCTCTGCATCACCGCCTGGGCATTGGCATTCCCGGCCTTGGCCTTGTCGGCGACGTCGTGGAAGGCATCGAACATCAGCAGGGTCTTTTTCAGCCCTTCGGCGGCCACCGCGCCGACTTCAGGATCGTCGAGCAGGTCCATCAAGGGCTTCACGTTGTAGCCGCCGAGCATCGTGCCCAGCAGTTCGACCGCCTTAGCGCGGGAAATGAGCGGACATGCCGTCTCGCCAGCGCCGACTTTGGCGAGGAAGGCCGCCTTCACTTCGGCGGCGTCATCGACGCCGGCCGGCACGCGATGGGTGAGCAGCTCGACGAGGAAGGCTTCCTCGCCCGCAGGAGGATTTTGTAGCAGTTCGATGAGCTGCTGCGTCTGCTGCTTGGAAAGCGGCAGCGGCGGGATGCCGAGAGCGGTGCGGGAGGCCTCATGGGCGCGGTAGGCTTCAAGCATGGAGGGTCCTTTCTGTGAGGGGGCGGGCCATTACTTCTTGCAGTCGCCGAGGCGGCGACCTTTGATGAGGTAGAGCATGTCGCCCATGCCCTGATCGGGCGTCATGCGCAGTTTCTGTTCGAGGCTGAAAGCGGTGGCGGACATCGTGCCTTTGACGCTGCCGCTCATCTTGGTGCCATCGCTGGCCGTGCAGCTCATTTCATAGCTGATGCTGCCGCCGACGTTCTTCATGTTGCGGATCGTGCAGTTGCTCTTTTCGTCCATCCCGTACTGCTTGCCGGCGGCGAGGTCCTGCGCGGTGTAGCAATGGGTGAATTTCTGCGGCGGCATGGCCATGCCCTGCATCTTCATCTCGGTCGTCAGCTCCCAGAGGCCGGGCGACATCTCCTGCGCGAATGCATGGCTGGCGAGGGTCGTGGAGGCGAGGACAACGAGCAGGCGTTTCATCGGATTCTCCTTTCAGGCGGGATGGGGAGCAAAAAAACGTGCTGCCGCGGGTGGCAGTGTCACGCCCGTGGCATGGGCGCGTTGCAGCAGTTCCCAATAGTAGCGGTAGGAGGCGCGGTCGTGGAGCCGGCCGTCGATCTGGATCGGTCCCCAGTCCGCAGCGGCCGCGGCGCTGAGGATCGAGGCGGCTTCGTCGGTTTCGGCCGCTTCCGGCTGCAGCGCCGTCACGATCGCTTCGATCTGGTTCGGGTGGATGCTCCACATGCGCAAGAAGCCGAATTCCTCGCGGGCGCGACGCGCATCGGCGGCGACGACGCGCGTGTCGCGGAATTCGGTGGTGACGTTGTGCGTCGGCACGATACCGTTGCCCAAGGCCGCCGCGGCGATCTCGCACTTCGCGCGCGCGATCAGCGGATGGGAGAACTGGCCGGGCGAGCGCATCGCACTGGCCGGGATCGCGCCGTGATGGGCGCTGACGAAATCCATCAGGCCGAAATCGAGCGATTCGACTCCGGGAAGCTGCGCGATCCGCCAGACATCGTGCAGGGCGCCGGGCGTCTCGATCAGCACATGCACTGGAATCGGCCGCGTGATGCCTAGCCGTGAGCGCAGCGCATCGAGCGCCGCGATCTGCATCTCGACATCGCCCAGGCATTCGGCCTTCGGCAGCACGAGATAGGCCAGACGCGCGCCGGCGCGGGCGAGGAGGAGCTCCAGCTCCTCGCGCCAGGCCGGATGGTGCGCCGGATGGATGCGTGCGCCGACGCGGTCGAAGCGATTGGCGGGGGAATCGATCAGCGCGGCGACCATTTGCGCGTGCTCGCGCTCGCGGCCGGCGGGGGCGCCGTCCTCGCAGTCGGCCGTGACATCGAAGATCGGCCCGAGCCGGGACTGGAGTTCGAGCGCCTTGGCGATCAGCTTCTCGCTGCCGGCGAAATGTTCGCAGGCGGCAAGGGCCGGAAACGGCTTGCCGCCTGCATACAGCACTTCGGCGGGATGAAGTGCCTTGGACACGGCTTTAGGCGAACAGATGCTTCACGCCATCACGCTCTTCCTGCAGCTCCTTGAGCGTGGCGTCCATCTTTTCGCGCGAGAAGGCGTCGATCTCGAGCCCCTTGACCACTTCCCATTTGCCGTTGCTGC
Organism: Rhodocyclaceae bacterium; assembly: GCA_013388985.1. Taxonomy (GTDB): domain Bacteria; phylum Pseudomonadota; class Gammaproteobacteria; order Burkholderiales; family Rhodocyclaceae; genus Sulfuricystis. Next base: position 78,896 of record JACAEF010000024.1, read on the forward strand.
AGGTGCAGGGCATGCCGTAGATCATGCCTTCCGGGATGCCGTAGGAACCGTCGGAGACCACGCCCATCGTCACCCAGGCGCCGTTCGTGCCGAGGTTCCAGTCGCGCATGTGGTCGATCGCCGCATTCGCGGCCGAGGCTGCCGACGAAGCGCCACGCGCCTCGATGATCGCCGCGCCGCGTTTGCCGACCTTCGGGATGTATTCGTTCTTATACCAGGCCTCGTCGTTGACGAGCGCCGGCGCGCTCTTGCCCCCGACGGTGCAGAACCGGATGTCCGGATACATCGTCGGCGAGTGGTTGCCCCACACGACCATTTTCTCGACGTCGGTCACCGATGCCTTGACGCGCGCGGCGAGCATCGAGATCGCGCGGTTGTGATCCAGGCGCATCATCGAGGTGAAGTTCTCGCGCGGCAGGTTCTTCGCGGTGTTCATCGCGATCAGCGCGTTGGTGTTGGCCGGGTTGCCGACGACGATGACCTTGACGTCGCGCGCGGCGACCTCGTCGAGCGCTCTTCCCTGTTCGATGAAGATCTTGGCGTTCTCGAGCAGCAGGTCCTTGCGCTCCATGCCCGGCCCGCGCGGCTTGGCGCCGACCAGGAGCGCCTGCTGGGCGTCCTTGAAGGCGACCTTCGGGTCCGAAGTGCCGATCATGTCGAAGAGCAGCGGGAAAGCGCAGTCTTCGAGTTCCATCATCACGCCCTTGAGCGCCTGCTGCGCCTTGTCGATGGGCAGTTCGAGCATCTGCAGGATGACGGGCTGATCCTTGCCGAGCATTTCGCCGCTGGCGATGCGGAACAGCAGTGCGTAACCGATTTGACCGGCGGCGCCGGTGACGGCGACGCGAACGGGGGGCTTGGTCATGGGAGACTCCTTGGGTTGGATTGCGGGAGATTGCAATCGAAAATCATAGTGGCGTTTGCTGCGTTGTGTCAATTCACATCTTATAACATATATAAGATATATGATAACCTATGGACGTGGTAAAAAAATTGTGCTTGAATGTGGCGCATGAAAAGGCAGACCTCCGCCGAATCACCTTCGTTCAGCCCGCTCTATCGCCAGATCAAGCGCCTGATGCTTCAGGCGCTCGAAAAGCAGGAGTGGCGGCCGGGCGAGATGATTCCCAGCGAAGCCGAGCTGGCCAGCCGTTTCCAGGTGAGCCAGGGGACGGTGCGCAAGGCCATCGACGAGATGGCAGCGGAAAACCTGTTGGTACGCCGGCAAGGGAAGGGGACATTCGTGGCGAGCCACAGCGATCCGCGCGCCTTTTTCCGTTTCCTGCGCCTGGTGCCCCTTTCCGGTGGCGTCGAACCCGCTCACAGCCGACCGCTGGAGTGCTGGCGCGCCAAGGCGCGCCCCGAAGCCGCCCACATCCTGGGCATCCAGCCGGGTGATCCGGTGATCATCGTCCGCCGCCTACTCGAATTCTCCGGCAAGCCCGTCGTGCTCGACGAGATCTATCTGCCTGGCGAGATCTTCGCCGGTTTGACGCTCGACGTGCTGAAGGAGTCCAATGTCTCTCTTTACACGCTGTTCGAAGAGAGGTTCGGCGTGCGCATGATCCGCGCGGAAGAGCGCCTGCGCGCCGTGGCCGCGGACCGCACCACCGCCGAGCTCCTCGGCGTGCGGGAAGGCAGCCCGCTGCTCTCCGTGGAACGGACCAGCTTTACCTATGGTGACCGCCCCGTCGAGTGGCGCCGTGGCCTGTATTCGACCGAAGCGCATTGTTATTTCAATGAATTGACTTGAATCGGCGTTCCGGTCTCGACCAGATGGAACGCCGGAAGGTAAGATGTTGCACCGCAAACAAGAAAGGAGTGGGCAGATGGATGGAATCGCCAGAAAACGTCCCAAGCATCTGAATCTTTTTCAGATAAAGCTCCCGATCGCCGGGGTGGCCTCGATACTGCACCGCATTAGCGGATTCGGGCTGTTTCTGATGCTGCCTCTCTTGATCTGGCTGCTCGAATTGTCGCTGAGCTCGCCCGAATCCTTTGCGCTCTTCAAATCGATCGCCGCCCATCCGCTCGTCAAGCTGCTGCTGATCGGTTTGCTGTGGGCTTTCCTGCACCATTTTTTCATGGGCATCCGCATCCTGCTCATCGACATCCATGTCGGCGTCGCCAAGGCGCAGGCGTCGGCTTCGGCCAAGGCCGTTCTGGCCGTGAGTCTGCTGCTGACTTTGATTCTGGGAGTGAAGCTATGGTGAATCGCAAGATCGTCGGCGCCCATTATGGTTTGATCGACTGGCTGGCCCAGCGCATCACGGCGCTGGTGATGATCGTGTTCACGCTGGTGATCGCAATCGGCCTGCTGTCCGGGGCTGGAGCGAGCTTTGAAACCTGGCGCGCCTTCATGTCCGCGGGGCTGATGCGCTTTCTCACCTTCCTCTTCGTGCTCGCCTTGTGCTGGCATGCCTGGGTGGGAGTGCGCGACATCTGGATGGACTACGTCCAGCCCGCCGGCATCAAGCTTACATTGCATGTTCTCACCCTGTTGGCGCTGATCGGTTATGCCGGCTGGGCGGTGCAGATCATCTGGAGGCTCTGAACGTGAAAGTCACAGTTCGCAAATTCGATGCGGTCATCGTCGGCGCCGGCGGCGCCGGCCTGCGCGCCGCGATCCAGCTCTCGGAATCCGGCTTCAAGACCGCGGTGATCACCAAGGTGTTCCCGACCCGCTCACATACCGTCGCCGCCCAGGGCGGCGTCGCAGCGAGCCTCGGCAATTCGGAAGAGGACCACTGGCACTGGCACATGTACGATACCGTCAAGGGCTCCGACTGGCTCGGCGACCAGGATGCGATCGAATTCATGTGCCGCAAGGCCAATGAAGTGGTCATCGAGCTGGAGCACTACGGCATGCCCTTCGACCGGCTCGACAACGGCCGCATCTATCAGCGCCCCTTCGGCGGCCACATGTCGAATTTCGGCGAGAAGCCGGTGCGCCGCGCCTGCGCCGCGGCCGACCGTACCGGTCACGCGATGCTGCATGCGATGTATCAGCGCAACGTCAAGGCCAATACGCAGTTCTTCGTCGAGTGGATGGCGCTCGATCTGATCCGCGATGCCGAAGGCGAGGTGCTCGGCGTCACCGCGCTGGAGATGGAAACCGGCGATATCTACGCCTTCCACGCCAAGGCGACGATCTTCGCCACGGGCGGGGCGGGGCGCATCTACTATTCGTCGACCAACGCCTTCATCAACACCGGCGACGGCCTCGGCATGGCGGCGCGCGCCGGCATCCCGCTCGAGGACATGGAGTTCTGGCAGTTCCATCCGACCGGCGTGGCCGGCGCCGGCGTGCTGATCACCGAGGGTGTGCGCGGCGAGGGTGGCATCCTCAGGAACAGCAACGGCGAACGCTTCATGGAGCGCTACGCCCCGAACGCCAAGGACTTGGCTTCCCGCGACGTGGTGTCGCGCGCGATGGTCACCGAGATCAACGAAGGCCGCGGCTGTGGTCCGAACAAGGACTACGTGCTGCTCGACATCACCCATCTGGAGCCGGAAATCATCTTGAAACGCCTGCCGGGCATACGCGAGATCGCCATCCAGTTCGCCGGCGTCGATCCGATCAAGGCGCCGATTCCGGTGGTGCCGACCTGCCACTATCAGATGGGCGGCATTCCGACCAACTACCACGGCCAGGTGGTGGTGCCCGGCAAGCGCACGCAGAACGAGATCGTGCCGGGCTTCTACGCCGCCGGCGAATGCGCCTGCGCTTCGGTGCATGGCGCGAACCGCCTGGGCACCAATTCGCTGCTCGATCTCTTGGTGTTCGGCAAGTCGGCCGGCGAGACCGCCGTCGAGGAGTTGAAGAAGTCGCCCAAGGCGCACAAGGAACTGCCGGCCGATGCCTTCGACCGCACGCTCTCGCGCCTGAATCGACTCGACACGCAGAAGGATGGCGCCAACGTGCATGAGACGCGCCTGGCGATGCAGCGCACGATGCAGAAGCACGCCGGCGTGTTCCGCTTCGCCAACCTGCTCAAGGAAGGTGTGACGAAGATCCTCGAAGTGCAAAAGGCGGTCGAGCAGACCGAGATCAAGGATAAATCCAGGGTATTCAACACCGCGCGCGTCGAAGCGCTCGAACTCGACAACCTGATCGAGGTCGCCGTGGCGACGATGGTCTCCGCCGAAGCCCGCAAGGAGTCGCGCGGTGCCCATGTGCGCGACGATTGTCCCGACACGCCCGAGCATCCGAATGGCCGCGACGACGACAACTGGCTCAAGCACACCCTCTGGTACAAGGAAGGCAACCGGCTGGATTACAAGTCGGTCACCCTGCGGCCGCTGACGGTGGAGACCATCGCGCTGAAGAAGCGCGCCTACTGAGGAAGCGAACACCATGACGACACGCACCCTCCAGTTCCGTATTTACCGCTATGACCCCGACCGGGACCAGAAACCCTGGATGCAGGACATCAGCGTCGAGGTGGATGGCGCCGACCGCAAGCTGCTCGACGCGCTGGTGAAACTCAAGGCCAAGGATGACTCGATCGCTTTCCGCCGCTCCTGCCGCGAGGGCGTCTGCGGCTCGGATGCCCTCAACATCAACGGCCGCAATGGCCTCGCCTGCCTGACCGACCTGGCGAGCTTCCCGGACGGCAAGCCAATCGTCCTGCGGCCCTTACCCGGCCTGCCGGTGATCCGCGACCTGATCGTCGACATGACGCAGTTCTTCAAGCAGTATCACTCGATCAAGCCGTATCTGATCAACAACGATCCGCCGCCGGAACGCGAGCGCCTGCAATCGCCGGAGGAGCGGGAGGAACTCGACGGCCTGTATGAATGCATCCTGTGCGCCTGCTGCTCGACGGCCTGTCCGTCCTTCTGGTGGAATCCGGACAAGTTCGTGGGCCCGGCAGGACTGTTGGCCGCCTACCGCTTCATCGCCGATACGCGCGACCAGGCGACCAGCGAGCGCCTCGACAATCTCAACGATCCGTACCGCCTGTTCCGTTGCCATACCATCATGAACTGTGTCGATGTCTGCCCGAAGGGACTCAATCCCACCAAGGCGATCGGCAAGATCAAGGACATGATGGTGAAAAGGGCGATCTGATCATGACGGAAGCTCGGCGCATCCGCAGCGAGAGGCTCCGCTGGGCGAGCCGGCGGGCGCTGCTGGAGAACGACCTGGTGTTCCAGCGCTTCTGGCAGCGACAGCCGGCCGTGCTGGACGACGGCCTGGCGGCGCCGCTCGAGCGCCTGCTGGCCATGGATGATCACGATTTGTGGGCCCTGCTCTCCGGACGGCGCGAGGCCGCCGATCCCGAGCTGGAAAAACTGGTCGCGCTGCTTCGGCAGCCGGCCCTTGATAGTGAAGACCTTCGACAGGGGATTGACGCATGACGCAGAAAACCGCCACCTTGACCTACAACGGCAAGACCACCGAGTATCCGGTCTATTCTGGCACCATCGGCCCGGACGTGATCGACATCTCCAAGCTCTACGCGCAGACCGGGGCGTTCACCTACGATCCGGGCTTCATGTCCACGGCGTCGTGCAAGTCGTCGATCACCTACATCGACGGCGACAAGGGCGAGCTGCTCTATCGTGGCTATCCGATCGAGCAGCTGGCCGAGAAGTGCGATTTCATGGAGGTCTGCTATCTGCTCAAGAATGGCGAGCTGCCCAATCGCCAGCAGTATGAAGAATGGGTCGGCAAGGTGCGTTCGCACACGATGGTGCATGACCAGCTGACGCGCTTTTACAACGGCTTCCGCCGCGACGCGCATCCGATGGCGGTGCTGGTGGGCGTGGTCGGCGGCCTGTCTGCCTTCTATCACGACTCGCTCGACATCAACAATCCCGAGCACCGCATGACGGCGGCGATCCGTCTGATCGCCAAGATGCCGACCATCACGGCGATGGCCTACCGCTACAACATGGGCCTGCCGTTCATGTATCCGAAGAACGAGTACGACTACGCGACCAATTTCCTCTACATGATGTTCGGCACGCCGTGCGAGGAGTTCAAGCCGAACCCGGTGCTCTCCCGTGCGCTCGACCGCATCCTGATCCTGCATGCCGACCACGAGCAGAACGCCTCGACTTCGACGGTGCGCCTGTCCGGCTCGTCCGGCGCCAACCCCTTCGCCTGCATCGCCGCCGGCATCGCCTGCCTGTGGGGGCCGGCGCACGGTGGCGCCAACGAAGCCTGCCTGAAGATGCTCGAGGAAATCGGCGACGTCTCGCGCGTGCCCGAATACATCAAGCGCGCCAAGGACAAGAACGATCCGTTCCGCCTGATGGGCTTCGGCCATCGCGTCTACAAGAACTACGACCCGCGCGCCAAGCTGATGCGCCAGACTTGCCACGAGGTGCTCGACGAGCTGGGCCTGCGCGACGATCCGCTCTTCAAGCTGGCGATGGAGCTCGAACGCATCGCGCTCGAGGACGACTACTTCATCGAGAAGAAGCTCTACCCGAACGTCGATTTCTATTCCGGTATCGTGCAGAGCGCGCTCGGCATCCCGACCAATCTGTTTACAGGCATCTTCGCGATGGCGCGCACCATCGGCTGGATCGCCCAGTGGCATGAGATGATCGGCGATCCGGAACAGAAGATCGGCCGGCCGCGCCAGCTCTATCTCGGCGCACCGAAACGTGACGTGCCGGATATGTCGGCCCGCTGAACGACGGTCGAAGGGGCGCGGGGAGGGGTGCCCCTTTTTTTCATGAACGCCTATTAAAAGAGGTGATGGCATGATCAAGGAATTGTTGTCCAACTCCTATCTGTTCGGGGCGAACGCGCCCTATGTCGAGGAGTTGTACGAGAAATATCTCGAGAATCCCGGCGCCATCGAGCCGGCCTGGCGCGATTATTTCGACAAGCTCGCGAATCTGCCGGGCGTCGGCGCCTATCAGGGACCCGACGTGCCGCATGCGCCGATCATCAGCGGCTTCGCGCAGCGCGCGCGCGAAGGCTGCCTGAGTGTCGCGCGGCGTGCCGGCATCGGCGAGAAGCAGACCAAAGTCCTGCAGATCATCAACGCCTACCGCTTCCTCGGCAACCGCTGGGCGCAGCTCGATCCGCTGAAACGGCACCCGCGCCCCGAGGTTCCCGAGCTGGAGCCGTCCTATTACGGCTTCACCGAGGCCGATCTCGCCACGACCTTCCGCACCGGCTCGTTCGACATGGGCGTCGAGGAGGTCACGCTGCGCGAGATCCTCGACATGCTGCGCCAGCGCTATTGCGGGCATATCGGCGCCGAATACATGTACATCGCCGACGTTCAGCAGAAACGCTGGATCCAGGCGCGCTTCGAGCCACCGCGTGCCCAGCCGCGCTTCAGCAACGAGGAACGCAAGCAGCTGCTTGAAATCCTCACCGCGGCCGAGACGCTGGAGCGTTACCTGCACACCCGTTATGTCGGCCAGAAGCGCTTTTCGCTGGAGGGCGGCGAATCGCTGATGGTCGCCTTGCAGCAGTTGATCCGCCATGCGGGTGCCCAGGGTGCCAAGGAGATCGTGATCGGCATGGCGCACCGCGGGCGCCTGAACGTGCTGGTCAATATCCTCGGCAAGCAGCCGGCGATGCTGTTCGAAGAGTTCGAGGGCAAGAAGAAGAGCGAGCTGATCGCCGGCGACGTCAAGTACCACATGGGCTACTCCTCCGACGTCGCGACCCCCGGCGGTCCCGTGCATCTGACGCTGGCCTTCAACCCCTCGCATCTCGAGATCGTGAATCCCGTCGTCGAGGGCTCGGTCTATGCGCGCCAGGTGCGCCGCGGCGCGAACGGCAAGCGTGAGGTGGTGCCGGTGCTGATCCACGGCGATGCCGCGGTGGCCGGCCAGGGCGTCAATCAGGAGATGCTCAACTTCTCGCAGACCCGGGGTTACGGCACCGGCGGCACCGTGCATATCGTCGTCAACAACCAGATCGGCTTCACCACCTCCGACCCACGCGACCTGCGCTCATCGCTTTACTGCACCGACATCTTCAAGATGGTCGAGGCGCCGATCTTCCACGTCAATGGCGACGATCCCGAGGCAGTGGCTTATGTCACCGCACTGGCGGTCGAGTTCCGCAACACCTTCCACAAGGATGTGGTCGTCGATATCGTCTGCTTCCGCAAGCTGGGCCACAACGAAGCGGACGAGCCGATGGTGACGCAGCCGCTGATGTACCGCAAGATCGCCGCGCATCCCGGCACGCGCAAGCTCTATGCCGAGAGGCTCGAAGCCCAGGGCGTCATCGCCCCGGGCGTGGACGAGCAGATGATCCGCGATTACCGCGCCGCGCTCGATGCCGGCAAGCATCTGCACAATCCGGCGATCAGCGATTTCAAGAGCCAGTCGGCGATCGACTGGACGCCCTACCTCACGACGAAATACACCGAGCTGTGCGACACGCGCGTGCCGCTGAAGGAGCTTCAACGCCTCGGCCGGCGTCTCACCGAGGTGCCCGAGGGTTTCAGCCTCCATCCGCGCGTGCAGAAGATCATCGAGGATCGCCGCCTGATGATCGAGGGCAAGCTGCCGATCGACTGGGGCATGGCGGAAAACCTTGCCTATGCAACACTGCTCTCTGCCGGCTATGGCGTGCGGATTTCCGGCGAGGATGTCGGGCGCGGCACCTTCTTCCACCGTCATGCCGTGCTGCACGACCAGAAACGCGAGAAATGGGACGAGGGCACCTGGATGCCGCTCGCCAACCTTCAGGACGGCCAGGCGCGCTTCCAGTGCTTCGATTCCGTGCTCTCCGAGGAAGCGGTGCTGGCATTCGAGTACGGCTACGCGACGGCGACCCCGAACGAGCTGGTGATCTGGGAAGCGCAGTTCGGTGATTTCGCCAACGGCGCCCAGGTGGTGATCGATCAGTTCCTCGCTTCGGGGGAGGCCAAGTGGGGACGTCTGTGCGGCCTCGTGCTGCTGCTGCCGCACGGCCTCGAAGGCCAGGGACCGGAGCATTCCTCGGCGCGCGTCGAACGCTTCCTGCAGCTGTCGGCGAGCTTCAACTGGGAAGTGTGCATGCCGACCTCGGCGGCGCAGATGTTCCATCTACTGCGGCGCCAGATGCTGAGAAAACAGCGCAAGCCGCTGATCGTGTTCACGCCGAAGTCGCTGTTGCGCAGCAAGGAGGCTTCCTCCAGCCTCGAAGACCTCACCGATGGCACTTTCCAGACGGTGTTCGGCGAAGTCGATGACCTCGATGCGAAGAAGGTGACGCGCGTGCTGATCTGTGCCGGCAAGGTCTATTACGACCTGCGCGCCGCGCGGCGCGAGCGCGGGCTCGACCACATCGCGATCCTGCGCACGCCGCAGCTTTATCCGATGGATGACCGCCGCATCGCCGAGGAGCTGGCGAAATATCCGCGCCTGAAGGAGGTGGTCTGGTGCCAGGAAGAGCCGGAGAACCAGGGCGCCTGGTACGCGAAACACCACACCCTGCTGCCGCTCGTCAAGAAAGGCCAGTCGCTGCATGTCGTCGCGCGGCCCGCATCGCCGTCGCCAGCAGTGGGCAGCGCCGCGGTGCATGCCGAACAGCAGAAGAACATCGTCGAGGCCGCGCTGGGCGCGCTCAAATAACCGCAACGGAGTGAGAACATGCTGATCGAAGTCAAAGTCCCGCAATTGTCCGAATCGGTCGCCGAAGCGACGCTGGTTTCCTGGCACAAGCATGTCGGCGATCGCGTTGCGCGCGACGAGAACCTCATCGACATCGAAACCGACAAGGTCGTGCTCGAACTGCCGGCACCGGAATCCGGCGTGCTGGTCGAAGTCCTCAAGGGCAACGGCGAGTCGGTGACCTCGGGCGAATTGATCGCCCGCATCGATACCGAGGCCAAGGCCGTTGCAGGAGCGCCAATGCCTGCCGCCGCAACGAAGGCCACTGCGCAAGCAGCCGCGCCGGCAGCCGGTCCGGCCGCCCGCAAGGCGCTGGCCGAGAAAGGTCTCGACGCGAGCCAGGTGCAGGGCACGGGGCCCGGTGGCCGCGTCACCAAAGCCGACGTGCTGAGCGTCGGTGCGGCACCGGGTGCCGTCCCGCCAGCGCCGATTTCTGCGCCGCCCGCGCCGGCTGTGGCCCCCGCAGCGCCGGCGGCGCCGGTCGGCGCACTGCCCGTGCCGCCTGCGGTGGCCGCCGAGGCGATCATCGGCGAACGTCCCGAGCAGCGCGTGCCGATGTCGCGGCTACGGGCGCGCATCGCCGAGCGTCTGCTGCAATCGCAGGCCCAGAACGCCATCCTGACCACCTTCAACGAGGTCAATATGGCGCCGGTGATCGAACTCAGAAAGAAATACGCCGAAAAGTTCGAGAAGGAGCACGGCGTGCGCCTGGGTTTCATGTCTTTCTTCGTCAAGGCGGCGGTGGCGGCGCTGAAGAAGTTCCCGATCCTCAACGCCTCGGTCGATGGCAACGACATCGTCTATCACGGCTATTTCGACATCGGCATCGCGGTGGGCAGCCCGCGCGGCCTGGTGGTGCCGATCATTCGCGACGCCGACCAGCTGAACATGGCGCAGATCGAGAAGAAGATCGCCGAGTTCGGGCAAAAGGCCAAGGACGGCAAGCTGTCCTTGGAGGAGCTCACCGGCGGCACCTTCTCGATCTCCAACGGCGGCGTGTTCGGCTCGATGCTGTCGACGCCGATCATCAACCCGCCGCAATCGGCGATCCTCGGCATCCACGCCACCAAGGACCGGCCGGTGGTCGAGAACGGCCAGATCGTCATCCGGCCGATCAACTATCTGGCGCTTTCCTACGACCATCGCATCATCGACGGCCGCGAGGCGGTGCTGGGGCTGGTCACCATCAAGGAGGCGCTCGAAGACCCGGCGCGCCTGCTGCTCGACATCTGAGGGAGGGATCATGGCCCAACGACAATTCGACGTCGTCGTCATCGGTGGCGGGCCCGGCGGCTATGTCGCCGCGATCCGCGCTGCGCAGCTGGGCTTCAATACCGCCTGCATCGAAATGGAAAGCTATGCCGATCCGAAGGGCGAGGTGCGCCTCGGCGGCACCTGCCTGAACGTCGGCTGCATCCCCTCGAAGGCGCTGCTGCGTTCCTCCGAGCTTTACGACGAGGCCGCCCATGCCTTCGTGATGCACGGCATCAAGTTGAACGATCTGGCGATCGATGTCGGCGTGATGATGCGCCGCAAGGACAACATCGTCACGCAACTGACGCAGGGCATCCGCGGCCTGTTCAAGAAGAACAAGGTCACGCTGCTCGCCGGGCGCGGCAGTTTCGCCGGCCGGGAGGACGAGCGCTGGCAGATCGCCGTGAGTGGCAAAGACGGCACGACGGAGATCGTCGCCGCGACGCACGTGATCGTCGCCACCGGATCGATGCCCCGGCAGCTTCCGGAACTACCGGTCGATAATGTGACGATCTGCGACAACGTCGGCGCGCTCTCGTTTACCGAGGTGCCCAGGCGTCTCGGCGTCATCGGCGCGGGCGTGATCGGCCTCGAGCTCGGCTCGGTGTGGAAGCGGCTGGGTTCCGAGGTGACGATCCTCGAAGCGCTGCCGGATTTCCTCGCCGCCGCCGATCCGGCCGTCGCCAAGGAGGCCTGGAAGACCTTCACGCAGAAGCAGGGGCTCGACATCAAGCTGGGGGTGAAGATCGGCCGGGTGACGCAGGGCGCACAGGGCCTCACGATCGACTACGAGAACGGCGAAGGGCCGCGGCAGCTCGTGTGCGACAAGCTGATCGTCTCGGTCGGCCGGGTGCCGAATACCGCCGGGCTGGGCGCCGAAACCGTCGGACTCGCGCTCGACCGTTACGGCCGCATCGAGGTCGATCACCAATGCCGCACCAAGCTCGAAAACGTCTGGGCGGTGGGCGACGTGGTGCGTGGCCCGATGCTCGCCCACAAGGGCATGGAAGAGGGCGTGATGGTCGCCGAATGCATCGCCGGCCAGGCCGGGCATGTCAATTACGAGGCGATCCCTTGGGTCATCTACACGCATCCGGAGATCGCCTGGGTCGGCAAGACCGAGACGCAGCTCAAGAACGAGGGCGTCGAGTATCGCGTCGGCCAGGTGCCTTTCCTCGCCAACGGCCGCGCCTTGGGGCAGGGCGACACGACCGGCTTCGTCAAGATGCTCGCCGATGCGAAAACCGATCGCGTGCTCGGCGTGCATGTGATCGGCACGAACGCCTCGGAGCTGATCAGCGAAGCGGTGGTGGCGATGGAATTCGGCGCCGTTGCCGAGGACATCGCGCGCATCTGCCATGCGCATCCGACGCTCTCGGAAGTGATGCACGAAGCGGCATTGGCCGTCGACAAGCGCGCACTGCATTTCTGAAACGCCGAAGGACCGCCGCTTGGCAGCGCATCGCATTCTCGGCGTTCCCAAGGACGGCATGATCGCAGGCTTCACCGCCGCGCTCACCGCGCGCGGCATCGAGGCGGATGCCGCGCAACAGGCCGCCGCGCTGCGCCTGCAGCGCTTCTACGACGAACTCGTTGCCTTCAAGGCGGCGCGGCGCACTCCTTTGCGCAAGCTCTTCGTCCATCCGCGGCTGCCGAGGGGCGTCTGGTTCTGGGGCGGGGTCGGACGGGGAAAAAGCTTCCTGATGGACTGCTTCTTCGCCGCGGTGCCCTATCGGCGCAAGCGCCGCGTGCATTTCCACGCCTTCATGCGCGAGATCCACGAACGGCTCCAGGCGAGGAAGGACGAGGCCGATCCACTCGCCAAGGTCGCCGCGCAGGTGGCGAAAGAGACGCGGCTGATGTGCTTCGACGAGTTCCACGTCTCCGACATCGCCGATGCGATGATCCTCGGCCGTCTGATGGAAAAACTGTTCGACGCCGGCGTCGTCTTCTGCATCACCTCGAACTATCCGCCCGACGGCCTGTATCCGAATGGTCTGCACCGCGAGCGGCTGCTGCCGGCCATCGCGTTGCTGAAGGAGAAGCTCGACGTCATCGAGATCGACGCCGGCATCGACTACCGGCTGCGCGCGCTGGAAGCCGCGCCGGTCTTTCTGCTGCCCGAAGACGGCGAGGCGGCGACGCGGCTGATGCGCATCTTCTCGCAAGTGGCCCATGGCGCGGGCCATGACCGCCCGCTCAGGGTGCTGGGGCGGGAGCTGGCCGTCGTGCATCGCGCGCCGGGCGTCGTCTGGTTCGACTTCGCCGTGTTGTGCGGTGGGCCCCGCTCGCAGAACGACTATCTGGAGATCGCGCACAATTTCCATACCGTGTTCGTCTCGGGCGTGCCGCGGATGGGGCCGGAGATGGCTAACGAGGCGCGGCGCTTCACCTGGCTGGTCGACGTGCTCTACGATCACCGCGTCAAGCTGGTGATCGCTGCGGCCGTGCCGGCCGAGGAGCTCTACGTCGCCGGGCCGCAGGCGCATGAATTCGCCCGCACCGTCTCGCGCCTCGTCGAGATGCGCTCGCACGCTTATCTGGCGAGCGGCCACCGCCGCTACGAGACGCACTCTCCTGAAGATGTGTCGAGCAGCGCCTTGAGCGCATAGAGCCGTTCGAGCGCCTCGCGCGGACTCAGCGCGTCCGGGTCGAGCGCGGCCAGCGCTTCGAGCGCCGGGTGCGTCCCGGTCTCGAAAGTCGGCGCTGGTGGGACGGCACCCTGCAAGGAAAACAGGTCCGGCTGGGGCGATGCGGCCGCCGCGCGGTTTTCCAGCTCGACGAGTTGCCGTTGCGCGTCGCGCAGCACCGCAGGCGGCACGCCAGCGAGCTGGGCCACCTGGATGCCATACGACTGCGAGGCCGGCCCCGGCTCGACCGCATGCAGGAACACCACCGACTTGCCGTGCTCGACCGCGTCCAGATGCACGTTGGCGCAGCCGGCATGCGTCTCGGCCAGCCGTGTGAGCTCGAAATAGTGCGTGGCGAACAGCGTCCAGCAGCGGATCTTCTCGAGCAGATGGCGCGCGATCGCGAAGGCCAGCGCCAGACCGTCGAAGGTCGAGGTGCCGCGGCCGATCTCGTCCATCAGCACCAGCGATTTGTCGGTCGCGTTGTGCAGGATCGCCGCGGCCTCGGTCATCTCGACCATGAAGGTCGAGCGGCCCGAGGCGAGATCGTCGGCGGCGCCGATGCGCGTGTGGATCGCGTCGATCGGGCCGAGCCGGCAGACGCTTGCCGGCACGAAGCTGCCGCAATGGGCGAGCAGCACGATCAAGGCGGTGGCGCGCATGTAGGTCGATTTGCCGCCCATGTTCGGCCCGGTGACGATGAGCATGCGCCGGTTCGGGTGGAGATCGAGGTCGTTGGCGATGAAGCTGTCGACCTGGCGTTCGACCACCGGATGGCGCCCGGCGCGGATCTCGATCACGGGGTAGTCGACGAATTCCGGCCGGCAGTAGTCGTAGCGCCGCGCGGCGGTGGCGAAGGCGGCCAGACCGTCGAGCTCGGCGAGCGCCCGGGCGACGCGCTGCAGGTCGGCGATGTGCGCGGTCAGCTCGTCGAGCAGCGCGTCGTAGAGGCGCTTTTCCAGCGCCAGCGCGCGTTCGTTCGCGGACAGCGCCTTGTCCTCGAAGGCTTTCAGCTCCGGGGTGATGTAGCGCTCGGCGTTCTTCAGCGTCTGCCGCCGTCGGTAGTCGTCCGGCACCTTGTCGGCATGGGCGTGCGTGACCTCGATGTAGAAGCCATGCACCTTGTTGTATTCGACCTTGAGGCTGGGAATGCCGCTGCGCGCGCGCTCGCGCGCTTCGAGCGCGAGCAGGAAATCGCCGCAGTTGGACTGGATCGCCCGCAGCTCGTCGAGTTCGGCGTCGAAGCCCGCGGCGATCGCGCCGCCCTGGGCGAGCAGCGCCGGCGGTTCGGCGGCGAGCGTGGCCTCCAGCCGGGCGAGGCATTCGGGCGGCATCGCCAGCGCCGTGCGCAGCTC
>JACAEF010000039.1 GCA_013388985.1 Rhodocyclaceae bacterium
GGCAGGGGGGGCGCGTGCTTTGCCGCCGCGCTCGCGCTGCCCGACGATGCTTGGGTGATCTCGAAGGCGACCATGAAGGATGCCGAAGCTTACTCGGCCTTCGCCGGCACCGATCTCGACGCGCGGCTGCGCGCGCGGGGCATCCGCCGTCTGTTCGTCGGGGGGCTCGCCACCGATTATTGCGTCAAGAACACGGTACTCGATGCGCTGCGCCTCGGCTATGCGGTGCAGCTTCTCACCGATGCGATCCGGGCGGTCGATGTGCAACCCGGCGATGGCGAGCGCGCGCTTGCCGAGATGGCGGCCGCCGGCGCCGAGCTGTGGGCCGGCACGCCATGACGAGCGCATTGCTGACCGACTTCTATCAGCTGACCATGCTCGCGGCCTATCACGAGCAGGGGATGACGGATACTGCGGTGTTCGAGTTCTTCGTCCGCAAGCTGCCGCCGGGCCGGAATTTCTTCATCGCCGCCGGCATCGAATCGGTGCTCGATTTTCTCGAGGGTTTCGCCTTCACGGCGGAGGAAATCGACTGGCTCGCGGGCCTGGGCAGATTCAAGCCCGCCTTTCTCGACTGGCTCGGCAAGCTGCGCTTCACCGGCAGCGTCGAGGCGATGCCCGAAGGGACGCCCTTTTTCACCGACGAGCCGATCCTGCGCGTGATCGCGCCGCTGCCCGAAGCCCAGATCGTCGAGACCCGCCTGATCAATCTGCTCCAGTTCGAAACCCTGATCGCCTCGAAGGCGGCACGCGTGCGCCTGGCGGCAGGCGACAGGTTGCTCGTCGATTTCGGCCTGCGCCGCGCCCACGGTGCGGAAGCCGGGCTGCTCTCGGCACGCGCCAGCTATCTCGCCGGTTTCGATGGCACCTCGAACACGCTGGCCGGCATGCGCTGGAACATTCCCGTCTATGGCACGATGGCGCATTCGTTCGTGCAGGCGCATGCCACGGAGCTGACCGCATTCGAGTCGTTCGCCCGCGTTCATCCGCAGGCCACGACGCTGCTGATCGATACCTACGATACCGAGGCTGCCGCCGCCACACTGGTGCCGCTGGCACGCAAGCTGCGGGCCGAAGGTATCGCGATCCGCGCGGTGCGCCTCGACAGCGGCGACCTGCTCGCGCATGCCCGTAAGGTGCGGGCGATTCTCGATGCCGGCGGCTTGCACGAGATCAGGATCTTCGCCAGCGGCAATCTCGACGAATACGAGATCGTACGACTGCTCGCCGGAGGCGCCCCGATCGATGGCTTTGGCGTCGGCACGCGCATGAACGTCTCCGCCGACCAGCCCTACCTCGACTGCGCCTACAAGCTGCAAGAATATGCCGGCCGGCCGCGGCGCAAGCGTTCCGAGGGGAAGGCGACCTGGCCGGGGCGCAAGCAGGTGTTTCGGCGCTTCGACACGCAGGGAATGATGGTCGGCGATGTGCTCACCGTCGCTGGCGACGCGCAGGAGGGCACGCCGCTGCTCGCCTGCGTGATGCGCGATGGGAAGCGTCTCGGGCCGACGCCGCCTCTCGCGGAACTGCGCAGCAGGACACGAACGCAGCTTGCCGCCTTGCCCGAGCCCCTGCGCCGCAACGAGGCAACTGCGCCCTATCCGGTCATCGTCGCCGAGCCGCTCATCCGGCTCGCTGCAGAAGTCGATGCTTTCGGGCACTGAAAAAGGAGGTCAGCATGGAAATCACCCTCAGCATCATCAAGGCCGACATCGGTTCGATCGGCGGCCATCTGGCGCCTTCGCAGGCGCTCTTGGAGAGCGTGCGCAAGGTGCTCGCCGAAAAAGCCCCCGGGCTGTTGATCGACTGGCAGATCAGCCATACCGGCGACGACATTGCGTTCTTGCTCACCCATAGCCATGGAGTCGGCAGCGAGGCGGTCCATGCGCTGGCCTGGGAAGCCTTCCAGCGCGGCACGGAGACCGCCAAGGCCCAAGGGCTCTATGGCGCCGGCCAGGACCTGCTCAAGGACGCCTTCTCCGGCAATGTGCGCGGCATGGGGCCAGCCGTGGCGGAGATGAGCTTTGCCGAGCGCAAGGCGGAGCCCTTCCTCTTCTTCGCCGCCGACAAGACCGACCCCGGCGCTTTCAATCTGCCGCTTTATCTCGCTTTTGCCGACCCGATGAACACGCCGGGCCTGATCCTCTCGCCGGCACTGGGCAAAGGCTTCCGCTTCGTGATCATGGACGTCGCCGCCGGCGAACACGACAAGGTCATCGAGCTGTCGGCGCCCGAGGAGCTCTACGACATTGCGGCACTATTGCGCGACACCGAGCGCTATGTCGTCGAATCGGTCTGGTCGCGCGCCACCAACGAGCAGGCCGCGGTCGTCTCGACCTCGCGACTGCACAATATCGCCGGCAAATACACTGGCAAGGACGATCCGGTGATGCTGGTGCGCGTGCAGATGGATTTTCCTGCCACCGGCGAGGTGCTCACGCCGTTTGCCACCGCCCACTTCGTCGCCGGCGGCATGCGCGGCTCGCACCAGATGCCGCTGATGCCGGTAGCGCGCAATTCACCGACCAGCTATTTCGACGGTCCCCCGCTGGTGACCTGCGCCGCCTATTCGATGCGCGCCGGCAAGCTCTCCGAGCCGCAGGATTGTTTCGCTCATCCGTTCTGGGAGCATGTACGGGATCAGGCCGCGGCCAAGGCGATCGAGATGCGCCGTCAGGGATTCTTCGGCGCCGCGATGCTGCCGATGTCCGAGCTCGAATACACCGGCATCACCCAGCGGCTCGCGGCCCTCACAAGCCGCTTCCGGCAGCGCTGATCACGCTTTGTCAACCAACGGAGCTGGCGATGCCGAGATGGCGCTGGCAGAGCGCGGCCATCTGCCGGCGTGGCAGGTGCAGGCCGCGGGCAGCGAGTCGTCGTGACGCTTCCTCGCTGCTTTGCGGCGGCGGATCGAGTGCCTTGAGGAAGCCGCCGACGTCTTCATTGACCGCCCAGGGGAAGAGGATCCAGCGCCAGCTTCTCACCTCGGCCGCGAAATAGTCGGGGCGATAAGGGGAAACCGTCTTGTAGAGCACCACTGCGCTGCGAATCTCGGCCGGCTTGCGCGCGGCGAGATGGTCGAGCGCCGCGGCGAAGGTTTCGCCGCTGTCGGCAACGTCATCGACGAGCAATACCCGCTTGCCTGCGATCTCGGCGCAGAGCGGATCGACGACATGGGCCGCGCGGGTCTTTTGCGCCTGCCAGTAGTGCGCGATGCGGAAGCTCGCGACGGCCGCCAGATCGAGCTCGTCGGCCAGCACGCGTGCCGGCGCCAGACCGCCCCGCGCGATCGCGACGATGACCTCGGGCCACCACTCCGACGTGAGAATCCGCTGCGCGAGCCGGCGCGCGAGCCGGTCGAAACGCGGCCAAGAGATGCGTTCGATGCGAGCGGGAAGCGGATCGGTCATGATGGATTGCGAACGCCGATGAGACGGTCACGGGGGCCGCAGAAGGGTGAGCGCTGTACGGAGACCGGACATCCCACACGCGATGTCCGGTTGCGCCGACTCTCAGATATCCGCGCAGTACTTCTTCTCGGCGTCGGGATCGAATTCGAGCCCTGCCGCCTCGGGATCGATACCTTCTTCCATCAGCATCTTCTCGTACTGGGCGCGTTTTTCGGCCGCTTCCTTCTCCAGCTCGGCCTGGCGCTGGCGCACTTTCTCGAGCCGCTCCCTGGCCAGTTCGTCGTTGAGCGGGATGGTATTTTCGCCGAACAGCACCTGCTTCAGATAGCGGAACGCGAACTGCAGCAGGTTCACATCGTCGCCGAGGATCTGCTGCCATTCCTCCTGGGGCAGGATGAACAGCTTCTGGAACGATTCGCTCTCGACGAAATCGCGGAAGGTGTCGATGTCGTAGCAGGCGATGAAGAACAGCTGGCGGCTCTTCAGCGACGGCGTGCCGATCGCCGGGCCGGACGATTTCTTCTTGAGGATCAGCTGGCGCCAGCCGCGTGCCAGATCGTCGTATTCCTCGACGCCCTGCTCCTTGCGGTATTCGGCGATGGTGAGCCGGCGCGCTACTTCGTGTCCCTTGCAATGCTCTTCCTTGACGAGGGCGTAGGACTGGGTATCGGTGTATTCGTCCTGCTTGCGCATCGACAGCAGGGCGACCGGATAGTAGCGGCAGGCAGTGGGGCGGTCTTCGTAGATCGCGCAGCCTTCCGGCTGCATGAAGCGGCAGGCGGTGCCGCCCTCGACGGGACGAAACTTGACGCCGGCGATACCGTCCTTTTCCAGCTCGTAAGGCACGGTGTAATCGCGCAGGAACTGCGTCGAGCTGATGCCGAGGCGTTTTTTCAGGCGGATGATGTCGTAGGGGGTGAGTGTGATGTCGATGTTCGCGCAGCAGGCATTCCAGCAACCGATTCCCTTGTGACAGGAAAACTGGATTTCATGCTCCGCGCCCAACATCGTCGGCATGACCGGGCTCTGCGGGAAGGGAATATCGGGTTTGTCCATGTTCAAAACCTTTCGACGACCAGGGTTTGCTCCTTGCGAAGTAAAACAGGCCGGCAGCCTGGAAGGCCACCGGCCTGGATTCTAGCGGCTACCCGTTGATGCTCAGTGGGCGGCTTGCTTGAACAGCTTCGACTTGTCGACCAGATCGACGTGGGCGCGCTTGAAGACGGTCCACTTCTTGGTCTTCTTGTCGTAGATCGAGTTGACGAAGCAGTGCCAGTTCTGCTCATCGATGAAGTTCTTGTCGGTGCGATAGTAGAAGCCGGGATAGCGGCTCTCTTCGCGGAACTGGATGTGCTTCATGTGGGCTTCGGCCGTCAGGATGCGGTGGTAGTTCTCCCACGCACGCAGCAGCTCGTGCAGGTCTTTCGCACGCATCTTCTGGGCGTCTTCCTTGAGCATCTCGAGCTTCTCTTCGGCCATCTTCAGCAACACGTCGTTGGTGTTGTAGTAGGTGGCGACACCGGCGACATACTCGTCCATGATCTTCTGCAGACGGAACTGCAGCATCCGCGGCGTGATGTAGTTCGGGTTCACGTCGATCGCGGTCGTGTAGTCCTTGTGCTCGAGGAAGTTGCGCACCGGCTTCCAGATGGCTTCGGCGATCTGCTCGGGGGTCTCGTCGAACTCGGGCTTGAGATCGGGATTGTCGATGCAGTACTTGACCATCGCCTTGGCGGCCATGCGGCCTTCGGCATGCGAGCCGGAGGAGAACTTGTGGCCGGAAGCGCCCACGCCGTCACCGGCGGTGAACAGGCCCTTGACGGTGGTCATCGAGCGGTAGCCCCAGTTCCAGCCGCGCGGCAGGTGCTCGGGCACGCCCGGCATCGCCTCGTCGGTTGGCGCGCCGACGTCGGTCGGACCGGAGACCCAGATGCCGCAGCAACCGGAGTGCGAGCCGAGCAGATACGGCTCGGTCGGCATCAGCTCGGAGTTCTTCTTCTCGGGCTCGATGTTCTCGCCGACCCAGACGCCGCACTGGCCGATACACATGTCGAGGAAGTCTTCCCAGGCTTCGGCTTCGAGGTGCTTGACTTCCTTCGGCGTCAGCGTCTCGCGCAGCTTGGCCAGCGCGGTGACCGTGTCCATCATGATCGGGCCGCGGCCTTCCTTCATTTCCTTCAGCATCAGGTGGTTGCGCAGGCAGGAGGCGGGCACCGCAGCCTGACCATACGGGGGATAGTCGTTCAGCAGTTCCTTGTTCTTCTGCATGTAGACTTCGCCGTTGGCGTTGACGGCCTGGGCCTTGAACAGCAGGAACCAGGCGCCGACCGGGCCGTAGCCGTCCTTGAAGCGGGCGGGCACGAAGCGGTTTTCCATCATGGTCAGCTCGGCGCCGGCTTCCGCCGCCATCGCGTAGGTCGAGCCGGCGTTCCACACCGGATACCAGGCGCGGCCCTGGCCCTCACCGACGGAGCGGGGACGGAACAGGTTGACGCAGCCGCCGGCGGCCAGCATGATGGCCTTGGCCTTGTAGATGTAGATCTTGTTCTCGCGCACCGAGAAGCCCGCCGCGCCGGCGATGCGGTGCGGATCGTTCTTGTCGTTGATCAGGTGCACGATGAAGACGCGCTCCTGGATGCGCTCGAGGCCGAGGGCCTTCTTGGCGGCTTCGGCGACGATCCACTTGTAGGATTCGCCGTTGATCATGATCTGCCACTTGCCGGAGCGGACCGGCTCGCCGCCGTCCTTCAGCGCCGGCAGACCTTCCTTGATCGCGTCGGCACCGTCGTGGCGCACGCCATTGGCGTCGGTCTTCCAGATCGGCAGGCCCCACTCCTCGAACAGATGCACGGAGTCATCGACGTTGCGGCCGAGGTCGTAGGCCAGGTCGTCGCGGGTGATGCCCATCAGGTCGTTGGAGACCATGCGCGCGTAGTCGGCCGGGTCCTGACGCGGACCGATGTAGGTGTTGATCGCCGACAGACCCATCGCCACGGCGCCGGAGCGGTCGAGCGCGGCCTTGTCCACCAGCTTGATCTTCAGTTCCTTGCCGGTCTCGGCCTTGACGGCCTCGGCCCAGCGCATGATTTCGAAGCCGCAGCCGCAGGCAGCCATGCCGCCGCCGACGATCAGGATATCCAGTTCTTCCTGGACGATTTCGGGATTTTCGAATGTTCCAGCCATGTCAGTTTCCTCGATGCGTTGAATTACTTGCGGATCAGTTCGGCAGGATTGCCGGCACGGAAGCCACCCATCACGTCACGGGTGAACGAACCGGTTTCGGCAAGCTGCGAGAGCTTGGGCATCGGCTTGCCGCCGTACGGATCGATCGAGCCTTCGGCCGTCGTGCGGATCGGGAACTTGAAGCGCTTGACGACGCCATTGCGGAACTTGATGGTCCACATGATGGAATCGGAACCACGCATCGGCTGCACGGAGCCGCCCAGCGGCACGATGTCGGCATAGTGACGGGCCTCGATCGCGCCCTGCGGGCAGATCTTGACGCAGGAATAGCATTCCCAGCACTGATCCGGCTCCTGGTTGAAGGCCTTCATCGCATGGCCGGTGTAGGTGCCGTCCTTGTCGAGCTTCATCAGGTCATGCGGACAGATGTACATGCAGGCGGTCTTGTCCTGACCCTTGCAGCCGTCGCATTTTTCGGTACGAACGAATGTAGGCATTACCTCTTCTCCTTGTTAGCTAACAATCCGCTGCTTGGCTATCAGCGGTCCATTTAGAGCCGCACCCAACCTTGGCCGGGGCGTATCGCGAATCCGCTTCCGGCGGGTGCGGCAGTCCAAATCCTGTCAGGCGGGCCGCCCCATCAGGCGGCCGAGTGACCCTTCAGCTCCACCTTGACCTTCTCGTGCTCGGCGAGGCTGGCGTAGTACTTCTTCAGCACCGCGGCGACTTCCGGACGCGAGAACTCGACCGGCAGGTCCTGGCCCTCGGAGAGCATCGCGCGCACCTTGGTGCCGGAGAGCAGGATGCGATCATCCTTGGTGTGCGGGCAGGTGCGCTGCGAAGCCATGCCGCCGCACTTCTTGCACCAGAAGGTCCAGTCGATGTTCAGGTTCTGCGTTTCCAGCGAGCCCTTCGGGATCTGGTCGAAGATCTTCTGCGCATCGAACGGCCCGTAGTAATCGCCTACACCGGCATGGTCTCGACCGACGATCAGGTGCGAACAGCCGTAGTTCTGGCGGAACAGCGCGTGTAGCAGCGCCTCGCGCGGACCCGCGTAGCGCATGTCGAGCGGATAGCCGGCCTGGATCGCGGTGTTGGGGGCGAAGTAGTTCTTCAGCAGCACGCCGATCGCCTCGGAACGCACCTCGGCGGGAATGTCGCCGGGCTTGAGGTTACCCAGCAGCGAATGGATCAGCACGCCGTCCATCGTCTCGATGGCGATCTTGGCCAGATATTCATGCGAGCGGTGCATCGGGTTGCGCGTCTGGAAGGCGGCGACGCGCGACCAGCCCAGTTCCTCGAATTTCTTGCGCGTCTCGGCCGGGGTCATGAACTGCTCGCCGTACTTTTCCTTGAAGCCGCCGGTGGAGAGCACCTTGATCGGGCCGGCGAGGTTCACGTCGCCTTGCGCCATCACCATCTTCACGCCCGGATGCTCGAGATCGGTGGTCTTGTAGACCATCGCGCATTCGTGCGACTTGTCGATCTTGTATTTCTCGGTGACCTTCATCGTGGCGAGGATTTCCTCCTTGCCATCGAGACGCTTGCCGACCAGCGCGATTTCAGAACCGGTCTTGACGCCGTCGGCGAACACTTCGTCGCACGACAGGGTGATCGGGATCGGCCAGAACAGGCCGTTGGCCATCTTCATGCCGTCGCAGACGCCCTGCCAGTCGGCGTGGGTCATGAAGCCGTCGAGCGGCGTGAAGCCGCCGATGCCCATCATGATGATGTCGCCCGCCTCGCGCGAGGTGACCTTCAGTTGCGGCAGCGTCTTGGCGCGCGCCTGTTCGTCCTTGAGAGCCTGGCCCTCGAGCAGCAGCGGTTTCAGCTTCCCGCCGCCATGGGGATTGACCAACGCCATGTTAGAACCTCCTGATTCGTCGTGTTATTCGAGTAAATGCCCGGACGGTCGGACCGCGCTCTCCCGGGACAGCGACAGCACAGC
The DNA here is from genome assembly GCA_013388985.1 of Rhodocyclaceae bacterium. GTDB lineage: Bacteria > Pseudomonadota > Gammaproteobacteria > Burkholderiales > Rhodocyclaceae > Sulfuricystis. The sequence goes on from JACAEF010000039.1 coordinate 8,542, forward strand.
CTTCCACCTTTGGTGCGACAGGCGAAGGCTAGCATTTCGCGCTGGGCGCATTGATGCTAATTTTTGATCAGAGAATAAGGCTCGCGAATTCAATCCAGATAGGGTTTGATCTAGATCAAAAGCCGCGGCCCGTCCGGCGATCAAGGCCGGCCATTGCGCTCGTTGCGCTGCAATTCCATTTTGCGCTGCCGCAATTCCCGCAGGCGCGCATCCACTTCGGATTGCTCGTAGAAATCGCCATCATTGGCCTGACGCGCCAGATCGAGCTGCATGATCGCCGCGTCGAGCTGGCCTTCGGCGAGATAGGCCTCCGCCTGGGCGCGATGCTCGCGCAGGCGCTCACCGAGCATCGCGTGCGCCTTCGCCTCCAACGCATGGAGCCGCGCGTCGCCCGGGGTGAGCTGGAGCTCCTTACGCGCGATATCGACGACCTCGGCCGCCTGTGCCGGTCCGCCAGCGCCGAGTTTCGCTTCCAGCAAGGCATAGGTGAGCGAACGCGCATTGGGGAAGCGCTGGCTTCCCGCCTGCAGGATACGCACGGCGCCTTCGACGTCCTTGCGTTTGAGGCGGATCTGCGCCGCGAGGTTTTCGAGCAGCGGCGAATCGAGCTTCAGGCGACGCAGCGCCGCCACCTCGTCTTCCGCCGCCGACAGGCGGTTGTCGCGCAGCAGCGCGTGGGCCAGCCCAAAGCGCACGTCGGTTTCACGCGCATATTTGCCGGATTTGAGCTGGGCGGCGAACTCCGCCACCGCATCGCTAGGCGTGCCCGCGTAGGCGCGGATCTTGGCGCGCACCAGGCCGAATTCGACGCTGTCGGGCACCTGGCGATAGGGCCGCTGGGCGATGCGGTTTTCCATGTCGGTGATGCGCTCGGTGGTGAGCGGGTGGGTACGCAGATAGCCCGGCGCATTGTTTTCGTAGAGTCGGCCGAACTGCAGCATGCGCTCGAAGAAGCTCGCCATGCCGCGAATGTCGAAGCCGGCCTTCTCCATCAGGTCGAGCCCGAAACGGTCGGCCTCGCGCTCGAAGTCGCGCGAATAGTTCAGTTGGGTCTGAATGCCGGCCGCCTGGCCGGCGACCGCCGCGCCCATGGCCACGTCCGGGTTGCTGCGCGCCGCCAGCAAGGCCACCGCCAGCGAGAGCAGCGAGGCGAGCTGCGCCTGGCTCTGGTTGCCGAACATGCGTGCCAGATGGCTTTGCGTGACGTGCGAGATCTCGTGCGCGAGCACGCCGGCGAGTTCCGATTCGGAACGCGTGGCGAGGATGAGCCCGGTGTGCACGCCGACGAAGCCGCCGGGCAGCGCGAAGGCGTTGAGCATCGGATCGCGCACGACGAAGAACTCGAAGGGCGTGCGCGCGCCCTCGACGTGACTGACGAGCCGCTGGCCCAGCCGGTTGATGTAGTCGGCGATCTCGGCATCGTGCACGTAATCCGGATCGCGCCGGATCTCGGCCATGATCTTCTCGCCCAGGCGCCGCTCGGCCGGCACCGACAGGCCGCTGCGCTCCATCTCGCCGAGATCGGGCAAGCCGTCGGCCACGGCCATCCCCGTCGGCAGCAGGAGTGCAAGGCAAAGCCACAGAATCGTTCGCATGAGGCTATGATACCGGCGCTCTTCCCCGGTTCCCTGCGGCAAAGTGCAAGCAAATGTCACGATCGGACAACCCTCTCACCCATTTCGATGCCGCCGGTCAGGCGCACATGGTCGATGTCGGCGCCAAGGCCGAGACTGCACGCCTGGCGCGCGCGACGGGCCGCATCCGCATGCAGCCCGCCACCTTCGCACTGATCAAATCGGGCTCGGCCAAGAAGGGCGACGTGCTCGGCGTCGCCCGCATCGCCGCGATCCAGGCCGCCAAACGCACCTCCGACCTGATCCCGCTGTGCCATCCGATCAGTCTCACGCGCGTCGCCGCGGAGTTCGAGCTCGACGAAGCCAGCCACAGCATCACCTGCACCGTTACGGCCGAAACCTTCGGCCGCACCGGGGTCGAGATGGAAGCGCTCACCGCATGCGCGACGGGGCTTCTCACCATCTACGACATGGCGAAGGCCGTCGACCGTGGCATGGTGATCGAGGAAATCCGCCTGCTGGAGAAGGCCGGCGGCAAGTCGGGTCACTGGACGGCTGACTGAGCTTTAAGCCTGTAACCCCGCAAGCCACTCCGCTGCGGAAACGACCGCCACTTTGCCGCGCTGGCTTTCCTGCCGCAATTCCGCCACGATCTGCACCGCGCGCGCCTGGCTGAAGCGTTCCGCCATGCGATGAAAGAAAGGGGACACGGCGGTGTCGGTCTGCTTTACTTCGATCAAATCGGTGACGACGTTGTCCTCGGCGAGGACGAAATCGATCTCGTGATGCTCTTTGTCGCGAATGGTATGCAGGGTAACTGCCTTGCCTTCACCATCCTGCCGATAATGCGCGTGCTTGAGCAACATCGAAGCCACGGCATTCTCCAGCCGCGCCCCGGTATCGCCCCGGACCATGCCGGTATCGAAAAAATACACCTTGCTTTCCTTGAGGATCGAACGCGCGACATCCCGGTGCCAGGGCGTGACACGGAACACGATGTAAAGCGCTTCGAGAATCTCCAGATAACGCGTGGCGGTCGTCGGCGAAATTTGCAGCATCTGCGCAAGCGAAGAAATCTTGATCGGCGAGCCGACCCGCTCCCGCAGCAGCTCGACGAACAGCTGCAGATTGCGGATTTCATGGATGCGTGAAAATTCGAACACATCCTCCCGGATCAGATCGGTCGCATATTGACTGCGCCAACGCTCCGCGGCCTGTATCTCGGCGGCGAGAAAAGGCTCGGGAAAGCCGCCTCTTTCCAAAAGCCGGTCGAGCGCTGCCGCCGGAGCCATGGCAAGCGAATCCACGGCCTCGCGCACCGAGAAAGGATGCAGCCGCCAGGAAAAATAACGGCCGGCAAGCGATTCCCCTCCCTGCCGGAAGGTTTCCATGCGTGCGCTGCCTGTCACCAGCATGGCCTGGCCGGGGCTGCGGCCATCCCAGGCGCCTTTGAGAAACGCCTTCCAGTCGCGCATCTTGTGAATTTCGTCGAACACCACCAGGCCGGCGCGAGGCGACCATGCGCCCGAGGCGATGATTTCTCGGTCTTGAGGCACATCCCAGTTCAAATACTGGGCACGAGGAAAATCCGCCAGCAACTGTCGTGCGAGGGTCGTCTTCCCTGCCTGTCGCGGGCCGGTCAGTATGACGAGTTTGTGCGCGAGATCGGCGCGGATGCGCGTCGCAAGGTAACGCTGTACGTCCAATTTCTACATATCTGGAAAATAGTCTCGACTATTTTCCAGAATACTGGTCAATAGTCAAGACTGGGGTTGCGCGAATCCGATTCGTTTTTCCGTGATTTCTTCGTCATTTTTCGCCGGCCGATAGCCGGGGACGAGCGTCACGAGCGCCTGCCGGATCGCCGCCTCGTCTCCGCTCGCCAAAACGTTTTGGAGCTCGGCCAGCCGCGCTTCGAGCGTGGCCCGCGGCAAAAACTCCTCCCGCGCCTTCAGGATGCGCGGATGCGCGGTCGGCTCGGGGTTGTCGCCGATCAGGAGCTCTTCAAAAATCTTCTCGCCGGGGCGCAGGCCGACGATCCGGATCTCGATGTCGCCGTCGGGATGTTCCGCATCCTTCACCGTCAGGCCAGAGAGCTCGATCATACGGCGCGCCAGCTCCGCGATCTTCACCGGTTCGCCCATGTCGAGCAGGAACACTTCGCCGCCTCTGGCCATCGCGCCAGCCTGGATCACCAGCTGCGCAGCTTCGGGGATGGTCATGAAATAGCGCGTCACCTCCGGGTGGGTGAGCGTCACCGGCCCGCCTGCCTTGATCTGGCGGCGAAAGAGCGGCACCACCGAGCCCGACGAGCCCAGCACGTTGCCAAAACGCACCATCGTAAAGCGCGTCGATCCGCCCGCGGCAGCCATCGCCTGCAGCACCATCTCGGCAAGGCGCTTACTGGCGCCCATCACGTTGGTCGGCCGTACTGCCTTGTCGGTGGAAATGAGCACGAAATCGGCAACCCCAGCCTCCCGCGCCGCCTCGGCGACGATCTGCGTGCCGAACACGTTGTTGCGGATGCCCTCGGCCGGGTTGTGCTCGACCAGCGGCACATGCTTGTAGGCGGCGGCGTGATACACCGTCTGCGGCCGGAAAGTCTGCAGGATCTCGCGCATGCGCGCTGCATCGCGCACCGAGCCCAAAAGCGGAACCAGGCGGGTCGCCTCGAACCCGCCACGCCGCAATTCCTGATCCAGCGCATACAGCGCATATTCGCTGTGCTCGACGAGCAGCAGCCGTTCCGGCTCCAGCCTGGCGATCTGCCGGCACAGCTCGCTGCCGATCGAGCCGCCGGCGCCCGTGACCAGCACCACCTTGCCACGGATGTTCCTCTCCATCAGCGCCGCATCCGGCGGCACGGGCGCGCGGCCCAGCAGGTCTTCAATCTCCGGCTCGCGCAGATCGGACACCGCCACCTTGCCCTGGGCGAGTTCGACCACTCCGGGCAGCAGGCGCACCGTGACGTGCTGCGCGCGCAAGCTTTCGAGGATTTCGTGGCGGCGCTGGCGGCTCGCCGAGGGCATCGCCAGCAGCACCTCTTGCACCCCTTCGATGCGCACGAGCTCGGGCAAGCTGTCCGGCGGATAGACTGGCAAACCGTTCAGGGTCTGGCCGTGCAGCCCGGCGTCATCATCGAGGAAACCGACGACGCGGATTTCAAGGCTGGTCGAGAGCGCCGCAGCCAATTGCTGACCCGCGCGGCCAGCGCCATAGATCATTGCCTTGGGCAAGGCCCCACGGGCGAGGATCGTCCGATACATCCCACCCAGCCAGAAACGCAACAGCAGCCGCGAGCCCGCCACCGCCAGGAACAGCAGCATCGGCTGAATGAGCCCGACCGAGCGCGGCACCCCCGGCACGCGCAGCAGTGAAAACACCGTCGCATAGATCACCGTGTAAAGGGCCATCGCGCGCACCACAGTCAGCGAGGCCTGCCAGCCGGCATAGCGGAAGATCGCGCGGTAAAAGCCGAATGTGATGAAAATCGGCAGGGCGACCGTCACCGCCGCCAGCGCCGCCCATTCCGGCCGCCATTGCGGATGCCCAGAGAGCGGCAGCCACTCGTCGAGGCGCAGCCAAAACGCCAGCCATACCGTCAGCACGCACAGGAAAGCGTCGAAGACGAGTGCCACGGCACGCTTGACCGGGCGCGGCAGATCGAGCAGCAGGTTGGCGGTTTTCGTCAGAGGCATCGCGAAAGTCGGCGCTGGCGGGACGGCATTCTATGACAGGCTACTTGCGCACGCGGTCGCCCTGGCCGCGCCCCAGCACGGTCTGCACGAGGTAGGCGAAATACTCGGCCAGGCCGAGTCTGGCGATCATCCGCGCATCGGTCTCGGCAAGCTTTTCCGGCGTCGACATGTCGATGCCCTGGATCTGCGCCAGGCCCGTGATGCCCGGCCGCACGGCGAACACGCCCAGACGCTCGCGGGCCGCGATCAGCTCCGTCTGGTTCGGCAGGCAGGGCCGCGGCCCGACCAGGCTCATCTCACCCTTCAGCACGTTCCACAGCTGCGGCAGCTCGTCGAGCTTCGTGCGCCGCAGAAAGGCGCCCCAGCGCGTTACCGCCGCCGCATCGGCCAGATGCGTGCCCACCGAGGGCGTGCCGGGCCGCATGGTGCGGAATTTCACCAGCGTGAAGGGCTTGCGGTAGCGGCCCACCCGCTGCTGGAAAAACAGCGGCGAGCCGGTGTCGAACAGGCCGACGACGAACAATACCAGCAGCAGCGGCGCGCCCAGCAGCAAGCCGAGCGCCGCGAACGCAACATCGAACAATCTCAGAAGCTTATTCAAGCTGCGCTAACCTGCCGGCACGTAACGCACGCCCTCGCCGAGGCTGGCGAAGTGCGCATCCTGCGTCCAGAACGTGGCGCCGTGCTGGCGCGCCGAATAAAAAATGATGCTATCGGCCAGGGGCAATTTCAGCTCATGCGACAAACGCGCCGCGCCCAGCGCCAGGGTATCGGTCAGCTCGATGACCCGCCCCTGACGCATCAGGGCGATCGCACGCAAGGCGTCCGCTTCGCTGCGCTGCTGCAAGATGCGCTTGAACACCTCGAACAGGCTGAGCGTGGGCACGAGCAGCTCATCGATCGCCTCGATGGCCGGGGCAAAGAAATCGGCATTCGGCCCGTCGGCGAAATATTCCAGCCAGCCGCAGGAGTCCACCACGTTCACACGCGATCCTTTTCGCGCGGCACGTCGGTGGCGATACCCGCCAAAAAACCGCGCAAGGCTTGCGGCGCCTCGATGGGCAGCAACTCGATACGATGCTCGTAGGCCAGCACCTGCAATTTCTGCCCCGGCTGGATGTGCAACTGCTCACGCACGGCTTGCGGGATGACGACCTGGAACTTGGGAGAAACGGAAACGGAAAGCACGGCAACCCCCTTCAGGGCTTATCGATCACGAAACTGTAGCACATACATGTAATCGATCAACCTCAGCTCGATCAGTTCGAAAGCCCTTCCAAAAATTTTCTCGGCGCTTCCGACAACGCGGAAAAATTTTCCGGCGTGACGATAACCGGGCGTGCCTCCGGAAAATGCCTGATGAACGCATCGAGCCCCTTGGCCGATTTTTTCCTGCCGGATTTGACTTCGATCGCGTAGAGCCTGCCCTGATGGCGATAAATGAAATCGACCTCGGCGTTTTTCTCGCGCCAGTAGAAAAGCTCCCCGGGCAGTTGCAACAATTCGGTTCCCACCGCCAGCTCGAAAACCCGTCCTCGCCGTTCCGGATCCGCGAGCGTCTGCACGCCGGCGGCCATCGTATGGAGCGCCGGGCAGGCAGGCAGAATCTTCGGGCTCGACGCGCGAGTGAGCCACGCCTTGGCCGAATACTTTTCCAGGGCATAAATCAGGAACGCCCCGCCATAGAGCTCTAGGTAATACTTGACCAGATCGGTATTGCCTTTGTCCTGCAACTGGCCAAGCAGCTTGGTGTAGCTGATTTCCTGAGCCGGGTAACGGCACAGGATTTCGAACGCCTGCCGAAACAGCGCCGGATTGGCCACCCGGCGATTTTGCAGAATGTCCTTGCCGATCACCGCCTCGACGATCGAATCCTTCAGATAGGCGTACCAGCGGTCGCCATCGGCCTCGAACGCCACCGCGCCAGGATAGCCCCCAAACAGGAGATAGCGATCGAGGTCATAGCCGAATGCTTCCCTGAGCTCGGCGAACGTCCAGTGATGAATCCAGGTCAATTCGAAACGACCGGCCAGGCTCTCACACAAGCCGCGCTGAAGCTGCAAAGAGCTCGATCCGAGCAACACCACGCGCAGGCGGTGGGGCGACGCATCCCACAGGGCCTTGATCGTCTCTGACCAGTTGGGCGCTTTCTGAATCTCGTCGATCACGAGCAAGGCGCCCTCGCCCAGGCGCACCGCCGTCTGCCACTGCGCCAGAAGCCAAGTGCGGTCTGCCGCCAAAAGGTCATCGGCGTTGGCGTAATGCCAAGCCCCCTGCCAGCGTTCGAGAAGTTGACGCATACCCGTAGTCTTGCCGACCTGACGCGGCCCGACCAATACCTGAATCAATGGCGCCGGTTCAGCCAAGCGCGCCTGCAAGCGGGCAACGAAGGAACGTTCGAACGATCGGCTCATGAAGCCAGTTTAGCATTGACAGGTTTTCCTAGTAAAATTACTAGGGCCTGTTCTCATTCATGCGACGGCGGCGCTGGAGGCGAATCGTGATGCGATTGCCAGGCGCGGCGACGCAGCGATATGTCGATATCGCCAGGAGCCGCAACACCGCAGCGCATCCGATTCGCCCCAGCCCAAAGGGTTGCGGCCGGAAATGGCGTCTGCGGCGTTGTCGGGCTTGCCAAGGGGAGGCGCCCTTGGCTTCGCCCTCCGCCTTGCATCCATCCCTTTCCGGCCAGCAACGCCATCCGCCGGATGATTGAGAACAGGCCCTA
>JACAEF010000015.1 GCA_013388985.1 Rhodocyclaceae bacterium
CGGTTGCCGATCCGCTCGGTGCAGCGGCGATCGTGCGCGAGATGCGCGATACGCACTATGGCGAAGCCTGGGCGATGGCGCGCGTCAAGGACGGCCACTGGCCCTTGCAGCCCGGCGACAGCGCGCCCGTGGGACAGACCCTTTACTGCGTGATGCCCAAGCGATCCGCCTGAGCCTGGACCGATGACCCTTTACGTTGCCGAGCCGGTCGCACCCCCCTATGACGCCCGCCCGCCCGCCGTCGTCGATGCCAGCTTCTTGGTGGCGATCGTCTTCGGTGAGCCCGAAGCGTCCGCCATCCTCGCCAGGCTCGAGCCCTACGCGCTCTTCGCCCCCGCGCTCTTGCCCTTCGAGGTCGCCAACGCCGGCATGAACAAATATCGCCGCGGAATTCTCGAAGCCAGCGAGGTGAGCGCCCGGCTCGCCGCCTTCGACTTCTCCCCGCTCCATCTGCTTCCCATCGAACCCGCAGCCGTCTTCGTGCTCGCGCAGCGCTATCGCCTCTCGGCCTACGACGCAAGCTACCTGTGGCTTGCCGGCGAGCTCGTCGCGCCGCTCTTCACGCTCGATGAACGGCTCGCCCAGGCTGCCACCGACTATCTGCAAGGGCCGCCGCGATGAGCATGAATTCGTTTCATGCCCGCGCAGCGCGGCCCAAGGCCGCGCCCAAGCCGCGCCAGCCGCGCTGTGACACCGAAGGCGTGCGCGCCGATCAGCTCCTCGTCGCCCAAGGCCTTGCGCCCTCGCGCACCGCGGCGCAGCGGCTGATCGAGGCCGATCGCGTGCGCTTCATGCTTTGGGGCACGGAAGAACTCGTCCCCGTCACGCGCGCCGCGGATCGCTTCTCCGAGGCGACACGGCTCATCGTGCTCTCGTCCGAAACCCCCGACTACGTCTCGCGCGGCGGCATCAAGCTCGCCGGCGCACTCGACCGCACCGGCCTCGCCGTCACCGGCAAGACCTGCCTCGACATCGGCCAATCGACGGGCGGCTTCACCGACTACCTCTTGCAGCACGGCGCAGCGAAGGTGGTCGGCATCGACGTCGGCCACAGCCAGCTCCATCCGCGGCTGGCCGGCGATGCGCGCGTCGAAGCCCACGAGGGCATCAATGCGCGCGCGTTGCAAAAGTCGGCGCTGGCGGGACGGCACTTCGAGCTCATCGTCGCCGATGTCTCCTTCATCTCGCTTACTTTGATCATTCCTGAGTTGCCGCCTTTCCTCGCGCCCGAGGGCGATTTACTGCTGCTCGTCAAGCCGCAGTTTGAAGTCGGGCCTGAGAATCTCCGCAAAGGCGGCTTAGTCGCCGATGAAAAGCTCTATCCGGCCGTGCGCGAGAAGCTCACCGCCTGCTGCCTCGCCCATCGACTCGCCGTGCGCGACTGGTTCGAAAGCCCAATCACCGGCGGCGACGGCAACCGCGAATTCTTCCTCCATGCCCGTCATGAAACCTGAAATCTCCTGTGAATTCTTCCCGCCACAAACGACCGAGGGGCTCGAAAAACTGCGCGCGACGCGCGAGCGCCTCGCCGCGGTGGCGCCGAGCTTCTTCTCCGTCACTTATGGCGCCGGCGGCTCGACACGCGAGCGCACCTTCGACATCGTGATGGAGATCGCCGCCGAAGGCATCGCGGCCTGCCCGCACCTTTCCTGCATCGGCTCGACGCGCGAGAACATCCGCAAGATCCTGGCCGACTATCGTGCTCACGGCATCCGCCGCATCGTCGCCCTGCGCGGCGATCTGCCTTCCGGCATGGCCGATGTCGGCGAATTTCGCTATGCCAACGAGCTCGTCGCCTTCATCCGCCAGGAGACCGGTGACTGGTTCCATATCGAGGTCGCCGCCTACCCGGAATGGCACCCGCAGGCGAAGAGCCCGCGCGATGACCTCATGAACTTCAAGCGCAAGGTCGAGGCAGGCGCCAACTCGGCGATCACGCAGTTCTTCTACAACGCCGATGCCTATGCTCATTTCGTCGCCGAGGCGCGCGCGCTGGGCATCACGATCCCGATCGTGCCGGGCATCATGCCGATCGGCAGCTTTGCCAAGCTCGCCCGTTTCGCCGACGCGAGCGGCGCCGAGATCCCGCGCTGGATGCGGAAGAAATTCGAAAGCTTTGGCGATGACACCGACTCGATCCGCGCCTTCGGCCTCGATATGGTCACCGAGCTGTGTGAGCGCCTGCTCGCCCTCGGCGCGCCGGGACTGCACTTTTACACGCTGAACCAGGCGGGGCTCACACTGGAGATCCTGCGTCGGCTGGGACTGGCTGGCTAGCCGACTTCGACGCGGTTACGTCCCAGGCGCTTGGCCCGATACAACGCCATGTCGGCGCGGCCGAGTAACGAGGCCAGCGTCGGCATGTCGGCACGGTACGCCGCGACGCCAAAGCTCGCCGTATAGTGGCACGTTTTCTCCTCGATACACAACTCCGCCTGTTCGACCTGTCTGCGCATGCGCTCTGCCGCTTGCGTAGCCTCTGGTAAGTCGGTCCCCGGCATCAGGATGGCGAACTCCTCCCCACCCCAGCGGCCGACCAGATCGACGGTACGCACCGACGCGGACAGGATGCGCGCGAACTCTTGCAGTACGGCGTCGCCGACGTCATGGCCGTAGGTGTCGTTGATCGCCTTGAAATGATCGAGATCGGCCATCACCAGGGTGAGCGGCGTTCCATAGCGCTGGGCGCGCTGGATTTCCAGTTGTGCCGCCTCGTCGAAGGCGCGCCGGTTGGCCAGCCCCGTCAGCGCATCGGTGCGCGCCAGCAGCTCTGCGGTTTCCATCTGCCGTCTGAGCGCCATCTGGGCACTATCCAGCGTGGTCAGCACGCCGTGGGCGATGCGCAGCGACAGCCAACTCGCCAGCAATAGGCCGCCCAGCATGATGGCCAGGGTGATTTCGAGCATTTCGCGCTTGCGGGTTTCGAGCGCTCCACGCGCGATTTCCACTGCGACATGCCCGACGATCTTCTGGCCAGGCGGCGGCCGACTGTCCGAAAGCTCGTCCTGCAGCGGCAATATCGCCTGGAACACCGGCGTCTGTACTGCCGTCACCTGTTCGCCCTTGAAGACATGAGGTGCATCGAGCAGCGGCAGACGGTGCTGCGGCGCCGCACCGGAATGCGCGACCTGTTTTCCCGACGCATCGAAGACGGTCACCGCCACGATCGTCGGATCGCTCTGACGCGCGGCATCGGCCAGCTTGCCCAAGGTGTCATGGCTACCGCTGAACAACGCATATTCGGCGGCCGCGCCGATCTGGTGGGCGAC
>JACAEF010000096.1 GCA_013388985.1 Rhodocyclaceae bacterium
GTGAACGACTGCCCCCCATGCTTGGGTTCGAATATCACCGGGCGGAGGACCAGCATCCCATTGGTTCAAATCATCCCCCCGCCACTGAAAATTTGTCACATTCTGCGTCTCGATAAACGTACCTAATGGGACCAACTCGGCCATATCCCATGCAAGATGATCCAGGTTCTCCAGCCAGATGTCGATCACTCCTCTACGACCTGAAGCAAGCGAGGCATGTCCCTTGCTGTCAATAGGATAGACATCGTGAGTAAAGAAATCCGATATAAAATGTTTTTTTCCCTCCGAATTGAGAAGCGCCACGCATAAATGTATACGGATTTGTACCGGTGCGAGGCTCGTAATATGCATTCCAATCAAATCCATAATATTGTTGACTGGTTGGATGTTGAGGATCTTCAAGGCGTGTCCTGTAATCCCATGCTGCTATTACATGTGCAGGCACTCTAAGATACCACCCCCCCATATTCGGTTCATCATCCCAACACCATCCAAAGAGTCCTGTAGTATTTTTTGCTTGCTCGACATAAGTAAGAATATCATTAGGATTTGAGTTTCGTGTATACGGCTCTTCTATAAATCCTTTCCAACGACCTGGACCTATTGCCATCATATCATGTGCATTCGCAACACCAATATAATCCACCCATGTTTCTTTGGTATGTTCATCATAGTAACCTTCTGTATGAAGGGCATTGGAAAAGCGTTGCCATAAAGGAGTATAATCCCCATCCAGCATATAAGGTGCTAGTGGGAAAAATAGAGTCGAACCATTCAGAACAAAGGCATTGTTTTTCGTTGATGCCGACTGTTGGTGCGCCCTCATAAGGTTTCGAAAATTTCTCACGAATTCTGCTAACTACCGTTTCTCCGTTTATCAACTCTGCGGTCAATACATAATCTCCTGAAGGCAGAGAGGCGGTATTCAGTAAAAATCGTTGTTTATTGTTTACAGTCGTTCCGGTTAATTCTTGTGAATATCCTCCGCCTACTCTTTCGACGCGTGCAACAACTTGAGAAGGTGAATAACCATCTGGCACTATGGCATAAAGATATTGTGCGGTTCGAGCATGGAATGGAGCATGCCACAATTCAAAGCCCGCTAGGGGAGTCTCACCAGTGACTGTGATTAAAACAGAATCTACCGCTAAAATATTCTTACGTGCAGGTATCTCTGTACTCATGTCAAAGCTTGAAGCAGTCATCTTAACCTTGAATATGCCTGGTCTCATAAAATAGTGGATTGCGCAAAGTCCTGTTTCAAAAGTGTATAACGCCGGCTTCCCAGCTCCTAAAAAGTATCCATCACCAAAATCCCATTCAAATTGAAGGGTATCTGAAATACGATTACTGTAATATACAGCGTCAAAATAGACTTCCTCACCCACTTCGACTGTTGTACCAGGTAAAACTGTAATGTGGCTTTGGGCAAAAGCTTTGTTGGTGGTCAGGATCACCCATATTGCCAAAATGATATAAAAATGAGTTTTCATTTTATTTCAATTTTTACTTCAATTAAACCAGTTCGACTTATCAAAGTAAGCATATGAATTCCTAAAATAGATGAAGGAGGTTACTATGAGGTATTGCGGAAGGATATCATAATACAAGGCCACTGGATAGAGTCAATTGGGGATTGCATCCATCGCTCCTTTTCCTCTTGCTACGTCGAACCTCCTCAAAGGTTATGCAGTACACGACAAGATCCAGACAATTCATCATAAATATTTTGTTCGGAAAGATCCTTAGGCTAAAACAATTTGAACCCTCCCCTATTTTGTCTTCATTCCCCTACTCAACTTAGTAAAAGCTTTATACTATAATTTTATTTTTAACAAAAAGGAAAAGTTCTGAAGTTAAATGAATTGCTTCTTCAGCTTCTTTTCTTGTAAACGATTGATATGGAACGGCAGGAGGTGCTATTGCATCCGGATATCGGGTGGTTAAATAATACTTGTCAAGGATTGCTCCTGTCGTTAAAAATTTTGTGATTTCTTCATCATAATTTTTACACTTTTCTACAAGTTTTTGAATAGAATGTTCCCATATATAACGTTCGCCTTTGAAATAAAGATATGCTTTCAATGTTTTTTGAGCAGACTGTTCACACATAAAACAGGCATAAGCATAAATTTCATTTTCATAATTCCGTTTTGCGGATTCTAAATCGTACTCAGCTTGATCTAACCACCTTAAAGCCTCTTCTCTATTTTTTTTCATATAAAACTTTTCCCTCTTTTAATATCTGCTCAATAAAGGCACTTTTCCCTTCGATCATTCTTTTAAATTCTTGAGGCGTATACACAAAAACATCCACTTTTCCAAGCTCAGAATCAATTAATTGAGCCACGTCGATTAATCTGCGGATAAATCGTTTTTGGGTTTTTTTAATCACCACAAAATCAAGGTCGCTATATTCATCCATTTCTCCCCGCGCATAAGATCCGAAGAGAATAATCTTTTCTGGATTGTATCGCTTGATACACTCAACAACCTTTTTGATTCTATCCATTACACCCCCTCATCCAAACAAAAAGTACCCCCGGCAGGACTCGAACCTGCGACCCACTGCTTAGAAGGCAGTTGCTCTATCCAACTGAGCTACGGGGGCACTGGCAAAATAATATACAAAAATTCTTTTCGAAGTACAACGATTTTTGGTATGTGGTTTGACTAATGTATAAGTAGAAAAGAATCAAGTATGCAGAGATTGTTATGAGAATTTGCCCAATGCATTCAAAATTTAGGTATTTTAACTTACTGTTAATCATAACCTTAGCATTTCCTCTTTTAGGCCAGAAAGCGTATTTTGTCTCGCCCAATGGCAACAACAGCAATGATGGTTCAATAGGCAAACCTTGGCAGTCCATTAACTACGCATTAGGCAAAATTTTCCCTGGAGACACTATTTATCTCCGTGAAGGAACGTATTTTGAACTTGTCAATAATTTTGTAAGAGACGGCGAACCCAATAAATGGATCACCATTCGAAATTATCCGAACGAAAAGCCCATTCTTAGTGGCAATGGCCAATGGACAGTCATTGAATTTAAGAATCGGAAATACTATCACTTCCAAGGTTTAGAAATTACCAATGCAGTGTGGTCGGGTTTTAATGGAACCAATTATCATTACTGCAAAATCTCAAACTGTGTTGTGCATGGCATTGGTCCTTCTTCTGGTACTGCGGTGGGAATTTATGTTTCAGGGACTCCCGGAAAGCCAGACAGCTCCACACATAATATTGTTGAAAATAACATCATCTATGATTGCTACGGTGAGGGGATTTACATTGGAAATGATGCCCACAGCCTTCCGCCAGACGGTTCTCCGTGCAATTTCAATCTCATTCGGGGCAATGAAATTTATCGTTGTGTGGACGGCATTGACATCAAAACGGGTTCTCGATTCAATCGGGTAATTGGCAATCATATTCACGACTGCAATGGTGGAGAGTATTCCGCAGGAATCATTGTGTATGAACACACAGAAATTGACAGCAATGTCATTGATCATAACATCAATTACGGAATTTTTGTTCAGGGCAATCACAACCGAATTACCCGAAACTATATTTACAAAAATAAAAGCTATGGCATTCTCGTTACAGGATACGAATCCCTATGGAACAATTACAAAGACTCGGGAGACGACAATGTTATTTTAAACAACACCATTGTGGACAACGGAAATTGGGGAATGTATCTCTACGGAGATGCCAATCAAGACAGTCGCGGTACCATTTTAAAAAACAATATTATCGCGTTCAATGGAGAATACCAACTCTATGCCACAGAATATGGCACAGTGGGTTTGGTTCTCGACTCCAATGATTGGTTCACGCAAACCGGAAAATTAATGTATTTTCGGAGCAAAGAATGTGTCGATCTGACAGAATTGGATGCTAGCTTTGGAGCCAATTCAAAATCCTGGAATGTGGATCCAGAATTTGAAAATCGAGACCAAGACGATTACCGACTGAAAAGTACAAGTCCCTTAATCGACAAAGGCGCATGGGTGGACTTACGGTATTCGGGCCAAGCCCCTGAGATTGGTGCTTTTGAATTCTTACCACCTCCTGCAATCCCAGATACTTAAGATACCTCCCCACTGCCTCCACAAAATCCCCCGCCCGATGGAGAAGAGGGATCAACTGACACTCCGTCTGCACCATCGGATTCTATGGATTCAAGCAGTTCCACCCCCTCTCCTCCTCTACCAGATAGTTCACTTTTTGCCACGTTAAATTTAGAAAAATTCACTTCAATCCGAAAAAAATCATTCAAAATTCAACTTACCAC
>JACAEF010000120.1 GCA_013388985.1 Rhodocyclaceae bacterium
CGGCCTCGGGTTACGAGAGTCTCTATCCGACAGATGAACGTTTCCCGATCCTTCTGGCGAGTTTCTATACCGTCCTTGACGAAGCGGGGAAGGCGAGGGAAGCGGTCCGGAGGGGCTTGGCGCTCCATCCCGCCTCCTCCCAGGGATACGGTGTCCTGGCGGGCCTCGAGCACCTCGAGGGCAAGGGCAAGGAAGCCGAAGCTGCCTACCGAAAGGCGATCGAGCTGGATCCAACCAACGCCGTGGCCCGCAACGGGCTCGCCCTTCTCCAGATGGAAAGAGGGGAATACGAAGAAGCCCGAGAGCAGCTCTCCGAGACCGTTGCGCGCGCGCCCGAAAACCCCATGGGGTGGGCGAACCGGGGGTTTCTGTTCACATTGATCGAGAAGCTGGCGGACGCGCGCAGCGATTATCAGGAAGCCCTCGATCGGGACCCCACGCACTACGTGACTTTGAGCGGACTCGGTCTGGTTGCCTTGAAAGAAGGCAGAACCGAGGAGGCGATCCAGTCGTTTCTCAAGTCGAGCCTTCTCGAGCCGGGTTTCTCCCAGCCCCACAGCTTTCTTGCCGTGGCTTACTATCAGCTCGGCCAGGTGGACAGGGCCCTGGGGGAACTGGCCGTTGCCAGCCGCCTGGATCCCAAGGATCCCTTTCCCCACCTCATCGCGTACCTGATCTACCAGGACACCTACCGGCCCTTCGAGGCGATTGAGGAAGCCCGCAGGGTTCTTGAATTGCTTCCTTACCTCAAGAGCGTGGAAGAGATCGAGAACACCAAGGTCGGGCTGTCGAACCTGGGGTCGGCCTTGCTGGGCTTCGGACTGTCCGAGTGGTCGGAGTCCTACGCGCAGGAATCGTTCGACCCGCACAATGCGTCGAGCCATTTTCAGGCGTCCCGCAGATACAACGACAACCACTATGTTGCCGTAAGCGAGCTGGTGCAGGGACTTCTTCTTGACCCCCTGGCCAACTCCAGGTCGGCCCGCTACCTGGACATCATCCGCAAGCCCCGCTGGGATGCTTCGCTCTCCGGGACCTGGGGAGACGAAGACGGCGGGTTTTCCCAGCAGTATTCGGGAATCATTCAGGGCTATACGCGCAAACTCTGGGAGACCGCCTGCTCGCTCGCCGTGCAGGGATACGACAAGCAGGGGTCTGTCGAAAACGGCGACTCCGACGGCGTGAGTCTAGCTTTGGGGCTGGGCATAAAACCCGACTATCGGAACAGCCTGAATGTCGGCTTTACCGCGGGCCGCGACGAGGCCGGGCAGCCGGGCTCGGGCCCGGAGCTGGATCCGGACGACCGCCTGAAAACCGAAAACCTGTCGGCGGATTTGGGCTACCGCCACCGGTTC
>JACAEF010000040.1 GCA_013388985.1 Rhodocyclaceae bacterium
AGAAGAACGCCGAAGAGACCGCGAGGAAATATGCCGCACTCTGCGATGTCTTCGTGATGGACGCCTTCGGCACTGCGCACCGCGCCGAAGCCTCGACCTATGGCATCGCCCAGTATGCGCCGGTGGCCTGTGCGGGTTTGCTGCTCACCGAAGAGCTCGAAGCGCTCGACAAGGCGCTCGCCAATCCGGCGCGGCCGATGGTGGCGATCGTCGGCGGTTCGAAGGTGTCGACCAAGCTGACCGTGCTCGAATCGCTGTCCGAGAAGGTCGATCAGCTCGTCGTCGGCGGCGGCATCGCCAACACCTTCCTCGCCGCGGTGGGCAAGAACGTCGGCAAGTCGCTGTGCGAGCATGAGCTGATCCCGACCGCGAAGGCGCTGATCGAGAAGATGGGCAAGCGCGGCGCCTCGATCCCGATCGCCGTCGATGTGGTCGTCGGCAAGAAGTTCGATGCCAATGAGCCTGCCGTGTTGAAGGATGCCGATGCGGTGGCCGAAGACGACATGATTTTCGACATCGGTCCGAAGAGTGCCCAGGCACTGGCCGACATCATCATGAAGGCGGGCACCGTGGTGTGGAACGGCCCGGTCGGTGTGTTCGAGTTCGACCAGTTCGGCAATGGCACCAAGAAGATCGCCGAGGCGATCGCCGCGACCAAGGCGTTCACGCTCGCCGGCGGCGGCGATACCATCGCGGCGATCCAGAAGTACGGCATCTACGACAAGGTGTCCTACATCTCCACCGCCGGCGGGGCCTTCCTCGAATACCTCGAAGGCAAGGTATTGCCTGCCGTCGAGATCCTCGAAAAGCGCGCCCAAGGCTGAATCCTTCCTCTCGGGCCCCCGTGAGGGAGGCCCGACACTCCCCTCATGCAACGTGCCACCAAAATCGTCGCGACGCTCGGCCCGGCATCTTCCGATGCCGAGACGATCGACAGGCTGGTTGCCGCCGGCATCGATATCGTCCGCATCAATTTTTCGCATGGCACGCTCGACGAGCATCGCCGGCGTCTCGATCTGTTGCAGGAGGCGACGCGCAAGCAGGGCCGCACCGTCGCGGTGATGGCCGACCTGCAAGGGCCGAAGATCCGCATCGGCAAATTCGCCGGCAGCAAGATCGTCCTCAAGCCGGGACAGCACTTCATCCTCGATGCCGAGTGCCAGCTGGGCGATTCGGAACGCGTCGGCCTCGATTATCCGGAGCTGGTCGATGACGTCGTACCGGGTGACATCCTGCTGCTCGACGATGGTCGCATCGTGATGGAGGTGCTTTCCGTTCAGGATGCCGAGATTCATTGCGTGGTGCGCCAGGGGGGCGAGCTGTCCAACAACAAGGGCATCAACAAGCAGGGCGGCGGGCTTTCCGCGCCAGCGCTCACGCCCAAGGACATGGAAGACATCCAGAGCGCCGCCGACCTGCAGGTCGATTATGTCGCCGTCTCGTTTCCGAAGACCGGCGCCGATCTGCGCCTGGCGCGCAAACTGCTCGGCAAGGCGGGCTCCCAGGCCCTGGTCATCGCCAAGATCGAACGGGCCGAAGCGATCGACAATCTCGACGACATCCTGCATGCCTGTGATGGCGTGATGGTGGCGCGCGGCGATCTCGCCGTCGAAGTGGGCGATGCCGCGGTGCCGGCACTGCAAAAGAAAATCATCCGCCAGGCGCGCGCACAGAACAAATTCGCCATCACCGCCACGCAGATGATGGAGTCGATGATCCACTCGCCAGTGCCGACGCGGGCGGAAGTCTCAGATGTTGCCAACGCCGTGCTCGATGGTACCGATGCGGTGATGCTCTCGGCGGAAACCGCCGCGGGCGAATATCCGGTCGAGACGGTGCAGGCGATGGCGCGCATCTGTTTCGAAGCGGAAAAATCGATGGATCCGGCGGCGCTGGACCGCCATTTCCTCGATCTGGTGTTCACCCGCATCGACCAGTCGGTGGCGATGGCCGCCCTATTTACCGCCCACCACTTGAAAGTGAAGGCGATCGCGGCATTGACGCAGACCGGCTCCACCGCATTGTGGATTTCCCGGCTCAATTGCGGCGTGCCGATCTACGCCTTGACGACGGACGTCCGGACGCGTTACAAAGTCAGCGCCTACCGGGGCGTCTATCCGTTGATGACCCGCTACAAGGGGCATGACCGCGATGAACAGCTGTTCGAGGCGGAGGAGGAACTGATCCGCGCTGGCGCCGTCGAAGTCGGTGATTTGATCGTCATCACCTGTGGCGAACCGATCGGCCAGCCCGGCGGCACGAATACCTTGAAAATCATTCGGGTCGGCGAACACCGCCCCGCCTAATCAACCACATCCACCGACAAGAGGAGAACCTCAATGCCACTCGTATCCATGCGCCAACTGCTGGACCACGCCGCCGAACACGGCTACGGCCTGCCCGCGTTCAACGTCAACAACCTCGAGCAGATCCAGGCCATCATGGAGGCTGCCGAGGAAACCAACAGCCCGGTCATCATGCAGGGCTCGGCCGGCGCCCGCAAATACGCCGGCGAGGCCTATCTGCGCAAGCTGATCGAGGCCGCGATCGAAACCCACCCCGACATCCCGATCGTGATGCACCAGGATCACGGCGCTTCCCCGGCGATCTGCATCCAGGCGATCCGCTCGGGTTTCTCCAGCGTGATGATGGACGGCTCGCTGCTGGAAGACGCGAAGACGCCCTCCAGCTTCCAGTACAACGTCGAGGTCACCCGCAAGGTGGTCGAGATGTCCCACGCCATCGGCGTTTCAGTCGAGGGTGAGCTGGGCTGTCTCGGCTCGCTGGAAACCGGCCAGGGCGAGAAGGAAGATGGCCACGGCGCCGAAGGCAAGCTCTCGCACGACCAGCTCCTGACCGATCCGAACGAGGCCGCCGAGTTCGTCAAGCTGACGGGCGTCGATGCGCTGGCGATCGCCATCGGCACCTCGCACGGCGCCTACAAGTTCACCCGTCCGCCCACGGGTGCGGTGCTGCGCATCGACCGCATCAAGGAAATCCATGCCAAGCTGCCCAACACCCACCTCGTGATGCACGGCTCATCCAGCGTGCCCCAGGATTGGCTGAAGATCATCAACGAGAACGGCGGCGAAATGGGCGCGACCTACGGCGTGCCGGTCGAGGAGATCGTCGAGGGCATCAAGAACGGCGTGCGCAAGGTCAACATCGATACCGACCTGCGCATGGCCTCCACCGGCGCGATCCGCCGCTACCTCAATACCGACCGCAAGAACTTCGACCCGCGCAAGTATCTCGCCGAGGCCCGCAAGGCGATGAAGGAGATCTGCAAGGCGCGTTACGAAGCCTTCGGCTGCGCGGGCATGGCCGGCAAGATCAAGGCGATCCCGCTCGAAAAGATGGCCGAGCGCTACAAGAAGGGCGAACTGACCGCGGTCATCAAATAAGTCCGGCCGGTTGCTCCACCATGCAAAACCGCCTGGTATGCCAGGCGGTTTTTTATTCCCTGCCCCGGGAGAGAAATAGTCGGCGATGCGGGCCGGAAAAAGCCTTCGCTGATTACGCGTCCGGCATTCCGATATCCTCTCATAGCATCTCTGCCGGCCGAATGCGTCGCGGCTGGGAACTTTTCGTATCCCGCCCTGTCTGACGGCGCGGTTTTTCAACGTATTCTGAAAGGCTTCGCGCTTTGATTCCGATTGCAGCCCTCGGCCGTCTGCCGTCGACCTCACGACGGCCGGAAGGAAGACACCTCTCCTTCATCGTGGCCTTGCGCGCATGCGCTGCGCTCATCATCCTCTGGCACCACTTTGCCAGCTATCCGCCATTGCGCGACTGGGCGGCGCCCTTGATCGGCGACATCCTTGACTGGTTCGAGCATTATGCTCGTGCAACGCAGGTTTTTTTCGTCGTCGGCGGCTACGTCCTGGCGCGCAGCATGAGCGCGCGCGAGTGGCGCCTGCGTCACGTCGGCATCTTTGCCATGCAGCGTTATTTCCGTCTCGGCATTCCCTATCTGGCCACCATCGCAGTGATCTTGCCAGTCTATGGCTTCGCGCGTGGCTGGGTGCCCGACGACGTTCTGGGGAAGCCCGTCACGCTGCCGCAATTGCTGGCGCACCTGTTCTTTCTCCAGGATCTGTTTGGTTATGAACCCCTCTCCGCCGGGTTGTGGTTCGTCTGCATCAACTTCCAGCTGGGGCTCGTTTATGCCACCATGCTGTGGCTGCGCGACCGCCTCGGGGGTGGCGTCATCGACTACGTCGGCCTGCTTGGCTGGCCGCTGGCAATCGCATCCCTGTTCTATGTCAATCTCGACCCGGCCGCAGAAAGCTGGTGGCTCTACTTCTTTCCGCACTTTTTTCTCGGCGTCGTGATCCACCGCGCTTTGGCGGCTGGACGCGCCCATTGGGAATTCTGGATGTTTCAGGCCCTCATCGCCCTTGCCTTGTACTACGAATGGCGCTGGCGTCTGGGCATCGCCATGGCCGTGGGGTTGTTGCTATTCGCCGCCGAGAAGCTGGAATTCGGCGCCCACTGGCCGCGCAATCGAGTCATCGCCAAGCTCGGCCAGATCTCCTACAGTCTGTTCTTGATCCACTTTCCCGTCCTGGTGGCGGTTTCGGCACTCTGGGCCCGTCTCGGCTGGGTCTCTTCGACGGCTGCCGTGGCCGGCCTGGGGGTTGCCTTCGTGCTCAGCATCGCTGCCGCTTTCGTTTTCTACCGCTGGGTGGAAATGCCTGCCAGTCACATGAAGCGCAGCGTTGAGCCGGCCCTGCGCGGCAAGCGTTTGAGCATGGCGACGCAGCGCAGCGACTAAGAGGGGGAGATGCTACGCGGCGCCGGCAGGCCCGAATGCCGGAACAGCCGCGCCAGTTCCGCGCCGGGTGAGGGCGCGCGCATGAAAGCCTCGCCGACCAAGAAGGCATGCACACCATGCTGCTTCATCAGCGCGACGTCGTCGGGCGAAAGGATGCCGGACTCGGTGACGACGATGCGCCCGGCCGGGATGCGCTCCAGTTGCGACAAGGTGGTGTCGAGGCTCACCTCGAAGCTGCGCAGGTTGCGGTTGTTGATGCCGATCAGCGGTGTCTTGAGCTTGAGCGCACGGTCGATCTCACCCGCATCGTGGCTCTCGACCAGCACCGCCATGCCCAGCGAGAAAGCAAGATCCTCGAGTTCTTGCATCTCGCCATCGCTGAGCGCGGCGACGATCAGCAGGATCGCATCGGCGCCCATTGCGCGGGCTTCATAAACCTGATACGGGTCGATCATGAAGTCCTTGCGCAGCACCGGCAGCGTGCAGGCGTCACGGGCCTCGCGCAGGTATTCCGGTGAGCCCTGGAAGAACTGCCGGTCGGTGAGCACCGAGAGGCAGGCGGCGCCATGCTTTTCGTAATCGAGGGCGATCTCCGCAGGCCTAAAATCCGGCCGGATCACGCCTTTCGACGGGCTGGCCTTCTTGATCTCGGCGATCACCGCGGTGCCGGGTGCCGTGTCGCCAGCGCCGACTTTCGCGCGGATCGCGCCGACGAAGTCACGCGCCGGGGGCTGCCCTTCGGCCTCGGCACGGATCGTCGCCAGCGGCTTGGTGGCTGCTGCAGCGGCGACTTCCTCGCGCTTGACGGCGAGGATTTTCTGCAGGATATCGCTCACAGGACGTGGGTGACTTTCACGAATTCTTCGAGTTTCGCCAGCGCCCGGCCGCTCTCGATGGTTTCACGCGCGCGGGCGATGCCGGCGCCGATGTCCGGGACGAGATTGGCGGTGTAGAGCGCGGCGCCGGCATTCAGGCAGACGATTTCCAGTGCCGGACCCGGCTGGTTGTGCAGGACACCGAGGATGCGCCCCTTCGATTCGCTGGCATCCGCGACCCGGAGGTTGCGCGTGGCGATCATCGCCAGGCCGAAATCCTCCGGATGGATTTCGTATTCGCGCACTTCGCCGTCCTTGAGTTCACCGACCATCGTCGCTGCCCCGAGCGAGATTTCGTCCATGCCGTCCTTGCCGTGGACGACCAGCACGTGCTGCGCGCCGAGCTCCTTCATCACGCGCACACAGATGCCGACGAGGTCGGGGTGGAACACGCCGAGCAGCGAATTGGGCGCGCCGGCCGGATTGGTCAGCGGTCCGAGGATGTTGAAGATGGTGCGCACGCCCATCTCGCGGCGCACTGGCGCGACGTTCTTCATTGCTGGGTGGTGGTTCGGCGCGAACATGAAACCCATGCCGGTCTGCTCGATGCAGCGGGCCACCTGCGGCGCCTGGAGGTCGATTTTCGCTCCCAGCGCTTCGAGCACGTCGGCGGCGCCGGATTTGGATGACACGCCGCGGTTGCCATGCTTGGCGACCGTGGCGCCGGCCGCGGCGGCGACGAACGCGGCGGCCGTGGAGATGTTGAAGGTGTGCGAGCTGTCGCCGCCGGTGCCGACGATGTCGACGAAATGCGGATTGTGCGGCACCTCGACTTTGGTGCAGAGCTCGCGCATCACCTTGGCCGCGGCGGTGATCTCGCCGATGGTTTCCTTCTTCACGCGTAAGCCAGTAAGGATCGCCGCGATCATCACCGGCGAAACCTCGCCTTTCATGATCTGCCGCATCAGGTGCAGCATCTCGTCGTGGAAGATCTCGCGGTGTTCGATGGTACGCTGCAGCGCTTCCTGCGGTGTGATCATGTCATTTCCCTTCGAGAAAGTTCTTCAGCAGGGCATGCCCATGCTCGGTCATGATGGATTCGGGGTGGAACTGCACGCCCTGGACCGCGCACTCCTTGTGGCGCACGCCCATGATCTCGCCATCCTCCGTCCAGGCGGTGATTTCGAGACAGTCCGGCAGCGTGTCACGGCGGATCGCCAGCGAATGGTAGCGCGTGGCATTGAAGGGGTTGGGCAAACCGCTGAAGATGCCGACGTTGGCGTGATGCACCGGCGAGATCTTGCCGTGCATCAGCTGCCTGGCATGGACGATCTCGCCGCCGAAGGCATAGCCGATACTCTGATGTCCAAGGCAGACGCCGAGGATCGGCAGCTTGCCGGCGAACGTCTTGATCGCCTCCACCGAGATGCCGGCTTCCTTCGGCGAGCAGGGACCCGGTGAGATCACCAGGTAATCCGGGGACATCGCGGCGATTTCCTCGAGCGTGATCGCATCATTGCGGTACACGCGCACGTCTTGCCCCAGCTCGCCGAAATACTGGACGAGGTTGTAGGTGAAGGAGTCGTAATTGTCGATCATCAGGAGCATGGGAAGTCCGCCTTCGGGTCGGGTCGTGACGCAAAGTCGCCATTTTCCCTCAGAAGCAGGCGCCGTGGCACTCCGGCATTATCTCGTGCCTGGCTTGAAACGGACCGGATCGAGGCCGTGGCGGGCCAGCAGCTTGTAGAACTCGGTGCGGTTGCGCCGGGCGATGCGCGCCGCCTGGGCGACATTGCCGCAGGTGGTTTTCAGCAGCTGCACCAGATAGTCATGTTCGAATGCCCTGCGCGCGTCGTCGAAGGCGGCCATTTCCCGTGCGTTCTCTTCAGCCAGCAGGCGCCGGACCAACGAGGCCGGGACGAGCGGTGTGACCGCCAGGGCCAGCGCCTGCTCGACGATGCTGCGCAATTGCCGCACATTGCCAGGCCAGGGGGCTTCGCACAGTAGAGTCATGGCTTCGGGAGAAAAAGCCTGCGCGGTCTTGCCGGCCGCCTGCGCGGTGAAATGGGCGATGAGCAGCGGAATGTCGCCGCGTCGCGCCGCTAGACCAGGAAGGGTCAGGGTGTTGAGCATGAAGTGGTAATAGAGGTCGGCACGAAAGCTGCCGTCATGGACGGCGGTCTCCAGCGATGGAGTGGCGGTCGCGATGAGGCGTGCAAAACAGCGCCGCCCGGCGAAGGGGCCCATCGTGCCGATGCGTGCCTGCAGCCGGGCTTGCAAGGGGAGCGGCAGCCGCTCGATCCCGTCGAGCAGCAAGGTGCCTTCGCCATCGAGGGCCGCATCGAAGCGGGCGTCTGCCTCGGCGTCGGTGGATTCGGCACACGGCAAGACCCGAAATGGTTTCCTGGCGCGCCGGCTGCATTGGTGCATCGCACGGGCCAGCAGCTCCTTGCCGCTGCCGGGCGGTCCCTTGAGGAGGAGCGGCTGGGGATCGTCTGCGAGGCGATGGGCGGTGCGCAGCAGCTCGTCCATCGCCGGATCGGCGGAGACGATCTCGCGGCGCCAGGCCGCGTCGTCACGTTCCGCCGCGATCGGCGGCGAGAGGGCGACCGCCGCGGCGACGCGCGCCAACAGCTCGCGGCTGTCGAAGGGTTTGGTGAGGAAGCTGAACACGCCGCGCTGGGTGGCGGCGACGGCCTCGGGGATGGTGCCATGGGCAGTGAGGATGATCACCGGCACGCTGGGTGCTTCGGCATGCAGCCGTTCGAACAGTGCGTGGCCGTCCATGCCGTCCATGCGCAGGTCGGTGACGACCGCGCGCGGCCGCTCGGCGCGGAAGATCTCCAGCGCCTCTTCCCCGGAGGCAGCCTGGGCGACCGTATAGCCGGCCGACTGGAGACGCATCGTGATCAGTGCGAGCAGATCCCGGTCGTCGTCCACGACGAGGATGCGTGCTCCCATTGCAGCCGCGCTCATCGGCGGATCGCCCTTTGCAGGGCCTCGCGATCGATGCGGCGCAGCGCTTCGACTTTCTTTTCGAGCGCGGCGACCTTGGCCTCGAGCTCCTCGACCTTGCGCTGTTCCTCGCGCAGCAGGCGCTGCCGCTCGGCCAGCTGGGCATGCAGCTTCTGTCTTTCGTCCTCATTGCGGCGCTGCAGTTCCGCGAGCTGTTGTTTGAGACGCGGCTTCTCGTCCTCGGCCTGACAAGGTTCCTCGCGCTGCAGTGGCTGCGCATCGGCCGGGATGGCCCGCTGCCCCGGCAAGGCGGCGCAGCCGGCGAGCAACGGTAGCAACATCAGCCAGACAATGCGGATGGCGTTCATGCGGACTCGGGGTTGAGGGGCAAGGTGGCGCGGAAATGCGTGATCGCCTCGTCGGGAAGGTATTCGAGCGTGCCGCGATGCGCCGTGGCGAGCTCGCGGGCGATGGCAAGGCCGAGGCCGACGCCGGCCACCGATTTCGCGGCCGGGCCGCGGTAGAACGGTTCGAAAATCATTTTACGCTCCTCCTCGGGGACACCCGGGCCTTCGTCGAACACGTCCAGCACCGCATTTTGCCGGTCGCGGGAAAGTTCGATGCGGACCGTGCCGTGGAGCGGCGAGAACTTGACCGCATTCGACAGCAGGTTGTCGATGATGGTGGTGATCTCCTCGCGGCCGCCGACGATGGTCAGCGGCGCGAGCCGGCCGGTGATGCGCAGGTGCTTGTCGCGGGCGGCGAGCTTGTGGGTTGCCAGGATCTGCTGGATCAACTCGTCGAGCCGCAGGCTTTCGGGCTCGATGCGGTCGCGCACATGCTCGGCCTGTTGCAGCTTGAGCAGACCGTCGATGAGCGCCTGCAGCCGCAAGACGTTGCCTTGCATGATGTCGGCGATTTGCCCCTGCTGGATCGACAGCGGACCGCCGACGCCGTCGGCGAGCAGACTGGTGCCCTCGCGCAGCGCAGCGAGCGGCGTTTTCAGCTCATGCGAGACATGGCGCAGGATGCGCGTGCGTTCTTCTTCCAGGGCCAGCATGCGTCTGCGCAGCCAGTCGAGCCGTTTGCCGATCCAGCGCAGATCGTCGGTGCCCTTGAGCACGATGGGTCGGTCGAGCAGATTGTTGCCCAGCGCGATCACCGCGCGTTCGACGCCATGGAACAGTTGCGCGACCGTGCGTTGTCCCACCCAGAACAGCAGCAGCGCCAGCAGGAGCGCCGCGGCGATGGCGAACAACAGTCGCTGTTGCAGCGTTTCCGCTTCCTTGCGAAACGTCTGCCGTTCCATCTCGCTGATCTGGTCGATTTCCTTGACCAGGCTGCTGATGCGGCTTTTGAGAGCCTCGAAGGCACCGAGCAGCGGCTGCGGGTCGTGCGCCTCGACCAGCAAGGGGGGCCGTGCGGCGGATTCGATCGTGCGTAGCGCATCGACCTCTTCTTTAAGGGAAACGAGCAGTGGCAGGCGAACGAGCTCGTCCAGATGTGTCCTCCATTCCTTCTGCGCCAGCAGGTAGTCCTCGATCAGCGAAGGATCGCGGAGCGTCTCGTATTGCCGTAGCAGGCGTTCCATGGTGAGGATGTCCTCGTCGAGTTCCCAGGCCAGCCGCGCGGCCTCCGCCGTCTCGCGCATCGAGGTCGCGCTGCGCTCGGACAGTCCCGTCAGGCTCACCGAGGCGAAAGCGATCGCGACCAGGAGCGGCAAGCCGGTCAGCAGCCAGCCGGTCAGGATCAGCCGCAAGAAGGAGCGCGGATACAGGTTCATGGGAACCGAATCGTAAAGAAACGCCCGGGGCGGGAAAAGTGTCGGGGTATGGCGACAGTGGAAACACTTTATCGCATCGCCCAATATCCGCTCCGCGGTTCGCTGCCAGGAGGGCCGTCAACTGTCGCCTCGATACAGGCGGCGTTCGTCACATCGAGAAAAAGGAGTTTCCATGAAGCGAAGAAACATCTTGTGCGTGTTGGCATGCGGCCTGGCGACCATGCCTGTGATCGCCCAAACCACTACGACCGCTCCGCCGGCGGGGCGCCTGCTCGCGTCGAACTGCTTCCAATGCCACGGCACCAATGGCCGCGGCGGGGTGGAAAACATCGCCGGCAAGTCGGCCAGCGAGATCGTCAAGGAGCTCAAGGAAATGCAACAGAAATCGCCGCCGAAGATGATGGACATGCATGCGCGCGGCTATACCGATGCCGAAATCGAGTTGCTTGCCAATTACCTGGCAACGCTCCGCTGAGGAGGAAACGATCATGATCGATCGCAGGAATTTCATCAAATGGGCCGGGGTCTCCGGCATCGCCTTTTCATCGGCGGGCTGGAGCCTGCTGGCCCATGCGGATACGAAAACTGCCTCCTCGACGACCACCGCGACCGCCGCCGTGCCGACCAATACCGGCATCAAAGGACGGGTCGTCGTCATCGGCGGCGGAATGGGCGGCGCGACGGTGGCGAAATATCTGCGCTTGTGGGGCGGCACAGGGGTGGACGTGACGCTGATCGAGCGCGACTCCGCCTATACCTCGAACATCATGAGCAACCTGGTGCTCAATGGCAGCCGCACCATCGGCTCGCTGCAATACGGCTACGGCAACCTGTCGAGCCGTTATGGGGTGAAGGTCGTCAAAGGGGAGGTCCTCACCATCGATCCGGTGGGCAGGAAGGTCGCCCTCGCGGGCGGCGCGAGCTATGCCTATGACCGGCTGGTGATCGCACCGGGGGTCGACTTCGACATCCTGCCCGGCCTCGAAACCGCCGCCGCGCAGGCGAAGGTGCCGCATGCCTGGAAGGCCGGCGCGCAGACGACCGCGCTGCACAACATGATCACGGCGATGCCCAACGGCGGTGTCTTCGTGATGAGCATTCCGGCCAAGCCTTACCGCTGCCCGCCGGGGCCCTACGAGCGCGCCTGCATCGTCGCCGACTGGCTGAAGACCAACCGGCCGGGCTCGAAAGTGATCGTGCTCGATGCCAACCCGGGCATCACGGCCGAGGTCAATGCCTTCACCGATGCCTTCAATGTCGTGCATGCCGGCGTGATCGAATACCACCCCGGCGTCAGCATCGCCAGCGTCGATGCGACGACGATGACCGTGAATACCAGCATCGGCAACATCCGCGGCAACGTGCTCAACCTGATCCCGCCGCACCGCGCCAGCAAGGTGATTTCCGCCAACGGCCTGACCAACACGGCGGATGGCCGCTGGACGGCGGTGAATGTGCTGTCCTACGAGTCGACGACCGCGCCGGGCATCCATGTCGTCGGCGATGCCTCGGCGACGACCCAACCCAAGGCCGGCCATATCGCCAACCAGGAAGCGAAGGTCTGTGCCGACGCGATCCTGCGGCTGCTTTCCGGTCGCGCACCCGATCCGTCGCCGCATACCAACTCGGCCTGCTACTCGCCGATCACCGCGACGACGGCCTCCTGGCTGACGGCGAACTTCCGCTACGATGCGACGACGGCGACGATGGTGCCGGTGCCTGCTTCGTCCGGAGAGGCAGCGGCGCGTTCCTCGAAAAATTTCGAGGAGATGGGCAAGTGGTTCACCGCGTTGATGGGGGACACCTTCGCATGATCCGGACGCGCGGTTTCACGCTCCTCGAACTGCTGGTGGTGGTCGCCATCATCGGCCTGCTCGTCGCCTACGTGGGGCCGCGCTATGCCGCCCAGATCGGCAAGTCCGAGATCACCGCGGCCCGCGCCCAGATGGAGGCGCTGGCCAAGGCGCTCGACACTTACCGTCTCGATACCGGCCACTATCCATCCGCTCAACAGGGCCTGGCGGCCCTGCGCGAGCGGCCAGCCGGCGAGGTGAAATGGAATGGCCCTTATCTGCAGAAGGATGTGCCGGCCGATCCGTGGGGCAGGCCCTACGTGTATCGGATGCCCGGTGCGAAAGGCGATTATGAGTTGATCTCCTTTGGCCGCGACGGCGTGCCCGGCGGTACGGGCGACAACGCGGACATCACGTACTGAAATGCGCTTCGCGGTGCGTGCCATCGGTCAGCAGGGCATCGTCAGCGTCGACGTCGACGCCGCGGATGCGGCCGCCGCGTGCGAAGAGGTGCGGACGCAGGCGCTGCGGCCCTTGTCGGTGGCGCCGGTGCGCAGCGTTCTGCCGGCGCGGCGCAACGCCTTTCCACTGGCTTTGTTCAGCCAGGAACTGCTCGCGCTGCTCGAAGCCGGCCTGACGCTGACCGAGGCCATCGAGGCCCTGTGCGACAAGGAAGCGCGCAGTACGACGCGCGTCGTGCTCGAACGGCTGCTGCGCGATCTGCGCGAAGGGCAGCGTTTCTCTGCGGCGCTGGCGCGCCAGCCCGCGTATTTCCCGGCGCTCTACGTTGTCTTGATGCGGGCGGCGGAACGCACCTCCAGCCTGCCGGCCTCGCTTGCGCGTTACCTCGAATACCACGGTCAGCTCGACGCCGTGCGCGGCCGGGTCGTCAGCGCGCTGATCTATCCGCTGATCCTGCTGGTGGTCGGCGGTGCCGTCACCGTCTTCCTGCTCGGCCATGTCGTGCCGCGCTTCGCCGGCATCTACCAGGGCACCGGCCGCGATCTGCCCTGGCTCTCGCAGCTGCTGATGGCGTGGGGCGGTTTCGCCGCCCGGCATGGTTCGCTGCTGGCCATCGCCGCTGCCGCGGTCCTGGCAGCGCTGATCATCGGGGGGCGCGCCTGGTGGAAAAGCGGTGGTGTGCAGCGTTTCGCGCGGCGCCTGCCCGGCATCGGCGCGACGCTGGCCATGATCGAACTGGCGCGTCTCTATCTCGCGCTCGGCACGCTGCTCGAAGGCGGTCTGCCCATCCTGCAAGCGATGCAGCTCGCCGAAGGACTGCTTTCACCGGAAACGCTGCTGCGCTATCGGGCGGCCGCGGCCGCGATCGAGCGCGGCGAGAGTGTCTCCTCTGCCTTCGACGCCAACGGCCTTGCCTCCCCGGTCGCGCTGCGCCTGCTACGCGTCGGCGAACGCGCTGGCCGGCTGGGCGAAATGCTCGGCCGTGCGGCACGTTTCCACGACGGCGAGATCGCACGCCGCATCGAGGCCTTCGCGCGCGGCTTCGAGCCGCTTTTGATGGCGGCGATCGGCCTCGTCGTCGGCACCATCGTCGTGCTGCTCTACCTGCCGATTTTCGATCTCGCCGGGAGTCTGCGATGAACGCGCCGCTTGCCACCACGATCGGCGAAGACATCGATTTCCCCGTTCTCTCGCTGTATCGGCTGCACCGGCTGCAGCCGCTGTTCGAGCGCGTGCCACTCGCGCAAGCGCGGGCGCGCCGCTGCGCGCTGTTGCGCGATGGCCGGCAGCTGGTCGGAGTGAGCGACGATCCGTTCGAT
Organism: Rhodocyclaceae bacterium; assembly: GCA_013388985.1. GTDB lineage: Bacteria > Pseudomonadota > Gammaproteobacteria > Burkholderiales > Rhodocyclaceae > Sulfuricystis. The sequence goes on from JACAEF010000040.1 coordinate 13,905, forward strand.
GCCGACCGGCAACGCTGGCTCGAGGCGCGCGCCGGCCGGCCGGTCGAGTGGTATCTCGCCACGCCGGAGGATCTGACCGCCTGGCTCGACAGGCAGACGGCAACGGCCTCGGCGCTGGCCGGCATCGCCGCCGCGAAAGTCGGCGCTAAAGCCGCGAACAGCGGAGGGAGACCCACCGTAGACGGGGGCGTAGCGCCCGTGAGCGGCGTCGAGACGACACCCCGCGACGAAGATATTGCGTTGGCCGGCGCACAGCACGACGAGAGCCCGGTGGTGCGGCTGGTCACATCGACGCTGCACGATGCGCTGCGGCTCGGCGCCAGCGACATCCATCTCGAAGCGACGCCGCAGGGCCTCGTCGTGCGCTACCGCATCGACGGCGTGCTCGAACGGATCGGTGAGGCGGCCGGCCGCGACACCGCCGAACAGGCCATCTCGCGCCTCAAGGTGCTCGCCGAACTCGACATCGCCGAACGGCGCGTCCCGCAGGACGGCCGCTTCGCGGTGCGCTTCGCCGGTCGGCGCGTCGATCTGCGGCTGTCGATCATGCCGAGCATCCACGGCGAGGATGCCGTGCTGCGCATCCTCGACAAGCGCCGGCTGGTGGCCGACGGCGAGACGCTGAACCTCGAACGGCTCGGCTTCGCCGCCGACGATCTCGCCCGCATGCGCGAGCTGGCGGCCCAGCCCTATGGCATGCTGCTGGTCACCGGCCCCACCGGCAGCGGCAAGACGACGACGCTGTATGGCGTGCTGTCGGAGATCCACGACGGCCGCGACAAGATCGTCACCATCGAAGACCCCGTCGAATACGAGCTGCCGGGCGTGCTGCAGATCCCGGTCAATGAAAGGAAGGGGCTCACCTTCGCCCGCGGCCTGCGCTCGATCCTGCGCCACGACCCGGACAAGATCATGATCGGTGAGATCCGCGATGCCGAGACCGCCGAAATCGCCGTGCAGTCGGCGCTGACCGGTCACCTGGTGCTCTCGACGGTGCACGCCAACAATGTTTTCGACGTCTTCAACCGCTTCGCCCATCTGGGCATCGATCCTTATGCCCTGACCTCGGCGCTGGGCGGCGTCTGGGCGCAGCGTCTGCTGCGCACCGTCTGCCCGCATTGCGCCGAGGCCGTGGCGCCTTCCTCACGCGCGCTCGCCGCCTTGCGCCTGTCCCCGGAAACCGCCCGAGTCGAGCTGGCAGGGTTGCGTCAGGGCAAAGGTTGCGGCGAATGTCGCGGCACCGGCTATCGGGGCCGTCGGGCGGTCGCCGAGATCCTGGCACTCGACGACCGTCTGCGTGCCCTGATAGCCCAACGGGCGCCGCTGGCCGAAATCAAGGCCGAGGCGCGCCGGCAGGGCATGCGCAGCCTGCGCGACGCCGCCCTGCAGCTGGCCCGCGCAGGCCAGACGACGCTGGAAGAGGTGGCCCGTGTCACGCTTCAAACCTGAGCCCACCGAACTGTTCATCCCGCGGCGCGGCCGGGTGGAGCTCGGCGATCCGCCGCGTCCGGGCGCGGCGCTCGACATCTGCGTGTCGGACGTGCTGGCGCGTTACTGGGTCCTCGACTGCCCCGCGGGACTCGCCAGCGCCCGCGAACTCGACCTCTATGCCGCCGAGCGCTTTGCCGCGATCTTCGGCGAGGATCCCGCCCAATGGGTGCTGCGCTACGACCCCGATCCGCGCCGCCGCACCTGGCTGGCCTGCGCGCTGCCGGCGGCGGTGGCCATCGAACTGCCGCAACGGGCGGCCGCACGCGGCTGGCGGACGCGCCATGTCCAGCCGCGGTTCGTGCGTGCCTACAACCGCCATTGCCGGCGCATCGAGCGGACGGCGGCGTTCTGCCTGGCCGAAACCGACAGCACGACGGTCGCGCTGCTCGTCGATGGCGGCTGGCGCGACATCCGCGTTCATCCGCCGCTCGATCGCAGCCAGGCCGATTTCGCCACGCTGTTGCGGCGTGACTGCCGGCAGGCCGGCCTGTCGGGGCCCTGTCCGCGCCCCGTGATCGTCGGACCGCTCGCGGAGGCTGCGGTGGCATGAAACCGCTCGTCATCGACTTCGCACCGCGGCCGCCGACCACTGCGCGGCTGCGCTGGATCGCCGGTGTCGCCGGCCTGCTGGCAACGCTCGTCGGCGCCACGGCCTGGGTGCTGACCAGCCCGGTCGAAGCCAGCCACATGGCGCAAGGCAAGCCGCAGCCCGATTTGCCGGATGGCGAGGCAGCGCAAGCGATAGATGCGGCCATTCGCGAACTTAACCTGCCCTGGCCCCAACTGCTGGACGCGCTCGCCGCCAGCTTCGGTCCGCAGCACGATGCCGTGCTGCTGCGCGCCGAGGCGGATATTTCCCGCGCCACCGTGCGCCTTGCCGGCGAGGCGCGCAGCCAGGGCGCCGTCCAGGCGCTGCCGGCACGCTTGCGTGGCGCGCCGGCGATCGCCACCGCTACCCTGCTCGGCCAGGAGACGGTCGAGAACGCCGCCTGGCCGGTGCGCTTCACGCTCGAACTGCGCGTCCGGGAGGCGCCGTGAATCCGCGTCTCGTGCTCGAGCTCGCCTGGCGCCGCCAGCGCTGGCTGCTGCCGTTCGGCCTCGCGGCGGTGGTCGCATCGTCGGCGCTGGCCTTGAACGGCCTCGCCAGGCCGGCGCCCGCGATCGTCGCGGCCAGCGATGACGGCAGTCGCCGCGCCGAGGCGCATTACCAAGCCTTCCGCGCCCTCCTGATCGCGCACGATGCGCTGGAGGCCCGGCAGAACGCCATCATCGATCTGGCCCTGCGCCACGGTCTCGCGCCCGGCCGCATCGACTTTGGCAGGGAGCGCAACGAGACCGGCGGCTTCGACCGGGCGACGCTGTCCTTTCCACTGCGCGGCGACTATGCCGATTTCCAGAAATTCCTTGCCGCCGCACTGGCCGGAGAGCCCGGCCTGGGCGTGGCGGAGCTCACCCTGCAGCGGGAAGCCACCGGCAACGGCATCGTCGCCCAGTTGCGCCTCGTGTTCCATCTGCAGCCCGCGCCGGGGGGCAGGTCATGAAGTCGTCGCGCCTGCCCTGGCTCGTGCTGGTGCTGATCGGGGTGGCGTTGCTGGCCGCCTATGGCGAAGCCTCCACGCCACCGCCGTCTTCGTCTAGTCTGCCCTACGTCCGGGCGCTCGCGCCACGTCCGGCCGCGCCTGCCACGATGGGCGATCCGTTTTCTGTTTCCCCGCCGGCACCTGCCGTCGCTTCGCCGGGTGCCGTCCCGCCAGCGCCGACTTTGGCGCCGGCCTTGCCGTGGCGGGTGATCGGCAAGCAATATGACGAACAGGAGGGCTGGGCCGTATTCTTGGCGCGCGGCGAGGAAACCCGCATCGTGCGCACCGGCGACACGCTCGACGAAACCTACCGCGTGGTCGCGATCCAGCCGCCGGTGCTGACGCTGCAACATCTCAAGCGCGCCACGCGCCAAACACTCGACATCGGAGAAGCCAGGGAATGAACCGTCTCGTCGCACTTATCGCACTCCTCGTCCTCATCGCCGGCTGCGCGACGACCTCGGTGTCCATGCAGGAAGGCCGCCGCCTCGCCGAAGCCGGCAGGCTCGAAGAGGCGCTGCCCCATTTCGAAGCCGCCCTGCGCGAGGAGCCGAACCGCGCCGAGGCGCGCCTGGCCGTGGCTTCGACGCGGGAACGCATCGCCGCGCGATGGCTGCGCGAGGCCGAAAAGGCGAGCGACGGCGGACGTCGGGCCGAGGCCGATGCGCTGCTCGCGCGCGTGCTGGCGCTGGATCCGGCCAACGAACGGGCGCGCAGGCTCGCCGATGCCGCCCGCCTGGAGCGGCGCCGCGCGCAATGGCAGGCGGAAGCCGAAGCCGCCTGGGCGCGGGGTGATGCCGAAGGCGCGCTCTCACGGTTGCACGAAATCCTCGTCGAAGCGCCGCGCGACGGCGCCGCGCTCGGGCTGCGCGAGACCATCGAGGCGACGCTGGCGACAGCCGGCCGGGCCGGCGATCCCGAGCTCGCCGCCGCGCTGGCCAAGCCAGTGTCGATCGAATTCAAGGACGCCTCCCTCAAGCAGGTGTTCGAGGTGCTGGCGCGCACTTCCGGTATCAACTTCGTGTTCGACAAGGAGGTGAAGACCGACGAGCCGACGACGATCTATCTGCGGCGCGCGACGGTGAAGGAGATCCTCAATGCCGTGCTGCTGGCGCATCAGCTCGAACGCCGCACGCTCGACGACGGCACTCTGCTCATCTATCCGAACACGCCGGCCAAGGCGCGCGACCATCAGAACCTGACGATCAAGACCTTTTACCTCGCCAATACCGAGCCGAAGGTCGCGCTCTCGACGCTGCGTACCATCCTCAAGGCGAAAGACGTCGTCGCCGACGAGAAGCAGAACCTGCTGGTGATGCGCGACACGCCCGAGACGATCCGCCTCGCCGGCAAGCTGCTCGCCGTGCATGACCTGCCCGAGCCGGAAGTGATGCTCGAAGTCGAGATCCTCGAAGTGAAGCGCAGCCGCCTGCTCGATCTGGGCATCCGCTGGCCCGATCTGTTGACGCTGACGCCGCTGGGCAGCGCGGCGAACGGTCTGCTCACGCTCGCCGACATCAAGAACGCCACCTCGCGCACCCTCGGCGCGACGATCACGCCGTTGAGCATCGCGGGCGGCCAGGGCGATACCGACATCAATCTGCTCGCCAATCCGCGCATCCGCACCCGCAACCGCGAGACGGCCAAGATCATGATCGGCGACCGGGTGCCGAACATCACCACCACCGCGACCGCGACCGGCTTCGTCGCCGAGTCGGTGCAGTATGTCGATGTCGGCCTGAAGCTCGAGGTGCAACCCAGTATTTACCTCGACGGCGAGATCGCCATCCGCATCAACCTGGAGGTCAGCAACATCGTCGATCAGGTGAAGACCAAGACCGGCACGCTCGCCTACCAGATCGGCACGCGCAATGCCTCGACGGTGCTGCGCCTCAAGGACGGCGAGAATCAGGTGCTCGCCGGCCTGATCAGCGATGCCGAACGCAGCAGCGCGAACAAGGTGCCGGGGCTGGGAGATCTGCCGCTCCTCGGCCGTCTGTTCGGCGGCCGCACCGACGATGGCCAGAAAACCGAGTTGATGCTGTCGATCACGCCACGGCTGGTGCGCGGCATGAGTCGCCCCGCGTTGGCGCGCAGCGAGTTCGATTCCGGGCCGGAAGGCAGCCCGCGCGCTCCGGCAACCGATCTTTCCGCCTATACCGAGGTGGTGCCGGCGCCGGCGCAGCAAACGCCGTCTGGCGAAGAAACGAAGGCCCGATGAAGCAAGAGCGCGGCTTCACGCTGATCGAGCTGGTCGCCGTGCTGGCGATTCTCGGCGTGCTGGCGGGCATCGCCTTGCCGCTTGCCGAGGTCGCCACCCAGCGTCAGAAAGAGCAGGAGTTGCGCCGCGCGTTGCGCGAGATCCGCGATGCGATCGACGCCTACAAGCGGGCCGCCGACGAGGGGCGCATCGTGCTGCCCGCCGGCGCGAGCGGTTATCCGCCCAGCCTGAACGCGCTGGTCGCCGGTGTCGAGGATGCGAAGGATGCGCGTCACCGCAGGATCTACTTTTTGCGCCGCCTGCCGCGCGATCCGCTAAATCCCGATCCCGCGGCCGAAGCCGCGGCGACCTGGGGCAAGCGCAGTTACGCCAGCGAGCCCGACGCGCCGAAGGAGGGCGAGGACGTCTATGACGTCTATTCCCGCTCCGCGGCGATCGGTCTCAATGGCGTTCCCTACCGCGAGTGGTGAGGCCCGCATGCGCCGACGCGGTTTCACACTGATCGAGCTGCTCGTCGTGCTGGCGATCCTCGGCCTGCTGCTCTCGCTGGCCGCGCCGAAATATGTGCGCAGCGTCGATCGCGCGAAAGAGGCGGTGCTCGCGGAGAACCTGCGCGTCACGCGCACGGCGATCGACCGCTTCCATGCCGATCTGGGCCGCTACCCGGCTTCGCTCGACGAACTGGTGGCGCGCCGTTATCTGCGCGCCTTGCCAGTCGATCCGCTGCTGGAGGGCAAGCCGGCGTGGCATCTGGTGCCGGCGCCGAGCGAAGAGGGCGTCACGGGAATCGTCGATCTGAAAAGCCGCGCGCCCGGCGTCGGCAGCAATGGGCAGCCCTATGCGCAGTGGTAACGGGCAAGCCGGCTTCACCTATGTCGCCCTGCTGATCGCCGTCGCGCTGCTCGCGGCGGGGGCTGCGACCGTGCTGGAAGCCGGCGCGCAACTGCAACTACGCGAACGGGAGGCGGAACTCATCGCCATCGGCCAGGAATTCCGCGCCGCGCTGAAAAGCTATGCCGCGGCGACGCCGCTCGGCCAGCCCGATGCGCCGAAAGAACTGGCCGAGCTGCTGCGCGATCCCCGCTACCCTGGCACGAAGCGCCATTTGCGGCGTCTCTATGCCGATCCAGTGAGCGGCGGCAGGGAGTGGGGAATCGTGCGTTCGCCGGATGGCAGGATCCTGGGCATCCATAGCCTCAGCACCTCGCCGACGCTGCGCAAGAGCGGATTCCCGGTCGGGCTGGAAGCCTTTGCCCAGGCACAGCGCCACGATGAATGGGTCTTCGCGTTGCAGCCCGTCACTGCCATAGGCATGCACGGGGCGGCGGCCGAGGCGTGGAACTGAAGACGCGGCAGCGTGCTTCATTCTGTCGGGCTTTGACGACAGTGGTGACATGAAGGACGATCGCACAACATCACTGCAATCTTGTCGTTGCTTGCGCCGCGCGCCCACCAGAGGAGAACGCGATGACTGCCCGATTGCCCGCCAGCCATAGCGATGTCGGCTTGCCGAAGCTGCGCCTCGTCCCTTTCCATCGTCTCGAACCGGTCTTCGACCACGTCCCGCCCGTCGAAGCTAGGGATAAGGGCCATCGCTCAGCCTGTCTCTTCGGCGAGGAACGCCCTTGCCGCTGCCGTGCGCGGCTGATGGAAGAACTCACTGACCGGCGTTTGTTCGAGCAAGCGTCCTGCTTCGAGATAAAGCACCTCCTCGGCAATGCGGCGTGCCTGACCGAGATTGTGAGTGGCCATGACGATCTTCGTGCCGCTCGCGGCGATCTCGCCGATGATGCGTTCGACCTCGTGGCGGCTGAGCGGATCGAGACTGGCGGTCGGCTCGTCGAGGAACAGTACCTGCGGCTCCAGCGCCCAGACGCGCGCCAGCGCGATGCGCTGCTGCTCGCCGCCGGAAAGCCGGCGTCCCTGCCGCTGCACTAGATGTGACAGCCCCACGCGTTCTAACGCCGACAGTGCCCTTTTGCGACGTTCCCGTGCGGATACGCCACGCAACTTCAGACCATACTCAATGTTGGCGAGCACGGTCGTACGCAACAGGATCGGTCGCTGGAATACCATCGCCTGTGTGAGTGGTCGTGGCCAGATCACAGATCCCGCATCCGGCCGCAATAGACCATGCATCAGCCGCAGCAGCGTGCTTTTGCCCGCACCGTTGGGGCCGATCAGTGCCGTCTTGCCTGCGCCGAGTTTCAATTCGATATCGGACAGGATGCACACCGTGCCTTCCGTGCGCCTAAGGCTCCGTAGTTCGATCCAGTGGCTCATCCCCAGCGCTTTTCCGCCCACTGGCGCAGAAAGAAGGCGACCGCATTGACGAGTAACACTACCGTAATGAGGATCGCGCCCAGAGCGAGCGCGAGTGGCAGGTCGCCCTTGCTGGTTTCGAGCGCGATGGTCGTGGTCATCACGCGCGTGACGCCATCGATGTTGCCGCCGACGATCATCACTGCCCCGACTTCGGCGATGGCACGGCCGAAGCCGGCCAATCCGGCTGTGGTGAGCGAGAAGCGCGCGTTCCAGATCAGGGTGCGACCAGCGCGTAGACGGCTCGCGCCGAGACTGCGCAGTTGCTCACGGTATTCATGCCACTCGTCCTCGATCACCTGCAGCGTCAGCGCCGCGATAATTGGCATGACCAGCACCGTCTGGGCAATGACCATCGCCGTCGGCGTAAACAATAGGCCGAGTTCGCCGAGTGGCCCGGCGCGCGAGAGCAGCAGATAGACCAACAGGCCGACGACCACCGGCGGCAAGCCCATCAGGCCGTTGAAAAGGATGATCAGTGCATGCCGTCCAGGAAATCGGCCGACTGCCAACAGTGCTCCGAGCGGTATGCCGAGCGCACAGGAAAGCAGCGTCGCGGAGAGACTGACCTGCAGACTCAGTCCTACGATCGCGGCGAGCCGGTTGTCACCTGTAGCGATCAGCTCGCTGGCGAGTGTGAGGCTTTGCGCGATTTCACTCATTTCGCTGCATTCGGGAAGAACAGTTGCTTGCCGCCGACCTTGTAAGCGGCAATGGCCTGCTGGCCGGCAGGCGAGACTAGCCAGTCTATAAAGGCCTGACCTTCCGTTTGTTTGACATGCGGATGTCGTGCTGAATTGACGAGGATCACGCCGTATTGGTTGAACAGGCGCGTGTCGCCCTCGACGAGGATGCCGAGTTCGCCACGGTTCCGGAAGCTGAGCCAAGTGCCACGGTCGGCGAGTATGTAAGCATTCATCGAGACGGCCGTATTGAGCGCTGGCCCCATGCCGGAGCCGGTGTCGCGGTACCATGTACCCTTTTCTCTGGCGAGATCGATGCCAGCCAGCCCCCAATAACGCAGTTCGGCAGCGTGTGTGCCGCTCCTGTCGCCACGTGAGACGAAAGGCAGCCGTGCCGCGGCAATGCGCCGCAGGGCTTCCAAGACATCCTTTCCGCGAGCCCGGGCCGGATCCGATTGCGGGCCGACCAGCACGAAATCGTTGTACATCACTTGCAGCCGCTTGACGCCGTGACCCTCGGTGACGAATCTTTCCTCGGCATCGGGATCATGCACGAAAACGACATCGGCATCACCGCGCCGTGCGAGATCGAGCGCCTGACCAGTACCAAGCGCGACCACACGCGCCTTGATGCCGCTGGCTTTCTCGAAGAGGGGCAGCAGATGGGCGAAGAGGCCTGACTGCTCGGTCGACGTCGTCGAGGCGATGATGATGAAACGCGTCTGGCTCCAGGCGGGACTCGCCCAGCACGCCAGTCCGAGGCAGAGGGAGATCAATCGAAGCGCGTATCGAGCCCACATTCGGCCATGTCGGCGGCTTTCAGCTGCGCTTTCGCCTTGTTGAGCGTTTCCTGCCATTCGCTCTCCGGGTCGGAGTCGGCGACGATGCCGGCGCCGGCCTGGACGAAGATGCGACCGTCCTTCACCACCGCGGTGCGGATCGCGATGCACAGGTCCATATCGCCGTTGAAGCCGAGATAGCCGACCGCGCCGGCGTAGATGCCGCGCTTGGTCGGTTCCAGCTCGTCGATGATTTCCATCGCGCGCACCTTCGGCGCGCCGGAGACGGTGCCGGCGGGGAAGGTGGCTTTGAGCACCGACAGCGGGCCTTCGTCGTCCTTCAGTTCGGCTTCGACGTTGGAGACGATGTGCATCACGTGCGAGTAGCGTTCGATGGTGTATTGGTCGGTGACGCGGACGGTGCCGATCTTGGCGACGCGGCCGATGTCGTTCCTGCCGAGGTCCAGGAGCTGCAGGTGTTCGGCGCGCTCCTTCGGGTCGGCCAGCAGCTCCGCGGCCAGGCGCGCGTCCTCGGCGGCATTCGCGCCGCGCTTGCGGGTGCCGGCGATCGGCCGTACGGTGACCTTGCGCTTGCCGTCTTCCGCTTCGAGGCGCACGAGGATTTCCGGTGAAGCGCCGACGACCTGGAAGTCGCCGAAGTCGAAGAAGAACATGTAGGGCGAGGGGTTGAGCGTGCGCAAGGCCCGGTAGAGCGCCAGGGGGCTCGCCGCATAGGGGCGGCTCATGCGCTGCGAGAGCACGACCTGCATGATGTCGCCGTCGACGATGTATTGCTTCGCGCGCCGCACGGCGGCCTTGAAGTCATCCTCGGCGAATTCGAAACTCGGCGGCTCCGGGACGGCACGGCTGTCCTGCGGCAGCTTTACCGGTGCGCGCAGGCGGACGAGCAGCTCTTTGAGGCGCGCCTGCGCATGGCGCCAGGCGCCGGGAAAGCCCGGCTCGGCATAGACGACGAGGGTGAGCTTGCCCGAGAGGTTGTCGACGATGGCGATTTCTTCGGAGAGCAGCAGCAGGATGTCCGGAACGTCGAGCGGATCGGGCTTTTGCGTGTCGGCGAGCTTCGGTTCGATGTAACGCACCGTGTCATAGCCGAAATAACCCACCAGGCCGCCGGTGAAGCGCGGCAGACCGGGAATGTCCGGCACCTTGAAGCGCGCCATGAACTCGGAGATGTAGGACATCGGGTTGGTGTGCTCGCGGCGTTCGGCGACGCGGTTGCCCGACAGCAGCAGGATGGTCGAGCCGGTGACGGCGATGCGGGTCGGCGTGGTGAGCCCGATGAACGAATAGCGGCCGAAGCGCTCGCCGCCTTGCACCGATTCGAGCAGATAGGAATGCGGGCCGTCGGCGAGCTTGAGGTAGATGGAGAGCGGGGTATCGAGATCGGCGAAGGTCTCGAGGGTGACGGGGATGCGGTTGTAGCCCTCGCGGGCCAGACGGTCGAAATCGGCTTCGTTCATGAGGACAGGCGCTGTGCGGCTTCGAGCAGGCTGCCGACTATAGCATCGGCGGCAAGCGTCCGCACGTCCTGTCCTTCGTTGTAGCCGTATGGCACGAGGAAGACATAGCAACCGGCGGCGCGGCCGGCCTTGAAGTCATGCACCGAATCGCCGACCATCAGCGTGTCGGCCGGCGAGACGCCGAGCCGCCCGCAGGCCCAGACGAGCGGCATCGGGTCGGGCTTCGGCTTGGGCAGCATGTCGCCGGCCACAGTGACGTCGAAATAGGGCGCGAGCCCCGTGCGGGCGATGAGCGGCAGCGTGAAATCCTTTGCCTTGTTGGTGATCACGCCCATCGGCAGATGCATCGCCTTCAGCGCCTCCAGCCCTTCCATGACGCCCGGAAAGGGCCGGGTGGCACGGCCGTTGAAATGCGCGTAGTGCTTCCTGAAGCTCGCCAAGGCTTCCGCCGGCGGCGGCGTGGGATCGTCGGCCGCTTCGAGATGGCCGGCGAGCACGCGCTTGACGAGATTGGGGATGCCGCGCCCGACATAGGCGCGGATGTCCTCGACGGCGACCGGCGGCCGGCCCAGATCGGCGAGCATGCCATTGGCCGCGGCATGCAGGTCGAGGACGGTATCGAGCAGCGTGCCGTCGAGATCGAGCAAGACGGCCTTGACGGCGAGCGGCATGCCCTTACACCTTCGCCAGCTCGGCGCGCATTTCGCGGATGATCGTGTCGTAGCGGTGGGGGTCGGCTTCGTTTCTCTTGCCGAACACGGCAGAGCCGGCGACGAAGGTGTCGACGCCGGCGCGCGCCACTTCGGCGATGTTGGCCGGGCCGACGCCGCCGTCGATTTCGAGCTCGGTCTTCAGGCCACGCTCGTCGATCATCTTGCGCACGCGGCGCGCCTTTTCGAGCACGTAGGGGATGAACTTCTGGCCGCCGAAGCCGGGGTTGACCGACATCAGGAGCACCATGTCGAGCTTCTCGAGCGTCCATTCCAGCACGTCCAAGGGCGTCGCCGGGTTGAAGACCAGGCCGGGCTTGCAGCCGGAATCGCGGATCAGGCCGATGGTGCGGTCGATGTGCTCGGAGGCTTCCGGGTGGAAGGTGATGTAGGTGGCGCCGGCCTTGGCGAAATCGGGGATGATGCGGTCGACGGGTTTGACCATCAGGTGCACGTCGATCGGGGCGGTGACGCCATGCTTGCGCAACGCCTCGCAGACCAGCGGGCCGATGGTCAGGTTCGGCACGTAGTGGTTGTCCATGACGTCGAAATGGACGATGTCGGCGCCCGAGGCGAGCACGTCATCGACTTCTTCGCCGAGTTTCGCGAAGTTGGCGGACAGGATGGACGGGGCGATGCGATAGTTGGGCTGGGCCATGACCGGTCTCCTCGATGGGTTGAATTAGAATCGCCTGATTGTAACGGGGCCGTCCATCAGGGCGGCTAACATTTTCTGATGACAGGTATAAGCCGATGGCAGAGTCCAAGAAGTACGAAATCGAAGTCCTGGTCGAGACGCAATACCTGCCCGAGCAGTCGGATCCCACTGCGGACCGCTATTTCTTCGCCTACCGCATCCACATCACCAATGTCGGCACCGAGGCCGCGCAGCTCGTCTCGCGGCATTGGATCATCACCGATGCCGAAGGGCGTATCGAGGAAGTGCGCGGCCTGGGCGTGGTCGGCAACCAGCCGCTGCTGCAGCCCGGCGAGAGTTTCGAATACACCAGCAGCTGTCCGCTCGCCACCCCGGTGGGCACGATGCGCGGCAGCTACCAGATGGTCGCCGAGGACGGCACGCGCTTCGAGGCGCCGATCTCAGAGTTCGTGCTGGCGATGCCGCGCACGCTGCATTAAGGCCTCTGCCTCCGCGGCGGAGAGCCGTTTCCACGGCAGCGGCAGCAGCCCCGGCACGCGCTGCCGGTAGGCGCGATAGGCCGCGCCGTAGTGCGCTTCGAGCTTCCGTTCTTCGAGCCGGGCGCCGATGATCAGGTAGAGGGTGATGGCCGCGGCCGAGACGAGCATCGGCGCATTCATGTCGCGCGTCCAGATCAAGACGAGGCCGAGGCAATACCACGGATGGCGCACATGACGGTGCAGCGGCGAGATGCGGAACGCATCGTGCTCGGCAGCGTCGGCGCGCTTTTCTCTGAGTGGCCGCAAGCCGAGGAACTCGGCCATGTCATAAGCGCCGGTCGAGACCCAGAAGGCTGCCAAGGCGGCGAGGGCGAGGCCGTTGGCGATCCAGGCGCCGATGCCGGTCCAGCGCCACAGCCAGTCGCCGGGAATCGCGAAGCTCGCCCACATTAGCGGCAGGACGAGCAGCGTGGCGACGAGGTTGTAGGCGAGGCGATACCACGGCGCGAACGCAGGCCAGCGGCGCGTCACCCAGCCCTTGACGGCGAGGGCGGCGAGCAGGGAATGGAGGCTTGCATAGGCGAGCCAGCCGAGCGCGAGCCAGAGCAGCGCCAGCGGAGCCGAATCTGCGAGGGTCGCCACGAGTCAGCGTAGATCGCGGGTCATCGGCACGAACGCGACGCGCAGCACGTCACGGTGAGTGAGCGTGCCGTCGGCGTTCTTCGTCACGACTTCGAGCTGCTGGATCTGCTCCGGCAGGCCCACCGGGATCACCAGTCGTCCGCCGGGTTTCAGTTGTTCGAGCAGCGCGGGCGGGATGTGCGGCGCTGCGGCGGTGACGATGATGCCGTCGTAGGGGGCATGCTCCGGCCAGCCCTGATGGCCGTCGCCGTGGCGGATGGAGACGTTGTCATAGCCGAGGCGGGCGAGCCGCGCCCGCGCGGCGTTCGCCAGCGCGGCGATGATCTCGACGCTATACACCTCGCGCGCCAGCTCCGCCAGCACGGCGGTCTGATAGCCCGAGCCGGTGCCGATCTCCAGGATGCGATCGGCGGACCGGGGCTCGAGCAGGTCGGTCATCAGCGCGACGATGTAGGGTTGCGAGATGGTCTGGCCGTGGCCGATCGGCAACGGGCCGTTGACGAAGGCGAAGCGGCGTTCCGTGGCCGGCACGAACAGTTCGCGCGGCACGCGGGAGAGCGCGGCCATCACCTCCGCATCGAGCGCCTCCTTGCCGATTTCCTGCCGCGTCCAGGCGACCTCGTCGGCGATGTCGCGCAGCATCGCCTCGCGCTCGGCGCGCAGCTCGGCATCCTCGCTTTCCGCGTCGCCACTGGCGATGCGGTCGTTGCCGCTGCGCGACGGGAGTGCCATCGATCGGGCGAAGCTCAATGATCCTCGAGGTGGGGAGCGAAGTCCTCGGCGGGCAGGCCGGTTTCCGGATCGATCCAGTCATTGATGCCGATCTCGTCCTCGGCCTCATTGAGCGATTCGACGGCCTCGCTGTCCTCGGCGCCAGCGGATTCCATGTCCGCGACCGCCTCCGCCAGCGTCGCGAAGGGACCGATTTCCGCGCCGGTGTCGAGATCCTGCCAGTAAAAACCGTCGGGGCGTTCGATGATGTGCGTGCTCTCCGTGTTCCCGGCGGGTCTGCGCTGTGTGGCCATGCCAATCCTCCTGTGATCGTCTTTGTCGGTGAGTGTCGATCTGCCGATGCGGCCAAAGATAACACCGATCGTCGCGTATCGCGCGCATTGACTGAGCCGACGGCATGGTCTAGACAAAGATGAAGGGCATCGCGTTCACAACCGTTGATGGAGGGATAACATGCAGACTGTCATCGAGCCCGACGAGCGGGTGAGCAAGGAGCTCTCGATGGTGATCGAGGCGATCGCCAATGATCCCGAGGGTACGGCGCCGGTGACGCTCGGTGTGGTGCGCGAACGGCTGCGGCAGACGCTGGCCGGCTTCGCCGAGGCCGAGCGGGTGCACAGCTTCGGCGACGAAGAGTTGCTCAGCGCCGAAGTCGATGCGCTGATCGACGAGTATGGCGAGGAGGCGCTCGCCACCGAGCTGGTCAGCGTCAAGGCCAGCGAGGAACTGTCGAGCGTGATCGAAACCCTGCTCGACGAGCGCGACGAGGATGTCGTGCCGACGCTCGGCGAGGTGCGCGAGGCGATGCAGGCAGGGCTGGTGGCCAGGCTCGTCGGCGCCGGGCGGCTCGAAGCCGAGGACGAGCAGGCGCTCGATGCCGAGATCGATGCGCTGATCGAGCGCCTGGGCGAGGACGAGCCGGCGGAGAACGTGCTGCGCTATGAATGACGCGAAAGATTAGCGTGAAACGCCTTACATGCCGATCGCTGTCTCAGTCGTTTCATCGGCTGTGGGTGGCCCGAGGTCGGCGATGCGGCGTTAGCTGCGGTAATCGGCATTGATCTTCACGTAATCGTAGCTGAGGTCGCAGGTCCACACCTGCGCGGTGTGGCTGCCGCGGCCGAGATCGACGCGCACGCGGATCTCGGCGGCTTTCATGATGCGCGCGCCGTCTTCTTCACGATAGCTCATTGCCCGTCCGCCGTTTTCGGCGACGAGCACTTCCTCGCCATTGCTGCCGAGCCAGACCTTCACCTTGCTGTCGTCGAGATCGGCGAGGCCGGGATCGTTGTTCCAGGCATAGCCGATCGCAGCGAGGATGCGGCCGAGGTTGGGATCGGAGGCGAAAAAGGCGGTCTTCACCAGCGGCGAATGGCCGATCGCATAGCCGACCGCCTTGCATTCCCCGCGGCTGCGGCCGCCGGTGACGAGGATCTCGATGTATTTGCTCGCCCCTTCGCCGTCGCGCACGATCGCCTGCGCGAGCTCGCGCGCGACGTCGATCACGGCCTGCTTGAATTCGCCCCAGCCCGGCGCGTCGACGCTTTCGAACTTCGCCGGCCCACGGCCGGTGGCGATCAGCACGAAGGAATCGTTGGTCGAGGTGTCGCCATCGACGGTGATGCAGTTGAAGGATTCGTCGGCCGCTTCCTTGACGAGGCGGTCGAGCATCGGCTGGCTGACCGCCGCGTCGGTGGCGACGAAGCCGAGCATCGTCGCCATGTTCGGGCGGATCATGCCGGCGCCCTTGGCGATGCCGGTGATCACCACTGCCGTGTCGCCAGCGCCGATTTTGCGCGAGGCGGCCTTGGCGACGGTATCGGTGGTCATGATCGCGTGCGCGGCATCAAACCAGCCGTCGGCCTTCAATGCCGAGAGGGCTGCCGGCAGACCGGCCTTCAGGCGCTCGACCGGCAGCGGTTCGAGGATCACGCCGGTGGAAAAAGGCAGCACCTGGGAGGCAGCCAGGTCCATCAGCTTCGCCACCGCGGCGCAGGACTGTCGGGCGGCGACGAGCCCGGCCTCGCCGGTGCCGGCGTTGGCGATGCCGGTGTTGATCACCAGCGCGCGGATGCCCTCCTGCTTCAGGTGCTCGCGGCAGACCTGCACCGGGGCGGCGCAGAAGCGGTTCTGCGTGAATACCCCGGCGACCCGGCTGCCGGGGGCGAGCTCGATCAGCGTCAGGTCGCGGCGGTTGGCCTTGCGGATGCCAGCGGCGGCCGTGCCCAGGCGCACGCCGGCGACGGGGTGGAGTTGGTCGGGAGCGGGAGTGAGGTAATTGACGGGCATCTCATGAGTCTCCAAAGACGTGTTTCCAGAGCGCGCGCACCGCGGCGATGCGCGCGGCGAGCGGCGCGGCCTCGACACGGCTGTCGAGGTTGTTCAGACGCAGCTTGTGTTGCAGGCGGCGGTATTCGCGATAGGCCTCGCGCGCGGCCTCGGCCAGCTCGGCGGGAATCAGGCCGCAGTCTGCGGCGATCTTCAACAGCGCGATGTTGCCAAGGTTGCCGGTGAGCTGCGGATAGTCGCAGGCGTAGCCGAGGACCAGGTATTGGACGATGAACTCGACATCGACGAGGCCGCCGAAATCGTGCTTGAGGTCGAACAGCTCCGATGCGCCCCGGGTGCCGAGGTTCTCGTGCATCTTGCGGCGCATCGCCAGCACCTCCTCGCGCAGCCGCGCGCGGTCGCGGCGCTGGCAGAGGATATCGCGGCGGATGGCCTCGAAGGCTTCGCCGATCCTCGTATCGCCGGCGACGAAGCGGGCGCGCGTGAGCGCCTGATGTTCCCACACCCAGGCGCTCATCTGCTGGTATTTGCGGAAGGCTTCGAGCGAGCAGGCGACCAGGCCGGCATCGCCGTTCGGTCTGAGGCGCAGGTCGGTCTCGAACAGGATGCCGGCGGCGGTGCGCGTCGACAGCCAGCTGGTGAGCCGCGTGGCGAGCTTGGCGTAGATGCCGGCGGCATCGGGATGCGGATCGTCGAACAGATAGACGAGATCGAGGTCGGAGGCGTAGCCGAGCTCCTTGCCGCCGAGCTTGCCGTAGCCGATCACCGCGAAGGCCGGCGTCTCGCGATGCTTCTTCAGCAGTTTGCGCCAGGCCAGTTCGAGGGCGCGGCCGACGAGGATGTCGGCCAGCTCGGAAAGATGGTCGGAGAGCCGCTCGACGGTCAGCAGGCCGGCGATGTCCTGGGCGAGCAGGCGGAACACCTGGGCATGATGCGCTTCGCGCAACGCGTCCATCTGCGCCTCGGTATCCGGCTCCAGCGCGTCGGTCTGCTCGGTGAGCTGCTGGCGGAAGGCGGGCCAGTCGGGCGCCATCTGCAGCAGGCGCGGGTCGAGCAGCTCGTCGAGCAGGATCGGATGGCTGAGCAGATATTCCGCCGCCCAGGACGAAGCGCTGACGATCTTCGCCACCTGTTCGAGCGCCTGCGGATATTGCAGCAGCAGGGCCAGGTAGGCAGCGCGCCGGCCTATCGCTTCGAGCAGGTCGAGCATGCGCGAGAGCGTCGCATCCGGGTTCGGCATCGCAGCGGCGGCTTGGATGACGCGGGGCACGAGGGCGTCGAAACGGTTGCGCGCCTGCTCGCCCATCTGCTGGTAACGCGTGCCGCCGCGGATCGCGGCGAGTCGCGCGCACAGGGGTGCCGGGTCGCGAAAGCCGAGTTTTTCGAGTTCTCTCTCCTGGCCGCCGGCCTGGTGCCAGAGCGGGTCGAGCGCGTGGTTGCGCTCGTCGGGCGCGGCGAAGATCGCGGCGAAATGGCGCGCCACGTTCTGGCGGTGGTCGTCGAGTTCGGCGAGCAGCGCCGCGTAATCGCCAAAGCCCATCGCCTGGGCAACGCGCTGCTGGTCGTCCGCGTTTTCGGGCAGCGCGTGGGTCTGGGCATCGTCGAGGTATTGCAGGCGATGTTCGAGGCGGCGCAGGAAGCGGTAGGCGGCGGCCAGCTCGACGACCGCATCGAGTTCGAGCTGGCCGCGGTCGACCAGCCTTTTGAGCACTTCGAGCGTCGGCCTGACTTGCAGCGCGGCATCGCGGCCGCCGCGGATCAGCTGGAACACCTGGGCGATGAACTCGATCTCGCGGATGCCGCCGGGGCCGAGCTTGATGTTCGTGGCCATGTCCTTCTTCGCCACTTCGCGGCGGATCTGCGCATGCAGCTCGCGCATCGCCTCGATCGTGCCGAAGTCGAGGTACTTGCGGAACACGAAGGGCTGGCGGATCGCTTCGAGCTCGTCCCAGCGCGTGCCGGTGAGCGGGCGCGCCTTGATCCAGGCGTAGCGCTCCCATTCGCGGCCCTGGGTGTAGAAATAGTTTTCCAGCATCTCGAACGAGCAGACCAGCGGGCCGGAATCGCCGTTGGGCCGCAGCCGCATGTCGACGCGGAACACCTGGCCGTCACCGGTGATCTCGGCCAGTGCGTTGATGAGATTGCGGCCCAGCCGCGTGAAGAATTCGAAGTTGGAGATCGAACGACCCCCGTCCGTGTCGCCGTCCTCGGGATAGACGAAGATCAGGTCGATGTCCGACGAGACATTGAGCTCGCGGCCGCCGAGCTTGCCCATGCCGATGACGATCAGTTGCTGGCGTTCGCCCGCAGCGTTGCGCGGCTCGCCGTAGCGGCCGACCAGCGCGGCCTCGACGACCGAGAGCGCCGTGGCGATCGCCGTCTCGGCGGTCACCGTCATGCTCTCGACCACTTCGGCGAGATCGGCGCGGCCGCTGAGGTCGCGGCTGATGATGCGCGCCATCGCGCGTTGCTTGAGGCGCCGCAGCGCCGGCTTGAGGCTTTCTTCGTCGAGCGGCCGCTCGTTCAGCCAGGCTTTCGCCAAGGTCGCGGTCAGCGGCGCTTCGGCGCACAGTTCGTCCTGCAGTTCGGGGCGGGCTTGCAGCAGGCGGGCCAGATAGCGCGAGTATCCGGTGGGGGAGAGGGGCGGGGTCATGGATTAAAATCGGCGGCTCGGCATGCCATGCCATTCTAGACTGCCCCGACCCCTTGCCTGCGTTGTCTTTTCCTGTTCCCGGCATCCTCCGTACCCTGCTGCGCTGGAGCGGACGTCTCCTGCTGCTGCTGTATTTCGCCGCGGCGACGCTGATCCTGGTCGGTCGCCACTGGCTGATGCCGGAGATCGACCGCTGGCGCGCGACGATCGAACGGCAGCTCTCCGAGTCCATCGGGCTGCCGGTCACCCTCGGCGAACTCTCCGCCGACTGGCCTGGGCTCCATCCGCACTTGAGCGTCGGCAAGCTGCGCGTGCATGATCGCACCGGCCGCGAGGCGCTGATGCTCGAACGCGTCGAGGCGGAGGTCGGCTGGACCTCGCTGCTGTTTTTCGAGCCGCGCCTGCACCGTCTCGAGATCATCGCGCCCGTGCTCGAGATTCGCCGCGACGCGGCCGGCGCGATCTTCGTCGCCGGCCTGCCGGTGCGTGCCGAGGGCGATGGCGGCCTCATGGACTGGCTGCTCGAGCAATATCGCGTCGTCGTGCGCGATGCCCGCATCGTCTGGCGCGACGAGATGCGCAACGCGCCGCCGCTCGAGTTCAGCCGGCTCGATTTCGAGCTGCGCAATCTCGGCCATCATCATAGCTTCGGCCTGGTGACCGAACCTTCCGGCGGATTCGCGGCGCGCCTCGACCTGCGCGGCAATCTCAGCGGACGCAGCCTGAGCGAGCCCGCCGGCTGGTCCGGACAGCTGTATCTGGATGCGACGCAACTCGATCTCGCCGCGGCTAAGCCGTGGCTGACTTTGCCGCTGGAAATGTCCCAAGGCAGGGGCGATGCGCGCCTGTGGCTCGACTTCGCCGCTGCCCAGCCCACCGCCGTAACGGCCGATCTGCGGCTCGCCGATCTCGATCTGCGGCTGCGACCCGACCTGCCGGCGCTCGCCTTGACGCACATCGAGGGACGCGTCGGCGCGCGCCGCACCCAGGATGGCTATGCCGGCGAGCTGAAGCACTTCAGCCTGGCGAGCGCGGAGGGCATCGCGCTGCCCGCCACCGATGCGAGCCTGCGCCTCAAGACCGACGCGCGCGGCGGCGAGTTCATCGCCAACCGGCTCGAGCTCGACCCGCTCGCGGCGCTGCGGGTCTTCCTGCCATTGCCGCAGCCCTTGCGCGACCGCCTCGATGCGCTCGCGCCGCGCGGCGCGATCGCGAATTTCTCCCTGGCCTGGCAAGGCGCTACGGATGCGCCACGGGACTGGCGCATCCGCGGCGATTTCGAAGACCTTGCGCTCGCGCCCTGGAAGACGCTGCCCGGTTTCAGTGGCGTTACCGGCCACCTCGAAGGCGACGACAAAACCGGCCGGCTCTCGCTCACCGGCAGCGACGTCCGGCTCGAGTTGCCGGCGGTGTTCCCGGAGCCGACCCTGAAGCTCGGACGGCTCGAAGCGGAGATCGGCTGGCGCAAGAAGGACGGGGTCAGCGAGTTCCTCATCCAGCGCGCCAGTTTCAGCAACGACGATGCCAAGGGCGAAGCGGCCGGCAGCTATCGCTACACCGGGCAGGGGCCCGGCGAGATCGATCTGACGGCGAAGCTGCAGGATGCCGCGGGCGGCGCGGTCTGGCGCTATCTGCCCCGCGTGGTGAGCAAGGATGCGCGCGACTGGCTGCAGGCAGCGATCCAGGGCGGCCGCGCCGACGGCACGACGCTGCGGCTCAAGGGGCCGCTCTCGCAGTTCCCGTTCCGCGGCGGCAAGGGCGGCATCTTCCAGGTGAAGGGGGGGGTTCGCGGCGTCGGCCTCGACTATGCGCCGGGCTGGCCGCGCATCGACGGCATCGATGGCGAGCTGCTGTTCGAGAACGAGCGCATGCTGATCCGCGCGCAGCGGGCGTCGATCATGGGCGTGGCGTTGCAGGACGTGCGCGCCGAGATTCCCGATCTCGAGGCGAGCGAGGAACAGCTCATCATCGCCGGACGGGCGCAGGGCGAGACGCAGCGGTTCCTCGATTTCATCGAGGCCAGTCCGGTGGGCGGGCGCATCGATCACTTCACTGCGGGCATGGTCGCCCGCGGCACGGGCACGCTCGATCTGAAGCTCTCGATGCCGTTGCGGCATGTGGCGAACACCCAGGTCGAAGGACGATACCGCTTTGCCGACAACCGGCTCGAAGTGCTGGAAGGCCTGCCGCCCTTCACCGAGGCGCAGGGCGAAGTCGCTTTCACCGCGGAACGCTTGCAGGCGAAGAACCTGCGCGCGCGCTTCCTCGATCAGCCGATGACGCTCGACATCGCCACACTGGCTGGCGGCACGGTGCGCATCACCGCCGCCGGCAGCCTGGCGGCGAACGGCTTGCGTCGCCATTACGGCTGGCCGGCGCTCGACCATCTCTCGGGCGAGACGCCGTGGCGCGGCGTGCTGACCGTGAAGAAGCCGGCTGCCGAGTTGCGTCTCGAATCCGATCTGCGCGGCTTCGCCTCGAGCCTTCCCGAGCCGCTCAACAAGCCGGCGCTCAGCAGTCTGCCGCTCGTCGTGCAGGGGCGCATCGATGCGCAACGGGCGCAATGGCAGGCGACGCTGGGACGTATCGCCAGCCTCGCCATGCAACGGGCGAACGAGTCCTGGCGCGGCCGGCTGGCCATCGGCGAGAAGGCCACCGGACAAACGGCGGCGCTACCGGCGCAGGGGCTCGCGCTGGTGATGAACCTGCCGCGGATCGATGCCGATCTCTGGCGCGGCCTGGCCAGAGACGGGGCGGGCGACGGCACGGGCGAAGCGTTGCCGCTGGCGAGCGTGGATCTGGCCAGTCCAGAGCTGCGTTTTCTGCACCGCGCCTTCCATGACGTGCATTTCCTCGCGATGCGCGACGAGGGCCGCTGGCGGTTGGGAGTGGACAGCCGCGAAGCGCAGGGCAGCCTGATTTGGGAGACGGCCGGTGCCGGCCGCATCAGCGGTCGTTTCGCTCGATTGCATCTGCCGGCCGGCGAGGGCGCGACGGAGCCCGAGGTGGATACGGATGCGGACATGAAGCGCGAAATGCCGGCGCTGGATCTCGTCATCGACAGTTTCCGCGTCGGCGAGAAGGCGCTCGGCGAACTCAAGCTCAAGGCGGAGAACCGGGCGGGCTCCTGGCGAGGAAAATTCGATTTGAGGAATGAGGCGGCCCGGCTGTCGGGCGAGGGGCGCTGGCAGCCGGGCCGCGCCGGTGCGGAGACGGCGCTCGCCTTCAAGCTGGATGTCGACAATGCGGAGAAACTGCTCGAGCGCCTGAAGCTGCCCGATGCGGTGCGGCGCGGCGAAGGAGCGATCGAAGGCGAGGTGCGCTGGACGGGTAGTCCCCTGGCCTTCGATCTGCCGAGTCTCGCGGGAAGCGTCAAGGTGGATTTCGGCAAGGGCCAGTTCAAGAAGCTCGAACCCGGCGTCGGCCGCCTGCTCGGCGTGCTCTCGCTGCAATCGCTGCCGCGCCGCATCACGCTCGATTTCCGCGACATCTTCAGCGAAGGCTTCGCGTTCGACAGCATCACGGGCGAAGCCGGGATCGGCAAAGGGGTGATGACGACCGACGAACTGCGCATCCAGGGGCCGGCCGCCAAGGTGCTGCTTTCCGGTCAGGTCGATCTCATCGCCGAAACCCAGAATCTGAAAGTGCGCGTGCAGCCGGCGATCGGCGAGTCGCTCGCGGTCGGTGCGATGCTCGCCCACCCGGTGGCGGGCGCCGTGGCCTGGGCCGCGCAGAAGGTGCTCAAGGACCCGCTCGACCAGATCTTCGCCTACGAATACGCGGTGACCGGCAGCTGGAGCGATCCGCAGGTCGCCAAACTTACCCGACAACCGTCTGAAACGAAATCCAACCTGCCATGACCGAATGCTGCCGCATTGCCGCCGTGCAGATGATCTCGACGCCCGAGCTCGCCGCCAATCTCGCCACCGCCGGACGGCTGGTCGCCGAGGCGGCCGGGCGGGGCGCTCGGCTCGTGGCCCTGCCCGAATACTTCCCGATCATCGGCGGCTCTGATGCCGACCGCCTCGCGGTGCGCGAAGCCGAGGGTAGCGGGCCGATCCAGGAATTCCTCGCCGAGACGGCAGCGCGGCACGGCCTCTGGCTCGTCGGCGGCTCAATTCCGCTGATGGCGCAGAATCCGGCGAAATTGCGCAACAGCTGCCTGGTCTTCGATCCCATGGGCCGGCGCGTCGCGCGCTACGACAAGATCCACCTGTTCGGCTTCCAGAAGGGCGCGGAGCGCTACGACGAGGCGGAGACCATCGAGGCCGGTCCGGCCGAGCCGGTCGCCTGCGATGCGCTGGGCCTGCGCATCGGGCTGGGCATCTGCTACGACCTGCGCTTTCCCGAACTGTTCCGGGCGCTGGCGCCACTCGACCTGATCGTGCTGCCGGCGGCCTTCACCGACACGACCGGCCGGGCGCACTGGGAACTGCTGCTGCGGGCGCGTGCCGTCGAGAACCAGTGCTATGTGCTCGCCGCGGCGCAGGGCGGGCGTCACCCCACCGGCCGTATCACCCATGGTCACAGCATGATCGTCGATCCCTGGGGCGGGGTCGTGGCACGGATGGAATACGGCGAAGGCGTGGTGCTCGCCGAGCTCGATCCGGCGCGCATCGCCGAAGTGCGGGCGAGCCTGCCGGCCCTGGCCCATAGAAGACTGTAAACTCGCCCCCATATCCGGTAAAAATCGGCGCTGGCGAGACGGCAGCGCATCACCGACACCGACCCCCATGACGACAGAGACCCATTTCCACACTGCCGAGCAGCATCTGCTGACGCCTTACGATCTGAGTCCATCACGACTGGCCGTCGTGTTCGGCGAACTGTATGGCCACCGGATCGATTACGCCGATCTGTATTTCCAGTATGCGCGCTCCGAGGCCTGGAGCCTCGAGGAAGGCATCGTCAAGTCCGGCAGCTTCAACATCGAGCAGGGCGTCGGCGTGCGCGCGATCAGTAATGAAAAAACCGCCTTCGCCTATTCCGACGACATCAGCCTGCCGGCGCTCTGCGACGCGGCGCGAGCCGTGCGCGCGATCGCTGCGGCCGGCGGTGGCGGCAGCCTGCCGCGACTCAAGCGCCATCCGGTCGCGCCGCTGTATGCGCCTGCCGACCCGCTCGCCTCCTTGCCCGATGCGGAAAAGGTGCGCCTGCTCGAACGCCTCGAAAGCTTCGCGCGCGCGCTCGACCCGCGCGTCACGCAGGTGATGGCGCACATTGCCGGCAGCTGGGAGACGATCCTCGTGGCGCGCTCCGATGGCCGTCTGGCGGCCGACGTGCGGCCGCTCTCGCGCGTCTCGATCACCGTCATCCTCGAAGAAAACGGGCGGCGCGAGCAGGGATCAAGCGGCGGCGGCGGTCGTTTCGACTACGGCTACTTCACTGACGAGGTGTTGAAGGACTACGCGGAAAAGGCCATCCACCAGGCGCGCGTGAATCTCGGCGCCGCGGCGGCGCCGGCGGGCGAGATGACCGTGGTGCTCGGCCCCGGCTGGCCGGGCATCCTGCTCCATGAAGCGATCGGCCACGGCCTCGAAGGCGACTTCAACCGCAAGGGCAGTTCCGCATTTTCTGGGCGTATTGGCGAGCGCGTCGCGGCGCAGGGCGTGACGGTCGTCGACGATGGCAGCCTCCCGAACCGGCGCGGCTCGCTGTCGGTGGATGACGAAGGGAATCCGACGCAGCGCACCGTGCTGATCGAAGACGGCATCCTGGTCGGCTACCTGCAGGACACGCTCAATGCGCGCCTGATGGGTGCCGCGCCGACCGGCAACGGCCGGCGCGAATCCTTCGCCCATCTGCCGATCCCGCGCATGACCAACACGATGATGGAAGCCGGCGAGATGGATCCGCAGGAGATCATCGCCTCGGTGAAGAAGGGCCTGTATGCCGCCAACTTCGGCGGCGGCCAGGTCGACATCACCAGCGGCAAGTTCGTCTTCTCCGCCGCCGAGGCCTACCTGATCGAGAACGGCAGGATCACCCGGCCCGTCAAGGGCGCCACCCTGATCGGCAACGGCCCGGACGTGCTCACGCGCGTGTCGATGATCGGCAACGACCTCGCGCTCGATCCGGGCGTGGGCACCTGCGGCAAGGAAGGCCAGAGCGTGCCGGTCGGCGTTGGCCAGCCGACGGTGAGGATCGACGGCATGACCGTCGGCGGCACGGGCGGATGATGCGCTGCGGTAGAATGACCTGGTTCTGCATCAGGCCAGGATCATGAAGCACATCGTCGACGACGTCCGCATCAAGGAGATCAAGGAGCTTTCCCCGCCGGGTCACATCCTGCGCGAGTATCCCGCCAGCGAGAAAGCTGCGAAAACGACGTTCGAGGCGCGCGCGGCGATCCATCGCATCCTGCACGGCGCCGACAGCCGGCTGCTGGTGGTGGTCGGCCCGTGCTCGATCCACGATTTCGACTCGGCGCTCGAATATGCCAAGCGTCTGAAGGCGGAGCACGACCGGCTCAGCGACGATCTGCTGATCGTGATGCGGGTGTATTTCGAAAAGCCGCGCACCACGGTGGGCTGGAAGGGCCTGATCAACGATCCGCGCCTCGATGGCAGCTACAAGATCAACGAGGGCCTGCGTCTGGCGCGCCGCCTGCTCTGGGAGCTGACCGAGATGGGGCTGCCTTGCGCGACCGAGTTCCTCGACACGATCACGCCGCAATACACCGCCGACCTGATCAGCTGGGGGGCGATCGGCGCGCGCACCACCGAATCGCAGGTGCACCGCGAGCTCGCCTCGGGGCTTTCCTGCCCGGTCGGCTTCAAGAACGGCACCGACGGCAACATCAAGATCGCCGTCGACGCGATCCGCGCCGCGCAGGCGCCGCACCACTTCCTGTCGGTGACCAAGGCCGGCCATTCGGCGATCGTGTCGACCAACGGCAACGAGGATTGCCACGTCATCCTGCGCGGCGGCAAGCAGCCGAACTATGATCACGCCAGCATCGATGCCGCCTGCACCGAGCTCGGCAAGGCCGGCCTGCCGGCGCGGGTGATGGTCGATTTCTCGCACGGCAACAGCCGCAAGGACTTCCGGCGGCAGCTGGAGGTGGCGGCCGATGTCGCCGCGCAGCTCGCCGCCGGCGAGGAGCGCATCTTCGGCGTGATGATCGAGTCGCACCTCAACGAAGGCCGCCAGGATCTGAAGCCCGGCAAGCCGCTCGCCTATGGGGTATCGATCACCGACGCCTGCCTGGGCTGGGACGACACCGTCGCCGTGCTCGACCAGCTGGCCGAGGCGGTGAGGCAGCGGCGTGCCGTCATCGCCGCGCGTTGACGTTCATGGCGACGGCCTCACCTGCCGTTGTCTCACGCTAACCCCATGCCCCTCGTATCCGTCCGCTTCTTCCTCGTTGCCGCCGGACTGACGCTCGTCTTCCGCCTCTGGCTGGCCGCCGTGTTGCCGATGACCGGCGACGAGGCGTATTTCTACTGGTGGGGGCGGCTGCCCGACTGGGGCTTCTACGACCATCCGCCGATGATCGGCTGGTGGCTCGCCGGACTGCTGACGGTGAGCGATGCCGCCTGGTGGCTGCGGCTGCCGCAGATCGTGCAGCCGCTGCTGCTCGCCCTCGCGGTGCGGTGGGCCTGGCCGCGGCTCTTTCCGCAGGCGCGCGCGCAGCGCGACGGTGTGGCGACGCTGGTGCTGCTCGCGCCGCCGTTCGTCTGGAACGTGCTGGTCACCACCGATACCGCAC
This sequence comes from Rhodocyclaceae bacterium, assembly GCA_013388985.1. Taxonomy (GTDB): domain Bacteria; phylum Pseudomonadota; class Gammaproteobacteria; order Burkholderiales; family Rhodocyclaceae; genus Sulfuricystis. Next base: position 40,336 of record JACAEF010000040.1, read on the forward strand.
TGGTCTATTGCGCGGTGCTGTCGGGACTGGCCTGGCTGCTGGCCGTCCGCGACGATGATTGGCGCTGGTATCTCGCGGCCGGCCTGCTGCTCGCCGGCGCGGTGCTGTCCAAATATTTCGCCGCGCTGCTCGGTTTCGGTTATCTGGTCGATGTGCTGCGCCGGCGCAGGGTCGCGGCCTGGCGGGGCTTGCTCATCGTCTATGCCTGCTGCGTTCCGGCGCTGGGGCTGATGGCATGGTGGAACAGCGAACACTGCTGGACGAACTATCTGTTCAATTTCGTCAATCGCCACGGTGCGGCGAATACCGGCTTCAACCTGAAGACACCGCTGCTGTATCTGGTGACGCTGCTCTATGTGCTGACGCCGCCGGCAGTCTGGACGCTGCTGCGGCGCGGCCCAGGGTGCCGTGCCACCAGCGCCGAGTTTGCGATCGAGCGCAGCCTGCTGCTGCTCGCGGCGGTGCCGCTCATGCTGTTCGCGCTGCTCTCGCTGTTCAAGACCATCGGCCTGCACTGGGTGCTGTCCTTCGTGCCGTTCGCGCTGCTGTTGGCGGTGCGCCGCCTCGCGCCGCGCGGCCTGGAGAGGCTCGTGCGCTTCTGCGCCGGCTTCGCCGTGCTGCACGTCGCGCTGTTCGTCGTGCTCGCCAGCCTGCCGCTGGAGACCTGGCGCTCGCTGAGCCTCTATCCGGGCATCGTGTTGACCTATGACGGCCGCGCGCTGGTCGAGCGTGCCGCGCCGGGCGATGCCCTGCTGGCCTCGGATGGCTATTCGAATGCCGCGATCCTCGGCTACCAGCTGCGCCGCCATGTGCCGGTGTTGGGCATGGGCTCGGGGCATGCGCGTCACGACGACATCCTCACCGACTGGCGCCAATTCGATGGCCGCGACATCACCGTGCTGCGCAAGACCGCGCCGAATCCCGGCGAATACGATGGCTGGTTCCGCAGCGTGACGATCGACGGCTTCGAGCATCGCGGCGCGCGATTCTGGGTGGTGCGCGGCCGGGGCTTCGATTACCCGCGCTATCGTGATACCGTGCTGGCGCAGATCCGCCGCCAGTATTACGGCGTGCCCGCCTGGTTGCCGCTTTCCGGCTGTTATTTCTGCGCGCGTTATTTTCCTGATACACCATGCCGCCGTTGATCCAGCTGCTCCGTCCGCACCAGTGGGTGAAGAACGGCTTCGTGCTGATCGGTCTCCTCTTCGGCCATGCCTGGGCAAACCCGCTGATGCGCGCGCAGGCGCTCACGGCCTTCGTCGCCTTCTGCCTGATCTCCTCGGCGGTGTATGTGATGAACGACATCGTCGATCGCGAGGCCGACCGGCACCATCCGCAAAAGCGCAATCGACCGCTCGCCAGTGGCAGGGTCGGCATCGGCGCGGCCAGCGCGCTGGCGCTGCTCTGTCTCGTCGCCGGCCTCGGGCTGGCATTCGGGCTGTTCGGCCTGCCGGCATCCCAGGCGCCGTGGCTCTTCGTCGCCTATGTGCTGCTGAACGTCGCCTACAGCCTCGGGCTCAAGCATGTGGTGATCCTCGACGTCTTCATCATCGCCGCCGGTTTCATGTTGCGTCTCTTCGCCGGCACGCTGGGCATCGGCCTTGCACCCTCGCACTGGCTGGTGCTGTGCGGCCTGATGCTGACGCTGTTCCTCGGCTTCGCCAAGCGTCGCGCCGAGGTCGATGTGCCGAGCACCGACGCCGTGCCGCATCGGCGGGTGCTGGACCAATATTCGCCCGCGCTGCTCGACCAGTTCACCACGCTGACGGCGGGCGCGACGCTGATCACCTACAGCCTCTACACGGTCAGCGAGGAAACCATCGCCCTGCATGGCACGCCATGGCTGATCACCACCGTGCCCTGCGTCCTCTACGGCCTGCTGCGCTATCTGTACCGCCTGCAGCGCCGGGGCGGCGGCGATCCGGCGCGCGAGGTGCTCTCCGACCCGCATTTGCTGGGTGTCTCCGCGCTGTGGCTACTGTTGGTCATCTGGCTGTTCTCCGGCTAGAATGTCGTCATTCACCGGACTGACGATGTCATGGATGCCAAGACTGCCGCCGATCCCTTTGCTGCGCTGCACGCCCTAGGCAACGCGACTGCCCATGTCGATCGCATCATGGCGATCCTCGAACACATCCGCCTGTTCGAGGATTTCACGCGCGCCGAGATCGAATGGCTGGCGCGCTACATGCGTTGCTACCGCGCCGACATCGGCGTCGAGATCCTGCGCGAGGGCGAGCCGGGCGATTGCATGCTGCTCTTGATCGAGGGCAGCGTCGAGATTCTCAAGCGCGGCTATCAGGGGCTGCCGCAGCGGCTGGCCGTCGTCGGTCCCGGCAGGACGCTCGGCGAGATGTCGCTGATCGACGGCGAGCCGCGCTTCGCCAGCTGCATCACGCTGGCGCCGACTTTGTTCGCGGTGCTCGATCGCGACGGGCTGACGCGCCTGATCGCCGAGCAGCCGAAGACCGGCATCAAGCTCCTGATGGAGCTCGTGATGCTGCTCAACCAGCGGCTGCGCACCGTGAGCGGCGAGCTGTTGAAATGTCTGGACAATCAACGCTTACGCATTCGGTAAGCGTTGCTTGCGGCGCAGGCTGACTTCGGCATGGCCGAAGTTAAGCGGAGCGGCCGGAGCCACAATCAGCGCCTGCGCATTCGCTGATCAGGCATTCAGTCCTTTTTGCCACAGCACGTCGCCGTGCCCCGCGTGGTGGTTGAGCCAGCGCGCGAGCACGAACAGCAGATCGGATAGGCGGTTCAGATACTGGCGCGCCGGCGCCGAGACGGTCTCCGTTTGCGCCAGCGTCACGACCGCGCGTTCGGCGCGGCGGCAGACGGTGCGCGCGTGATGGGTCAGTGCAGCGGCACGTGTGCCGCCGGGCAGGATGAATTCCTTGAGCGGCGCGAGCTCGCCATTGAAGCGGTCGATCTCGGTTTCGAGACGCTGCGGCTGGGTCGCTTTGAGAAACGCGCCACCGGGCACCGAGAGCTCGCCGCCGAGATCGAAGAGATCGTGCTGCACGCCGAGGAGCAGCTTGCGCACTTCGCCGGGCAGCTCTTCGCACAGCAGCAGGCCGATGACGGCATTCAGTTCATCGACGTCGCCCAAGGCGGCGATGCGCGGCGCATCTTTCGGCACGCGCGTGCCGTCGCCCAATCCGGTTGTGCCGGCATCGCCGGTGCGGGTGTAGATTTTCGAGAGTCGGTAGCCCATGGTCGTGAAAGTCGGCGCTGGCGGGACGGCACAGTCTACACGCGCGCCGGCCCCTTTTGCGCTAAAGTGGGCGGCCGGTTGCCAGCGAGATAGACCGATCCGACATGGACACCCGTTCCCACACCTTCGATCGCCTGCGCCGCGGCTTCAGCCGCGGTCTCGATTTCGTCGAATATCTCGGCCTGATGGTGATCGGCATCGCCACCACGGTGGCGATGTATCACGAAGTGATGGTGATGGTCGCCGCCAGCCGGGTGCAGCTGGCCGATCTGCTGTTGATGTTCCTCTACCTCGAAGTGCTGGCCATGATCGGCCAGTATTTCAAGTCCGGCCAGTTGCCGGTGCGATTCCCGATGTACATCGCGATCGTGGCCCTGGCGCGCTACCTGATCCTCGACATCAAGGAAATGACCGAATGGCGCATGCTGGCCGTCGCGCTCGCGATCTTCCTGCTGACGCTCGGCGTGCTGCTGATCCGCTACGGCCATGTGCGCTTCCCATATCGCGAAGACGCCGAAGCGGAGAGCGTGGAAAAGCCCTTCGTGAAGGAGTGAGCGCTTCGGCCTGGATGGAGCGGCGCAGCCGTCGGCGTGGCTTAAGGGATCAGGATTGCTTGCTCACCGCCGCGACGAGCGCATCCGGTTCCGGCGGCCGCTTCACCACCAGCACCGCGCAGGCCAGGCCGCCGACGACGCGGTCGGTGGTCTGGCCGGCGAGCGTGCGGGCGAAGCCCTTGCGCTGATCGTTGCCGATGACGACGAGATCGGCGCCGATCTCCTGCGCCGTCTCGATGATCGCCTGCTCGGGGGGCTTGGCGACGATGCGGGCCTCGGCGGCGACGCCCTCGATTTTCAGCAGGCCGACCTTTTCCGCCAGATCCTCTTCCGCCCGGGCACGATCGGCATCGGTGCTCGCGGCGGCCAGCACGGTCACCGGCAGGGCGGCAGCCTTGGCGATCTGAGCGGCGACCTCGGTGGCGGTGGCGCTGATCGACGAGCCGTCGCTGGCGACGAGGATGCGGTTGTTGAAGGCCGGCGCCTGCCAGTTGGCGACGAGCACATGGCAGGGCGACTGGATGAGGATCTGCTGGGCGATGTCGCCGAGCAGACGCTCCTTGATGTCGCCACGCGGCGGCCGGCGGCCGATGACGAGGATGTTGCTGTCGGCCTCACGCGCCGCGGTGACCACTTCGGCGACCGGCTGCTTGCCGTAACGCACGTGGGGCTCGCAGGCGACGCCGGCGATGTGGGCCTTGCGCTCGGCCTGTGCCAGCCGCGCGCGCGCGATCTCGTCGTCGGCCGGCGATTCGACCATGGTCATGATGTCGAGCGTGACACCGAAGTGTCGGGCCAGCTGGATCGCGATGTCTTCCGGCGCGTGGCTGAATTCGCTGCCGTCGGTGGCCAGCAAGAGGCGCTGGCGGCGGAAGCCGTCGGGCAGGATGCCCTTGTTGCACTCGCTGAAAATGCGCGTCTTGCAGGTGCGGCAGACGTTCGGGTCGAGCGTCCAGTAGAGCGCGCTGGTGACCTTGGTCATCACCGGGAAGAAGGCGCCCGGCCCGATCTGGTCGAGATATCCGCCCTGCCGCAGGAGCGCCATGTTGGTCTGGTTGAGCCGGTAGAAATAAAGCCCGCCCCCCAGCCGGCGGCGGCGGCGCGCCTCCTGGGCGAGCACCTCCGCGCCGGCGATGTCGATGTAGGACAGGCCGGAACAGGTCAGCAGCACCGATTTCTGCAGCGGGTTGTCCTCGTCGATCTGCTGCAGCACCTGCTGCACATAGCTCGCGGCGCCGAAATAGAGCGAGCCGGTGACGCGCAGGATTCTCAGTTGCGGGCATTCGGGCCGCCCCTTGGCACGGACGAAGTGATAGGCCCCTTCCTCGGGCGCCGGCACCACCGGGATCATCTCCGGCTTCGAGGTGCGGTAGAGGAACATCAGCAGCGAGAGGAAGACACCGAGGAAGATGCCGGCTTCGAGGTTGACGAGCGTGCCGACCAACGTCGTGGCGAGGATCGCGCTTTCCGCCTTGCTGGTGTGCCAGATGTGAGCGATGTGATGGAAATCGATCAGGCCCCAGGCGACCAGGAACAGGATGCCGGCCATCGCGGCGGTGGGGAGATAGGCGGCGAGCGGCGCGACCGCGAGCAGGATCAGCACCAGCGCCAGCGAGGCGAATACCGAGGCGAGCGGCGTCTTGGCGCCGGCCTCGTAGTTGACGCCGCTGCGGTTGAACGAGCCGGAGGAGGCATAGGCCGAGAAGAAGCTGCCGACGATGTTCGACAGCCCCTGGCCGATGAACTCCTGGTTGCCGTCGATGCGCTGCTCCGAGCGCACGGCGATCGCGCGCGCGATCGAGACGGCCTCGGTGAGCGCCAGCATCGTGATCACCAGCGCCGGCGCGAAGGTGGCCTTGAGCGCGGCGGGCGAGAAGTCGGGCAGCGACAGGGGCGGCAAGCCGCCGGGCAGCGCGCCGACGGTCCTGATGCCCGTCGCCTCCTGTCCCTGCCAGAGATTGAGCGCCTCGGCGAAGAGCGAGCCGACGATCATCGCCGCGATCATGTAGGGAATCTTCTTGAAGTATTTCTTGGTCAGGATGCCGGTCGCCAGCGTGACGAGGCTCACGGCCAGCACCCAGGGGTTGATGTCGAAGAACTGCAAGAAAAGCTGGTGCAGGATCTCGTAGAACGGCGTGCCGCGGGGAATCGTGATGCCGAAAAAGTTTTTCACCTGGCTGGCCGCGATCAGGATCGCCGCCCCGGCCGTGAAGCCGATCACTACCGTATGCGAGATGAAATTGACCAGCGCGCCCAGCCGCGCGACCCCCAGGATCAGCTGGAAGACGCCGACCAGGAAGGTGAGCGTCAGCACCAGCTGGATGTATTGCGGCGAACCCGGTTCGGCGGTGTGCGAGAGCGCGGCGAAGACCGCGATCGAGATCGCGGTCGTCGGGCCGGAGACGAGATGCCAGGAGGAACCGAACAACGCGCCGACGACCGCCGGCGTCATCGCCGCATAAAGGCCGTATTGCGGCGGCAGGCCGGCGATGATCGCGAAGGCGACCCCCTGCGGCAGGACGATCAGGGCGCCGGTGATGCCGGCGATCAGATCATCGCGTAGGGATTTTTTCGTGACCTGGGGCCACCAACGCAGGAAAGGCAGAAAACGGGCGAGACGGGCGCGCTGGGCTGGCATCGGGGCAGTGGGCTCGGGAAGGGCGGCTGAACTCACGGATATTAGCAGATGGAAATGGTTTGCATGATTGACGGAATCGGCCCTGCGGCAGGCTATCGGCAGCTGCGTGAAAGCAATGTCAAACGCGAACGTCGTCGTCCGGTGAAGAAAATTCCACTCGTGCCATAAAGCCGCCTTCTGGGCGGTTGGCGAGCCGCAGCGTAAAGCCGGAGAGTTCGCAGATGCGGGTGACGAGCGCGAGACCGAGGCCCATGCCTTGGCTGTCGGGGCCGCGCCAGTGGCGTTGGCAGGCGGTGGCAAGCGCTTCTTCGCTCATTCCCGGCCCATCGTCGGCGACGATCAGATGCCCGGCGGTCAGCTCGACCTCGACGCGGCTGCGGGCATGGGCGCAGGCATTGCGCAGCAAGTTGCCGAACAGGATGATGAACAGGGGGGCGGCCAGCGGCAGGGTAAGGGGAGCGGCGAGATCGAGCCCGACGCTGATGCCGCGTTCCCCGCACTGGGTGTGCAGCCGTTCCGCGGTCTCGCGCGCGAGCGCGGCGGCTTCGCACTGGCCGGAGGCCGTTTCCTCGCGCGCGAGCAGCAAGAGCGCGTCGATGAGCTCGGCCATGCGTCGGGCGGCATGCTGGACGCGTGCGGCGCGCTCGCGCTGTTTCGCGGCGAGCGTCGCGTCGCCGGCCAATAATTCCGCGGCGCCCTGGATCACGGCCAGCGGCGTGCGCAGTTCGTGGCTGACATCGGCGGTGAAGGCGCGCTCGCGGGCGATGAACTGGTTGATGCGCGTGGAGAAATGGGCGAACGCCGTCGCGAGCTGCTTGAGCTCGTCATCCGGAACGTCGGCGGGCGTGAGCACGGGCGGCCGTTCGGGATCGGCCGTGGCGATGGCCTCGGCAAGCCGCGAGACGGGCGCCAGCGCGCGCCCCGCCAGCCACCAGGCGCCCATCAGCACGATCAGGGTGACGGCCCCCGCGCCGCCCGCCAGCCAGGCGAGGAAGCGTGCCTCGCGCCGCTTCTGGCGGGTTTCGTCGAACAGGATCACATAGCGCCAGCCATTGCGTTCTTCGATGGCGACGCGATAGGGCGTGTCCCCGGAGACGATCTCATGCCGTCCGACAGGAAGATCACGCACGTTCTCGGGCTGGCGGGGATCCTTCTCACCACGAGGGGCGACGAATCCCTCGAGACCGACGGCCGCCGGCGGCAACGAGGCCGGATTGCGCCCGTGGCGGGCGATGTAATCCTCGATTTCGGCCGTGAGCGTCTGGTCCATCAGCCGCCGGGCGACGTCGTGGGCGCCGTAGGCGATGGCCAACGACAATGCGGTCACGACCAGCGCGCCGAGACCGGCGAAAGCGAGCGCCAGCCGGCTGCGCAGGCTAAGCCGGCGAGTCATCACCGGGCGCGGCGATGCGCCAGCCGACGCTGCGCACCGTTTCGAGCAGCATCGGCTCGCCTTCGTGCTCGATGGCCTGGCGCAGCTGGTGCAGATGGCTGCGCAATGCATCGGAGAGCGGCGGCGCGGTGCCCCACAAGGCGCGTTCGAGCTCGCCGCGCCGCACCACGCGGGGGCTGGCGCGCATCAGGATTTCCAGGATCTTGAGCGGAATCGGCGCGAGCTCGATGAGGCGCGCGCCGCGCGCGACGCGCCGGCTCGCGGTATCGAGGACGAGGTCGGCGACTTTCAGCCGTCCTTGCGCCACCTGCGAGCGGGCGCGGCGCACCAGCGCCAGCAGGCGCGCTTCGAGCTCGGCCAACGCAAAGGGTTTGACCAGATAATCGTCGGCGCCGGCCGCCAGCCCCGCGACGCGCTCCTCGACCGTGTCGCGTGCCGACAGCACCAGCACCGGCGTGGCGCGGCCGACGTCCTCGCGCAGACGGTGCAGCAATTCCAGTCCGTCGAGGCCGGGCAGGATCATGTCGAGCACGATGGCATCGAAATTCTCGGTGGCGGCCAGGTGCAGGCCGGTCTTGCCGTCGGCGGCGGCGTCGACGATATGGCCGTGCTGGGTGAAGTGATCGACGAGATTGGCGGCGAGGTCGGGGTCGTCCTCGATCACCAGGAGCTTCAATGGCGGCTTGGGCATGCCGGGATTATCGCGCTTTCATCCGAAAATTCGGCGCTGGCGGAACGGCACCTCAGCGCACGGCGAGCACGGGCCGGTCGGCGAAGCCGATCACGCGCTCGGCGACCGAGCCCATCAGCAGGCGATCGAGCCCGGTGCGGCCATGGGTGCCGATGACGATCAAGGCGGCGTTTTCGTGCCGGGCCTGATCCACGATCACCTGCTCGGGACGGCCGGTATCGACCACTCCCTTGACCGCCACCGGACCGCCCCGCAACGCCGTTTCCACCCGCTCGATGGTGGCGACCGCCTCGCGCCGCCGCGCCTCGGTCTGGCTCGGCAACACCGCCGAGACGACCACGAGCCGTCGTCCGAGCCGTTCGGCGAGCTTCGCCGCATACCAGGTGGCGGCATCGCCGAACCGTGAACCGTCGGTGGCGGCGAGGATCGGCCCCTCGGCCAGATGCGCGCCCCGTGGGCAGACCAGCACCGGGCAGCTCGCATGGCCGATCACCTTGGCCGTGGCATCGCCGATCAAGTCGCGTGCCAGACCCCGCTTGCCGCGCCGGCCGATGACGATCAGATCGGCGCGCGCTTCTTCGGCTGCCTCGACGATGCCGCGATAGGGATCGTCGGCCTCGACGATCAGTCGGTTGCGACGGACGGCGGACAGCGCCGCCAGGCCGAGGCTGGCGGCCGTCTCGGCGTTGGCGAGCGCCGTGGCGCGCAGCTCGGGCACCGCGGTGGCGTATTCGGGATTGACCACGGCGACCGAGAGCACCAAGACCTCGGCCCCCGTGGCGCGGGCGAGATCGTCGGCGGTGGTGAGCGCGCCGCTGCTGTATTGGGAACCGTCGCTGGCGACGACGAGACGCGCCAGCCGCGCGCTGGGCTCGAGCGTCGCGGCGATCGGGGCGAGCCGCGCCATGCTCGCTTCGAGTTCGAGGCGCTGTTCTTCCTTGCGATGCTCGGCCATGCCGCGCGTGAGCGAAGTGAGCACGGTCACCGCGCCGAGGATCAAGGCGACTGCGAGCACGGAATCGCCCAGGGTCTTCAGGGTGCCGACGCTCTCGTGATCGAGGGGGGCGATCATGCCGAGCGCCGAAAGGTAGCCGGGGATGTAGAAGAAGCGTGAAAACAGCACGGTGAGCATGATCACCGCCATCACCAGCTTGACCTGGTAGTCCTTGACGTAGGTCGTGCCGATCGCGCCGAGCTGGATGCCGAACAGCGAACCCAGCAGGATCAGCATCGACAGGCGGATGTCGACCGCGCCTTCGAGGCCGTAGAAGATCGTGCCGCCCAGGCCCATCACGAAGGCGATCACCAGCTCGGTGGCCGAGGCCATGATCGCCGGCACGCCGAGCAGGTAGATCATCGCCGGCACGCCGATGAAACCGCCCACCGCGATGGTGGCCGCCAGCATGCCGGTGGCGAAGCCGATCGGCAGGATGAACAGTAAGGAGATGCGCGCGCCGATGGCCTTGAAATGGATCATCGTGCCCGGAATCTCGACCGACTGGATCCAGCGCGCGAGTCCGGGCTTGGCCTCGGGCAGGGCGTGATCGAGCCGCTTCAGCCGGCGGTAATCGCGCAGCACGTAACCGCCGACGATGGCCAGCACGACGATGAACACCACCGAGACGTAGAGATCGGTGCCGGCGTCGCCGAAGCCTTGCTTGATCGAGGTCATCACATGCTTGCCGGCGAGCATGCCGGCTTCGGCGACCATGCCGAGGATCACCCCCAGCTTGACATCGACCTGGCCGTATTTGTGGCGTTTCACCGCGCCGACCAGCGCTTTCGGGAACTTGTGGCAAATGTTCGAGGCCACCGCCACCATGGCCGGCGCGCCGAGCGACATCATCGCCGGCGTGAGCACGAAGGCGCCGCCCGAGCCGATGAAACCCGAGACCATGCCGCCGATGAAACCGATCAAGACCAGCAGGAAGACCGTCGCGGCGTTCAGTTCGATGAATTGCACTTCCGCCATGGCTCACTCCTGGCCGGCCGTCTGCGGCGTCTTGGGCTTGCTGGCCGCCTTCAGCCCCATCGCCTCCCAGAACAGACCGGTGAACGCGCCATGCGTGAAGGAAATGGCAAAGGCGATCGCGATCGGCACGAGCACGAGCCAGGGGTGTTGCGGCGTCTCGCGCGCCAGCCGGATCACCGATTCCGCCTCGATGAACAAAGTGGCATAGAGTAGCGCCGTGATGACGCCCCAGAACACCGTCCTGCTCCACAGCCGTTTGTCGTGCGTCATCGACGTCCTCCCCCGTCGCAGAATTGGCCGGTCTGATTGGCGGATAAGGACACTTTAGCCAACCCCCCGACCGACATGGGTAATATCACTGGAATCGTGAAGAAAACGTGAACGGTGGTGCCGTCGATGATCGATCTCGAACGTTTTTCCCGCTTCTTGCCCTTCTTGCGCTGGTTGCCTTACCGCCAGGAAACGTTGCGCGCCGACTTCATGGCCGGGCTCACCGTCGCGCTGGTGCTCGTGCCGCAGTCGATGGCCTATGCGCAGCTCGCCGGCCTGCCGCCTTACTACGGCTTGTATGCAGCCTTCCTGCCGGTCGCGGTGGCGGCGCTGTTCGGCTCATCGCACCAGCTCGCGACCGGCCCGGTGGCGGTGGTCTCCTTGCTCACCGCCTCGTCGCTGGCGCCGTTCGCCGCGCCCGGCTCCGAGCAGTTCGTCGCCCTGGCGATCATGCTTGCGCTGCTCGTCGGACTCGTGCAGCTCTCGCTGGGGATTTTCAGGCTCGGGGTGGTGGTCAATTTCCTCTCGCATCCGGTGATCGTCGGCTTCACCAACGCGGCGGCGATCATCATCGGCCTTTCCCAGCTCAACAAGCTGTTCGGCGTGCCGATGGGCCGCTCGGAATCCTTTCTCGCCGATATCTGGGGCGTCTTGCAGCTGATCTCCGACATCCACTGGCCGACGTTGGTGATGGGGGTCCTGTCGCTCGTGATCATCTGGGGGTTTCGCCGCTTCGCTCCCCGGTGGCCGGGGGTGCTGATCGCGGTGACGGTGGCGACCGTGATCTCCTGGCAGATCGGTTTCGAAAAGACCACGACGGTGCCGGCCGAAGCGATCGAAGATGCCGAGGCGCGGATTCTGCTGGACGCCTACCGTCAGGCCGAGGCGCGTATCGATGAGCTCAATGCGGCCTTGCTCGACAAGGCGGGCGCGCTCAAGAAGCTCGGCCGGGACGACGGTCAGGCACGGACGCGCGCCGAGCTCAATTACGAGATCGAGCTCCTCAAGCTGCAGATCAAGGACCGCGAGGACGAAAACCGCCGCCGCACGCGCGCGCTGCGCGCATTCGCCTTCGAGCGCGTCGAGCTGGCCGATGGCGCGGTGAGGTTTTATCCGGCCGGCAAGGTGCCGGCCGACCTCAAGGGCGATGGCCGCCATTGGCGCATCACGCGCGGCGTGCATGGGCCCGAAGGCAATGTGCGGCTGTCCGGCGGCGGCCAGGTGGTGGGCAAGATTCCCGAAGGGCTGCCGTCTTTCGCTTGGCCGAAGATTTCCTGGGACATGATCGGCACGCTGCTGTCGACGGCGGTGGTGATCTCGCTGGTCGGCTTCATGGAGGCGATCTCGATCGCCAAGGCGATGGCGGCCAAGACCAAGCAGCGTCTCGATCCGAATCAGGAATTGATCGGTCAGGGCCTGGCCAACATCGTCGGCAGTTTCTCGCAGGCGTTCCCGGTCTCGGGCTCGTTCTCCCGCTCCGCGGTCAACCTCAATGCCGGAGCGGTCACCGGCCTGTCCTCGGTGATCACCGCCGTGTTCGTGGTGCTGACCCTGCTGTTCCTGACGCCCTTGCTCTACCACCTGCCCCAGGCGACGCTCGCCGCCGTGATCATCATGGCGGTGGTGGGGCTCGTCAATTTCAAGGCGATCAGGCACGCCTGGCAGGCGAGCCGCCACGATGGCATCGCCGCGATCGTCACTTTCATCGCCACGCTGGTCGTGGCGCCGCACCTCGACAAGGGCATCCTGATCGGCGCGGGGCTGGCGATCATCCTGTTTCTCTACCGCACGATGCAGCCGCGCGTGGCGATCCTCGGCCGCCACCCCGACGGCACGCTGCGCGACATCAAGGTGGCGAATCTGCCGGCCTCGAAGGTGGTGGTGGCGGTACGTTTCGACGGCCGACTCTATTTCGCCAACGTCTCGTATTTCGAGGATGCCGTGCTCGAAGCGATCACCGGCGATCCGGAGGCGAAATTCCTCATCGTCGTCGGCGATGGCATCAACGAGCTCGACGCTTCCGGCGAGGAGGTGATCCATCACCTCGTCGAGCGGCTGCGCGCCAACGGCGTGACGCTCCTGTTCGCCGGGCTCAAGAAGCAGGTGCGCGACGTGATGGCGGCCACCGGGCTGATTGGCGCGATCGGCAGCGAGAATGTCTTTGCCACCGCGGACGATGCCATCGAGGCCGCCTATGCCCGCGCGAGGGAGGCGGGCATCGAGACGGCGGGGACGCTGATACGCAAATGAGTGCCGTCCTGCCAGCGCCGACTTTGCCCACGGCGTATAATTGATTGCCACTATGTCGCTCTTACCCATCGATAGCCTGATCCTCGCCGCCAGTCTGTGGCTGGCGATCGGGCTGGGTGGGCTCTTCGCGCCGCGCAACCGGCGCTATGTCAGCCGGATACTGTTCCCGCTCGGTGCCATCGTCGGCCTGGCGGTCGGCTTCGTCGGCCTGGTCTCGCTCGGCAGCCCGGTCGAGACGGCGACGCTCGCCATCGGCCTGCCGACCCTGCCTTTCCATCTGCGCCTCGACAATCTGGCGGCCGTCTTCGTCCTGCTGCTGGGCTTCGCGGCGGCCGGCATTTCGACCTATGCCGCCGGTTACTTCCGGCAGGGCGAGGGGATGACGCCCGGCGTGCTCAATCTCGAATACCACCTGTTCCTCGCCAGCATGCTGATGGTGCTGCTGGCGGACGATGCCTATGCCTTCATGGTGGCGTGGGAGACGATGGCGCTCTCCTCCTTCTTCCTCGTCACCACCGATCACCGGCACGAGGAGATCCGTCGCGCCGGCTACCTCTACCTGCTCGTCGCCCATGTCGGCGCGATCGCCATCCTGCTGTCGTTCGGGGTGATGACCGGCGGCGCGGGCGATTACACCTTCGCCGGGATGCGCGCGCAGCATCTGTCGCCGTTTTGGGGCTCGGTGGCCTTTTTGCTCGCGCTGTTCGGTTTCGGCGCCAAGGCGGGGCTGCTGCCGGTGCATGTCTGGCTGCCCGAGGCCCATCCGGCCGCGCCCTCGCCGGTGTCGGCGCTGATGAGCGGCGTGATGCTGAAGACCGCCATCTACGGCCTGTTGCGCGTGAGCCTGGATCTCGTCGGCACGACCCTGTGGTGGTGGGGCGTGGTGGCGCTGGCGGCCGGTCTGCTCACCGCGCTGTTCGGCGTGCTCTATGCCACCGTGCAGTCGGACATGAAGCGACTCCTGGCCTATTCGTCGATCGAGAACATCGGCCTGCTCGTGGTCGGCATCGGCCTGACGCTGCTGTTCCACTCCTACGAGATGGAAGCGCTGGCGGCCTTGTCGCTCACCGCGGTGCTTTACCACTGTCTGGCCCATGCCGGTTTCAAGAGCCTGCTGTTCCTGTGCACCGGCTCGGTGCTGCATGCGACCAGCCAGCGCAGCCTCGGCAAGCTCGGCGGGCTGATCGGCCCGATGCCCTGGGTGGCCTGGCTGGCCCTCGGCGGCGTGATCGCCGGCGCGGGTCTGCCGCCGCTGTCCGGCTTCGTTTCGGAATGGCTGTTGCTGCAGGCTTTCCTGTTCTCGCCCGGCCTGCCGCATTCCTGGTTGAACATGATCGTGCCGGCGGCCGCGGCCGCCGTGGCGCTCACGGCGGCGCTGGCCGGTTTCGCGCTGGTCAAGTTCTACGGCATCATCTTTCTGGGGCAGATGCGCGAGCCCGCGCTCAAGGACGCGCACGATGCCGGGCCGTTCGAAAAGACCGGCCTCCTCTGGTTGGCGGGCCTGACGCTCGCCTTGGGCATGCTGCCCGGCACGCTGATCCTCAGGCTCGACGCGGCGACGCGTCAGTTGCTCGGCAAGGGCCTGGCCGAACGCGTCGTCGAAACCGGCTGGTGGCTGCTGGCGCCGATCTCGCCGGAACGCGCCAGTTATGCGCCGGTGCTGTTTTTGCTGACGATCGTGGCGACGCTGCTGTTCGGCCGCTGGATCGTCAGGACGCTGTATCACGGCCGCGTGCGGCGTGGGCCGGCTTGGGATTGCGGCTATCACTTCCAGGGGCCGCGCGCGCAGGATACGGCGGAAGGCTTCTCGCAGCCGATCCGGCGCATCTTCGGGCCGATGTTCCGCATGACACGCCATTTCCCGAGCATCCGTGACCGTCAGCCGATCTATACCGTCAAGGTCGAGGATCATTTCTGGTATTGGCTCTATCTGCCGATCGCCCGTGTGGCGGGCGCCGTTTCCTCATTGATCACCCGTCTGCAGGGAGGGCGGATCGCGGTCTATCTGATGTACAGCTTCGTCACCCTGATCCTCTTGCTGCTGGTGGCACGACCATGATCAGCCTGACGGGTGTCCTCGGCCAGCTCTTCGCCATCGCGCTCGCCCTGTTGCTGGCGCCGCTCTTGACCGGCTGGGTGAATCAGTGCCGCGCCTGGCTGCAAAACCGCGCGGCGCCGCCTTTGCTGCAACCGTATTACACGCTGCACAAGCTGTTCCACAAGGATGTGGTCCTCGCGCACAATGCCTCGGCGCTGTTCCGCTTCGCGCCGTTCATCATCTTCGGCTGCATGGTGCTCGCCTGCGCGATCATCCCCAGCCTGTCGACCGATCTGCCGTTCGCGCCGGCCGCCGATGCGCTGGCCCTGGTCGGCGTGTTCGGTCTCGCCCGCGTCTTCATCGCCCTGGCCGGCATGGATGTCGGCACTTCGTTCGGCACCCTCGGCGGCCGGCGCGAGATGCTGATCGGCTTCCTCGCCGAGCCGGCGCTCTTGATGGTGATCTTCACGATGGCGATGATCGCCCAGTCTACGTCGGTGGCGACCATCGTCGAGACGCTGGCGCATCGGGAGCTGGTCATCTATCCGAGCATTGCCTTTGCCGGCATCGCTTTCACGATGGTGTCCTTCGCCGAGAATGCGCGCGTGCCGGTCGACAACCCGGCGACCCATCTCGAGCTGACGATGATCCACGAGGCGATGATCCTCGAATATTCGGGCCGCCATCTCGCGCTGCTCGAATGGGCGGCGAGCCTCAAGCTCTACGCTTATTCCTGTCTCGGCCTGGCGCTGTTCTTCCCCTGGGGGATCGCCGAACGCGACAATTTCCTGGCCTTGATTGCCGCGTTGCCGGTGTTGCTCGTCAAACTCGTGATCGGTGGCGCCTTGGTCGCGCTGCTCGAGACGATCAACGCCAAGATGCGCATCTTCCGTGCGCCGGAATTCCTCGGCACCGCCTTCCTGCTCGCGGTGCTGGGCCTGTTGGTGCGCCTGCTGCTGGAGAGCCGCGTATGAGCCAGGCCGTGCCCCTCTACGCCCAGCTCATCAACCTTCTGGCCGCGGTGATCCTGCTGCTCGGTTTCGCGATGCTCGCGCAGCGGCGCGTGATCCAGCTGATCGACCTGTTCGCCCTGCAGGGCTTCGCGCTGTTCCTGTCGACGCTGGTGGTGGCGGTGAAGACCGGCCAGCACCATCTGTTCTACTCGGCCGGACTGACGCTGGTGCTGAAAGTCATCCTGCTGCCCTGGATCCTGCACCGTCTGGTGCGCAAGCTGCACATCAAGGGCGAGGTCGAGGGGCTGATCAACATTCCGACGACGACGCTGATCGGTCTCGGCCTGGTCATCATCGCCTTCAACGTCGCGACACCGATCTCGCAGCTGTCTTCCACCATCACGCGTGGCACGCTCGGCATCGCGCTCGCCACCGTGATGCTTGCCTTTTTGATGATGATCACGCGTAAGAAGGCGATCACCCAGGTGGTCGGCTTCCTGGCGATGGAAAACGGTCTGTTCCTCGCCGCCACCTCGGCGACCTACGGCATGCCGATGGTGGTCGAGCTCGGCATCGCGCTCGACGTGCTGGTCGGCATGGTCATCCTCGGCGTGTTCTTCTTCCAGATCCGCGACCAGTTCGACAGCCTCGACATCCATCACATGGAGCAGCTCAAGGAATAGCGATGACGCTGGATTTCTTCGCCCTCACGCTGCTCATCCCGTTGCTTTCCGGCATCCTGCTCTCGTTCGCGGGCGAGCGCCACTGGGCACCGCATCTGAACATCATCGCCAGCGCCGCGACGTTCCTCTCTGCCGCGGGGCTGACCGCCGAGATCATCGATCAGGGGCCGCGCTTCGCCTTCGGCGAGCAGTTCTTCATCGACTCGATGAACGTCTTCTTCGTCACGCTCACCGCCTTCGTCGGCATGACCACGGCGATCTTCTCCGATCCCTACATGAAGAACGACCGCTCGCACGGCAAGCTCACGCCGGCGCGCCTGCGGCTCTACAAGAGCATGTACCAGCTCTTCATGTGCACGATGCTGGTGGCGCTGACCACCAACAATCTCGGCATCCTCTGGGTGGCGATGGAGGCGGCGACGCTCACCACCGTGCTGCTCGTCTCGCTCTACCGCTCGCCGGCCAGCCTGGAGGCGGCGTGGAAGTATTTCATCCTCTGCGGCGTCGGCATCGCCCAGGCGCTGTTTGGCACGATCCTGCTCTATTTCGCGGCGGAACGCATCCTCGGCGAATCCGGCACGGCGCTGCTGTGGTCGCATCTGGTCGAGGTCAAGGGTCAGCTCGATCCGACCATCATGGCGCTCGCCTTCATCTTCCTGCTGGTCGGCTACGGCACGAAAGTGGGACTGGCGCCGATGCACAACTGGCTGCCCGACGCCCATGCCGAAGGTCCGACGCCCGTCTCCGCGGTGCTCTCGGGCCTGTTGCTCAACGTCGCACTCTACGCGATCCTGCGCTGCAAGGTGCTCGCCGACGGCGCCTTGCATACCGACTTCGCCGGCAACCTGATGATGGGCTTCGGCATCTTCACGCTGCTCGCCGCCGCCTTCTTCCTCGGCCGCCAGCGCGACGTCAAGCGCATGTTCGCTTATTCTTCGATCGAGCACATGGGCATCATCACCTTCGCCTTCGGCATGGGCGGCCCGGTGGCGAGCTTCGCCGGCTTCTTGCACATGACGATGCATTCGCTGGTCAAGTCGGCGATCTTCTTCGCCGTCGGCCATGCCGCGCAGAAGTGCGGCACACAGATCATGGAGGACATCCGCGGCCTGAAGCGCATCAATCCGCTGATCGGCTGGGGGCTGATGCTCGGCACGCTCGCCATCCTCGGCATGCCGCCGTTCGGCGTCTTCGCCAGCGAATTCATGATCCTCACCCACGCGATGAAGTTCCATCCCTGGGCCACACCCTTCCTGTTGCTGGGCCTCGGCGTCGCCTTCGCCTCGATCCTCGCCAAGGTGCAGCCGATGGTGTTCGGCGAATCCGAGGCCAAGCCCCTGCCGCACGCGCCCGCCATCACGCCGGTCTTCGTGCACCTGGGCCTTGCATTGATGATGGGCCTGTGGATCCCGCCCTATCTCTCGCGCTGGTTCCTTGAGGCCGCGCGTATGCTGGGGTGACACGATGCGTTTTCATGCCGAACCGATCGAATTCACGCGCCAGCCCGGCGTCGGCGCGCCGATCTGGCGCGGCCAGACCGCCGATCGGGAAGACTGGCTGCGCTTTGCGATCTCCGTGCACCGTCACGCCGGGCGTCTGTGCGCGCTGTGGGGCAGCGACGAGCGCTGCAGCGGTGGCGGTTTCCGCGTCCATGCGGTGTTCGCGCTCGACGAGGGCTGGCCCTATCTCACCCTCGACCTGCCGGCCGACGATCCGGTCTATCCCGATCTGTCCGGCATCTTCGCGGCGGCGAACCGCATGCAGCGCGCCACTTACGATCTGGTCGGCATCCGTCACGACGGCGAGGACCGGCGGCCGTGGCTGCGTCACGGCGGCTGGCCGGCCGACTGGTTCCCGCTGCGCCACGATGCCAATCATCCGCCCGCGCACGAAAACCTGCCGAGCGACTACGACTTCGTCCAGGTCGGCGGCGAGGGCGCGCATGAAATCCCGGTCGGCCCGATCCACGCCGGCATCATCGAGCCGGGCCATTTCCGCTTCACCGTGGTCGGCGAACGCGTGCTGCGCCTCGAACAACGTCTCGGCTACCAGCACAAGGGCATCGAGTGCCGTCTCGCCAGCGCCGACTTTGCGACCGGCGCCCGGCTGGTCGGGCGCGTCTCCGGCGATTCGACCGTGGCCTTTTGCTGGGCCTATGCCGATGCGCTGGAAGCGGCCTGCGGCGTGACGCCGCCGCCACGCGCGCTGGCGCTGCGGGCGCTGCTGCTCGAACGCGAGCGCGTCGCCAACCATCTCGGCGATCTCGGCATGCTCGGCAACGATGCGGCGCTGGCCTTCGGGCTGTCGCAGTTCTTCCGCCTCAAGGAAGACTGGGTGCGCCTCAATGCCCAGGTGTTCGGCCACCGCTTCCTGATGGACAGCATCGTGCCAGGCGGCGTGGCGGTCGATGTCGAGGCACGGCATCTCGCCGCGATCGTCACGCAGTGCGAGAGCATCGGACGCGCGGTCAAGGAATTGCAGCGCATCTACGACGAGCATTCCGGCTTGCAGGACCGTTTCCTCACCACCGGCCCGATCGACGCCCGGCTGGTGCGCGAGCTGTCGCTGTCCGGCATGGCCGCGCGCGCCGCCGGCGTGTTGCTCGATGCGCGTTGCCATCGGCATGGCTACGCACCGCCGCCGCCGTGGAACCGTTTGGCGGTGCGGCCGGCTTCCGACGAGCGCGGCGACGTCGCGGCGCGCGTCGCCGTGCGCTTCGCGGAGATTTACGAATACCTGCGCCTGATCCGTCTGCTTGCCGCCGACATGCCCGCTGGCGAGATCCGCGGCACGGTCGAGCCCGTGGCCGGCGCTGCCGGTGTCGGCATCGTCGAGGGCTGGCGTGGCGAAGTGATCGTCGGCGTGCAACTGGGCGCGGACGGCAAGATCGCCCGCTGCCATCCGCACGATCCTTCCTGGCAGGCCTGGCCGGCGCTCGAACACGCGGTGCTCAACGACATCGTGCCGGATTTCCCGCTCATCAACAAATCGTTCAACCTTTCCTACTCCGGCCAGGACATATGACCCGACTTCCCCCAGCTCCCTCTTCGCAGAGGGGCAGACTTCCAGAACGCAGCGCTCGGTGAGGAACTGATGCTCTCGCTCCTCAAACGCATTGCCAAGACCGGCATCGTCACCGAGCCGGCGCCCGGGACGGACGACATGCGGCGCGAAATCGATCGTCTGCAGGACGAGGTGCTGAACATCCTCGGCCGCGCGCTGACGATCCGCGAGGTCGATGCCGGCTCCTGCAACGCCTGCGAGCTGGAGATCCACGCGCTGAACAATCCCTACTACAACCTCGAAGGCCGGGGCATCAAGTTCGTCGCCAGCCCCCGGCACGCCGACATGCTGCTCGTCACCGGGCCGGTGACGAAGAACATGGAGAACGCGCTGAAGATCGCCTACGAGTGCACGCCCGACCCGAAGCTGGTCGTCGCAGTCGGCGATTGCGGCTGCGGCTGTGGCGAGATCGGGCGGCTGTTCGGCCCGAATTACGCGACCGTCGGGCCGGTCGAGGCGGTGCTCCCGGTCGATGTCAAGGTGCCCGGCTGTCCGCCGACGCCGATCGCGCTGATGCAGGGTATCCTCGCCGCGGTGCGGACGCGCTGAAACGGGTGCCGCCGACCCGCTGAAGCGGGTGCCATTGCGGCAGCGCCGACTTTCAGCGCGTGATCAGCTCCAGCCGACGGGAATGCCAGTCGAGCACCGCCGTGCGGATGGTCATCTTCTCCGCCAGCGCGGGGAACTCCTGACGGATCACCTCGCTGGCGAAGCGCGTCAGGAAGCGGCTCTTCACCTCGGCGCGGGCGCGGTCGACGCCGATTTCGTCATAAGGCGCCGAGGTCAGCAGCAGCATGCCATCGTCGGGGATGCGGCCGGCCGCCATGTTGGACTGGATGATGCCGGCGGCGCGATGGATCGGCTCGGCAAGGTTCGGGCTGTAAGGGCCGATGATCAGCGCGACGTTCGGCGTGTGCAGGAAGTCGAAGCCGCGGCCGAGGCAGATCATCCACTCGCGGTGCTCGATGTCGAGCAGGCGTTCGTTCCTGCGGATCTGCGCGCGGATGTCGTCGATGTGCTCGAGATTGCCGTGCAGGAGCGGCAGCAGGTCGTGGCGCATTTGCGCCGGCATGTCGGGCAGCAAGGCGGCGAGCCGCAGATCGAGATTGGCGCGCTCGCTCGCCGTGAGATTGGCCAGTTCGAGCTTTTCGCCCTTGCTGCCATGGACGATCAGCGCGTCCTCGTCGGTTTCCAGGCCGACGACGAGCGGATAGACCGTGCCATGCCCGCTGCCGAAGATGGTTTCGACCTGCTGGCGGATCTCCAGCGTATGCGCTATCGCTGCCGCCGTGTCATGATTGAAGCCGGCACAGCCGCGCTGCGGGTCGCCTTGCGAGAAATGGTAGTTGATGATGACGAGCACGCGCCGGCCGGCATTGACCATGCGCTGGACGTGATTGGCCAGCACCTCGCCGAGATGCGGCCAGCCGAGATCGAAGCGGCCACCGAGATTGCGGAAGGGCATCAGGATGCCGACCGGCGTGTTGGTGACGACGGGGATATTGACGCGGCCGTCCATGCATTTGAGCACGGCGATCGCGGTCGGATGCTCGGCCAGATAGCGTTGCCGCGCCAACGTCGCTTCCGGGCTGCCGAAATTCGCGGCGTGGCGGTCGGCGAGGTCGAAGAGCCAGTCGATGCGTTCCTGGATCGGTTTGCCGTGGATGGTCATGGTCAGAGGCGCTCCGCAAGGATGTATTCGATTTCCGCGTCGGTGAGCTCGACCGGATTGGTCTTCATGCTGCTGCCGCGGCAGTGGGCGACGAGGCGCGGAAAGTCGGCGCTGGTGACACGGCACGCGGACAGGCGCGGCAGCGCGAGTGCGCGTTCCCACTGGCGCAGCGTGTCGAGGAGATGGGCGCGCGCCGCGTCGCCGTTCAGGCCTTTTTGCATCGCGAAACGCCGGCCGATCTCGGCGTATTTCGGCAGCGCCGGACTGTCGGGGCTGCGCTGTTTGAGCGCCTCGATATTGACGGCCGTGGTCGTCGCGAGCAGCGTGCCGCAGGCCAGGCCGTGCGGGATCGGGAAGCAGGCCCCCAGCGGTGCGGCCAGCCCGTGCACGGCGCCCAGGCCGGTGTTGGCGAGGCAGATGCCGGAGACGAGCGCCGCATAAGCCATCTTCTGCCGCGCCGCGGCGTCGGCCGGGTCGTGGTAGAAGGGCAGCAGGCCGTCCTTCACCGCCATGATGCCGCTTCGGGCCAGCGCGTCGGTGAGCGGATTGGCGCGGCGCGAGACGAAGCTCTCCAGCAGCTGGGTGAAGGCATCCATGCCGTCGGCGGCGATCAGCGGCGGCGCGCAGCTGGCGAGCAGGTCCGGATCGACGATCGCCCATTGCGCCACCAGTTGCTCGTCGCGGAAGGATTTCTTGAATTTCCCCGGCTCACCGATCACCGCATTCTTCGTTACTTCCGAGCCGGTGCCGGCGGTGGTCGGCACGGCGATGAAAGGCGTGGCCGGGCCGCGGTAGGGCAGCTCCGGGCCGACGCCTTCGAGGTGATCCAGCACCGAGTTGCCGGGCTTGAGGAGTCCCGCGATCGCCTTCGCGGCGTCGAGCACGCTGCCGCCGCCGATGCCGATCACCGCGGCGAATTCCTCGCCGCGCAGGCGGGCGACGGCATCATCGACGAACGCCACGGTGGGCTCGCCGGCGACGCGGAGGGTTTCCCAGCTGCAGCCGCGCTGGCGCAGCGCCTCGAACAGCGGCGGCGCATGGGGAGATTCGAGGAAGCTGCGCTGGCCGGTGACGAGCAGCAGACGCGTGCCGTAGCCGGCGGCGAGGGCGGGAACTTTTTGCACTGCGCCGCTGCCGAACTCGATCCGCGGCAGACGGCCGATGGAGAAGGGTGGGAACATTCACGTATTATCCCGCCGATCCTTGAAAAACGAGAGGTCAGCATGTCCATCGACGAAGCATCCATCCACCAGATCCGGCGCGCCACGCTGCTGCGCTCCGAGCGCCTCACCCCGGCGCAGTCGGCGCAGGAGGTGCGGCACCTCGTCTTTCACTGCGCCGACGCCGATTTCACACCCCAGCTGGGCCAGTGCGTCCGCATCCTGGCGCCGGGCCAGTATGGCAACGTCCATCATCCGCGCCTTTACCTGGTGGCCGATGCGCCGGTCGAGCGCGACGGCGGCACGGAGTTCGCGCTCTGCGTTTTGCGCCACAGCTACATCGACGATTTCAACGGCGAGCGCTATCCCGGCATCGCCAGTCACTATCTGTGCGATCTCCCCGTCGGCGCGACGGTCGAGTTCCAGGGGCCGATCGGCTATCCGTTCGCAATGCCGGACGACCGCAAGGCGGGCATCCTGATGATCGGCATGGGTACGGGCATCGCGCCCTTCCGCGCGCTGATCCGCACGATCTACGAAAAGTTCGGCAGCTGGGACGGTAAGGTGCGCCTCTTCTACGGCGCGAAGACCGGGCTCGACATGCTCTACATGAACGACGAGAACAAGGACCTGGCGCAGTACGTCTATCAGCCCACCTACAAGGCCTTCCAGGCGGTCAGCCCGCGTCCGGCGCTGGATGTGCCCGTCGCGCTCGACCAGGCGATCGCCCGCAACGCCGCGGAAGTCTGGGAGATGCTCCAGGCGCCCGAGACGCACCTCTATCTGGCCGGCGTCGGCGAGCTCTGGCCGAGTGTCGAGAAGGCGCTCGTCGCCGCGGCCGGCTCGGTTGCCCGCTGGCAGGCGGTGCGCGACCGGATCAAGTCCTCCGGACGCTGGCACGAAGTGCAATACTGACGGTGGCGAGCAGTTCGGAAGTCCACTCCCGCGGCCTGACCGGCAATACGCTGCTATTGCTGGTCACCGCCTGGGTGATCGGCGTCGACAACTTCAGCTTTTTCGGCCATGTCCTGAAGACCTACGGCACGGCGCCCGCCATGCTGCCGGCGCTGCTGGCGCTGGCGCTGGCGTTCGGCGCGCTGAGCGTGCTGCTGGTCGGCTTGGTGGCCTTCGGCCGGGCGATCAAGCCGGTTCTGATCGTGCTGCTGCTGCTGTCGGCACTGACCGCGTATTTCATGGACAGCTACGGCGTCGTCATCAACGACGAAATGCTGCAAAACGTCGCGCAGACCAATCCGGCCGAGGCGCGCGACCTGCTCAATTTCCGGCTGCTCGCCTATTTTCTCGGTCTGGGCGTCGTGCCGGCCTGGCTCGTCGCCCGCGCGCGCCTGCGCTGGCGCGGCTGGCGCGCCGAAGCCTGGGCACGGCTCAAGCTGCTCTCGCTCGCACTGCTCGCGATCGTCGGCCCGGCGCTGCTGTTCGGCGGCTTCTTCGCCTCGTTCGTGCGCGAGCACAAGCCCTTGCGTTCCTACGCGAACCCGGCCTTTCCGCTCTATTCGGTGGTCAAGTATGCGCGCGGCCGACTCGCCTCGCCGGCGGACCAGGCGATCGAGCCGATCGGCCTGGATGCGCGCCGCTCCGCCGAAGACCCGCACCGCGAGCTGATGATCCTGGTGGTCGGCGAAACGGCGCGCGCGGATCACTTCTCGCTCAACGGCTACGCGCGCGAAACCAACCCGCTGCTGAAACAGGAGGCAGGGGTCATCAGTTTCACCGATTTCCATGCCTGCGGCACCTCGACGGCGGTTTCCGTGCCCTGCATGTTTTCCGCGGAGGGCAGCAATGGCAAGGCGGAAGGCAAGGAGAGCCTGCTCGACGTGCTGCAGCGCGCCGGCGTGCATGTGCTGTGGCTCGACAACAATTCCGATTCGAAGGGCGTCGCGCTGCGCGTGCCGTATCAGGACTTCAAATCCCCCGAGGTGAATACCGTTTGCGACGTCGAATGCCGCGACGAAGGCATGCTGGTGCCCTTGCAGGACTACATCGACAGCCATCCGAGCGGCGACATCGTCATCGTGCTGCACCAGATGGGCAATCACGGCCCGGCGTATTACAAGCGCTATCCGGCGGCCTTCGAGCGCTTCAAGCCGGTGTGCCGGAACAACGACCTGAGCCAATGCACGCCCGAGGAAATCATCAATGCCTACGACAACGCATTGCTCTACACCGATCATTTCCTGGCCAAGACCATCGAGCTGTTGAAGCGCAACAGCGAGCGCTTCGAGACCGCGCTCATCTATGTCAGCGATCACGGCGAATCGCTCGGCGAGGGCGGCACCTGGCTGCATGGCCTGCCGCGCGCGATCGCACCGAAAGCGCAGCTGCACGTGCCGGCGATCATGTGGTTCGGCGGCCATCATCACGACATCGACCTCGCGGCGCTGCGGCAGAGGCGCGACCAGCCCTACACCCACGACAACCTGTTCCACACCGTGCTGGGCTTCCTCGAGATCGAAACCGCGATCTACCGGCCCGAACTCGACATCCTGCATGGCAGCCGTAAGCCGGACTGGCCGCAATGAAAACGCCACCCGCTTGCGGGTGGCGTCGTGCCGTGCCGTCAGCGCCGACTTTTCCCGGCGCGGCGGTACGCGGGCGGATTACTTCTTGATGCGCGCCTTGCCGTCGACGACCTCGACCTCGGCATCGAGGATGTAGGCTTCGCCCGGCATCTTCTTCTCGGTGAACAGATCGTGCGCCATGCTCGCCTGCGCGCCGGTGCCACAGGTGAACACGATCGGCTTGTCCTTGGGCAGGCTGGCGAGCCTGCCTTCGAGCTCGGCGAGCGGGATGCACTGCGCGCCCGGCCAGGTGCCGGCCCGGCATTGCTCGATCTTGCGCACGTCGATGATCGTCAGCTTCGCGGGGTCTTCCTTGACGATGCGTTCGAAGAACGGAGTGCTGATCACCTCCTTGTCCTTCGCCGTCTCGACCACGAATTTCGCCGCCGCGCCGGTCGTGTTGCCTGGCGCCGCGGCCGCGCTCGGCATCCCCTGGCTTGGCGCGGCGGCTGGCGCCGCCGCCTGCCGGTGGGCGGCTGCCCAGGCAGGATAGCCTTCCGCATAGACGCGCACGTTCTGGTAGCCGAGCGCCTTGGCCTTGTGGGCCGACTTGTCGGATAGATCGCAGGCGAGGCCGCCGCAATAGAAGATCAGCGGCTTCTTCTTGTCGGCGGGCAGTCGGGCAGCGTCGAATTTGTTGTCCGGCATGTTGATCGCGCCCGGGATCATGCCTTTTTCCGCGGTGCGCTCGGGACGCGCGTCGATCAGCACGACATCGGCTTTTTCGGCCAGCAGCTTGTCGATGTAATCGGTACTCACCGACAGGATGCCGCCATTCGCTTCCCAATCGGGCACGCCGCCGGCATAGACCTTGATGTTCCGGTAGCCGAGCTGCTCCGCCTTGTAGGCCGAGCTGTGCGAGAGCTCGCAGGACAGCCCCTGGCAGTAGAAGATGATCTCTTTCGTCTTGTCGGCGGGCAGTTTGTCTTTCTGTTTGTCGAACAGCGGTTCGACCAGGTTGATCGCGCCGGGCAGGTGACCGGGGTCGTAACGCGCCTTGGTCGGCCGCGAGTCGATGACGAGCGCGTTCTTGTCGCGATCGATCGGCGGCGTCGCATGCGGCTTCACATAGGCGTAGTCGACGATGGTGGTGTAGGGCTTGTAATTGCCGACCCCGACGCCGCCTGCGGCGACCTTGGCCTCGACGCTCGATTCCTGCGGCGGCGTCTGGGCGCAGCCGGCGGCGACAGCGCTGGAAACGACGATGACGAACAGCTTGGTTTTCATGGCACACCCCCTGTGTGTGATGATGAAAACGTCATACCACGGTGAATTTCTCCGTCGATTCGTTGTAGCGCACGAAGACATACCAGGCGAGCAGCAGGGCGCCCGAGATGAGCAGCGTCGGCGCCCAGCCGCCGAGCAGGTCCGGCCAATACGCCTGATAGCCGACCGCGGTGATCTCGAAATCCGCATCGCTGTCCGGGATGGAGCGCGTCAGTCCGCTCATCTTCAGGATCGCGCTGGCGGTGGAGCCCATCCAGGCGAAGAAGAACATCGCCACCCAGAGTTTGAGATGGCCTTCGCCCATGCGCCACAGCGAGCCGGAGGCGCAGCCGCCGGCGAACACCATGCCGATGCCGAAGACCACGCCGCCGATCAGCGAGCCGATCCAGAACGAGGCCGGGATCGCCGAGAACGGATCGATCACCTTGCGCTGGAACAGGAAGGCGGCGATCGGGATACCGATCGCCAGCGCCAGGATGATCGCCTTGGTCATGTCGCCCTCGGCCGTCATGAAGGGCTCGCGGAAGGCGCGGGCGAAACACAGGCGCGCGCGGTGCATGACGAAGCCGATGGCAAAGCCGAGCACGACGATCACTGCGCGGGTCGCCCAGATGCGGTCATCCGAGTGATACCAGTTGTAAGACCAGACGATGATGCCGCCGATGATCAGAAAACCGATCAGCGGATAGTTCTTCACCAGGCCATCGGGCGCGTTGAGCGTGGGCGGCGCCTCCATGCCCCAGGAAATGTGTTCGAGCGTCCACAGCAAGAGCTTGAGGCCGATCACCGCCCCGATCATCAGGCCGCCGGCCATGATCCAGCCGGCGGGCGAGGAATGCACCACCGGGTTGAAGAAACCGCCGGTGGTGCAGCCGCCGGCGAACGAGGCGCCGATGCCCATCAAGGTGCCGCCGAGCGCGGCCCAGATGAATTCGAGTTTCGGCGGCCGGCTCAACTGGAACTGCCGCGACATCAGCGCGGCGGTGAAGGCGCCGAGCAGCAGCATGATGTTCATCAGCGACATGCGGTGGGTCAGCAGGCCTTCCTCGGGGACCTGGATGTCCAGCAGCGGGGCAAGGCCGAGCAGTCCGTTGATGCGGTCGCCCCAATAGCGCACGCCGCCGAATACCCCCCATACCGTGCCATTGACCATCATCGCCAGGATGATCATGATCAGCAGGATGGCGCCGAGATAATGCGACCACTCCTCGACGAAGATTTTCTCGTAGTCGGCCTTGAAGCCGGCAAACCAGTTACTCATGGATGATTGCTCCCTGACCAGATGGATGAAGACCGTATCCAGCCCTCGCGGCCGCAGGCCGCTCCCCTGTGGACGGACACAAGACTACGTTAGCACCAAAGTTATTTCGCCGCGACTAGCCAAATGGGTTAGGAGGGTGGTGTAAATATCAGAAATTACTAATAATTTGATATTCCATGGGGAAAACGGGCGATCGAGAGACTCGCGCCGCGTATAACCACGATACTCCCGAGGAGTAATTGCGCGGCGCAGCGCATGCAACTAGGATTCCAGTGTTGTCACGAACTGAGGGAGTTGCTATGCAACCTACACATCGCATCGCCAAGGCGTTGTTCATAGGCTGGCTGGCGCTGGCGGCCGGCAGCTTCGTGCAAGCCGCCGATCAGCCCAAGGCCGGCAGCACGGCCGATCACAGCAAGTTCAAGGAATTGCAGCAGGATTTCCAGTCCGGTCCGGAAGTGACCAAAGCCTGCCTGTCCTGCCACACCGAGGCGGCCAAGCAGATCATGCATACCGAGCACTGGAACTGGGAGTACCTCAATCCGAAGACCGATCAGAAGCTCGGCAAGATCCACGTCATCAACAACTTCTGCACCTCCTCGCAATCGAACCTGAAGGCCTGCGCCAGCTGTCACATCGGCTATAACGCGATGACCGACAAGGGCGTCAAGAACGACGAGACCCTGGTCGATTGCCTCGCCTGCCATGACACGACCGGCGCCTATTCGAAGCCCTCTGGCCTCGGCGGCATGGTTTATGGCAAGGATGTCGAAGTGGGGGGCAAGATCATCAAGGGTCTCAATCTGCAGAAGATGGCCCAGAAAGTCGGCAAGACCAGCCGCAAGACCTGCGGCGCCTGCCATTTCAACGGCGGCGGCGGCGACGGGGTCAAGCACGGCGATCTGGACAGCTCGCTCGAGGATCCGGACAAGAAGCTCGACGTCCATATGGATTCGGAGGGGCTCAACTTCACCTGCGCGACCTGCCACAAGACCGATGGCCACAACGTGCCGGGCAGCCGTTACGCGCCGACCGCCGTCGACAAGGAAGGCGTGATGATCCGCGGCAAGGAAAAGGATCGCAACCCGGCGACCTGCCAGTCCTGTCATGGCCAGAAGCCGCACAAGGAAAAGAATGCCGCGAAGCTGAACAACCACACCAACAAGCTCGCCTGCCAGACCTGCCACATTCCGGCCTTCGCGCGCGGCGAGATCGCGACCAAGATGTACTGGGACTGGTCGACCGCGGGCAAGCGCGGCGAGGACGGCAAGCCGCTCGTCATCAAGAACGAGGAAGGGCACCCGATTTACATGGGCATCAAGGGTGACTTCAAGTATGGCGAGAACGTCAAGCCGGACTATGTCTGGTTCAACGGCGACGTGAACTACACGCTGCGCGACACCAAGGTCGACAAGGCCCAACAGCCGATCTACATCAACAAGTTCGAAGGCAGCCCGACCGATGGCCGCTCGCGCATCTGGCCGGTCAAGACCTTCCGCGGCAAGCAGCCTTACGACGCGGAATACAAGACCCTGGTCGTCACCCACCTGGCCGGCGCCGACGACACGGCCTTCTGGACCAACCTCGATTGGGACAAGGCCATCGAAGCCGGCATGAAGGAAGCCGGCTTGCCGTTCTCGGGCAAGATCGACTTCATCGAAACCATCAGCCAGTGGCCGATCACCCACATGGTCGCGCCGAAGGAAAAGGCCGTCGCCTGCAACGAGTGCCATACCCAGGGTGGCCGCCTCGAAGGCGTGCCGGGCGTCTATCTGCCGGGCCGTGACCGCATCACCTGGCTCGACAACGGCGTCAAGCTGCTGGCCTTGCTGACGCTGCTGGCCGTGCTGGGCCATGGCCTGCTGCGCATCTTCACGAGCAAGAAACACTGAGAGGAACCGACATGTCCGAAAAAATCTACATCTTCAAGCGCTTCGAACGCTTCTGGCACTGGAGCCAGGCGGGGCTGATCATCTTCCTGATGATCACCGGTTTCGAGATTCATGGCCTTTACAGCAACTTCGGCTTCGAAAAAGCCGTGAATCTGCATACCAACGCCGCGTGGACGCTGGTCGGCCTGTGGGTGTTCGCGATCTTCTGGCACTTCACGACGGGCGAGTGGAAGCAGTACATCCCCACCACCAAGAACGTGATGGCGATGGCGAACTACTACCTGTTCGGCATCTTCAAGAATGCGCCCCATCCGCATCGCCAGACCCAGCTTTCCAAGCACAACCCGCTGCAGCGGCTCGCGTATCTGTTCATTCTGGTGATCGTCGGCCCGCTGATCTGGATTACCGGTTGGCTCTACCTGTTCTATGACCAGTGGCCGGCCTGGGGAGTGGACAAGCTGCTGTCGCTCGACACCGTGGCGCTCGGCCACCTGATCGGCGCCTACATGATGCTGATCTTCGTGATCGCCCATGTCTATCTCACCACCACCGGCGCCACGCCGCTATCGCACATCAAGGCGATGATCACCGGCTGGGAGGAAGTGCACTGATTGCCAAGTTGATTGATGGCCTCGAGTTGATCCCCGCTGCGGCGGGGATTTTTTTCGTCTTCGGCCGGGGTGGCGCCCGGCAGGTGCCGTGCCGCCAGCGCCGATTTTTTTGCAGCGGAAGAGAGCGGAAGAGGAATGAAAAACGGCGGCCCGCAGGCCGCCGTTCCTGGGAGAAGACGGGCTTAGCAGCCGGCGGTCTTCTTGAACGAGGAGCTCAGGTTGTTCTGGGCGTCGTCGTATTTGACCCGCACTTCGTCGCCCTTGACGATGCGCTTGTCCTTGAACTTGTCGAGCGTTAGATCGTCCTTGATCAGCACGGTGACTTCGGCGCCACCCTTGACGTTCTTCAGCACGACCGTAGCCGACTTGCCATCCGGCGCCATCTTGATTTCCTGCACGGTGCCGACCATCTTGACATCGGCGGCCGAGGCGACGGGCGAGAAAGCAACGACGGAAGCGGCGAGGGCGGCGGCAACGGCAAACTTTTTCAGCATGATTCGAAATCCTCCAGAAAAGGGAACTACGATCCAATAACGCGACCGGCGATGGAAAGTTTACACCGCCGGTCGCACCGCGCCAAATCAGAACTTCACTTCGAGCGTGCCGTAGAGGTCGTAGGCCTTGGAGAGCGGCGTCATGGTCATCATGTTGCTGGCGTTTACGTCGCTGATCTTGACCGGCGCGCCGACCCAGTTGTTGCTGCCGGTGTATTTGAAGTCGTAGTACTGGAAGCCGAGGCGGAAGAAGCTCTTGGCCATGGCCGAGGCGATCGGCTTGGCGTCGAATTCCTGGATCAGGTAGACCTCATACACGTTGCCGCGCGTGCCGACCTTCGAGGTCCACATGTCGGCGGAAGCCGGCGCGAAGGTGATCCAGTTCTTGCTGCCGTGGTTGTATTCGAAGCCGAGCTTGGTCTTCGACGGCAGGTCGTAACGCAGGCCGAGGAAGACCGCGCCGCCGGTCTTGTCCTTCGGCGCTTCGGGCTGGAAGAAGGCACCGGTCAAGAGACCCTGGAAGCCGAACTGCGCCGAGACGTTGTCGTTCGGGTGGGTGCGGCTCAAGGCCAGATCGGCGAAGTAGTAGAGCTCGCCCTTGCCGACGTTCTTCATCTTGCCCATGATGCCGGCGCCGAACCAGTCGATGTCGCCGAGGTTGGTCTTCGGCATCGTCGTGCCGAAGTAGGTGTTCTGCATCTTCGGCGCATCGAAGATGTTCATGCCGCGGTTCCATTGCAGCCAGACGCGCGTGGCGCCGGTGTCGATCGGCACGATCGAGATGCCGACCATGTCGGTATCCTCGAGCGAGTTGCCGGGCGACCACTTGAAGCCGCTCTCGAAGCCGCGGCCATAGCAGACCTTGGCATAGCCGCCGGGCAGCGCGTCGCTGTCGAAGCCATAGCCGAGCGTCATGCCGTCGAAAGCGTAATCGACCAAGAGCGCGGGCGTGCCGCCGCGGCCGGGCCATTCGGTGTTGTACTTGAGATTGGTCGGCGCGCCCTGGGTCGAAGGCCGGCGGCCGACCGAGAACCAGATGTCCTCGTCGAACAGGTTGTTCCAGGTGACGTAGGCGCGATCGACGTTCAGATAGCTGTCGGAGGGAATGTGGGAGAGCGTGCCGTCGAACACGCCGACGCGATCGGCGAAATAGGGCGTGTTCGGCGCGTTGGAGAGCGCATCGAGGCTCTGGTCGCCGAAGGTCTTGTACATCGCCAGCCGCGCGGTCAGCGAGACGTCCTGCGCCACCTTGGCGCCGAGATCGAGCCCGAAGCGGTGGGTGTAGAGCGTGTCGTTCTTGGGTTTGTAGGCAGCAATGGTCTGCGAGAAAGCACCTAGACCGCTTGGCCCCAACATGCTCTGTGTTGAGGGGAGTGCCATGAATGCCTGCGCTTGTGAAATAGTTTGCACCGCAGACATATCATGCGCAAAGGTGGCCATCGCGGATAGTTGTGACCACATGTTGTTTCTTTGCATGTAATCCTGAGCGTAGGCAAACGTCGCATTGACATCGGTATAAGCCTTCGTCTCCCCCTTCATGCTATCGACGCGGAACTGGTAGTCCCCGCCGACGGTGAGCCACTTGCCGAGCGACTTGCTCTCGGCGACCTCGACCTTGTCGGCTACTTGTTGCGTCGCTTTCTGTTGCGCGGCGACCTGGGCTTTGAGCGCCTCGACCTCCTTGGTCAGTGCTTCGAGTTTCTGCAGCAGTTCCGCTTCAGTGGCAGCCTGCGCGCCGATCGGCAGAAAGATGCCCGAGACGAGCGCCGCGAGCAGGGTCCGTTTCATGTGCTGGTGTTTCATCTGATGCCCCCTGTTTTGAACGAAATGACGAAAAACCTGTCCGGTCTTTCCCTTTGTATCGAGCTGGGCTGTCGGCCCGATCGGCCGGGATGCCGAAAATTTTAGTAATTCTCCATATTTCGATGTTGATATGTATCAATTGATTTATTCAACGAAGAAAATCGGGCAATGCCATTTTTTCTCTTATGATGCGGCGTGACGATTTTTCCGGAAGTGGCCGACCATGAGAAAAAAGCTCCCGTTGCTCCTCGCGCTGCTGGCCTTGCCGGCGGCGGCCGAAGATACCCGCCTGCTGGCCGAGCTCAAGCCCGCCGCGCAGGAAACCCTGCGCAAGGAAATGCTCGACAACCTGATCGCCCTCAACTCGATCATCTCGCTGCTGGCCGCGAACCAGGTCAAGGAGGCGGGCGAGGTCGCGGAAAAGGAACTGGGGCGCAGCGCGATGGGCAAGAATGCCACGCTGCCTTTCGAGGCGCGTCCGGGCCCGCAGATGCCGCGCGAGATGCATCAGCTGGCCATCAATGGCCATCTCGTGGCGAGCGATTTCGCGCGCGCCGCGGCGAGTGGCGAGCGCGACAAGGCGCTCGCCGAGCTACCCAATCTGCTCGGCACCTGCGTCGCCTGCCACGCAACTTATCGCACGCGCTGAAATCGATCGGGGTGCCGTCCTGCCAGCGCCGATTTTCAGCGGTGCTCCAGGCCGTGGGAGCGGATCGCCGAATGCCGCGCTCGAGGCAGAGCCGCTTCCCGGCGCGAGCGCGGCGGGGATCAGCGGATGAGCGAATACGCCAGCCCCAGCAGCGCGCAGACGCCGATCACCTTCATGATGTCGATCTTGTATTTCCACAGCGCGAGCAAGCTCGCCAGCGCGATGGCGACCGCCAGCCAGTCGAAACCGCCGGCAAACGGCGCGGCATCAGACGCCTGCGGCCAGAAGGTGTGCCAGGCGAAGAATACGGCCAGGTTCATGATCACGCCGACCACGGCGGCGGTGATCGCCGTCAGTGGGGCGGTGAACTTCACCTCGCCGCGCGTGCTCTCGACCAGCGGACCGCCGCCGAGGATGAACAGGAAGCTCGGCAGGAAGGTGAAGAAGGTCGCCACGGTGGCCCCGGCCAGGCCGGCCGCGACGGGATTGGCGAACACCTCCTTGGTGACGCCGCCGATGTAGCCCACCCAGGTGACGACCATGATCAGCGGCCCCGGCGTGGTCTCGCCGAGCGCCAGGCCGTCCATCATCTGCGGGCCGGTGAGCCAGCCATAATGCTCGACGGCATGTTGATAGACATAGGGCAGCACGGCGTAGGCGCCGCCGATGGTGAGGAAGGCGGCCTTGGTGAAGAACGCGCCCATGTCGTAGAGCGCCGGGGCATCGCGGGTGGCGACGAGCGCGGCGGCCCAGAGGGCGACGAAGATCAGCGTCGTGGCGATCAGTTTGCCCCAGGAGAATTTCGCATGCGCCGGCGGCGGCGTGTCGTCGTCGATCAGCGCCGGGCCGTAAGCCTTGTGGGAAGCGCCGTGGCCGCCGCCGGCCTTGAACTTGGCCGGCGCGAGCTTGCCGCCGATGGCGCCGAGGGCCGCGGCGGCGACGACGATCCAGAAGAAGTCGAGCTTGAAGAAGAAGATGCCGATGAAGGCGAGTACCGCGATGGTCATCAGCACGCCGTTTTTCAGGGCCTTGCTGCCGATGCGCCAGGCGGCGAACAGCACCACGGCGACGACGGCCGGCCGGATGCCGGAGAAAATGCCGGCGATCTGCGGCACGTCGCCAAAGGCGAGATAGACGGCGGCGAGCGCCGAGAGCAGCACGAAAGCCGGCAGGAAGAACAGCACGCCGGCCAGCACCGCGCCGACGGTGCCATGCAGCAGCCAGCTGATGTAGATGGCGAGCTGGATCGCCTCCGGCCCCGGCAGCAGCATGCAGTAGTTGAGCGCGTGCAGGAAGCGGTGCTCGGAAATCCAGCGGCGCCTCTCGACCAGCTCCTGATGCATCATCGAGATCTGTCCAGCTGGCCCACCGAAGCTGATGAAGCCGAGCTTGAGCCAGTAACGGAACGCCTCGCCCAAAGTCGGCGCTGGTGGGACGGCACGCGCGGCTTCGGCAGCGGTGTGATGGGGGGCAGGGGGTGATGCAGGTCTGACGGTGTCCATGACGTTGCCTCGCAAAAAGCGCATTGGCGGAACTTGGACGGGACACCGTCTTTGGCAAGCCGGGAGTCCGCGATTCCCGACGGCTGCAGTCTAGCAAAGAATCGCCGCCTGCTTTTTGCCGGCCGCTTTTTCTGTATCATCAGCAAAACAATAATTACGAATGAAGAGGAGACTGCCGTGTCCCTGCCCCTGACACTCTCGCGCGCGGCGCAGCTCTTGGGCGTGCCGCGCGCGGTGCTGCAAAAACACATCGCCGCCGGCGAGCTGCCTTCGCATGACGGCATGGTCAATACCGAAGACCTGCAAAAGCTCTATCCCGACGTCGAGCTCGAGGATTCCGGCGCTTTCGAGCGCATCATGCAGATCAAGGAGCAGGCGTTCGCCAAGCGCGTGCGCGAACGCATCCTGCCCAACCAGGAGATCCTCGCGCAGCGGCTGGCGGCGCAGAGCGAGGAACTCGAAGAGGTGCGCCGCCATCTGGCCGAGTATCATCGCCTCGTCGAAGCGCTGCGCGCACGCATCGACGAAATGCTGGAAACGGCGCCTTTTCCTCAGCTCGCCGAGCTGGCCCGTCGCATCGACGAGGGGCTGGCCGAAGTGCTGGCGAGCGAAGCGCCCGCCGACCGATTGGAGGTACTCGATGATGTATTGCGTGTCATGACGGCGCAGGTCAAGGTGCGGCCTTCGGGTCATGAGTTTTTCGTCGAAGGCAGCGAGACGGTGCTCGAAGCGGCGCTGCGCGCCGGCCTGGCGCCGTCCTACGGCTGCCGCAACGGCAATTGCGGGCTGTGCAAGGCGCGCATCGTCTCCGGCCAGGTCAAGCAGATCCATCCGACCGACTACCCGCTCTCGGCCAGCGAGCGCGCCCAGGGTCATGCGCTGCTGTGCTCGAACACCGCGGTCACCGACCTGGTCATCGAGATGATCGAGGCGA
The DNA here is from genome assembly GCA_013388985.1 of Rhodocyclaceae bacterium. GTDB lineage: Bacteria > Pseudomonadota > Gammaproteobacteria > Burkholderiales > Rhodocyclaceae > Sulfuricystis. Next base: position 75,842 of record JACAEF010000040.1, read on the forward strand.
GCCGGCCGGACGATATCCCCGAACAGGAGGTGACGGCGAAGGTGAAGCAGGTCACGCCACTGACCAATGACATCCTGCTGCTGCATCTCGTGACGCCGCGCAGCCAGCGCCTGCGCTTCCTCGCCGGACAAATGGTGACGCTCTCGGTCTCGAGCGCCACCACCAATTTCCGGGGCGATTATCCGATCGCCTCCTGCCCCTGCGACGACCGCAACCTGCTGTTCCACATCCGCCGCGACGAGAACGACGCCTTTGCCTCCCGGCTGTTCTCGGACCCGTTCAAGCCGGGCGATCTGGTCAGCGTGTTCGGGCCCTTCGGCGAGTTCGTGCTGCAGAAGGACAGCAGCGACGATCTGCTGTTCGTCGCCTGCGACACCGGCTTTGCGCCAATCAAGAGCCTGATCGAGAATGCCGCCGCTGCCGACCTGCCCGGCCTGCTGCATCTGGTCTGGGCGGCGACCCGCCCCGATGGCCATTACTTCGAGAACCAATGCCGCGCCTGGGCCGAGGCGCTGGAAACCTTCAGCTACGCGACCCTGGTCGCACCCGATGCGGCGGCGGCTGGCACGGCCGCCGCGGGCCAGGTGTTGCAGATCCCGGATTTCGCGCGGCGCATGGTCTATGTCGCCGGGCCTGCCGAATTCGTCGCCGGCGTGTCGGACAGCCTGAAGTCGGCCGGGCTGCCGGATGACCGGCTGAAATACGAGACGGTGTGATGCGCCCCGCCCAGCTTGCCTTCATCCTCGACCGTGAATTCGAAAGCGCCGCCGCCGGCCACCACACCCCGGTGATGCTCTGGGGGCCGCCCGGCGTCGGCAAGTCGCAGCTCGTCGCGCAGGTCGCGGCGCGCCACGGCGTGCCGGTGATCGACATCCGCCTCTCGCAGATGGAGCCTTCCGATCTGCGCGGCATTCCGTTCCGCGTCGACAACCGCGTCGAGTGGGCGGTGCCGGCGATGCTGCCGGATGCCGAGCGCCACTGGCCGGCCGGCATCCTGTTCCTCGACGAGATCACCTCGGCGCCGCCGGCGGTCTCCGCCGCCGCCTACCAGCTGATCCTCGACCGCCGGCTCGGCGAATACCGCGTGCCGCCGGCCTGGGCGATCTTCGCCGCCGGCAACCGCCAGGGCGACCGCGGCGTCACCTACGCGATGCCAGCGCCCTTGGCCAACCGCTTCGCGCACTTCGAGGTGGACGTCAATCTCGACGACTGGGCCGCCTGGGCCTACGCCAACGGCATCGACGAGCGCATCATCGCCTTCCTGCGCTTCAAGCCCGAGCTGATCTTCGATTTCGATCCGGCGAAGAACGCCGGCGGCGAGATGGCCTTCCCCAGTCCGCGCTCGTGGGAGTTCGCCCATCGCGCGCTGCGCAAGTTCAGCGACCACGCCCAGCTGTTGCCCGGCGCGCTGGCGGCCTGCGTCGGTCATGCAGCTGGCATCGAGTGCGCCGCCTTCATCGAGAGCCTCGACCGGCTGCCCGATCTCGATGCGGTCTGCGCCGGCGAGGAGGTGCCCGTGCCGCGCGAGATCGATCTGCAATACGCGGTCGCCGCGGCGCTCGCCGGTCGTGCGCTGCGCGCGCGCGGCACCCCCGAGGCGACGCGGATCTGGGGAAACATCCTCGCTTACGCACAGAAATTCCCGCAGCGCGAGATGGGCGTGATGCTCGTCTCCGACATGCACCGTGGCATCGGCGAGAAGCTGTTCGCCGTGCCGCAGTTCTCTGCTTGGGCCAATGTCGTGGCCGATCTGATGCTCTATGAGTGAGGTCGAAGACAAGCTCGCCGCGGCATGGCCGCTACATCGAGCGTTTCATGTCCCGGACTGGCGTGGGCAATCCAGGGCCGCGCACATCGCCGCGCCGATGGCCGACAGCGCAGCGGGACGAAGCGTGGCGATGCGGCCAAGCATGATCGATTCGCTGAGCACGGTCGGACGATTCGTCCGTACCCAGCTGGCATGAGGCAGGCCGTCCGCGGCGAAATCCGCGCGCGAGAGCGGCAGGCTTGCGGCATGGCCGCCTTGCGTCGTCACCGGCAGGCAAAGCCAGTCGCCGAATTCGCCCAGGTTTCGCAACAGCAAGGCCGGACGGCGCTTGCTCGACGACAAGTCGGTGAAGGGGAAGGGCAGCAGTACGATGTCACCGCAGCGGAACGTCATTCCACACCTCTTCCGCGGCATGGTCCCAGACATGGGCAAGCGAGGAAACCTGCGCGTTTTGCCAGTCGCTCCACTCCGAGCGTTCGCGCACTTGCAGGAAGCGTACGAAATCGAGCGCTTCGCGCGCCAGCGGTTCGGGCAGGGTCGCAGCGATTTGGGCGATCTGTTCGGCGATGGTCACGGTCGGTTTCTCCCGGTCAGTGGTATTGCGGCAAGTCTAGTGCAGAGTGCCACTGTGAGGAAAGTTCAACCCCTCTACAATTGAAGCCATGACCGATGTCGAAAACAAGCTCGCCGCGGCCCGCACGCGCCTGATCCTCGACAAGCCGTTCCTCGGCGCCTTGGTGCTGCGCCTGCCGCTCAAGGCCGCGACCTGGTGCCGCACCACCGCGACCGATGCGCGCACGCTCTATTACAACCCGGCATGGATCGAGCGCTTGTCCGGAGCGCAGGTGCAGTTCGCGCTCGCGCATGAGGCGCTGCACTGCGCGCTCGGCCATTTCGCGCGCCGCGGTCACCGCGTCCAGCGCAAGTGGGACATGGCCTGCGACTTCGCGGTGAATCCGATCCTCGTCGACGAAGGCCTCACGCCGCCGGCCGAGGCGTTGGTGCTCGACATCTACCGCGGCATGGCGGCGGAGGAGATCTATCCCTGCATCGACGACAGCTTTGATGACAGCCAGATGATGGACGAGCATGTCTGGGATGGTGCCGAGGGCGGTGACGGCGGCGGGCAGGGTGAGCAAAACGAGGCGCAGGGCAAGGGCGGCAGCGATGCCGAGGAAATCGACGCCAACGCCGGTGGCAGCAAGCCGCAGAAAGCCGGCGCTGGCGGGACGGCAGGGGAAGAGGAAAACGGCCCGCCGCCGCCGCTCGGCGCCCGGGAAAAAGAGCAGCTCAAGGAACAATGGCAGCGCCATCTCGCCGCCGCCGCGCAGCGCGCGCGCGAGGCCGGCAAGCTCTTCGGCCAGCTCGCGCGGCTCGCCGCGGCGGCGCTCGCCGCGCAGGTGTCGTGGCGTGCGCTGCTGGCGCAATACCTGTCGCAGACGGCGCGCGACGATTACACCTGGCAGCGCCCCTCGCGCCGCGAAGGGGAGGTGATCTGGCCCTCCTTGCGCAGCCACAGTGGCGACATCCATGTCGCACTCGACGTCTCCGGCTCGGTGACGGAGCAGGATCTGGCCGAGTTCCTCGGCGAACTGAACGCGCTGAAGGGCACGCTGCCGGTGCGCATCACCTTGCATGCCTGCGACAGCGCGCTCGCCGAAGGCGGGCCGTGGCTCTTCGAGCCCTGGGACGAGTTGCGGCTACCGAAGCAGTTTGCCGGCGGCGGCGGTACGGCGTTTGCGCCGGTGTTCGAGTGGATCGAGCGCGCCGGTCAGCACCCCGATGCGCTGATCTATTTCACCGACGCGGACGGTGAGTTTCCCAAGGCAGCGCCGAACTATCCCGTGCTCTGGCTCGTCAAGGGCAAGCGGCCGGTGCCCTTCGGCCGCAGGATCCAGCTCAATTGAGCAGCGTCGAACTCTCCGCCGAAGACGCCCTGCGCCTCAACGTGCTCCTGGCCGGCGAGGTGCATGCGGTGCGCATCGACGAGGGCGCGCGCACGCTGTATGCGCTGACGCCGAAGGGCGAGGCGCGCATCGTCCTCAATCCCGTCGGCCGTGCCGAACGCTATTTCCAGCGGGTGCGCGAAGTGCTCGGCGGCCATGTGCTCGGCTCGCCCGGCGGTTATCCGGTGTATTTGCGCCGCTGGACGCGGATGGGGCAGGCGGGCGAAAAGAATCTCGAAGCGCTGCTCAAGCTCGGCGAACCCGAGGCGGTGCTCGCCGTCGCTCACGCCGCGGGGCTCACCGACGAACTGGCGCGGCGCGCCTGGTGGGCCGGCCAGCAGCAGGCGCCGATGGAGATCGCGCGCGTGATGCTGATGCACCCGGCGGTGCGCGCGGGCCAGATGGGGCCGGTGCTGACCCGGCATCTGGTCGAATATCTGCCCTTCGAGAGCGATCCGCTCAACGCGATGCAGACGGTGCGCGTGGTGCTCGCCGCCGGGCTGCTCGCGCCGGAAGAACGGCTGCAGCTGTGGGCGAAGGCCAAGCGCCGCCCGCACTTTCTGATCGGCTTCCTGGAGAGCCTGCCGGACGAGCTGCCACCCGAACCGGAACGTGCGCTGCCGGCGGGCTTGCCGGACACGCCGGCGGCGCGGCTGCTGGCGCGCTGCTATTCCGGCCCCGGGCAGAGTTATCTGAAGACGGCCGAGCTGGCGCTCGACAAGGCGCCGACGCACGAGGCGGTCTATCTGCTGCTCGATCTGATCGGCCAGTATTTCGCCGCCGGAGACGAGGCCGCCGCGCTGCCGCTGCCGGCGAGCGAGGTGGCGGCGCTGGAGGCGCTCTCGCGGCTTTCCCATGAAGCCGCCCTGCCGATCCTGACGCGCACCACGGCGGTCGGGCCGCTGATGCGCCGTCATCTCGAACCGCTGTTCGGGCCTATCATTGGCCATCTCAAGGCATTGCGAGGCATGACATGAAAGGCGGCGTCTATCTCGACGCGGAAGTTCCGCAACTCGTGCAACAACAGTTTGCGCTCGTGCGCGCCGCGCGCGGCAAGCGCCAGCGTTTCCCCGAAAACGTCGTCGAGGTGGTCGAATCGGCCGAAGCCGCGTTGCAGCGGCAGGATCCGGCGCAGAACCTCCACGCCGCGGAAGTCGTCGGCCCCTCGCGTTCCTCCGAGGGTTTTCGTCTGTATTACCTGGTCAGATGGCTCAGCGAATGAACCACGCAAGCAAGAAGCCTTTCCCCATCCCCGTCGTGCCGGCGGCAGAGAATGAGACCGATGCCGCGCTCGACGCCTGCAGTAGCGCCGAGCCGTTCGCGCTGATGGTGCTCGGCGACAGCATGGAGCCCGAGTTCGTCGAGGGCGACATCATCGTCGTCGAACCCGAGGGACTCGCGGTCGACGGCTCCTATGTGATGGCCTGGCTCGAGGGTGAATGGATCTTCCGCCAGCTGGTCGGCCGCCCCGGGGACTGGAAATTGCGCCCGCTCAACCCCAAGTATCCGACGGCGAGCATTCCCGACCTGTCGGTCGTCAAGGGGGTGATCATCCAGAAATCCAAGCCCGGCCGCCGCAAGGCCGCCAAGCGTTACGTCGAATAGGGAAACTGCATGCCTTACTACATCTACCGCATCACCCAGGTCGGCCCGGTGAAGAACCTCGAAAAGCTGACCGAGTTCGCCAAGTTCAAGGACGCCTCCGCCGCCGCGAAGGATATGCGCAAGAGCGCCGATCTGACCCAGTGCAAGATCCAGGTGGTCTTCGGCGAGAACGAATTGCAGGCCGAGGAGGCGCTCAATACCGTGCGGCCCTGGGAACCATTGACCGGCGACGACTGGTAAGCCGTCGGCCCGAGGATGGACGAGCACAGCTACCACAACCTCCGCAAGGAGCTCAACCCGCTGCCCTGCGTATTCGAGAAGGCGCTGCTCTGTCAGGCGGCGGTGTGCGAGGCGGCGCAGCGCGCATTGCTGGCCGAACGCGAGATGATCGCCTGCCGCGACCCGCTGGTGCGCGCCGCCTGCGGCCAGCTGCTTCAGCTCTTGCGCCAGAACGCGGCCTTCGCGCTCAAGGTCAGGGACACCCAGCGCATCCTGCCACACGCGATGACGATGAAGGTGCAATGCGGCGGACTTTCCGGCCTGAAGGAACTGCTCGATCCCGAGTCCCACGCGCCCGACGTGAGAAAACTCGTGCTGCGCGCCCAGGCCGAATATGGCAGCCTCGAAGACCTGCCGTTCTCGCGCATCGTGCAGGGTATCAGTCACTGGCAGATCCGCAAGAGGAAACGCTGAATGAATCTACTGCGCGGGCGAATGGCTGCGTTGCGCGGTGCTCGCTCCCTCGCCTATCGGTTTGATATGTCTCGGTCGCTGTGCTCCGGGCGCCTTGCCCTTCGCCTGCTCGTGACGATTTCTTCAGCATTTCCGTGCGCCCCGAGCCGACCATGATCCCCGCTTTCGACCGGCTGGTGGCCGCCGTGCAGCGCAATTGCCACATCAGCGACGCCCGCCATGCGCGCGGCATGACGCTGTGCACCTATCTGCTGGAGATGCGCGAGTTCTACCGCTGGGAGGCGGGCATCGCGCCGGGCGCGCCGCTGGAACGCGCCGCGGTCGGGGCCTGGCTGAATGCGCGCGAAGCGCTGTGGGAGACGCTCGAAGCGGAGGAGTTCGCCGCCGTGCCGGTCGGCGACGAGGAATTCGCGCCCTTCGAGGTCGCCGCGATCAACCGCGCGCTAGTGCCGCACGGCCTCGTCTATGGCGCCGGGATCGGCCGCTTCGGCAAGCCGCATTTCTTCCTCGGCGAGCTCGCACGCCGTGAGGAGGGCGACGGCCTCGTCGTGCTGGTCAGCGGCCGCGAGCATGCGCGCGATCTGGGCGCGCTGCCCGCCGCGCTGCAGGGCGATACCGCGTTCGTGCGGCGCGAGGCGCTGCGCCAGTGGCTGTGGGAAAAAGCCGAAGCCTGGATGATGAAGCAGACGCCGGGCGCGCTGGCGATGGCGCTGGCGGCACACGGCTTCGCAACCGATCCACATGCCGCGCTCGAGCGCATGCTGGAGGCCGAGACCGAAACCGCGATCCTGCACGAACGCGGCGAGCATGCCGCCGGGCGTCTGCTCGGCCCGGCGTGGGAAGAGCGCCTCGCCTGCGGCTGCCGGCGCCGCGCCGAAATCCTGATGCGCGCGGTGCGCGACCATCTCGCCGACTGCCTCGTCACGCTGCCGGCCTTGATCGAGCGTGAGGCCTGGCCATCGCTCTTGTTCTGGCTCGCCAACCTCGACGGCATGCGGCGCACCCTGTGGCCGGAAATGGCAGGGGCCGACAGCGCGAAAGTCGGCGCTGGTGAGACGGCATCCCTGGCAGCCGCGGTCCGGCGCGGCGCCAGCCATTGGCAAGACGTCGCGCGCCGGCTGCTGGCGGCGGAAGAGCGGGAAATCGAAGCGCTCTCGCACGACGTTTCCACGCTGGCCTTGGCATGATCCGATCCTTCCTGCCGCCGCTCTTTCCTGCCAGTCACATACGCCTTCGGCGGTCATGTTGGCTTTTTCTGTTAGGATAGAAGCCGACGAGGAGCGATGATCATGGCGACGATGATTTCAGAAGTGTATGCGGCTTTCCGCGCTGCAGGCGTCGATGAAGAACATGCGCGCAAAGCTGCTGAAGCGCTTTCGAATGAGGCGTTGGCGACCAAGTCCGATGTGGCGCGCATCGAACGCGAGCTGTTGGTCATCAAGTGGATGCTGGGGGTCGTTGTTGCCGCAACGGTAATTCCGTTGTTCAAACCGCTATTGACATAAGCGTTTGCCTCGGAAAAACGGAAAGCGGAGCTGGGAGAGAGAGGGCGAGGATGACCCGGTCCGTGCCGTTTTCCTTCTCCGCCAATCTCTCCTTCCTCTTCGGCGAGCATGAATTTCTCGACCGCTTCGGCGCCGCCGCGCGCGCCGGTTTCAGCGGCGTCGAATGCCACTTTCCCTACGCGCACGACAAGGCGGCGCTCACCGAAGTGGTGATGACCTCGGGCGTCGAGATGGTGCTCTTCAACCTGCCGGCCGGCGACTGGGAGGCCGGCGAGCGCGGCATCGCCTGCCAGCCTTCCCGCAAGGCCGAATTCCAGGACGGCGTGGGCCTGGCGATCGAGTATGCCGAGGCGTTGGGCTGTACACGGCTCAACTGTCTGGCGGGCATTCCCGAAGGCGACCGCGATCGGGCGCTCGAGACGCTCGTCGACAACCTCGCCTTCGCCGCCGCGGTGACGCAGCGCGCCGGCATCCGCCTGCTGCTCGAACCGCTCAACACCCGCGACACCCCAGGTTTCCTGATCGCGACGACGAGCGAGGCGATGCGTGTGATCGACGCCGTCGGCAGCAAGAACCTTTTCCTGCAATACGACGTCTATCACGCCCAGCGCATGGAAGGCGAGCTCGCCGCGACGCTCGAGCGCCTGCTGCCGAGGATCGGCCACATCCAGATCGCCGACAATCCCGGCCGCCACGAGCCGGGGACGGGCGAGATCCATTACCCCTTTTTGTTCCGCCGCCTCGCAGAACTGGGCTACGCCGGCTGGATCGGCTGCGAATACCGGCCGAGCGGCGCGAGCGAAGACAGCTTCGGCTGGCTGGAGCCTTATCGATGAGCCATACCCTTCCTTCCACCGACACGCCAGAAGTGCCGGACGCGGCGCGCGATGCGCTGCTTCACGAGCTCTCCGGCATCCTGCCGCCGACCTCGCTGATCACGCATGCCGAGGAGCTCAAGCCCTATGAATGCGACGGACTGACCGCCTATCGCCAGATGCCCTGGCTGGTGGCGCTGCCCGAGAACGAGGCGCAGGTGGTCGCCATCCTGCGCGCCTGCCATCGCCACGGCGTGCCGGTGGTGGCGCGCGGCGCCGGCACCGGCCTGTCGGGCGGCGCGACGCCGGTCGCGGGCGGCGTGATCCTCTCGCTGGCGAAATTAATGCACATCCTGGCGATCGATCCGCAGGCGTGCACCGCGCGCGTGCAGCCCGGGGTGAGGAACCTCGCGATCAGCGAGGCGGCCGCGCCGTATGGTCTCTATTACGCGCCCGATCCCTCCTCGCAGCTCGCCTGCACGATCGGCGGCAACGTCGCCGAGAATTCCGGCGGGGTGCACTGCCTCAAATACGGTCTCACCGTGCATAACATCCTCAAGCTGCGCATCGCGCTGATCGACGGCACGGTGATCGAGATCGGCAGTGATGCCTTCGACAGCCCCGGCTACGATCTGCTCGCGCTGCTGGTCGGCTCCGAGGGCATGCTCGCGGTGGTGCTCGAAGCGACGGTGAAGCTGACGCCGAAGCCACAGGCCGCGCGTGTGGTGATGGCCTCGTTCGACGACCTCACCCAGGCCGGCAACGCGGTGGCCGAGATCATCGCCGCCGGCATCATCCCGGCCGGCCTCGAGATGATGGACAAGCCGGCCACCGCAGCGGTCGAGGATTTCGTCCATGCCGGCTACGACCTTTCCGCCGAGGCGATCCTGCTGGCCGAATCCGACGGCACGCCGGAAGAAGTCGAGGAGGAAATCGCGGCGATGCAGACGGTGCTGGAGAAGGCCGGCGCGCGCAGCCTGCGCGTCTCCCAGAGCGAGGCCGAGCGGCTGACGTTCTGGGCCGGGCGCAAGGCCGCCTTCCCGGCGGTCGGCCGCCTGACGCCGGACTATCTGTGCATGGACGGCACGATTCCGAGGAAGCATCTCGCCCAGGTATTGACGCGCATCGGCGAGCTCTCCGAGCGCTACGGCCTCTCCTGCGCCAACGTCTTCCACGCCGGCGACGGCAACCTGCATCCGCTGATCATGTTCGATGCCAACGTGCCGGACGAGCTGGAGCGCGCCACCGCGTTCGGCGCGCGCATCCTCGAGCTGTCGGTCGATGTCGGCGGCACGATCACCGGCGAGCATGGCGTCGGCATCGAGAAGATCGGCCAGATGTGCGTGCAATTCACGCCCGACGAGCTCGCCGCCTTCCACGCCGTGAAGGCCGCCTTCGACCCGCAGGGGCTGCTCAATCCGGGCAAGGCGGTGCCGACGCCGCGGCGCTGCTCCGAATACCGGCTGACGGGGACGGCACGATGAGCGATCTGACGCAACGATTCATCGAGCGCATCCAGGGCGCCACGGCGCCGCTGTGCATTCGCGGCGGTGGCAGCAAGGACTGGTATGGCAACGCGCCGCGCGGCGAGGTGCTGGAGACGCGCGGCCATGCCGGCATCATCAGTCACGAGCCGAGCGAGCTGGTCATCACCGCCCGCTGCGGCACCCCGCTCGCCGAGATCGAGGCCGCGCTCGCCGAGAAAGGCCAATGCCTGCCGTTCGAGCCGCCGCGCTTTTCGGCGGAGAGCACGATCGGCGGCGTCGTGGCGGCGGGTCTGTCCGGACCGCGGCGGGCGAGCGCCGGCGCGCTGCGTGACTATCTGCTCGGCGTGAAGCTCCTCGATGGTCGCGGGCATGAGCTGGTCTTCGGCGGCCAGGTGATGAAGAACGTCGCCGGCTACGACGTCGCGCGTCTGATGGCCGGCAGCCTCGGCACGCTCGGCCTGCTGCTCGAAGTGTCGCTGAAGGTGATGCCGCTGCCGGCGGCCTGCGCGACGCTGCAATTGCCCATGCCGCAGGCCGAGGCGCTGGAACGGTTGAAGCGCTGGGCCGGCCAGCCGCTGCCGATCGTCGCCAGCTGCTGGCAGGACGGCGTGCTCACGCTGCGGCTTTCCGGCGCGCGCGCGGCGGTCGAGGCGGCGAAGGAGAAAGTCGGCGCGGGTGACACGGCACCGGAGAGCTTCTGGGATGACTTGCGCGACCAGCGGCTGCCATTCTTCGCCGCCGAGACGCTTTGGCGCCTGTCGCTGCCGCCGACCACGCCGCCGCTCGACCTGCCGGGCGAGCAGCTGATCGAGTGGCGCGGCGGCCTGCGCTGGCTCAAAAGCGATGCGCCGGCGGAAACGATCCGCGCCGCCGCGGCCTCCGCCGGCGGCCATGCGACGCTGTGGCGCGCGCCGGACGAGCTCAAGCAGCGCGTCGGCGCCTTCGCCCCGCTGCCCGCGCCGCTGATGATGCTGCACAAGAACCTCAAGGCCGTCTTCGATCCGCGCGGCATCTTCAACCCCGGTCGCCTCTACGCTGATTTGTAATGGAAACCCATCTCGCCGATTTCATCCGCGACACGCCGGCCGGCCGCGAAGCCGAGGAGATCCTCAGAAAGTGCGTGCATTGCGGCTTCTGCACCGCGACCTGCCCGACCTATCAGTTGCTCGGCGACGAGCTCGACGGCCCGCGCGGCCGCATCTACCTGATCAAACAGATGCTCGAAGGCGCCGAGGTGACCGAAAAGACGCGCCTGCATCTCGACCGCTGCCTGACCTGCCGCTCCTGCGAGACCACCTGCCCGTCGGGCGTGCGTTATTCGCGCCTGCTCGACATCGGCCGCGTGGTGGTCGAGCAGCGCCTGCCGCGCCAGGGCGCCGACAAGCTGATGCGCCTCGCCTTGCGCGAAGGTCTGCCGCGGCCGGCGCTGTTCGGCACGGCGATGCGGCTCGGTCAGCTGGTGCGGCCCCTGCTGCCCAGCGCGCTGAAGGCCAAGGTGCCGCCGATCGCCTCGGCCGGGCCGGAACCGGACGTCGCGCCGCAGGCACGCCAGATGCTGCTGCTCGCGGGCTGCGCCCAGCCCTCGATGTATCCGAACATCAACGGCGCCGCGAAGCGCGTGCTGGCGCGGCTCGGCATCCGGCTCATCGTGGCGGCCGGCGCCGGCTGCTGCGGCGCGGTCCGGCTGCATCTGGGCGATGTCGAGGGCGCGCGCGAGAACGCGCGGCGCAACATCGATGCCTGGTGGCCGCATCTCGAAGCCGGTGCCGAGGCAATCGTCATCACCGCCTCGGGCTGCGGCGTCGAGGTCAAGGACTATGGCCACCTGCTGCAGGACGACCCGGCCTATGCGGCGAAGGCCGCGCGCGTCGGCGCGCTGGCGCGCGATGTCAGCGAGGTCGTCGCGGCGGAAAAGGATGCGTTGCTGAGGCTGCTCGGAAAGCCGACGCCTCATCTGCCAACAGTCGGACGGCACAAGATGGCCTTTCACGCGCCATGCAGCCTGCAGCACGGCCTGAAGATTCGCGGCGTCGTCGAAGAGTTGCTGACGGCGGCCGGCTTCGAGCTCACCCCGGTGGCCGAAGCGCACTTATGCTGCGGCTCGGCCGGCACCTACTCGATCCTGCAGCCGGAGCTCTCGCACCGGCTGCGCGGCCGCAAGCTCGCCGCCTTGCTCGCCGGCCGGCCGGAGATCATCGCCAGCGCCAACATCGGCTGCATCGCGCATCTGGCGGCCGGCACCGCGGTGCCGATCAGGCACTGGATCGAGTGGCTCGACGAGCGGCTGGAATGAGAGCTTTTGAAAATTTCTGCTGCGCGTCCCGATGGCAGCGTTGCGCGGTGTTGGCTTCGGCCGCTGCGCTTAACCTCGGCTGTGCCGAGGTTAGCCTACGCCGAAACTGCGTTTTCGCTCCCGCGCCTAACTGAAAGTTATGTCTTGGTCGCTGCGCTCCGTGCGCCTTGCCCTCGGCCCGCTTGCGACGAAATTTTTTCACAAGCTCTGAGTCGCTGCGCGGGCGGTTCAGCGGCGCGCCTTGGCGCGTCCGCTGGAGCGAGGCGTTGTGCGAGTGGATTTTGTGGCGAGCGCAAGCAGGCCAAGAAGCGCCTCATTGACCGCTTCGGCGGTGGGAAAGGCCTTGGCGACGCGGTCATCGAGTAAAACCAAATTGGTTCCTTTGGCGTAGCGCGCGTAATGCTTCCCCCGCACGCCCTTGCCCAAGTCTTCGCGTCGATACTCGGGGCGCAAATCATCTTCAACCGTGCTCATAGATTCCTCGTTCATGTCGGGTCGCCTTGCGGGCGGATATGATGCGAATGGAGCGGCCGCGGTCGGTATGGGCGACGACGAGCAGCCGGTTGGATTGCGAGATTCCGAAAGTCAGCCAGCGCTTTTCGCCGACGGAATGGTCGGGATCGGGAAACGTCAGCGCCAATGGGTCGCCGAATACCGACGCCGCTTCTTCGAAAGATACGCCGTGCTTGGCGAGATTGGCCAGCGCCTTGCTTTCATCCCAGTCGAATTTCAGCATGGCGTGCCTGCGAGATTGGCTGCTGCGCTCCGGCCGTCCTGTGCTTCCTGTGCTGCATCCCCCGCGCGGCCTTCTTGTGTTTCTTCCACATAGTGAGCGCTCAAGGGTTATTCTTCACCAAGAGCTTCGCGCTCGCTTCGGCGACCGTGGTGCCGTCCTGGTTCTTGCAGACGCCGGAAAAGCTCACCACGCCGCCGCCGTGCTTGGGCTTGTCCTCCTTGGCGGTGACGGTCCAGGCGACGTGCAG
>JACAEF010000016.1 GCA_013388985.1 Rhodocyclaceae bacterium
GAGCAAACGCGGCACGCGCCGCAAGGCGCAAACCGCTGCGGGCGAATTGGTTGCCGCCCCTCATATTCGAGCGCAGCGAGCAGGTAAGAACCCCCGCGAGGGGGTGAAGGGGGCGGGTTTTAGTAGCGGTCGTGGGTCGTCGAAGCGTTCCCGGGTCGGGAGCCACCCAGCGCCGTGTCAAAAAAAGGAGATCTTCGATGCCGAAGATGAAGACGAAGAGTGGTGCCGCCAAGCGCTTCCGGGTGCGCGGCTCCGGCAGCATCAAGCGCGCTTGCGCGTTCAAGCGCCACATCCTCACCAAGAAATCCACCAAGGTGAAGCGCCAGTTGCGCGGCATGCAGACCGTGCACGAGTCGGATGCCAAGGCCATCCGCGCCATGTTGCCGAACGCTTAAGGAGACGACACCATGCCACGAGTCAAACGCGGTGTAACGGCGCGCGCGCGCCACAAGAAAATTCTCGACGCGGCCAAGGGCTATCGCGGCCGCCGGAAAAACGTCTATCGCATCGCCAAAGAAGCGGTGATGAAGGCGGGGCAGTACCAGTACCGTGACCGCCGTCAGAGAAAGCGTCAGTTCCGTGCCCTGTGGATCGCCCGCATCAATGCCGGCGCACGCGAACTGGGCATGAAGTACAGCACGCTGATGAACGGCCTCAAGAAGGCGTCGATCGAGATCGACCGCAAGGTGCTCGCCGACCTGGCGGTGTTCGACAAGCCGGCCTTCGCCGCGCTCGCGAACCAGGCCAAGGCGCAACTCGGCGCCTGATTCCGGCCCTTTTGCATGGGGAGGCGCACTTCGCGGTGAGGCCTCCCTTTTTTCATGATCGCAATGGATAGCCTCGAAGAACTCGTCACACAGGCCACGGCCGCCTTCGCAGCGGCTGACGAACTGGCGCGGCTCGAAGACGTCAAGGCGGCCTACCTCGGTAAGGACGGTTCGCTGACCGCGCTGCTCAAGGGCCTGGGCAAGCTGCCAGCCGAAGAGCGCAAGAGCGCCGGGGCGGCGATCAATGCCGCGAAGAGCCGGATCGAAGCGGCGCTGGCGGCGCGGCGCGAAGCGCTCAAGAACGCCCAGCTCGCGGCGCAGCTCGCCGCCTCGGCGCTCGACGTCACGCTGCCGGGCCGCGGCCAGGCGCGCGGCACGCTCCATCCGGTGATGCGCACGCTCGAACGCATCGAGCAGCTGTTCCGTTCGATCGGCTTCGAGGTGTCCGACGGACCGGAGATCGAAACCGACTGGCACAACTTCACCGCGTTGAACACGCCCGAGAACCATCCGGCGCGTTCGATGCACGACACCTTCTATCTGCTGGATGATACCGGCCGGGTGCGCGAGGACGTGCTGCTGCGCACCCACACCAGCCCGGTGCAGATTCGCACGATGCTCGCCCATGTCGAGAAATACCGCCATCTCGACGTCATGCCGGAAATCCGCGTCATCTGTCCGGGGCGGGTTTATCGCGTCGATTCCGACGCCACCCACTCGCCGATGTTCCACCAGGTCGAGGGCCTGTGGGTCGGCGAGAACGTCAGCTTTGCCGATCTGAAGGGCGTCGTCGCCGACTTCCTGCGCCGCTTCTTCGAAAGCGACGATCTCAAGGTGCGTTTCCGTCCTTCGTTCTTTCCCTTCACCGAACCCTCGGCCGAGATCGATGTCGCCTTCATGGGCGGGGCGCTGGAAGGGCGCTGGCTCGAGATCGCCGGCTGCGGCATGGTGCATCCGAACGTGCTGCGTTACGGCGGCATCGACCCGGAGAAATACACCGGCTTCGCCTTCGGCATGGGGCCGGACCGGCTGACCATGCTGCGCTACGGCATCGACGATCTGCGTCTGTTCTTCGAAGGCGATCTGCGCTTCCTCAGTCAATTCCAGTAAGCCATGCAATTCCCAGAATCCTGGCTGCGCGCCCTCGTCGACCCGCCGCTGACGACCAGCGAACTCTGCCATCTGCTGACCATGGCCGGCCTCGAAGTCGAGGAGTGCCGTCCCGCCAGCGCCGATTTTTCCAAGGTCGTCGTCGCGCGCATCCTCAGCGCCGAAAAGCATCCCGATGCCGACCGCCTGAAGCTCTGCGCGGTCGATGCCGGGCCTCATGGCGTGCTGCAGATCGTCTGCGGCGCGCCGAACGCCGCCGCGGGCATGAAGGTGCCCTGCGCGCTGGTCGGCGCGAAGCTGCCGGGCATCGAGATCAGGAAGGCCAAGGTGCGAGGCGTCGAAAGCTCCGGCATGCTCTGTTCGGCGCGCGAACTGGGGCTTTCCGACGATCACGGCGGCCTGCTGGCGCTGCCCGAGGATGCGCCGCTCGGGCAGGATCTGCGCGAATATCTGAATCTCGACGACACGCTGATCACGCTCAAACTCACACCCAACCGCGCCGACTGCCTGTCGTTGTTGGGCATTGCGCGCGAAATCGCGGCGCTGACCGGCGTGCCGCTCTCCCCGCCGGTCTGTGAACCGCTTGCGCCGGTGCATGACGAGGTGCGCCGTGTCGTGCTCGACGCGCCGGCCGCCTGTCCGCGCTATTGCGGGCGCATCGTGCGCGGCGTGAATGCCAACGCGCCGACGCCCGAATGGATGAAGCAGCGCATAGAACGCTGCGGCGTACGCTCGATTTCCGCGCTGGTCGATATCACCAACTATGTGATGCTCGAACTCGGCCAGCCGCTCCATGCCTTCGATGACGCGAGGCTCGCGGGCGCGATCCATGTGCGTTACCCGAAAGACGGCGAGCAGCTGCTGCTGTTGAACGGCCAGACCGTCACGCCGGGCGCGGATACGGCGCTGATCGCCGACGACGAGAAGCCGCTCGCCCTGGCCGGCATCATGGGCGGTGAGCATTCCGGCATCAGCGCCGCGACCACCGACCTGTTCCTCGAATCCGCATTCTTCGCGCCCGCCGCGATCGCCGGCAAGGCGCGCGCACTGGGCTTCTCTTCGGATGCCTCCTACCGTTACGAGCGTGGCGTCGATTTCCAGTTGCAACGCGCCGCGATCGAACGGGCGACGCAACTGATCGTCGCGATCTGCGGCGGCCATCCCGGCCCGGTCGTCGAGGCGGTCGCGCCCGAACACCTGCCCTCACGTCCGCCGGTGCGGCTGCGCATCCCGCGCGTCGCCCGGGTGCTCGGCATCGAGCTCGGCGAGGCCCGCATCGAGGCGCTGATCGCCGGGCTGGGCTTCCCCTGTGAGCGCGCTGGCGACGTGCTCACCGTCACGCCGCCGTCCTGGCGCTTCGACATCGCGATCGAGGAAGACCTGATCGAGGAGATCGCGCGCCTGCACGGTTACGACAACATCCCGGCGCAGCCGCCACGGGCGCGAATGGCGATGCTGCCGCTGCCCGAGACGCAGCGCGCGCCGATGCAGGTGCGCCGCCTGCTCGCCGAACGCGGCTATCACGAAGTCGTCAATTACAGCTTCGTCGCGGAAGAATGGGAGGCCGATTTCGCCGCCAATGCCGCGCCGGTCCGCCTCGCCAATCCGATCGCCAGCCAGATGGGCGTGATGCGCAGCAGCCTGATCGGCGGGCTGGTCGGCACGCTGGCCGGCAACCTCAAGCGCCAGATCGATAGGGTGCGCGTCTTCGAACTCGGCCGCGTCTTCCTTGCCGATGCACGAGAGGAAACCGGCTATCGGCAGCCGCTACGCCTCGCCTTCCTCGCCGCCGGCCCGGCCGTGCCAAAGCAGTGGGGCGAACCGCGTCGGGAGGTCGATTTCTACGACGTCAAAGGCGACCTCGAAGCCCTCTGCGCGCCGCGTCGCCTGCAATTCGTCCGTGGGGAGCATCCGGCGCTGCATCCCGGGCGCTGTGCCCGCGTGCTGCTCGATGGGCGCGAAATCGGCGTGCTCGGCGAGCTCCATCCGCGCTGGGTGCAGCGCTACGAACTCGGCCAGCCGCCCGTCGTCTGCGAAATCGAGCTTGGCCTATTGCTGGAAACGCCACTGCCGGCCTATGTGGAGGTTTCGCGCTTCCCGGCGGTGGAGCGCGACATCGCGCTGGTGGTGCCGCAAAGCTGCGAGGCTGCCGCGCTGACCAGCGCGCTCTGGAGTGCGGCGCCCGAGAGCGTGCGTGAAATCCAGCTCTTCGACGTCTATCAGGGCAAGGGCATCGCCGCGGACAAGAAGAGCCTTGCCTTCCACATCGTGATGCAAGATACTCGCAAGACGCTGTCGGACAGCGACGCCGACGAAGTGATCGGCCGCCTGCTCGTTGCAGCGCAGGAACGTTGTGGTGCCGTGTTGCGCAGCTAAGAGCGGTAACCAGGCGTTTCACTCAGGGGAGAATAACGAGATGACGATGACGAAAGCGGAGCTAGCGGACCTGCTGTTCGAGAAGGTCGGCCTGAACAAGCGCGAGGCGAAGGACATGGTGGAAGCCTTCTTCGAGGAAGTGCGCACCGCGCTCGAACGGGGCGATGGCGTCAAGCTCTCGGGATTCGGCAACTTTCAGTTGCGCGACAAGCCGCAGCGTCCGGGGCGCAACCCGAAGACCGGCGAGGAAATCCCGATCAGTGCGCGCCGCGTCGTCACTTTCCATGC
Organism: Rhodocyclaceae bacterium; assembly: GCA_013388985.1. GTDB lineage: Bacteria > Pseudomonadota > Gammaproteobacteria > Burkholderiales > Rhodocyclaceae > Sulfuricystis. Next base: position 4,542 of record JACAEF010000016.1, read on the forward strand.
CAGCCACAAGCTGAAGTCCATCGTCGAAGCGGCGACCCATGACCACGTCCGTCCGATCCAAGACTGAATTGCCGCCAATCCCGGCGAAGCGCTACTTCACCATCGGCGAAGTCAGCGAGCTGTGCGGCGTCAAACCGCATGTGCTGCGTTATTGGGAGCAGGAATTCACCCAGCTGAAGCCGGTGAAGCGGCGTGGCAACCGGCGCTATTACCAGCATCACGAGGTGCTGCTGGTGCGGCGCATCCGCCAGCTTCTCTACGAAGAAGGCTTCACGATCAGCGGTGCCCGCAACCGGCTCGAAGAGCCCGCCGAAAAGACGGCGGCAGGTCATACCGACGAACCGAAGACGGAAAGTTTTTCGCTGCGCGCCGAATTGCTCGGCATCATCGAACTGTTGCGCGTCTGATTAGGCTATAATTCGCGCCTCGTGTCGGGGCGTAGCGCAGCCTGGTAGCGCACTTGCATGGGGTGCAAGGGGTCGCGAGTTCGAATCCCGCCGCCCCGACCAATCGATTCAATGCAAAAGCCAGCCGCAAGGCTGGCTTTTGCATTTTCAGTGGCCGAGGATTTTCGACAGAAAGAGCTGCGCGCGTTCCGAGCGCGGCGTGCCGAAGAAATCCTCCTTGGCGGCATCCTCGATGATGCGGCCCTGGTCCATGAAGATCACGCGATGGGCGACTTTCCGCGCAAAGCCCATCTCGTGGGTGACCACCATCATCGTCATGCCTTCGGTGGCCAGTTCGACCATCACATCGAGCACCTCGTTGATCATCTCCGGATCGAGTGCCGAGGTGGGTTCGTCGAACAGCATGCAGATCGGGTCCATGGCCAGCGCGCGGGCGATCGCGACGCGCTGCTGCTGGCCGCCGGAAAGCTGGCCTGGATATTTGTCGGCCTGCGAGCGCAGGCCGACGCGGTCGAGCAGCTTCAAGCCGCGCTCGCGGGCTTCGTCGCGGCTGCGGCCGAGCACTTTGACCTGGCCGATCTCCAGGTTCTCGGTGATGGTCAGGTGCGGGAACAGCTCGAAATGCTGGAACACCATGCCGACATGGGCGCGCAGTTTCGGTAGATTGGTCTTCGCGTCACCGACGGAGATGCCATTGACGATTACCTCGCCCTGCTGGAACGATTCGAGACCATTGACGCACTTGATGAGCGTCGACTTTCCCGAGCCCGAAGGACCGCAGACGACGACCACCTCGCCCTTTTCGATCTTGGTGCTGCAATCGGTGAGCACCTGGAATTGGCCATACCACTTGCTGACGTTGCGGATTTCGATCATGGGGTCACCGGATGATGGAGATGCGGGCCTGCAGGCGCTTGACCAGGGTCGAGAGGGAGAAGCTGATGACGAAATAGATCAGCGCCGCGACCAGATAGGTTTCGACCGGGCGGTTGAAATTCTTGCCGACCAGCTCGAAGCCTTTGAGCAGGTCATAGGCGCCGATCGCATAGACGAGGGAGGTGTCCTGGAACAGGATGATGGTCTGTGTCAGCAGCACCGGTAGCATGTTGCGGAACGCCTGGGGCAGGACGACGAGCCGCATCGTCTGCGCATAGGTCATGCCGAGCGCGTAGCCGGCGGCGATCTGGCCGCGCGGGATGCTCTGGATGCCCGCGCGCATGATTTCGGAATAGTAGGCGGCCTCGAACAGCGTGAAGGTGATCAGTGCCGACATCTCGGCGCCCAGCGGCCGCCCGGTGAGCAGCGGGATGAGCAGGAAGAACCACAGGATCACCATCACCAGCGGGATGCTGCGCATCGTATTGACGTAGGCGGCGGCGGGCATCATCAACCACGCGTGTCCCGACAGGCGCATCAGCGCCAGCAGGGTGCCGAGTACGATGCCACCCAGCATCGCGACGAAGGTCAGCTGCACCGAGAAGAGGAAACCCTTGAGGACATAGGCGGAGAGGACTTCCGCGGTCAGGAAGCCGAAATCGAGGTTGAGCATCAGCGGCTACCCCCGATCACGCCGGGAATCTGCACGCGGACTTCGATCGCATGCAGCAGGCGGTTGAGCGCGAACGCGGAAATGAAGTAGAGCGCGGTGACGGCGAGATAGATCTCGATGCCGCGCGCGGTCTCTTCCTGCGCCTGCAACGCGAACATCGTCAGTTCCGAGATGCTCACCGCGAAGGCCACCGACGAGTTCTTGATGATGTTCATCGACTCGCTGGTCAGCGGCGGGATGATGATGCGGAAGGCGACCGGCAGCAGCACGTAGCGATAGGTCTGCGGCAGCGTGAAGCCTAACGCCAGTCCCGCCATGCGCTGGCCGCGCGGTAGCGACTGGATGCCGGCGCGTACCTGTTCGGAGATGCGTGCCGAGGTAAATAGCCCCAGACCCATCACGACCAGCAGGAAACTGGGCACACCGCGCAGCGGCGGCACGAGGGCCGGCAAAACGTGATACCAGAGGAAGATCTGCACCAAGAGCGGGATGTTGCGGAACAATTCCGTCCATGCGGTGCCTAGGAAAACCAGGCCGCGATGCGGCGTGGTGCGCAGGATGCCCATCAGCGATCCGAACAGCAGCGCCACCAGCAGGGCGAGCAGCGAGACGGACAGCGTCCATCCCCAGGCGGAGAGCAGCCAGTCGAGATAGGTGATCTCGCCGCCGCTGCCGAAGCAGCGGGGCATGATTTCACCGTCGAGCGTATTCTTGCAGAAGACCTGCCAGTCCCAGTTCAAGTGCTTGCTCCTCGCCGTGCGACACTGCCATGAAGAAAGGCGCGGCGTGGGTCATGACCGCCGCGCCTTCTTCGCTCAGCAGGGCATTACTTCTTGCCGTACTCTTCCATCGGCTTGTCGTTCGGGTTTGCCCAGGCCGCCTTGGTGGCTTCGGAAGCGGGCAAGCCGATCGGCTTGTTGGCCGGCGGGATCGGCTGCATGAAGTACTTGTCGTAGATCTTGGCGATCTCGCCCGATTTCATCAGCGCCTTCAGGCTGTCATCGACTGCCTTCTTGAACGCCGGGTCGTCCTTGCGCACCATGATCGCGATCGGCTCGACGGAGAGCACCTCGCCGAGGATTTTGAAATCGGCGGGATTCTTCGACTTGGCGATGTTGCCGGCGAGGATCTGGCCGTCCATCACGAAGGCATCGGCGCGGCCACCGTCGAGCAGCAGGAAGCTGTCGGCGTGATCCTTGCCGAACACCTCCTTGAAGTCGATGCCATGGGCGCGTTCGTGCTTGCGCAGATGCTGCACCGAAGTGGTGCCGGTCGTCGTCGCCACCGTCTTGCCGTTCAGGTCGGCAAGGCTATTGATGCCCGAGTTGGCCTTGACGGCGACGCGCACCTCTTCGACATAGGTGGTGACGGCGAAGGCGACATCTTTCTGGCGCGCCGCATTGTTGGTGGTCGAGCCGCACTCGATGTCGATCGTGCCGTTTTGCATCAGCGGAATGCGGTTTTGCGAGGTGACCGGCTGGTATTTGATGTCGAGCTTTGGCAGGCCGAGTTGCTTTTGGATGTCATGCAGTACCCGCTCGCACAGCTCGACGTGGAAGCCAGCGAATTTGCCGTCGCCGACCGTAAACGACAAGCCGCCGGAGGATTCGCGCACCCCCATCGTGACGCTGCCGGTGGATTTGATCTTGGCGAGAGTGTCGGCCGCGGCGGGCTGGGCGAGCGCCAGCGCGGCGGCAAGCATCAAACCAAAAGCCAGTGTTTTTTTCATTGTCAGGGTCTCCTCGAAAAGGGATCAGGAATGCGAACTATACGCTTGCAAGCTGGCCGTTGCGGTCTTCCTGTTGCTGGAGCGCCCACATCTGGGCATAGGCGCCGCCGCGTTCGAGCAGACTGCGGTGGGTGCCGCGTTCGACGATCCGGCCGGCATCGAGCACGACGATCTCGTCGGCGTTCATCACCGTCGACAGGCGATGGGCGATGATCAGCGTGGTGCGGCCGACGGCGGCCTGATCGAGTTCGGCCTGGATGGCCTTCTCGGTCTTCGAGTCGAGCGCCGAGGTGGCCTCGTCGAAGATCAGGATCGGCGGGTTCTTCAGCAGGGCCCGGGCGATCGCGACGCGCTGCTTTTCGCCGCCCGAGAGCTTGAGGCCGCGTTCGCCGACGCGGGTGTTGTAACCCTCGGGCAGGCGTTCGATGAAGTCGGCGAGATGCGCGGCGCGCGCCGCTTCCTTGACTTCCTCGAAGCTCGCCGTCGGCCGGCCATAGCGGATGTTGTATTCGAGCGTGTCGTTGAACAGCACGGTGTCCTGCGGCACGATGCCGATCGCGGCACGCAGCGAGGCCTGGGTGAGCTGGCGGATGTCGTGGCCGTTGATGCGGATCGCGCCACCGCCGACATCGTAGAAGCGGAACAGCAGCCGGGCCAGCGTGCTCTTGCCGGAGCCGCTGTGGCCGACCACGGCGAGCGTGCCACCGGCGGGGATCTCGAAGCTGACGTCGTGGAGGATCGGCCGGCGCGGCTCATAGGCGAAGCTGACGTTTTCGAAGCGCACCGTGCACGGGCCGGCGTCCAGATCGCGGGCATCCGGCGCGTCGCGGATTTCGCGGTTCTCCTTGAGCAGCGCGAACATGCGCTCGATGTCGGTGAGCGCCTGGCGGATCTCGCGATACAGCACGCCGAGAAAGTTGAGCGGGATGTAGAGCTGGATCAGGAGGGCATTCACCAGCACGATGTCGCCCACCGTCATGCTGCCCTCCGTCACGCCGACCGCGGCGCGCCACATCAGCAGCGTGACACCGGCGGCGATGATCGAGGACTGGCCGAGATTGAGCCAGGAAAGCGAGATCTGGCTCTTGATCTGCGCGGCTTCCCATTTCTGCATCTGCTGGTCGTAGCGCGCCTTTTCCCAGGCCTCGTTGTTGAAATACTTGACCGTCTCGTAGTTGAGCAGGCTGTCGATCGCGCGCGTGCTGGCAGCCGAGTCGAGCTCATTGACCTCGCGTCTGAGATGCACGCGCCAGTTCGAGAGCACGATGGTGTAGGCGACATACACGACCAGTGTGAGGGCGGCGATCAGCGCGAAGCTCGGCTCGTAATGCGCGGCGAGGATGCCGAGCACCAGCGCGACCTCGACGATCGTCGGCAGCACCGAGAAGATCGTGTAGCTGATCAGCGTGCCGATGGCGCGCGTGCCGCGCTCGATGTCGCGCGTGAGACCCCCGGTCTGGCGTTCGAGGTGGAAACGCAGCGACAGCGCGTGCAGGTGCTCGAATACCTGCAGCGCGATGGTGCGCACCGCGCGCTGGGTGACGCGGGTAAACAGCAGTTCGCGCAGCTCGGTAAACAGCGCCACGCCGAAGCGCAGCACGCCATAGGCGGCGATCAACGCCAAGGGCGTGATCAGGACGGCTTGCGCGGGCTTGGCGGGCGCGAAGCCGTCGACGATCTGCTTGAAGACGATCGGGACCGCGACGTTGGCGAGCTTCGCGCCGACCAGGCAGACGAGCGCGAGAATGACGCGGCCGCGCCACTGCCAGAGGTAAGGGAACAGAGTCTTGAGGGTCTGCCAGTCGTGGCGTTCCGCCGGGGGCGGCGCCGGCAGGGCGAGATCACGGCGCATGGCGCCATTCTATCAGCGTGCAGGCGGGGGCAATCTTTCCCGGAAGCGCTATGATTGCGCCATGAGCGATCTTCCGGATACGAGCGAACACGGCGGGGAACTGGTGCTGCGCGTGATGCCGCTGCCGCGCGACGTGAATGCGGCGGGCGATGTCTTCGGCGGCTGGGTGATGGCGCAGGTCGATATCGCCGGCGCGATTCCGGCGATGCGCCGCGCGCGCGGCCGCATCGCGACCGTGGCGGTCAATTCCTTCCTGTTCAAGCAGCCGATCTCGGTCGGCGACGTGGTGAGCTTCTACGCGAAGATCGTCAGGACCGGGCGGACTTCGATCACGGTCGATGTGCAGGTGTTCGCCGAGCGCAATCCCGCCCAGCCGGTGGTCGTCAAGGTGACCGAGGCCACCCTGACCTATGTGTGCCTCCATGCCGACGGCAGCAAGCGGGAAGTGCCGCCGGAGGCATGAGCGCGCTCAATGCCGCGCGGCGGCTTCGGGGTGCCGTCCCGCCAGCGCCGACTTTTGCGCGGCGAGCCGGGCTTCCTGTTCCTCGAAAGCGTCGATTTCCGGCTGGATGATGGTGCGGGTGACTTTCGAGCGCTCCGGCGTGATCTTGAACTGGCGCGGTTGCAGGACGTCGATCAGGGAGATGCGGGTGCGATTCATGCTGTCTTTCCTTTCAAGCGACGGAAGAAAACGATCCGACCCGGTCGAGGTGAGGAGGGTTCCCTGCCGCAAAACGAAATTTGTAACCAAATATGAGGGAGATGCGGAAGGTTTCAAGCCTCTGTCCAGGGAGGCCATGATCGGTCACGGGGGCGCGATGCGGCGGAGGGGGGCATGGAAGCGGAACTGATCGGCATCCGGGAAGTGCTGCTCCTGGTCGTCGGCGTGATCCTCGGCGCGCTGGTGTCGGCCCTGTTCCGCCGCTGGCGCGCAGGAAAGGCTGGCAAGGCGCGACATGATCGAACGTCGGATCCTGCAGCGGCAGGAAATGGGCAGGAAGCCGCGTCGGTCGCCGCCTTCGGGCAACAGCTGGCCGAGCATCTCGCCCGCTACGACCTGGAGCGCGAAGTCGGTAAGTTGCGCGAAGAAGTCGCACAGTTGCGCGAAGAAGTGAAGGAGTTACGCGCGGCGCGCAACATATCGCCGCAGTATGCCGAGGCCCTCGGACTGGCTCAGCGCGGCATGTCCGCGCAGGAGATCGCCGACCGTCTGGGCATCTCGTTGGCCGAGGCCGAACTGGTGCATGCCTTGAGCCGTGGCGAGGAGCTCTTCAAGGAGCCCGCTCTCGACGACGGCGTCTGGCAGCCCGACCGGCCGCCGGTGTGACAACATGGTGCTGACCTCGGCCGCCCGGGCGATAATGTGCTTTTTTGTGGAGTGAGCCATGCCGCGCCAGATCATCAGCACCCCGAATGCGCCCGCCGCGATCGGCACCTATTCGCAGGCCGTGAAGGTCGGCGAGACCGTCTATCTTTCCGGCCAGATCGGCCTCGATCCCGCCACGATGCAGCTGGTCGAGGGCATCGACGCGCAGATCGTGCGCGTCTTCGAGAACCTCAAGGCCGTGGCGGCAGCCGCCGGCGCCACGCTCGACGCAGCCGTCAAGGTCAACATCTACCTGACGGACCTCGCCCACTTCGCCAAGGTCAATGAGACGATGGCGAAGTATTTCAACCAGCCCTACCCGGCGCGCGCCGCCGTCGGCGTCAAGGAATTGCCGCGCGGCGCGCTGGTCGAGGCGGACGCCGTTTTGGTGATTGGCTAAACAGACCCTACAGGGCGCGACGCCCCTCGTCGCCGACAAGCTGAAAGCGCTCGGCCTCGTCACGCAGGCCGACCTCGTCTTGCACCTGCCGCTCAGATTCGAGGACGAGACGCGCATCACGCCGATCGCCGCGGCTGTGCCGGGCGAGAGCGCGCAGTTCGAGGCGACGGTCGTCTCCACTGAAATCCACTTCCGACCAAGGCGCCAGCTCGTCTGCCGCGTCGCCGACGCGAGCGGCGAGCTGGTGTTGCGCTTCCTGAATTTCTATCCCAGCCAGCAAAAAGCGCTGCAGCCGGGCGCGCGGCTGCGCCTGTTCGGCGAAGTGCGCGGCGGCTTCTGGGGCAGCGAGATCATCCATCCGCGCTTCCGTGTCCTGCATGACGATGAACCGCTGCCCACCGCGCTGACCCCGGTCTATCCGACCACCGCCGGCCTTCCTCAGGCGACGCTGCGCAAGCTGATCGCGCGCGCGCTCATCGATGCCGATCTCGGCGAGACGCTGCCGGATGAACTCCTCTCGCGGCTCGGGCTGCCGGATTTCGCCACCAGCGTGCGCGCGCTGCACGCGCCGCCGTCAGGGCTCGATGCCGAGGCGCTGGCGCGGCGCCAGAAGCCTTATTGGCGGCGCATCGCCTTCGACGAGCTCCTGGCCCAGCAGCTCTCGCTGCGCCAGGCTTACGCGGCGCGGCGGGCAAAGGGCGCGCCGGTGCTCGCCGGCGACGGTGCATTGACGGAAAAGCTGCTCTCCCGGCTGCCGTTCCGGCTCACCGCGGCGCAAGAGCGCGTCTGGCACGAGATCGCCGCCGATCTCGCCCAGCCCTGGCCGATGCAGCGCCTGCTGCAGGGCGATGTCGGCAGCGGCAAGACGGTGGTGGCTGCGCTGGCAATGCTGCGTGCCGTCGAAGCCGGCCATCAGGCCGCGCTGATGGCGCCGACCGAGATCCTCGCCGAACAGCACTGGCGCAAGCTTTCCGCCTGGCTCGCGCCGCTGGGCATCGAAGTCGCCTGGCTCTCCGGCAGCCAGAGGAAGAAGGAGAAGCAGGCGATCAGCGAAAAAGTCGGCGCTGGCGAGACGGCACTCATCGTCGGCACACACGCGCTGATCGAGGAAGCCGTGGCATTCGCGCGGCTGGGGCTCGCCATCGTCGATGAGCAGCACCGCTTCGGCGTGCGGCAGCGTCTGGCACTCAAGCAAAAAGGAGTTCAGGCGCACCAGCTGGCGATGTCGGCCACACCCATCCCGCGCACGCTGGCGATGAGCTATTACGCCGATCTCGATGTCTCGGTGATCGACGAACTGCCGCCGGGCCGCACGCCGGTCGTCACGAAGCTCGTCTCCGCCGCACGGCGCCATGAGATCGTCGCCAAGGTCCGCGAACTGTGCCGCGCCGGCCGGCAGGCCTACTGGGTCTGCCCGCTGATCGAGGACTCCGAGGCGCTGCAACTCAAGACTGCGCAGGAAACCTTCGAACATCTCTCCGCCGAGCTGCCGGAGCTGAACATCGGCCTGGTGCATGGCCGCCTGAAACCGGACGAGAAGGCCGCCGTGATGGAAGGCTTCGTCAGGAACGAAATCCAGCTGCTCGTCGCCACGACGGTGATCGAGGTCGGCGTCGATGTGCCCAACGCCAGCCTGATGGTGATCGAGCACGCCGAGCGTTTCGGCCTCGCCCAGCTGCACCAGTTGCGGGGAAGAGTGGGGCGCGGCGCCGCGGAATCGGCCTGTATTCTGCTCTTTGAGCAGCCGCTGTCGGAAACCGCGCGGCAGCGGCTCCGCATCATCTACGAAAATACCGACGGCTTCGAGATCGCGCGTCAGGACCTGCATCTGCGGGGCCCCGGCGAATTCGTCGGCGCGCGGCAGAGCGGCCTGCCGCTGTTGCGCTTCGCCGATCTCGAAGACACGGCGCTGGTCGAGGCCGCGCGCGCGGCCGCCGAGGAGATGCTCGCGCGCCATCCCGCGCACGTCGAACGTCATCTGGCGCGCTGGCTGGCGGGACGCGCCGAGCTGCTCAAAGCGTAGAATTCCGTCATGACCTCGCTGGCGCTGATCAAGGAACGGCTCGACCTCTATGAGAGGCTGATGCGGCTCGACAAGCCGATCGGCATCCTGCTCCTGCTGTGGCCGACGCTCTGGGCGGTGTGGATCGCCGCCGGCGGGCGGCCGCACTGGGTGTTCCTCGCCATCTTCGTGCTCGGCACGGTGCTGATGCGCTCGGCCGGCTGCGTGATCAACGACTATGCCGACCGCGATTTCGACCCGCACGTCGAGCGCACCAAGACCCGGCCGCTCGCCGCGCGCGCGGTCAGCGTCAAGGAGGCGCTGCTGCTCGCCGGTTTTCTGGTGCTCTGTGCCTTCCTGCTGATCGTGCCGATTTTGACGCCCTTGCTGTTCGGCCTGGCCGTCGCCGCGTTGTTCCTCGCCGCGAGCTACCCCTTCACCAAGCGCTTCTTCGCCATTCCGCAGGCCTATCTCGGCGTGGCCTTCGGCTTCGGCATCCCGATGGCCTTCGCGGCGATCGAGGGGACGGTGCCGCCTTTCGCCTGGTGGATGCTGACGGCCAACATCTTCTGGGCGATCGCCTACGACACCGAATACGCGCTGGTCGACATCGAGGACGACAAAAAGATCGGCATCCAGACTTCGGCGCTCACCTTCGGCCGTTACGCGATCGCGGCGATCATGCTCTGCTATGCGGCGGCGCTGGCGATCCTTGGCTACGTCGGTTGGTCACTACGCTTTGGCTGGTTCTATTTCGCCGGGCTTGGCGTCGCGGCGGCGATCGCGCTCTACCACTACACCCTCATCAAGGACCGCGAGCGCATGAAGTGCTTCAAGGCTTTCCTGCACAACAACTGGTTCGGCGCCGCGATCTTCGCCGGCATCGTCCTCGACTACTGGATCGCCCCATGAATGCTGCCCAGGATCTGCGTGAATTCATCGACCGTCTCGCAGCGCGCGGGGAATTGAAGCGCATCGCCGTGCCGGTCGACCCGAAGCTGGAGATGACCGAGATCGCCGACCGCGTGCTGCGTGCCGGCGGCCCGGCGCTGCTGTTCGAAAAACCGAAGACGGGCGAGATGCCCGTGCTCGCCAATCTGTTCGGCACGCCGCAACGTGTGGCGCTGGGCATGGGGCAGAACGAAGACTGGCAGACTGCGCTGCGCGAGGTCGGCCGGCTGCTCGCTTACCTCAAGGAGCCCGAGCCGCCCAAGGGGCTGCGCGATGCCTGGGAGAAGCTGCCGATCCTGAAGCAGGTGCTCAACATGGCGCCGAAGATGGTGCGTTCCGCGCCTTGCCAGGAGATCGTCTGGGAGGGGAAGGACGTAGATCTTTCGCGCCTGCCGGTGATGACCTGCTGGCCCGGCGACGTCGCCCCATTGATCACCTGGGGGCTCACCGTGACGCGCGGGCCGAACAAGAGTCGCCAGAACCTCGGCATCTACCGCCAGCAGGTGATCGCGCCGAACAAGGTGATCATGCGCTGGCTCGCGCATCGCGGCGGCGCGCTCGATTTCCGCGACCATTGCCTGAAGAGCCCGGGCCAGCCCTTCCCGGTCGCGGTGGTCTTGGGCTGCGATCCGGCGACGATCTTGGGCGCCGTCACCCCGGTGCCGGATACGCTCTCCGAATACCAGTTCGCCGGGCTGTTGCGCGGCGGCAAGACGGAACTCACGAAATGCCTCGGCAACGATCTGAACGTGCCGGCGCGCGCCGAGATCGTGCTCGAAGGCGTCATCCATCCGGGCGAGGTCGCCATGGAAGGCCCGTATGGCGACCACACCGGCTACTACAACGAGCAGGCCGAGTTTCCCGTCTTCACGATCGAGCGCATCACGATGCGGCGCGACCCGATCTACCACAGCACCTACACGGGCAAGCCGCCGGACGAGCCGGCGATGCTCGGCGTGGCGCTCAATGAAGTCTTCGTGCCGCTCTTGCAAAAGCAGTTTCCCGAGATCGCCGATTTCTATCTGCCGCCCGAGGGCTGCTCCTACCGGCTCGCCGTGGTGAGCCTGAAGAAGGCCTATCCGGGCCACGCCAAGCGCGTGATGTTCGGCATCTGGAGCTTCCTGCGCCAATTCATGTACACGAAGTTCATCATCGTCGTCGATGACGACATCGACATCCGCGACTGGAAAGAGGTGGTCTGGGCGCTCACCACCCGCGTCGATGCCGCGCGTGATACGCTGATCGCGGAGAACACGCCGATTGACTATCTCGATTTCGCCTCGCCGGTCGCGGGGCTGGGCAGCAAGATGGGCATCGACGCGACGAACAAGTGGCCCGGCGAGACGAGCCGCGAGTGGGGCCGGCCGATCGTCATGGATGCCGACGTCAAGCGGCGCGTCGACGCGCTTTGGAGCCAACTGGGACTGTGAGGAAAATCATGGCCGATTACGATCAGCAGGGCGAGATCATCAAGAGCGACGATGCCGAAGGTTCGCGCGCCTGGTGCCACATCATGTATGGCCTGCACGCGCTCTCGGCGCTGTCGGGCATCCTCACCTCGGCCTCGATCGCCGGCGCGTTCGTGTTTGGGTGGCCGTCGATCATCGCCGTGATCATCAACTACGCCACGCGCGGCAACGTGCGCGGTTCCTGGCTCGAATCGCACTGGCGCTGGCAGTTGCGCACCTTCTGGTATGCCGCGCTGTGGCTGCTGGTCGCCGGGCTGCTGGCTGTAACGCTGATCGGTATTCCCGCAGCGATCCTGGTCATCGTCGTCACCGGCCTCTGGGTGCTCTACCGCGTGATCCGTGGCTGGCTGGCGCTGGGCGACCGGCGCGCGCTGCCGCTGCCGAATTGAAAAATCGGCGCTGACGGGACGGCACCTGCGCCTGCACCCGCTAACCCGACGGCGGACTGCTCCGCCAAACCCAGTCGAGCAGGGCATCGAAAGCCGGCTGCGCCGCGCCGGCGTTCGGGTGATTGACGATGAAGACGACGATCCAGCGCCGACCGCTCTTGTCGAGCAGATAGCCGGCGATCCCGCGCACGCCTTCGAGCGAACCGGTCTTCAGGTGCGCCTGGCCGGCGTAGGCGACGCCGTTGTAGCGCTTCTTCGTCGTGCCATCGACGGCGACGATCGGCAGCGAGGCGATCAGCTCCGGCATGATCGGGCTCTTCCAGACCGCCGCCAGGAGGTGCGCGAGGCTGTCGGCGGAGATGCGCGCCTCGCGCGACAGCCCGGCGCCGTTGTCGAGCACCAGTTCGGGAAAATCGAGGCCTTTTAGCGCCAGCCAGGCGCGGATGGTCTGCTCCGCCCGTGCCGTCTCGGCGCCGCTCACGGGCGCTACGCCCCCGCCCGTGGCGGGTCCCCCTCCGCTGTTCGCGGCTTCACCGCCGAGTTTCAGGTAGAGCTGCCGCGCCATCAAGTTGTTCGAAAACTTGTTGATGTCGCGCACCAGCTCGCCGAGCGGGGGCGATTCCGTGGCGGCCAGCAGGGTGGCATTGGCGGGCGTCGCGCCTTCGCGCCAGCGGCCGGAGAATTCGCCGCCCAGCTCGCGCCACAGGCGCGCAAACACGCCGGCGAGCAGCTCGCCATTCGGCAGGCCGGCCAGATGCCAGCGCTTCTCGCCGCAGCTCTTCGGGTAGTCGCCGCTGAGGACGAGCTCGCCTGGCGCGAAACGGGCGGTGAGCGCCTCGCGCCATTCGCCGGGGCAGGGTCTTGCATCGACGGAACGCAGGCGGTTGACGATCTTGAGGTCCACCGGCAGCGGCTCGGCGAGCACGCGCACGGCGGCGTTTTCCGGCATCAACGTCAGGGTGATGGCTGCGAAGTTGAACAGCAGCGCGTCCGGGCCGACGTTGTAAGGGCGTTGCGGCTTGCCGTCGAAGGCGGCCGGATCGTGGTTGACCGGCGCGAAGGCCGTGCGGTCGAGCACCAGATCGCCGCGGATCTCGCGCAAACCCCGGCCGCGCAGTTCGCGCAGCAGCAGCCAGAGACGCTCGTGGGTCAGCTTCGGATCGCCTTCGCCACGCAGGAAGAGGTCGCCGTCGAGCACGCCGTTCTCGAGCGGCGCGGTGGCGAGCGCTTCGGTGCGAAAGGTGAAGGCCGGCCCGAGCAATTCAAGGGCGGCGCTGGTGGTGACGAGCTTCATCAGCGAGGCCGGGTTCAGCGGCGGGTGCGCATTGACGATGAGGCGCGCTCGGGGTGCATCGACTTCCCGCACGACGATGCCGACCGCGCCCGGCGGAATGCCTGCGGCCTTCAGCGCTGCCATCACCGTCGCAGGGGGTGCGCCTGGCTCACCCGCCTCGGCATACCCGAGCAGCAGCCAGGCGAGCAGCGAGATGAGCAGCAGCCGCATCAGATCACGATGAAATGACGCGCCGTCTCGAAGCGTTCGAGGGCGCAGCGGACATCCGCATGGTCGAGGCGCGCGAGCAGCACGATCCAGTGGCGTGGGTCGCGCGTCGTCAGGCGGGCGAAACGCAGCACGTCGCCGGCGGCTTCGCCGCCCCGGATGATGCCGGTGCGATCGACGCACAGCTCGATCGGTTCGAGATGCAGCAGGGTGTCGGGAGCGTTCAGAGACGCCGTCAGGGTTTCCAGCAGCCGCTGTGGCTGCAACGCGTCGCGGGTGGCGGCCAGACGCTCCTGGAGGCTCGCCAGCCGGCGGGTGTGCACGGCGGTCGCCTGTCCGGCACGCAACCGGGCCTCGGCGATGGCCTTTGCCTGGTCGAGATCCGCCCGTTCCGCGCGCACATCCGCGACGTGTTCGACGATCGCCTTGATCAGGCCGTCGAACAGCGCATCGCTCAAGCGCTGCCGGGCCGCCGCTTCGTCGGGCGCGGGCTCGGCGAGCGTGTGGTCGGTGAAATACAGCGCCCGTTGCGGCACGTCGGCGTGCACGATCTCGCCTTCGAGCTGCGCGCCGAAACCGGGTTTTTCGTGCAGGCGCATGCCCAGCAGCGCGCAGCACTGGTCGCTTTCCAAGGTCATCTGCGCGAAGTGCTCGCGCACGCACTGGCTGGTGGCGAACATCTGGTCGATCGCATCGGCGCTGCCGAACAACGCATGCACGAGCGGATCGGTCGCGAAGGCGGCGCGGCTGATCTCGTAAGGACCGGGAATGTCCCGGGCGATGTCGCTGCAGTGGGCGAGGGCATGCTCGACCGCCGGTGCCAGCCTGCGCTCGTAACCGGCGATCTGACGGATCAGCGGGTCGATCGCCTGCGCGGCCTGATCGATTTTCGCCCGCAGCGCGGCGTCGATCGTCGGTCGAGGCTTGAACCAGTCGAAAAATCCCATGGCGACGATTATCGTCCCAAAAAAATCCGGTCGCGCGTCTTGAAAACCCCGCAGTGCGTCATTATTATTAGCACTCGTTGGCGCCGAGTGCTAACAGCCGGTTGCCGCAACGATTGCAAACCCCTCGAAGCGCCGCTCGCGCGGCTTTGTCCACAAGGAGAAAACTTCATGAAAATCCGTCCCTTGCATGATCGTGTGATCGTCAAGCGCATTGAAGCCGAACGTACCACCGCCTCGGGCATCGTGATTCCCGACACCGCCGGCGAAAAGCCGGATCAGGGCGAGGTGCTCGCCGTGGGCAACGGCAAGATCCTGGATGACGGCAAGGTGCGTCCGATGGCCGTGAAGGTCGGCGATCGCGTGCTGTTCGGCAAGTATGCCGGTCAGACCGTCAAAGTCGAAGGCGAAGAGCTGCTCGTGATGCGCGAAGAAGACATCATGGGCGTCATCGAGGCTTGATTTTCCGATTGCGAATTTACTGGAGAGACAAACAATGACTGCTAAAGAAGTTCTGTTCGGCGATTCCGCGCGTCAGCGCATGATCCGCGGCGTCAACATCCTGGCCGATGCCGTCAAGGTCACCCTCGGCCCGAAGGGCCGCAACGTCGTGCTCGAGCGCTCCTTCGGCGCCCCGACCGTCACCAAGGACGGCGTCTCGGTCGCCAAGGAAATCGAGCTGAAGGACAAGTTCGAAAACATGGGCGCGCAGATGGTCAAGGAAGTCGCGTCCAAGACCTCCGACGTCGCCGGTGACGGCACCACGACCGCGACCGTGCTGGCCCAGTCGATCGTCCGCGAAGGCATGAAGTATGTCGCCGCCGGTATGAACCCGATGGATCTGAAGCGCGGCATCGACAAGGCGGTCGCCGCGATCGTCGAGGAGCTGAAGAAGATTTCCAAACCCTGCACGACCTCGAAGGAAATCGCCCAGGTCGGCGCCATTTCCGCCAACTCCGACGTCGATGTCGGCCAGATCATCGCCGATGCGATGGACAAGGTCGGCAAGGAAGGCGTGATCACCGTCGAAGACGGCAAGTCACTGGAAAGCGAACTCGAAGTGGTCGAAGGCATGCAGTTCGATCGTGGCTATCTTTCGCCCTACTTCATCAAC
>JACAEF010000117.1 GCA_013388985.1 Rhodocyclaceae bacterium
AGGCGGTCGGCCAGTTGCTGGGCGGTGGTCGGGCCGTCCGCGGTCTGGAAGGTGAGCATCCCGCCGGCGTTCTACATCTGCCGGCGGGCCAGGGCGTACTGGGGGTGCGATTCCAGGCCGGGGTAGATCACCCGGGTGACCGCGGGGTGCTGCTCGAGGAACCGGGCCACGCGCAGGGCCCCCTCGGCGTGGGCGGCCATGCGGAGGGGCAGGGTGGCCATGCCACGCATGATCAGCCAGGCGTTGAACGGGCTGATGACCCCGCCCATGTGGATACCGGTGTCCTGACGAAGGGCCTCCATCGGCCCCATGCGCCCAACTACGGCCCCGCCGAGGGCGTCGCCGTGGCCACAGAGGTACTTGGTCAGCGAATGGATGACGTATTCGGCCCCCAGCTCCAGCGGGCGGGTGGCGACCGGGGTGGCGAAGGTTGAATCCACGCACAACTGGGCCCCGGCCTGGTGAGCGATCTCGGCCGCGGCGCGGATATCGGTCAGCCGCAGGATCGGGTTGGCCGGCGTCTCCACGTGGACCAGGCGGGTGTTGGTCCGCAGAGCCCCGCGGAGTTCGTCCAGGTCGGAGGTGTCCACGAAGCTGACCCCGATACCCAGCTTGCGCACCGTATCGGTGACCAGCTCCGAAACGCCGGCATAGGCCACATCGCTGACCACCAGGTGGTCGCCAGTCTTGAGCAGGTGCAGGAAGAGGGCGATGGTGGCGGCCATGCCGCTGGCGAAGGCCACCGCCGCCTCGCCGCCTTCCAGGTCGGCCAGCTTGCGCTCAAGCTGGCGGACGGTGGGGTTACCCCAGCGGGTGTAGGCGAAGGGCGATTCCGGGGTCAGGGCCCGGGCCGAGAAATTGGCCTCGGCGTCGTCGATGACAAACGTGGTGGACATCACCAGGTTGGGGGCCGAGGCCCGGGTGGTGGGGTCCGGCCCCTCGCCCGCGTGGATCGCCCGGGTGCGGATACCGCGGTGGCTGTGTTTCTCGCTCACAGAAGGCCTCCTCAGGGTTGCACAACGCCGTTCAACAGTATCTGCATCTGCCTTCCTTCCGCAACCCGCCGGCTACGTCGCAACCTGTGGCCGAGCCCAACCCGCAAGACAGGTGTTGGGTGGCATGCTCACCGCCATGTGTAGGCATATCTCGCTTGCCCATGCCCACCCAAGGCGGTGGGCATGGCAGCAGCGTGGTTGCGTCACTGGAATTCAACTGCACCCGGGCGGTGGTCAGTCGCGAATAGTTGGTTGCGGGTTGGTGGCCGGCGGCGATAAACTGACCCGCCGGGGTGGAGGCCCGCCTCCGCGAGGCGTAAGACGTAAGGCAGGCCCGGGTTGAACCTCGACATCATCCAACACTTCGACGAGCGGGCTGATTCCTATGACCGGGCCGAGTGGGTCCGCGATCCGGCGGTGATGGCGGTGATGATCGACTTCCTGGGGCTGGCCCCCAAGCAGCGGATCCTGGAGATCGGCGCCGGCACCGGGGCGGTACTGGCCGCTGCCCTGGCGGCCTGCCCGGAGCTGGGCGAGTGCGTGGCCCTGGACGTCTCGCGGAGGATGCTGGCCCGCATCCGCGACCCCCGGATACGCACCTGCTGCCACAATGCGGAGAAACTGCCCTTCGGAGACGGTTACTTCGACGCGGTGGTGTGCCGGCAGGCCCTGCACTACATCGACGACCTGGACCAGTGCCTGCGGGAGGTTGGCCGGGTGTTGTCCCCTGCCGGCGTCCTGGCGGTCGGCCAGACCACGCCCTTCAGCCACGTGGACGAGGCGTGGTGGAAGATAGTGGTTAAGGCCCGCCAGCCGCTGCGGCGGCACATGCTGACCTTGCACGAGCTCATTGCCCGGCTGATGCGGAACGGCTTCGTGGTGGTGCGGACCTCGCAGACCCGGGCCACGGAATCGCTGCAGGCCTGGCTGGGGCGGTACGAGCGCTCGGCCGAGCAGGTCGCCGAGGTCTGCCGCCTGCACCGCGAGGCGCCCGCGGCCTACAAGGAGTTGCATTGCTTTCGCGAGGCCGACGGCGACACCCTGATCGACAACTGCTGGACCTTCATCCAGGCCCGCAAGTCCGCAGCGGGCTCGCGGTAAGGAACCGGAATCAACCGCGGAGTGACATGGCGGCACCATTCGGAGGCGCGCTGATGAGCAGAAAAATCACTCGCCGGCAAACGCTGCTGGCCGTGGGCAGCGGGGCAGCCAGCCTGGCGGCGGGCGTAACCATCGGCCGGCCCGGCCGGGCCCGGGCCCAGACCTCGGTCCACGACCAGATTCGCCTGGCCATGAGCGGCTGCGGGGGCATGGGCACCCGGCACATGG
>JACAEF010000017.1 GCA_013388985.1 Rhodocyclaceae bacterium
GATCACCAACGACGACGGCAGCATCGAGGTGATCACCGGACCCTACGCCTTCGCCACGGCGAAGGAGGCGCTCGCGAAGGCGGGGTTCAAGCCCGAGTTCGCCGAGCTGACGATGAAGCCGTCCACGGAGGTCGAGCTCGCGGGAGAGGACGCGGCGCGGATGCAGAAGCTCATCGATGCGCTCGAGTCGCTCGACGACGTCCAGGACGTGCATACCAATGCCGTCCTCCAAGACTAGCGTTGCGGCCGGCCGCCGCGCGGACAGCGAGCCTGGCCCGCGCCGGATTCTCGGCATCGACCCCGGACTGCGCGCGACGGGATTCGGCGTCATCACGGCAAACGGCAGCCGGCTCGCCTATGTGACCTGCGGTTGCATCAAGAGCGGCGACGGCGAGCTTCCGGCGCGGCTCAGGGTGATCCTGCGCGACCTGGCGGAAGTGATCGCGCGGCATCGGCCGACGGAGGTCGCCATCGAGAAGGTGTTCGTCAACGTCAATCCGCAATCGACGCTGCGGCTGGGCGAAGCGCGCGGCGCGGCGATCGCCGCCCTGGTGGCGGCCAGTCTGCCGGTCGCCGAATACACCGCCTTGCAGATCAAGCAGGCGGTGGTGGGCCACGGCAAGGCGGCGAAGGAACAGGTCGGCCACATGGTGACCCGCCTGCTCGCGCTGCCCGGCGAGCCCTCGCGCGATGCCGCCGACGCGCTCGCCTGCGCGATCTGTCATGCCCACGGCGGCCAGGGGCTGGGTAACATCGCGACACGGGGTTTCCGTGTCAGGAAGGGACGACTCGTATGATCGGCCGTATCGCCGGCACGCTGCTGGAAAAAAATCCGCCGCAGATCGTCGTCGATGTCGGCGGCCTCGGCTACGAGCTCGACGTGCCGATGAGCACGTTCTACAACCTGCCGAACCTCGGCGAGAAAGTCGCGCTCGTCACCCACCTCGTCGTGCGCGAGGACGCGCACCTCTTGTTCGGTTTCCTCACCGAGGCCGAGCGCGCGGCCTTCCGCCAGCTGCTGAAGATCTCCGGCATCGGCGCGCGCACCGCGCTGGCCGTGCTCTCGGGCCTGTCTGTCGCGGAGCTCGCGCAGGCGGTGGCCTTGCAGGAGACCGGACGCATCGTGAAGATTCCCGGCATCGGCAAGAAGACCGCCGAGCGCCTGCTGCTCGAACTCAAGGGCAAGCTGCCGGCAATCGGCGGCGCCACGAAAGTCGGCGCTGGCGAGACGGCACCCGTCGCGCCGCACGATGTGGCGAGCGACATCCTGAATGCCCTGATCGCGCTGGGCTACAACGAGCGCGAGGCGCTGGGCGCGATGCAGAATCTCGCACCGGATGTCGGCGTGGCCGAGGGCATCCGCGCCGCACTCAGGCTGCTGGGAAAAGGGTGAACCGCGCCAGGGGGGTAGAATCGGCGCATGACTGATAGCACCCGCGCCCACGCCCGGATCACTCTCGCCGCACTGATCATCGTCGGCACGGTCTGGGTGCTGGCGCCGTTTCTGGCGACGCTGCTGTTCGCGGCGATCCTTTGCCTGACCACCTGGCCGATGTTCGTCTGGTTCGAAACCCGCGTGAAGGGCCGCACCACGCTGGCGGCCCTGCTGGCCACCGGTGTGCTCGCCGCCGCGGTGCTGGTGCCGATGTCCTATCTCGCCGCGACGATCGCCGATGCCGTCTCGACGCTGATCGGGCTGCTGCGGCCATGGTTCGAAGCCGGCGAATACGCGCCGCCCGCCTGGCTCTCCGGCCTGCCGCTGATCGGCGAGCCGCTCGATGCCTACTGGCGCAAGCTCGCGGCCAACCATTCGGAACTCGCCCAGCTCGGCAAGCAACTGTTCGAGCCGACGCGCAGATTCCTCACCGCCACCGCGGCGCTGATCGGCCAGGGCTTGCTCGAGCTGACCCTGGTCGTGCTGATCGCCTTCTTCTTCTACCGCGACGGCCACGCGCTGGGCAAGCGCCTGGCGCTGTTCGCGCGCAGGATCGGCGGCGATCTGGGCGAGCGCATGCTGCTGCTCGCGCGCTCGACGATCATGGGCGTGATGGTCGGCATCGTCGGCACCGCCGCCGCCCAGGCGCTGGTCGCGCTGCTCGGCTTTCTGATCGCCGGCGTGCCGGCGGCGCTGCTCTTGGCCGCGGCGACCTTCTTCCTGTCGATGATCCCGGTCGGGCCGCCGCTGATCTGGGGCGGCGCGGCCTGGTGGCTCTACAGCCAGAATGAGACCGGCTGGGCGATCTTCATGATCGTCTGGGGGCTGGCCGTGATCAGCAGCGTCGATAACTTCATCAAGCCGATCCTGATCAGCCGCACCGCCAGCCTGCCGATCCTGCTCGTCGCGCTGGGCGTCTTCGGCGGCGTATTGGCGTTTGGTTTCGTCGGCATCTTCCTCGGCCCGGTGATCCTGGCGCTGGGCCTGCTGTTGCTGGAAAGCTGGCTGACGCCGGCGCAAGAAACCACATGATCGAAACCGACACCCTCGGCCAGCGCCTGATCGCCCCCGCCAGCGCCTCGCCGCAGGAAGAGGCCATCGAGCGCGCGCTGCGGCCGAAACGGCTGGCCGAATACGTCGGTCAGGCGAAGATCCGCGAGCAGCTCGAAATCTTCATCGGCGCGGCGAAGAAGCGCCAGGAAGCGCTCGACCACGTGCTGCTGTTCG
The DNA here is from genome assembly GCA_013388985.1 of Rhodocyclaceae bacterium. GTDB lineage: Bacteria > Pseudomonadota > Gammaproteobacteria > Burkholderiales > Rhodocyclaceae > Sulfuricystis. The sequence continues at coordinate 2,663 of JACAEF010000017.1, forward strand.
GCCCGCCGGGGCTGGGCAAGACCACGCTCGCGCACATCATCGCCCACGAGCTGGGCGTCAATCTCAGGCAGACCTCCGGGCCGGTGCTGGAACGCGCCGGTGATCTGGCCGCGATCCTCACCAACCTCGAGCCGCACGACGTGCTGTTCATCGACGAGATCCACCGCCTCTCGCCGGTGGTCGAGGAAATCCTCTATCCGGCGCTGGAAGACTTCCAGATCGACATCATGATCGGCGAAGGGCCGGCGGCGCGCTCGGTGAAGCTGGATCTCCCGCCCTTCACGCTGGTCGGCGCCACCACCCGCGCCGGCATGCTCACCAACCCGTTGCGCGACCGCTTCGGCATCGTCGCCCGGCTGGAGTTCTATACCCCCGAAGAGTTGAGTCTCATCGTGCGCCGCTCGGCGCAGCTGTTGAACTGCACGATCGCCGCGGAAGGTGCGCTGGAGATCGCGCGCCGCTCACGCGGCACGCCGCGCATCGCCAACCGCCTGCTGCGGCGCGTGCGCGACTTCGCCGAAGTCAAGCACGACGGCACGATCACGCGCGAGATCGCCGACGCGGCGCTGACCATGCTCGACGTCGATCACCTCGGCCTCGACGTGATGGACAGGAAGCTGCTCGCCGCGGTGCTGGAAAAATTCGGCGGCGGCCCGGTGGGGCTGGACAACCTCGCCGCCGCGATCGGCGAGGCGCGCGACACGATCGAGGACGTGCTCGAGCCCTACCTGATCCAGCAGGGCTACCTGCAGCGCACGCCGCGCGGCCGCATGGCGACGGCGAGCATCTGGCGCCACTTTGGTTACGACATCACCCCCGCAAGCGGGCATGAGTCTTCACCGAAACTTCGTTTTGGACTGGATGCGCCCGGCCAGCCCAATCGCGAGCTGTGGGAGAAGGAATGATCGGCCGCCTGCCCGTGCGCGTCTATTACGAAGACACCGACGCCGGCGGCGTGGTGTATTACGCCAACTACCTCAAGTATCTCGAACGCGGCCGCACCGAATTCATCCGCGCGCTGGGCATCGAGCAGCGCGCCCTGGCGCGGGAAGCCGGGATCGCTTTCGCGGTGCGTTCCCTGTCGGCCGAATACCTGAAGCCGGCGCTGCTCGACGATGAACTCGTCGTCGCCACCACAGTCGAAGCGCTGGGCCGCGCCCAGGTGACTTTCGCGCAAACTATCCAGCGCAGCGAGGAAACGCTCCTCACCGCCAAGGTGCGCGTCGCCTGCCTCGATCTCGCCAAGGGACGCGCCACCGCGCTGCCGGCGCCACTTCTGCAACGCATCAGAGAAACGCAGACATCATGAACGTCACCCAGGATCTCGCCATCGTCGAGCTGATCGCCAATGCCAGCCTGATCGTCAAGGGGGTGATGGCGGTGCTCACCTATGTTTCCGTCATGTCCTGGTACTGGATCTTCCGCAAATGGTTCCAGATCCGCGACGCACGCAAGAAGACCGACCAGTTCGAACGCGACTTCTGGAGTGGCGGCGATCTCAATACGCTCTACCAGGATGCCGTGAGCCGGCCGCAGCATGGCGGCGCGCTGGAACGCATCTTCGCCGCCGGTTTCCGCGAATTCACCAAGCTGCGCGGGCAGAAGATGCTCGACGCCGCTACCGCGATCGACGGCGTGCGCCGCGCGATGCGCGCCACCTATCAGCGCGAGGTAGACGACCTCGAAGCGCATCTGGCCTTCCTCGCCACGGCCGGCTCGGTCTCGCCCTACGTCGGCCTGTTCGGCACGGTGTGGGGCATCATGCATTCCTTCCGCGGCCTCTCCAGCATGCAGACGGCGACGCTCGCCGCCGTCGCGCCGGGCATCGCCGAAGCGCTGGTGGCCACCGCGATCGGCCTGTTCGCCGCGATTCCGGCCGTGGTCGCCTACAACCGCTTCGCGCACGACACCGACCGGCTCGCCGTGCGCTTCGAGAGCTTCATGGAAGAGTTCTCGAACATCCTGCAGCGGCAGATGAAGTGATGCGGCCAAGACGCCTCAAGCACGAGATCAACGTCGTGCCCTACATCGACGTGATGCTGGTGCTGCTGATCATCTTCATGGTCACCGCGCCGATGATTCAGCCGGCCGCGATCGAGCTGCCCTCCGTCGGCAAGGCGTCCGCGCCGCCGGTCGAGCCGTTGGAGATCATCGTCAAGGCCGATGGCGCGATCGAGATGCGCGACCGCGCGCTGGGCGGCGCGACCGTCAGCGTCGGCCGCATGGAGCTGGCCGAGCGCATCAAGGCAGCGCAGGCGAAGCATCCCGACCAGCCCGTGCTGATCGCCGGCGACAAGAACGCCAAGTATGAAGCGGTGCTGGGCGTGATGGACGAGCTGCAACGCGCCCAGGTCGTGAAGATCGGCCTGCTCGTGCAGCAGAAAGGCAGATGAGGCGCGATGGTCGAACCGCCCGTCAAGCCGCGTCCCGCCCCCGGCAAGCGTATCTCCCTCGCGCTCGCCGTGCTGATGCATGTCGCGCTCGCCTTGCTGATCGTCTATGGCATTCATTGGCAGACGCGGCAAACCGAGGCGGTCTCGGTCGATCTGGTGCGTGCCGTTCCGGAGCCGCCGACTTTTGCACCCCCGCCCAAGCCCGAGTCGAAACCGGAACCCAAACCCGAACCGAAACCCGAGCCCAAGCCTCAACCCAAACCCGAGCCGAAACCCGAACCGGTGAAGCCGCCGCCCAAGCCGGACATCGTCCAGAAGGAAAAGCCCAAACCGGAACCCAGGCCCGAGCCGAAAGCCGAACCCCCCAAGGATCCGTTCAAGGAACAGCTCGAACGCGAGCTAAAGGAAGCCGAGAAGCGCAAGGCCGCCGCAGCGGCTGCCCAGGAAGCGGCGAAGGAGCTCGCCGCGCTCAAGGCCCAGCAGGCGAGCCAGGCGCAGTCGAACGCGATGGCCGACTACATCGCGCGCATCCGCGGCAAGGTACGCGGCAACATCGTGTTGCCAGCCGAGGTGAAAGGCAATCCCGAGGCGGTCTTCGAAGTCACCCAACTGCCCAGCGGCGAGGTGCTCGCCGTGCGGCTGAAGAAATCCTCCGGCAACGCCGCCTGGGATGCCGCCACCGAGCGCGCGATCCACAAGTCGAGCCCGCTGCCCACGCCCGCGCAGAAGGAGCTCTTCAGCCGCACGCTGGAACTGCGCTTCCGGCCGCTGGAAGAATGACCCTCTGCGCCACGCGTATAATCGCCATTCCATGAGACAGCTCATTTCCCGACTGGCCGCCGGAGCACTGCTCGCCGGCGCCGCCTTTCTGGCCCAGGCGCAGCTTTCCATCGAGATCACCGGCGCCGGCGCCCAGCGCCTGCCGATCGCGATCACCGACTTTGCCGGCGAACGCGTCGTCGCGCAGGCGCTCACCTCGGTGATCCGCGCCGATCTCGAAAGGAGCGGCCGCTTCAATCTCGTCAATACGGCCGGCAGCGTCATGGACGAGAACACGCCGCCGGACTTCCCGGACTGGAAGAGCCGCGGCGCCGATGCGCTCGCCGCCGGCAGTCTCGTCAGCCTGCCCGATGGCCGTTACGAAACCCGCTTCCGCCTCTACGACGTCCAGAAGCAGGCTGCGATCGGTGGCCTGGCGCTGACGCACACCTCGGCGCAGATCCGCGCCACCGCGCACCGCATCGCCGACACGATCTACGAAAAGCTCACCGGCGAGCGCGGCATCTTCTCGACGCGCATCGCCTACGTGGTGAAGAGCGCCGGCCGTTACGAGCTGCAGATCGCCGATGCCGACGGCAACAATCCGCAGCCCGCGCTGGCCTCGCGCGAGCCGATCATCTCGCCGGCCTGGTCGCCCGACGGCGGCCGGCTCGCCTACGTTTCCTTCGAGGCCAAGAAGCCGGTCATCTACGTGCATGACCTCGCCAGCGGCAAGCGTCACGTCGCCGCCAACTTCAAGGGCTCCAATTCGGCGCCCGCCTGGTCGCCGGACGGCAAGAAGCTCGCCATCGTGCTGACCAAGGACGGCAACTCGCAGCTCTACCTCGTCAATGCCGACGGCAGCGGCGTCACGCGGCTGTCGACCTCCTCCGGCATCGACACCGAGCCGCAGTTCTCGCCCGACGGCGAGTTCATCTACTTCACCTCCGACCGTGGCGGCAGCCCGCAGATCTACCGCCAGCCGGTCGCCGGCGGCGCGGCGCAGCGCATCACCTTCGACGGCAGCTACAACGTCACGCCGCGCCTCTCGCCCGACGGCAAGACGCTCGCCTTCGTCACCCGCGACGGCGGCCGCTTCCGCGTCGCGGTGATGGATCTCGCCAGCCGCCAGGTGCAGGTGCTCACCGACACCGCGAAGGACGAATCGCCGAGCTTCGCCCCCAACGGCCGCATGATCCTGTTCGCCACCGAAGTCGGCGGGCGCGGCGTGCTCGCGGCGGTGTCGGTCGATGGCCGCGTCAAACAACGTCTCTCGGTCCAGGCCGCGGATGTCCGCGAACCCGCCTGGGGCCCATTCCTCAACAAATGAGTTCTCGTAAAAAGGAAACCGCCATGCGCACCCCATTGCTCACCGCCTCCCTCCTCACCCTCGCCCTGCTCGTCGGCTGCGGCAGCCAGCCGCCTGCGCCGGAACAGGCCGGGGCCGGTGTCGAGGATCGCACCCCCGGCGCCGTCACCACGCCCGGCGTCACCCCGGTCACGGCCGGCCAGCCCAATGCCTACGACATCGCCGCGCTGAAGGACCCGAAGAGCCCACTCTCCAAGCGCAGCATCTATTTCGATTTCGACAGCTACGTCGTCAAGGACGAATACCAGACGCTGCTCAACCATCATGCCCAGTTCCTGATCAAGAACCCGCAGATGAAGATGCTGATCCAGGGCAATGCCGACGAGCGCGGCAGCCGCGAATACAACCTCGCGCTGGGCCAAAAGCGCGCCGAGGCGATCAAGAAGGCGCTGATGCTGCTGGGCGTCAAGGAAGCGCAGCTCGAATCCGTCAGCCTCGGTGAGGAAAAGCCGGTGTGCACGGAATCGACCGAATCCTGCTGGGCGCAGAACCGCCGCGGCGACATGCTTTACTCCGGCGAGTTTTGAGATGAAACCTCTGCCTGACTGGCTGCGCGGGCGGTCTGCGGCGTTGCGCGGAGCTCGCTCCCTCGCCTATCTGCTCGATATGTCTCGGTCGCTGCGCGCCGTGCGCCTTGCATCCCATCCCGCTCGCGGCGTCAAGCAGAGGTTTCTAGCATGAAAAGGGCCACTTGCCTGATCTGTCTTGCACTCTTCCTGCCAGTTCACCAGTCTTGGGCGGGGATGTTCGATGACGACGAGGCGCGACGCCAGATCCGCGAGCTGCGCGCCGAGACGACGCAGTCGCTCGATGGCTTGCGTCAGCGCGTCGAGACCCTGGCGAAGAACCAGCTCGATTTCGCCAACCAGCTCGAGGCCCTGCGCGCCGACGTCGCGCGCCTGACTGGCCAGGTCGAGGTGCTGACCAACAGCCTGGAAGCCGCCCACAAGCGCCAGCAGGACTTCTACGTCGATCTCGACGCCCGCCTGCGCAAGCTCGAAAGCGCCGCCGCGGCCGCCACGACCGCAGGCGCAAGCCCGGACGCGGTTGCAGCCGCGCCACAGAAACCCGCCGATCCGCAGGCCGAGATGCGCGACTACGAAGCCGCATTGAGCCTGTTCCGCGCCAGCAAGTACAAGGAAGCACAAGCGGCGTTCGAGGGCTTCATCGCGATGTATCCGAAATCCTCGCTGCTGCCGAACGCGACCTACTGGCTCGGCTCGAGCCTCTACCAGCAGCGCCAGTTCGAAAAAGCCGCTGAAATCTACGGCAAGCTCGCGGCGGGCTGGCCGAACGATCCGAAGGCGCCCGATGCGCTGCTCGCGCGCGCGAATGCCCAGGTCGAGGCGAAGGACGTCAAGGGCGCGATCCAGACGCTCGAAACGCTGGTGCAGAAATACCCGACCTCTCCCGCGGCCGAGAACGGCCGCACCCGGCTCAAGACCCTTGCGCCGAAGAAACGGTGACCGCCGTCCCGACGCTGCGCATTAGCGAAATATTCTTTTCGCTACAAGGCGAATCGACGCGCGTCGGCTTGCCCACCGTCTTCGTCCGCCTGACCGGCTGCCCGCTGCGCTGCGTCTGGTGCGACACGACCTATGCCTTCTCCGGCGGCGAAACGCTGCCGCTCGCGACGATCCTCGACCGCGTCGCATCCTTCGGCTGCCCGACGGTCTGCGTCACCGGCGGCGAGCCGCTCGCGCAGGCCGGTTGCCTTGCCTTGCTGACGGCGCTGTGTGACGCCGGCTACTCGGTCTCGCTGGAAACCTCGGGCGCGCTCGACATCTCCCAGGTCGATCCGCGCGTCTCCCGCATCGTCGACATCAAGGCGCCGGACTCTGGCGAAGCGGAGAAAACCCGCTGGGAAAACCTCGCTCATCTGCGCCCGACCGACGAGCTGAAATTCGTGCTCGCCTCGCGCGCGGACTACGACTGGGCCAAAGGGATTCTCGCGGGGCGAGGCGAAAAATCGGCGCTGGCGGGACGGCACCTCGACGAAATCTGCCCGGTGCTGTTCTCCCCGGTGGCGGACAGGCTGCCGCCAGCGCAACTGGCCGAATGGATATTGCAGGACCGACTGCCGGTGCGCTTCCAGCTGCAGCTGCACAAGATTCTCTGGGGAAGCGAGCGTGGACGCTAGACGGGCCGTCGTTCTTCTTTCCGGTGGGCTCGACTCCGCCACCTGTCTGGCGATCGCCAAGAGCGAAGGCTACGCCTGCCATTGCCTGTCGGTCGATTATGGCCAGCGACATGCCGCCGAGCTCGGCGCGGCCCGGCGGATCGCAGCCGCGCTCGGCGCCATCGAACATCGCGTCGTGCATCTCGATCTCGGCCAGTTCGGCGGCTCGGCGCTCACCGATCCTGCGATCGCGGTGCCGACCGCAGGCGTGCAGCCCGGCATCCCGGTCACCTATGTGCCGGCGCGCAATACGATCATGCTCGCGCTCGCGCTCGGCTGGGCCGAGATCCTCGGCGCGCAGGACATCTTCGTCGGCGTCAATGCCGTCGATTACTCCGGCTACCCCGATTGCCGCCCGGCCTTCATCGCGGCGTTCGAGCGCATGGCCAACCTCGCCACCAAGGCGGCCGTCGAAGGCCACCCGATCAGGATTCACGCCCCGCTGATCGAGCTGTCGAAAGCCGAGATCATCCGGCGCGGCACGGCGCTCGGCATCGACTATGCGATGACGGTGTCCTGCTATCAGGCGGATGAGACGGGCCGCGCCTGCGGCGTCTGCGACTCTTGCCGCCTGCGCCGCGCCGGCTTCGCGGCTGCGGGCATTCCCGATCCGACACGCTATGACGAAAAATCGCTAGAATCAAGCGGCAAACAATAAAAAAACACCATTGCAACACCCCTGGAGGAGGCTGGAAGATGGAATTCACGATTCACCATCAGGTGCTGCTGATCGTCTTCGTTTTGGCAGTCGCCTTGGGCGCGATCGCCAACAAGACCAACTTCTGCACGATGGGCGCGGTATCCGATTGGGTCAATATGGGCGATACGGGCCGCATGCGCGCCTGGCTGCTGGCCGGCGCCGTCGCCCTGCTCGGCGTCGTGATCCTCGAAGCCAGCGGCAAGGCAACCCTCGGCACCGCCACCTTTCCGCCTTACCGGACACCCAATTTCGCCTGGCTGCGTTACCTGCTCGGCGGGGTCATGTTCGGCATCGGCATGACGCTCGCATCGGGGTGCGGCAACAAGACCCTCGTGCGCATCGGCGGTGGCAATCTCAAGTCACTGGTCGTCCTGATCATCGCCGCCCTCTGCGCCTATCTGATGTTGTGGACCGACTTCTACAACAGCGTCTTCGGCAAGCTGGTCGGCGCCACCACCATCGATCTGGCCGCCAAGGGCTTCAACAGCCAGACCCTTGGCGATCTGACCGGCATCGGCAATACCGTCGCCGGTTCGATCCTGGCGATCGCCATCATCGTCTTCGCCTATGCATCCAAAGAATTTCGCGACAATCGCGACAACCAGCTGGCAGGCATCCTCATCGGCCTCATCGTCGTTGCCGGCTGGTATGTCACGGGCGGCGCGATGGGCATGGAATGGAAAGAGTGGGCGGATTTCGCCGAAGTCAAACCGCTGCGCGTCGAAACCCAGTCCTTCACCTTCATCAGCCCGATGGGCGACTTCGCGCGCTATGCAATGCATCCGCAGGACCTCTCGCTGATCAATTTCGGCATCGTCGCCTTGCTGGGCGTGATCCTCGGCTCCTTTCTCTGGTCGGTGATCAGCAAGGGGTTTCGCGTCGAATGGTTCGCATCGGCCGGCGATTTCGCCAATCACGCCATCGGTGCCGTATTGATGGGCATCGGCGGTGTGCTGTCGATGGGCTGTACCGTCGGGCAGGCCATTACCGGCGTCTCCACGCTGGCGCTGGGCTCGCTGCTGACATTCGCCGCCATCGTCGCCGGTGCCGCGGCGACGATGAAATATCAATATTGGCGCATGATGAAAGAATCCTGAACCTCATTTCACTTTCTTTTTTAGGAGGAACACCCCCATGGATCTGATCCGCAGGACGGTGCTGAAGGGTGCGGGGGCGGGCGGTGTGCTCGCTGGCCTGCTGGCCACCGGCATGCTCAAGCCCACGCTCGCCTATGCCAACGAGTGGAACAAGGC
>JACAEF010000121.1 GCA_013388985.1 Rhodocyclaceae bacterium
GCCTTGTTCCACTCGTTGGCATAGGCGAGCGTGGGCTTGAGCATGCCGGTGGCCAGCAGGCCAGCGAGCACACCGCCCGCCCCCGCACCCTTCAGCACCGTCCTGCGGATCAGATCCATCTGTGGGTCTCCTCTGTGGGTTATGAAAATCAGGATTGCAGGTAACGCCAGCCTTGGGTGAGGCGGGCGGAGAGTTCGCTTTCGGCGGAGACGGCTTCCTCGACGCCGGGTAGCAGATTCACTTCGAGACCGCGCTCCTGCATGCGCGCGATCGCCTCGCGACAGGCGACGAGGCGCAGGTTTGCATGATGGCGGCGCAGCGCCTCGATGCGTTCGGCATAAGGGGAGCCGCCCTGCCGCAGCAGATGCAGCCCCGGGCCGTTGGCGAGGAATTCGACGCGGAACGGCCGGCCCTGCTTGTCGCGCGCGGAGGCGAGCTGCTCGGCCATGTTGAGGGCCGCTTCCATGCGCGCCGGTTCGTCGGAGAACAGGTGCAGCACCACCCGGCCGCCTTCGGCGCGGATCGTTTCGATCTGACGGTCGAATTGCCGCTCGGCATCGAAACGGTCGTTGGCGAACCAGCCGGAAACCGCGCCGACCGCGACGAACAGCGATGCCGCCAGCGCATGCGGCCAGCCGCCGGAACCCGCCGGGTTGCTGCCTTGCCGCGACTTGTCATCGCTGCGGCGCGGCAGGGGATAGGCGCCGCGCACCATCTGCTTGAGTTGCCACAGCTCGCAGGCGCGCGCGCGCAGCGCGCTGTCGGCGGCGATGCGTTCCTGGATCGCCGCGCGTTCGCTGGCATCGAGCTCGTTGTCGATGTAGGCGCCGAGAATCTCGTCGGAGATGTCCATCCTAGCCTCTCAATCTGCGTATCACGGCGCTCGTCGGCTGCGCGCTCGCGCGCGGCTCGCGCAAGGCTTCGCGCAGGCTGGCGCGGGCGCGCGAGAGGCGGCTCATCACCGTGCCGATCGGGATTTGCAGGATCGCCGCGACTTCGGCATAGGAAAATTCTTCGAGGTCGACGAGCGTGACCACCTCACGCTGGCCGGGGGGCAGATTGCCGACGGCCTGGCGGACCCGACGCACGACCTCGTTTTTCAGGCAATCCTCTTCTGGACAATCGGCCATGGGCAGGTCGCGATCTTCCAGCGCGTCGATGTCGAGGATGTCTTTGCCCGCGCGCAGATGGTCATGCCAGCAATTGGCCAGGATGCTGCACAGCCAGGCGTGCATCGCTTCCGGATCGCGCAACTGCTGGTGGCAGGCGAGCGCCTTGGCGAGCGTCTCCTGCACCAGGTCGTCGGCCAGCGCGCGGTTGCGGCACCACGAATGCGCCAGTCGCCAAAGCCGGCAGCGGCTGGCTTCGAGCTTGGCTTCGAACTGACGCGAGCGGCCGATGAAGTTGAACAGGCTCACGGCTTCCTTTCCTCGAAACGAGATTGCATGGTTGAGACGCAACGGCCGCTCGAATTATTCCAATCCCGGCAAAAAAAAACGGGGGAGCCGGACGACTCCCCCGCGGATCGGGCACGCGCTCACGCGACGGTGGTTTCGTCGGAGCGGGAGTCGCCTTTGTTGTCTTTCCAGGAGACGGAGATTTTGTCGCCGGCTTTGGCGCCCTTGATCTTGAAGCCGAGGACGGGGTTGCGGGAGA
>JACAEF010000008.1 GCA_013388985.1 Rhodocyclaceae bacterium
GCGCTCGCTTCGGCGACCGTGGTGCCGTCCTGGTTCTTGCAGACGCCGGAAAAGCTCACCACGCCGCCGCCGTGCTTGGGCTTGTCCTCCTTGGCGGTGACGGTCCAGGCGACGTGCAGCGTGTCGCCGGGCTTCACCGGCGCGGTGAATTTGATCGCGTGCTCCAGATAGGCGATCGCCGTGCCGTAGAGCAGCATGCCGAAATGCGCCGCCATCACGTTGCTGGTCAGATAGCCGTGGGCGATGCGCGTGCCGAACTTGCCTTTCTTCGCCCAGCTTTCATTGACGTGCAGCGGGTTGAAGTCACCGAACAACCCGGCGCCGAGCACGACGTGCGTCTCGGTCAGGGTCATCGCGGATTCGTAGGTGTCACCGATGTTCAGTTCGTCGTAACCGCGTCCGGGCAGCATCTGCAATCTCCTTCGGGCCAGCATGGAAGCGGATGATTCTAATCTTATAATCGGTTCATGCCCTTCATCATCGAAACCTGCACCGCGCAGCACATCGGCGACCGCGACGAGCAGCAGGACCGTGTCGGCCTGTTCGCCCATCCGGCCCGGAAGGGCGCATTGCTCGCAGTGGTGGCCGACGGCATGGGCGGCCACACAGGCGGGGCGCTGGCCGCCGAGCAGGTGGTGCATTCCGCGCGCACCAACTTCATCAGCAGCGCGCTGGAACCCGGCGAGATTCGCGACATCCTCGCCGGCAGCATCAACGATGCCCATGCCGCGATCCGGCTCGCACACCTGACGAGCGAACAGGAGCCGCACAGCACCGCCTGCCTGCTGATCGTCCATCACGGCCGCGCCGACTGGGCGCATTGCGGCGATTCCCGCGTCTATCATTTCCGCTCCGGCCAGTTGATCGCGAAGACCTGGGATCATTCCCACGTGATGAATCTCGTCAAGCAGGGCTATCTGACCGAGGCGCAGGCGGCCGAGCATCCGCAGAAGAACCTGCTGATTTCCTGCCTCGGCGACGAGGAGCCGCCGCAGATCGAGTTCGGCAACGCCACGCCGCTCGCCGAGGGCGACAGCTTCTTGCTGTGCACCGACGGCTTGTGGGGGTATTTTTCCGACCAGGAGCTCGCCGAGGTGCTCGCCACCCATGCGCCGCGCGCGGCGGCCGAGCTGCTCGTCCAGGGGGCGCGCGAGCGCGCGGCCGGGCATGGCGACAACGTCTCGTTCGTCATCCTGCGCGTCAAGTATGTCGCGGAAGAACGTCCGGTGCCGCCATGGCGGCGGAAACCGCCCAACGCCGCTGCACCGACGCCGGGCCATTGACGAACGATGAAAAGCCATAAGTTGCGGTCGGCAGCTAAGGCGTTCCACGCGATACAAGGAGAATAAGGATGCCATTGACCATCGGCGTGCCCAGGGAGACCTTCCCGGGCGAGAAGCGCGTCGCGACGGTTCCCGAAGTCGTCGAAAAACTGCTCAAGCTGGGCTTTGCCGTCGCCATCGAACGCGGCGCGGGCGAGGCCGCCAATTTCACCGATGCGGCCTATCAGGCCGCGGGCGCGCAGGTGCTGCCCGATGCGGCGAGCCTGTGGGGCAGCGCCGACATCGTCTTCAAGGTGCGGCCGCCCAGCCTGGCCGAGGTGGCGCTGATGAAGGAAGGCGCGACCCTGATCGGCTTCATCTGGCCGGCGCAGAACCCCGAGCTGATGCAGGCGCTGGTGGGCAAGCGCGCCACCGTGCTGGCGATGGACTGCCTGCCGCGTCAGCTTTCGCGGGCGCAGAAGATGGATGCGCTGACCTCGATGGCCGGCATCGCCGGCTATCGTGCCGTGATCGAGGCGGCGAACGCCTTCGGCCGCTTCTTCGCCGGCCAGGTCACCGCGGCGGGCAAGGTGCCGCCGGCCAAAGTCTTCGTCGCCGGCGCCGGTGTCGCCGGCCTGGCGGCGATCGGCACCGCGGCGAACCTGGGCGCCATCGTGCGCGCCAACGACACGCGCAGCGAGGTCGCCGACCAGGTGAAATCCCTGGGCGGCGAGTTCGTCAGGGTCGACTATGAGGAAGAGGGGGCCGGCGCCGGCGGCTATGCCAAAGAGATGTCGGAAGGCTTCAAGGCCGCGCAGCGCGCGATGTATGCGCGCGAGGTGAAGGATGCCGACATCGTCATCACCACCGCGCTGATTCCGGGCAAGCCGGCGCCGAAGCTGATCACCGCCGAGATGGTGCAGACGATGCGCCCCGGCAGCGTGATCGTCGACATGGCGGCCGAGCAGGGCGGCAACTGCGAGCTCACCGTGCCGGGCGAAGCCGTGGTGCGCCACGGCGTGACGATCATCGGCTATACGGATCTGCCCTCGCGGCTCGCCCGCCAGGCCTCGACGCTGTATGCGACCAACCTGCTGCGTCTGGCCGAGGAGCTCGCCAAGACCAAGGACGGCACGATCGACGTCGATTTCGCCGACGATGCAATCCGGGGCTTGACCGTGATCAAAAACGGCGAGATCACCTGGCCCGCGCCGCCGCCGCAGCTGCCCGCCGCAGCGCCCAAGCCGGCGTCCGCCACCACTTTGCCGGCGAAACCCGCGGCGCACGGCCACGGCGCTGGCGCGCCGCTGGCGGGCGGCACGCTGGCGCTGCTGTTCGGCATCGGCGCGCTGCTGTTCTGGCTGGTCGGCGCCTTCGCGCCGACCTCGTTCCTGTCGCACTTCACCGTCTTCGTGCTGGCCTGCTTCGTCGGCTACATGGTGATCTGGAACGTCACGCCGTCATTGCACACGCCCTTGATGAGCGTCACCAACGCGATCTCGTCGATCATCGCGATCGGCGCGCTGGTGCAGATCGCGCCGCCAATGGGCGAGGCGGCCGCCGGCGAACGTCCGGACGGCTGGATCCTCGGGCTCGCGGTGCTCGCGCTCCTGCTCACCGCGATCAACATGTTCGGCGGCTTCGCCGTCACCCGCCGCATGCTGGCGATGTTCAGGAAGTGAGGCCGCACCGATGAGCTCGAATCTTTCCGCCGTCGCCTATCTGGGCGCCACCATCCTGTTCATCCTCAGCCTCGGCGGGCTGTCGAATCCTGAGACCGCGCGGCGCGGCAACCTCTACGGCGTCATTGGCATGGCGCTCGCGGTGGCGGCCACCGTCTTCGGCCCGCGCGTGACGCTTTCCGGCCTGCCGTGGATCGTCGGCGCGATGGCCATCGGCGGTTTGATCGGCCTGATCGCCGCGAAGAAGGTGCAGATGACGCAGATGCCGGAGCTGGTGGCGCTGATGCACAGCCTCGTCGGCCTGGCGGCCTGCCTGGTCGGCTTCGCCAGCTACATCGACACCTCGCAGCCGTTCGCCGGCGCCGAAAAGCTGATCCACGAGCTGGAAATCTATGTCGGCATCTACATCGGCGCGGTGACCTTCTCCGGCTCGGTCATCGCCTTCGGCAAGCTCTCCGGCAAGGTTTCCGGCAAGCCGGTGCTGCTGCCGGGCCGCCATCTGGTCAACCTGGCCCTGGCGCTGGCGGTGATCTATTTCGGCTACGCCTTCCTGCAGGCGGAGAACATCGCGGCGGGAATGACGCCGCTTACGGTGATGACCGTGATCGGGCTGCTGTTCGGCATCCACATGGTGATGGCGATCGGCGGCGCCGACATGCCGGTGGTCGTCTCGATGCTGAACTCCTATTCCGGCTGGGCGGCGGCGGCCACCGGCTTCATGCTCGCCAACGATCTCCTGATCGTCGTCGGCGCGCTGGTGGGATCGAGCGGCGCGATCCTCTCCTACATCATGTGCCGGGCGATGAACCGCAACTTCATCAGCGTGATCGCCGGCGGTTTCGGCACCGGCGAAGGTCAGAAAATCGGCGCTGGCGGGACGGCACCCGCCGGCGAGGTGAATCCGATCACCGCCCAGGAAACCGCCGAGCTGCTGCTTGAAGCGAAGAAGGTGATCATCGTGCCGGGCTACGGCATGGCGGTGGCGCAGGCGCAGCACACCGTCTCCGAGATCGTCCGGGTGCTGCGCGAGAAGGGCGTCGAGGTGCGCTTCGGCATCCACCCGGTGGCCGGCCGCATGCCGGGGCACATGAACGTGCTCCTGGCCGAGGCCAAGGTGCCCTACGACATCGTGCTGGAGATGGACGAGATCAACCCGGACTTTCCGGACACCGACGTGGCGCTGGTAATCGGCGCCAACGACATCGTCAATCCGGCCGCGCAGGAAGTGCCGGGCAGCCCGATCGCCGGCATGCCGGTGCTCGAGGTGTGGAAGGCGAAGACCTCGATCGTGATGAAGCGCTCGATGGCCTCCGGCTATGCCGGCGTCGACAATCCGCTGTTCTACAAGGAGAACAACCGGATGCTGTTCGGCGACGCGAAGAAGACGCTCGACGAGGTGCTGGCCGCGCTGAAGGGATGAGAGCACCGCCACCAGTACCCCCACCCCGGGCCATGGTCAGGAAATGCTGAAGAAATCGTCACGAGCGGGCGGAGGGCAAGGCGCACGGAGCGCAGGATGCGAGACATATCACAGCAGATAGGCGAGCATCCGAGCACCGCGCAACACAGCCATTCGCCCGCGCAGTAGATTTAATCAGCATTTCCCTCATTCGACGCGGATTTCGATGCGCTTTGGCTGCGCGTGCGCCGCTTTCGGGATGCGCAGCTTGAGCACGCCATTGGCGAATTCGGCGGCGACCTGGTCGCTGTCGAGCTCCTTGGAGAGCGTGAACACGCGCCGGTAGCGCGGCAGATTCACTTCGGCATGCAACGATTCCATGCCCTCCGGCAGCGGCAGCTCGACCTCGCCCTCGATCGTCAGCGTATCCGCCTCCACCAGGAGGTTCAACTTGTCTTTCGGCACGCCCGGCAGGTCCGCGGTCAGCGTGATGCCATTCGCGTCCTCGATGACATTCACCGGCGGCAGCAGGCTGGCCTCGGGTTGCGCGCTCTTGGCAGGGGTCTTTTCAACGGCTGTCGTCATGTCGAATTCCTCCTTCACTGGATGGCGATGCGGCGCGGGATCGCGGTTTCCTGGCGGGCGATGCTGATGTGCAGCACGCCGTCGCGATACTTCGCCGTGGCGCTGTTCGGATCGATGTCGTCCGGCAGCGTGATGACGCGGCGGAAGCGGCCGGCAAAGCGCTCGCCGATGTGCAGTGTCGCCTTCTCGGGTAGCGTTTCCTCGGCGCGTTCGCCAGCGATGGTGAGCACGCCTTTCTCGATCTGCACCTCGATCGCGGCCGGGTCGATGCCGGGCGCGAAGGCGTAGATCTCGACCGATTTCGGCGTGCTGCCGATGTTCAGCGCCGGAAATCCGCCGCGCGTGCCGCCGCGGATGCTCAGGTCGAATGCCTGCTGCATGTCGCGCTGCAGGCGCTCCAGTTCCGCGAACAGGTCGCGGGGAAACATACGTGTGTACATGCGCATTCTCCTAGACTCGTGGTTCAGGCGAACGGGAACCTCGCCTCTTGGCGCCGATATGTGCGCTGCGCGGCGAAACTTCAAGAGGGGTTCAGGAATAGAGGCGGCAAGCCGCGCGGCTCTCCCGCCAGGCTTCTTCGTCCGCGCGGGCCAGCGCGTCGAGGTCGGCGGGGGTGGCGGCCGGATCGTCCACCCATTCGCGCAGCAGCGGCGAGCCGTTGATGACGTCGATGGCCAGTCGCTCGCGCTCGTATTCGTAGGGGAAGTCGCGCCAGAGCGGATAGTCGGGCGCGAGGCGGCGCAGCGCCTTGAAGGCGAGCGCCATCAGCCGCCACGGCCGGAATGCCGCGGGGTCGTAGTGCGCCGGGTCGTCGACGTGGATCTGGATGCCCTGGCACAGCGAGCCTGCGTGCTTGTGGAAGGTCGGCTCGAACCAGCAGGGACGCAGCTTGCAGCCGGCGAGCCAGCCAGGCGCCAGCCGCTGCATCTCGGCGAGCAGCGCCGGCGCGTCGAGATCGGGCGCGCCGAAGAGCTCCAGCGGCCGCGTCGTGCCGCGCCCTTCGGAAAGCGTGGTGCCCTCCAGCATCACGGTGCCGGCGTAGCAGCGCGCCATCGACAGGTTCGGCGCGTTCGGGCTCGGGTTGATCCACGAACGCTCGAGCAGCGGCCAGCCGAAGCCCGGCGCGGCCTCCGGCTGCCAGCCCTGCATTTCGATCACGGTCAGCTCGACGTCGAGCTTCAGCGTGGCGACGAACCAGCGGGCGAGTTCGCCGAAGCTGAGGCCATGGCGCATCGGCATCGGCCCGGCGCCGACGAAACTCTCCCAGCCCGGGCGCAGCGTCAGGCCCTCGATGGGGCGGCCGACCGGGTTCGGCCGGTCGAGCACCCAGACGGCCTTGCCGTGCTGCGCGGCGGCTTCGAGCACATAGGAGAGCGTGGTGACGAAGGTGTAGATGCGGCAGCCCAGATCCTGCAGGTCGACGAGCAGCACGTCGAAGGTCTCCATCATCGCGTCCGTCGGCCGGCGCACTTCGCCATAGAGGCTGAATACCGGGATGCCGTGCACCGGATCGAAGAAGTCCGGCGACTCGATCATGTTGTCCTGCTTGTCGCCGCGCAGACCGTGCTGCGGGCCGAACGCGGCGGTGAGCCGGATTTCCGGCAGCGCGGCGAGCGCGTCGAGGGAATGGGTGAGCTCGCGCGTCGTCGAGGCCGGATGCGCGAGCAGCGCGATGCGTTTGCCCGCCAGCGGCCGGCGCAGCGCGGGTTCTTCGAGCAGGCGCTCGAGACCGAATTTCATGCCGGACGGTTCAGCGGCTGGCGACGACCCTCTGACATTGCTCGCCCAAGCCCTCGACGCCGATCCTGACGACATCGCCGGCCTTGAGGAAACGGGGCGGCTTCATGCCCAGGCCGACGCCGGCGGGCGTGCCGGTGCAGATCACATCGCCGGGATTGAGGGTCATGAACTGCGAGATGTAGCTGACCAGATGCGCGACCGGAAAGATCATGTCGGCGGTGTTGCCGTCCTGGCGCCGCTCGCCATTCACTTCGCACCAGACGCGCAAGGCTTGCGGATCGGGCACCTCGTCACGCGTGACCAGCCAGGGGCCGATCGGCGCGAAGCTGTCGCAGCCCTTGCCCTTGTCCCAGCTGCCGCCGCGGTTCTTCTGGAAATCGCGTTCGGAGACGTCGTGGAAGGTGACGTAGCCGGCGACGTGCTCGAGCGCCCGGCTTTCCTCGACATAGCGCGCGGTCTTGCCGATGACGACGCCGAGCTCGGCTTCCCAGTCGGTTTGCGTCGAGCCGCGTGGCAGGACGATGTCGTCGAACGGGCCGTTGATCGCGCTGGTGGCCTTCATGAACAGCACCGGCTCGGTCGGGATCGCCGCGCCGGTTTCCTTCGCATGGTCGCGGTAGTTGAGGCCGACGCCGACGATCTTGGAAATGCCGGTGAAGGGCACGCCCAGGCGCGGCTTGCCCTTGACGACGGGCAGTGTGGCCGGGTCGATCTTGCGCAGGCGCTTCAGACCCGCGGGCGAGAGTTCGTCCCAGCCGATCGTCGCACAGTGGGCGGACAGATCGCGCAGGCGGCCCTGCGCGTCGATGAGGCCGGGTTTTTCGCGGCCTTTCGGGCCGAAGCGGACGAGTTTCATGCGGTGTTCTCCTGTTTTTTGCCAATGCCGCCGAGCAAGGCGGCGACGGGACGCAAGGGCTTGCGCGGGTGCCGGTCCATGAGCGCCGATTTTTCTTCCTTCGGCGCGGCGGCGGGCGCTTCCTTCGGCGTGTAGGGCTTGGAAAAGTCGAAGCCGTCGGCGGCGATCGCCGGCTGGCGCGGCACGCGCGGCAGATGGGCGGCCGGGGCGGGCAGATGGTCGATCGGCGCCTTCGGGGCGTGGCTGCGCGACTCGCGCTTGTGGCCGTGACCGCGGCCGTGCGGTTCGCGCTCCTCGACGGGCGAGCCCGTGCCGGGCTCGAAGCCGGGCACGATCACCTGCTCGATCTTGAACCTGGTCAGCTTCTCGATCTCGGCGAGCTGCTTCATCTCCTCGGGCGCGACCAGCGAGGTCGCCTCGCCCTGTCGACCGGCACGGCCGGTGCGGCCGATGCGATGCACGTAATCCTCGGCGACGCGCGGCAGCTCGTAATTGATCACGTGCGGCAGGTCGTCGATGTCCAGCCCCCGCGCGGCGACGTCGGTGGCGACCAGCACGCGCACCTGTCCGCTCTTGAAGGCTTCGAGCGCCTTCGTGCGCTCCTGCTGGCTCTTGTCGCCGTGGATCGCAGCTGTCGAGATGCCCTGGCGTTCGAGCCAGGAGGCGAGCCGCGCGGCGCCGAACTTGGTGCCGACGAAGACCAGCACCTGGCGCATCGCCGGGTCTTCGAGCAGATGCTTGAGCAGGTAGCGCTTGCGCTCGGCGGCGACCGGATGCACGCGGTGGGTGATGGTCTCGGAGACCGTGTTGCGGCGCGCGACCTCGATCAGGAGTGGGTTCTTCAGCATCGCGTCGGCGAGCTTCTTGACCTCGTCCGAGAAGGTGGCCGAGAACAACAGGCTCTGGCGCTCGCGCGGCAAGAGCGCGAGGATGCGCTTGATGTCCGGGATGAAGCCCATGTCGAGCATGCGGTCGGCTTCGTCCAGGACGAGGATCTCCAGCTGGTCGAACCGCAGGGTGCCTTGCTGGACGTGGTCCAGCAGCCTGCCCGGAGTGGCCACGAGGATCTCGACGCCATTGCGCAGGGCCTTGATCTGGGGGTTGATGTTCACGCCGCCGAAGATGGTGGTGGAGCGCAGGGGGATGTACTTGCCGTAGGTGCGGACGCTTTCCTCCACCTGCATGGCCAGCTCCCGGGTGGGCGTGAGGATCAGCGCCCGGATGGGGTGGCGGGCCGGGGAGGCCGAGGTATTGGCCTGGGGCGCCAGACGCTGCAGCAGAGGCAGCGTGAAGGCGGCGGTCTTGCCCGTCCCGGTCTGGGCGCCTGCCATCAGATCGCGCCCCTGGAGCACGATGGGAATGGCCTGGGCC
>JACAEF010000009.1 GCA_013388985.1 Rhodocyclaceae bacterium
GGTTCGCCCTCGACCCGGGCACTCTTGCCGGAAAAAGCGTGGAGTTCACGTTCATCAACCTCAACGACCGCACCAACGAAGGGCTCAGGCACCCTTCGCTCCCGCTCTTTTCGGTGCAGTTCCACCCGGAGGCGGGACCCGGCCCCCACGATCTGCGTGTTCTGTTCGACGAGTTTCTCGAAATGATCCGGAAACTGTGAGGCGGAAGAAAGCGTGGAGTTATGCCGAAGAGAACAGACATCAAGAAGATCCTCGTCATAGGCTCCGGGCCCATCGTCATCGGGCAGGCGTGCGAGTTCGACTACTCGGGGACGCAGGCGGTGAAGGCCCTCAAAGAGGAGGGGTACACGGTCATCCTGGTGAACAGCAACCCCGCGACGGTCATGACCGACCCGAAGATGGCCGATAGGACCTATATCGAACCGCTCCACCCGGAGTCGGTCGCCACCGTGATCGCCAGGGAGCGGCCCGACGCGCTTTTGCCCACCCTCGGCGGTCAGACCGCCCTGAATCTCGCGACCCGTCTCCACGACATGGGAGTGCTGCAGAAATTCGGGGTCGAGTGCATCGGGGCGGACATCGACGTCATCAAACGCGCCGAGCAGCGCGAGCTTTTCAAGAAATCGATGATGGAAATCGGGCTCGACGTTCCGTCGAGCGGCTTGGCGCACTCCCTCGAAGAAGCCAGGGCCGTTCTCGCGAGAATCGGCCTTCCCGCGATCATCCGGCCGAGCTTCACCCTCGGCGGGACGGGCGGCGCCATCGCCTACAGCGCCGAGGAGTACGAGCCGCTGGTCGCGTACGCGCTACAGCAGTCCCCGCGGAGCCAGTGCCTGATCGAGCAGAGCGTCCTCGGCTGGAAGGAGTTCGAGCTCGAGGTGATGCGCGACAAGGCGGACAACGTCGTCATCGTCTGCTCGATCGAGAACCTCGACCCGATGGGCGTGCACACCGGCGACTCGATCACCGTCGCGCCCGCGCAGACGCTCACCGACAAGGAATACCAGATCATGCGCGACGCCGCGATCGCCGTGCTGCGCGAGATCGGCGTCGATACCGGCGGTTCGAACGTGCAGTTCGCGATCAACCCGAAAGACGGGCGCATGATCGTCATCGAGATGAACCCGCGTGTCTCGCGCTCATCGGCGCTCGCCTCGAAGGCCACCGGCTTCCCGATCGCCAAGGTCGCCGCCAAGCTCGCGGTCGGCTACACGCTCGACGAACTCGCGAACGAGATCACCGGCGGCGCCACACCCGCCTCGTTCGAGCCCTCGATCGACTACGTCGTCACCAAGGTGCCGCGCTTCGCCTTCGAGAAGTTCCCGCAGGCCGACCCGACGCTGACCACGCAGATGAAATCGGTCGGCGAGGTGATGGCGATCGGCCGCACCTTCCAGGAATCGCTGCAGAAGGCGCTGCGCGGCCTGGAAGTCGGCGTCGATGGCTTCAACCTGAAGAGCGTCGATCCCGAGACCATCGACGAGCAGCTGGCGCGTCCCTCGGCCGAGCGCCTGTGGTATGTCGCCGACGCCTTCGGCATCGGCATGTCGATCGACAAGGTGCACGAGCTCACCCGCATCGACCCGTGGTTCCTCGCCCAGATCAAGGAGCTGGTCGATCTGGAGCTGGCCATCGAGCAGCGCACACTGGAATCGTTGAGCGCCGACGAGTTGCGCCAGCTCAAGCGCAAGGGCTTCTCCGACCGCCGTCTCGCGCATCTGTTGAAAACCGACGAGCATGCGGTGCGCGCGCGGCGCCATCAGCTGGGCGTGCGGCCGGTCTACAAGCGCGTCGACACCTGCGCGGCCGAGTTCGCCACCAGCACCGCCTACATGTACTCGACCTACGAGGAGGAGTGCGAAGCGCAGCCGACCGACCGGAAGAAGATCATGGTGCTCGGCGGCGGCCCGAACCGCATCGGTCAGGGCATCGAGTTCGACTACTGCTGCGTGCATGCGGCGCTGGCGATGCGCGAGGACGGCTATGAGACGATCATGGTCAACTGCAACCCGGAGACGGTGTCGACCGATTACGACACCTCGGACCGCCTCTACTTCGAGCCGCTCACCCTCGAGGACGTGCTCGAAATCGTCCATGTCGAGAAACCGGTCGGCGTGATCGTGCAGTTCGGCGGCCAGACGCCATTGAAGCTCGCGCTGGCGCTGGAAGCTGCCGGCGTGCCGATCATCGGCACCTCGCCGGAAATGATCGATGCCGCCGAAGACCGCGAGCGCTTCCAGAAGCTGCTCTTCGATCTCGGCCTCAAGCAGCCGCCGAACCGCACCGCCCGCACCGAAGAGGAAGCGCTGCGGCTCGCGCGCGAAATCGGCTATCCGCTCGTCGTGCGCCCCTCTTACGTGCTCGGCGGCCGGGCGATGGAAATCGTGCATGAAGAAAAGGATCTCGAGCGCTACATGCGCGAGGCGGTCAAGGTCTCCAACGATTCCCCCGTGCTGCTCGACCGCTTCTTGAACGACGCCACCGAAGTCGATGTCGATGCCTTGAGCGACGGCCAGCAGGTGATCATCGGCGGCATCATGGAGCACATCGAGCAGGCCGGCGTGCATTCGGGCGATTCCGCCTGCTCGCTGCCGCCCTTCTCGCTCTGCGCGGAAGTCCAGAACGAGCTGCGGCGCCAGACCGCGTTGATGGCGAGGGGTCTCAACGTCGTCGGCCTGATGAACGTCCAGTTCGCCATCCAGGGTCGGGGCAGCGACTCCGTCGTCTATGTGCTCGAAGTGAACCCGCGCGCCTCGCGCACCGTCCCCTTCGTCTCCAAGGCCACGGGACTCCCGCTGGCGAAGATCGCCGCGCGCTGCATGGCCGGCAAGAGCCTCGCCGCCCAGGGCGTCACACACGAAGTCGTGCCCCCCTACTTCTCGGTCAAGGAAGCGGTGTTCCCGTTCAACAAGTTCCCGGGCGTCGACACCCTGCTCGGCCCGGAAATGAAATCGACCGGCGAGGTGATGGGCATCGGCAAGAGCTTCGGCGAAGCCTTCGTCAAGTCGCAGATCGCCGCGAACACCCGCCTGCCGTCCGGCGGCCGCGCGCTGATCACCGTCAAGCAGGCCGACAAGCCCAAGGCCGTCGAAGTCGCCCGGCTGCTCGCCGAGCTCGGCTTCACGCTGCTGGCGACACGCGGCACCGCGGCGGCGATCCAGGCTGCCGGCATCCCGGTCACCACGGTCAACAAGGTCAGCGAAGGCCGCCCGCACATCGTGGACATGATCAAGAACGACGAGATCGCCCTCTTGATCAACACCGTCGACGAAAAGCGCGCCGCGATCCAGGATTCGCGCTCGATCCGCACCTCGGCGCTGGCCCAGAAAGTGACGTTGTTCACCACCATCGAAGGGGCGCGCGCCGCCTGCATCGGCATGCAGCATTCCGGCCTCGAAACCTATGCGCTCCAGGCGCTGCACACCGAATTGCGTTCATGAGCAAGATTCCTCTCACCCTCAACGGCGCCCAGCAGCTCAAGGACGAACTGCAGCGCCTGAAAACCGTGGAACGGCCGGCGGTGATCGCCGCGATCGCCGAAGCGCGCTCTCACGGTGATCTGTCGGAAAACGCAGAATATGATGCCGCGAAGGAACGCCAGGGCTTCATCGAGGGCCGCATCGCCGAGATCGAAGGCAAGCTCGCCAATGCCCAGATCATCGATCCGCGCGCGCTCGACGCCGACGGCCGCGTCGTCTTCGGTGCCACCGTGGAAATCGAGGACATCGACGGGGGGCAGACGGTCACCTACCAGATCGTCGGCGACGACGAGGCCGATCTGAAGCACAACAAGATCTCGCTCAATTCGCCTGTGGCGCGCGCGCTGATCGGCAAGTTCGCCGGCGACATCGTCGAAGTGCAGACCCCCGGCGGCCGGCGCGAATACGAAATCCTCGACGTCCGATATGAATGAGCAGGCCCGGCAGGCGCGGGCGCGGAACGACCGCCCTTCCCGCGCCGCTCAGTCCTGCTTGCCGTAGCTCACGAACTTCTCGATCACGCGCGCCATTTCGTCGGCGGGCAGGAGCTTGGGCGTGCCGAGCTGCAGCACGCGCCAGAACTGTTCGCACAGCGCCTCGAACTCGATCGCCAGCGCCAGCGCCTCGTCGAGGTCGGCGCCGAACACCACCATGCCGTGATGCGCCATCAGGCAGGCGCGGCGTCCTTCCAGAGCCCTGATGATTGCATCGGAAAGTTCCTGGGTGCCGAAGGTCGCGTAGGCCGCGCAACGCACCGTGTCGCCGCCGAAGCGTGCGATCATGTAGTGGAAGGGCGGAATCTCCAGTTCTTGGCAGGCCAAGGCGGTGGCGAAAGGGGAATGGGCGTGGATGATCGCGCCGGCCTCGGGCCGCGTGGCGTAGATGTCGTGGTGGAAACGCCATTCGGACGAGGGCCTGCGCCTGCCCTGTGCCGTCCCGCCAGCGCCGACTTTCACCATGTCCGCGGGAACGCACCGGTCGTAAGCCATGCCGGTCGGCGTGATGAGGAAGCCGTCCGCATCTCGCGCGCTGACGTTACCTGCGGCGCCGCGGTTGATGCCCGAGGCGTTCATCGCGCGCGCGGTGGCGAGGACGGCGGCGGCGAGATCGCTCATGGTTTCACGCGCCCCAGCTGATCCGCCGGCACCACGCCGTGCTCGGTGATGATGCCGCTGATCAGCGCGGCCGGCGTGACGTCGAAGGCCGGGTTGGCGACCGGCGTATGCAGCTCGCCGAACTCCTCGGCGGCGCGTTCCTCGATCGGAATCCGCGTGCCGTCCGGACAGGCGAAGTCGATCGTCGACACCGGCGCCGCGACATAGAACGGCACGCCGTGCGCATGGGCGGCGAGCGCCTTCAGATAGGTGCCGACCTTGTTCGCCGTGTCGCCATTGGCGGCGATGCGGTCGGCGCCGACGATCACGACATCGACCCTGCCCTGCATCATCAGCAGCCCCGCAGCATTGTCGGCGATGAAGGTGTGGGGAACCCGCGACTGCGCGAGTTCCCAGGCGGTGAGCCGGCCCTGGTTGCGCGGCCGGGTCTCGGAGACCCAGACATGCACGGCGATGCCGGTTTCATGAGCGGCGTAGATCGGCGCGAGGGCCGTGCCGTGCGCGACGGTGGCCAGCCAGCCGGCGTTGCAGTGGGTCATCACCTCGATGCGCCCCTTGCGTCGCGCGATTTCTTCGAGGATGGCCAGGCCATACCGGCCGATCGCGGCATTCGCCTCGGCATCCTCGCGGGCGATCGCGCGCGCCTCCTGCCAGGCATCGCGACCTTCGGCCAGCGCGGCCTTCATCCGCTCCAGTGCCCAGTGGAGGTTGACCGCCGTCGGCCGCGTCGCGGCCAACGTGGCGAGAATCTCGTCGAACGGTTTGCCTTCCCTGAGGCCGAGCGCGACGCCATAGGCCGCCGTGGCGCCGATCAGCGGCGCGCCGCGCACCTGCATCGAGCGGATCGCATGGGCGGCACCGGCCAGATCGGTCAGCCGGACGAAAGCCGTCTCCTGTGGCAGTTTCGTCTGGTCGAGGATGACGACGGCGTCGCCGTCTTCGGCGATGGTCGCCAGCATGATCAGCTCAGCTTGCCGTGGCAGTGCTTGTATTTCTTCCCGCTGCCGCAGGGACAGGGATCGTTGCGGCCGACCTTGGGCAACGCGCGCTCCTGCGGCTGGGGCTTTTTCTCGGCCGTGGCCGCGCTGGCGAGCGCCTCTTCATAGTCGGCGTGGTGATACTGCACGTTCTCGACCTGCGGATGCACCTGCTCGGCTTCCTCGATCTGCGCCTCGCTGCGGATCTCGACGGTCATCAACAGACGCGTGACCTCGTTGCGCACCGAGTTCAGCAGCGCCTCGAACAGCTCGAACGCCTCGCGCTTGTATTCCTGCTTCGGATTCTTCTGCGCATAGCCGCGCAGGTGGATGCCCTGGCGCAGATGGTCGAGCGCCGCGAGGTGCTCGCGCCAGTGGGTGTCGAGGCTCTGCAGCATCACGCTGCGCTCGAAGCCCTGCCAGGCGGCCAGATCGACCTTCGCCACCTTTTCCGCATAGGCGGCGTCGGCGGCGTCGAGGATGCGCTTCAAGAGATCGTCGTCGTTGAGCCTTGGGTCGTCCTTGACCCATTGCACGATCGGCAGCTTGAGCGAGAGCTCGCCCGCCAGCGCCGTTTCGAGTCCGGACAGATTCCACTGCTCCTCGACGCTCTCGGGCGGAACGAACTCGCGGAACAGGTCGTGGATCACGCCCTGGCGCATCGCGTGAATGGTGTCGGAAATGTCGGCAGCATCGAGCAGCTCGTTCCGCTGCTGATAGATCACCTTGCGCTGATCATTAGCGACATCGTCGTATTCGAGCAGCTGCTTGCGGATGTCGAAGTTGCGCTGTTCCACCTTGCGCTGCGCCGATTCGAGCGAGCGCGAAACGAGCGGGTGCTCGATCGGTTCGCCCTCGGGCATCTTGAGGCGCACCATGATCGCATTCAGGCGGTCGCCGGCGAAGATCTTCAAAAGCGGGTCTTCGAGCGACAGATAGAAACGCGAGGAGCCCGGATCGCCCTGGCGGCCGGCACGGCCTCTCAACTGGTTGTCGATGCGCCGCGACTCGTGGCGCTCGGAGCCGATGATGTGCAGCCCCCCGGCCTGGATCACCTGCTCATGCAGCTTCGCCCACTCGTTCTTCAGCGCCGCGATCTTCGCTTCCTGCTCCGCGGGCGAGAGCTTGGCGTCGGCGCGGATCATCTCGATCTGCTTTTCGACGTTGCCGCCGAGCACGATGTCGGTGCCGCGGCCGGCCATGTTGGTAGCGATCGTGATCATGCCGGGACGGCCAGCCTGGGCGACGATCTCGGCCTCGCGCGCGTGCTGCTTGGCGTTCAAGACCTGATGTGGCAGTTTCTCCTTGTCGAGCAGGCCGGAGAGCAGCTCGGAATTCTCGATCGAGGTGGTGCCGACCAGCACCGGCTGGCCGCGCTGGTGACAATCCTTGATGTCGGCCAGGATCGCGTGGTATTTCTCCTTCGCGGTGCGGTAGATCTGGTCGTTCAGATCCTTGCGGATCATCGGCTTGTTGGTCGGGATGACCACCGTTTCCAGGCCATAGATCTGCTGGAACTCGTAGGCTTCGGTGTCGGCCGTGCCGGTCATGCCAGAGAGCTTCCGGTACATGCGGAAATAGTTCTGGAAGGTGATCGACGCCAGCGTCTGGTTCTCCGACTGGATCGGCACACCTTCCTTGGCTTCGACGGCCTGATGCAGACCGTCGGACCAGCGCCGTCCAACCATCAGACGGCCGGTGAATTCGTCGACGATGATCACCTCGCCGTTTTGCACCACGTAATGCTGGTCGCGATGGAACAGATGGTGCGCGCGCAACGCCGCGTAGAGGTGATGGATCAGCAGGATGTTGTGCGGATCGTAGAGACTGCTGCCCTCGGGCAGCAGCCCCATCTGGGCGAGGATGCGTTCGGCCTTCTCGTGCCCCTGTTCGGTGAGCAGCACCGAGTGAGACTTGTGATCGACGATGAAATCGCCGGTGTCCTTCTCTTCCGGGCTCTGCGCCGCGACGCCTTTTTCCAGCAGGGGCGGCACGGCATTCATCTTGACATAGAGATCGGTGTGCTGTTCGGCCTGGCCGGAGATGATCAGCGGCGTGCGCGCCTCGTCGATCAGGATCGAGTCCACCTCGTCCACGATCGCGTAGTTGAGCCCGCGCTGCACCCGCTCGCTGGCCGAATAGACCATGTTGTCGCGCAGGTAGTCGAAGCCGAACTCGCCATTGGTGCCATAGGTGATGTCGGCGGCATAGGCGGCCTGCTTCTCGGCATGGCTCATGTGCGGCAGGTTGCAGCCGACCGTGAGGCCGAGGAAGTTGTAGACGCGGCCCATCCAGGCCGCATCGCGGCTGGCGAGATAGTCGTTGACGGTGACGACATGGACGCCCTGGCCGGTCAGCGCGTTCAGATAGGCCGGCAGCGTCGCCACCAGGGTCTTGCCCTCGCCGGTGCGCATCTCGGCGATCTTGTTGTCGTTGAGCACCATGCCACCGATCAGCTGGACGTCGAAGTGACGCAGGCCGAGCACGCGCCGCGCCGCCTCGCGCACCACCGCGAAGGCCTCGGGCAACAGGCTGTCGAGCGTCTCGCCATTGGCCACGCGCGCCTTCAGTGCCGGCGTCTGGGCGGCCAGCTCCTCATCGGAGAGGGCCTGCATGCGCGGCTCGAGCGCGTTGATGGTCTTGACGACGGCTGAATACTGCTTCAGCAGCCGGTCGTTGCGGCTGCCGAAAATCTTTTTCAGGAAATTGGAAATCATGAAACCCACCGGCTCCGGTAAGAGCCGGTGATTCTACCCTACCCGCGTCAACGCTTCGCCAGCGCGGCCGTCGGCTCGCGATCGAGGAAGCGCGCGGGGTTCTGCGGCACGCCCTTCAAGCGCACCTCGAAATGCAGATGCGGGCCGGTCGAGCGTCCGGTATTGCCCACCGCCGCGATCTGCTGGCCGCGCTTGACGAACTCGCCCGGCTTGACCAGCACCAGCGAGGCATGCGCATAGCGTGTCACCAGGTCGTCGCCATGATCGATATCGACGACATTGCCATATTCCGGATGCCGTTCGACACTCAGCACGATTCCCGGCGCGGCCGCCAGGATCGGCGTGCCGGGCGCGGCGGTGAAATCGAGCCCCTCGTGCAGCGCCGGCTGTCCTGTGAAGGGATCGGTGCGCCAGCCGAATCCCGAAGCGCGCACGCCTTCGGGAGCGGGATTCGTCGTCGGCAGCAGGCTCTTGCGGATGCGCTCGTCGAAGATGTGGTTTTCCAGGGTCGCCAAGGTCTCGCTCTTCGCTTCGACCTGCCGCGCGAGATCGTCGAGCGCATGCTGCAAGGCGAGCGCATCGAGCCTGTCCGTGGGCACCAGCGGGCCGCCCTGTGCGCCAGCCGGCGACGCCGGCTTGAGATCCTTGATCTTCACGCCTGCCAGGCCTGCGAGCCGCTCGCCCAGCGAGTCGAGCTCCATCAACTGCGCCTGCATGTGTCCCAGCCGCGTGGCCATGTTGACCAGGTTCTCGCGCACCAGATCGCGCGTCTTCGCGGCCTCTTCCAGGCTGATGCTGCGGAGCATTTCCTGCAGGAAGGGCAGGCGGATTTCCGCGGCATGACGGACGGTGAAATAGGAAAACATCGTCGAGAGCACCAGCACCGTGACGATCAGGGCGGTGACGGCCAGTGCCAGATGACGCCCGGTCAATGTGATGCTGCGGGCAGTCGCCATTCGATCGGATACGAGGATAATCTGCACGCGTATACTCCCTTTCCTTGTCATGCAAACCCGCTGATCCGACGACTTCGATGCTACGCCAGAAAACCCACGCATTCCACGCCACGCCAGGAGGGTTGCGCGGATCACTGACGGAACATCTCGCCGCCAGCGACAGCTTCGCCCGGCTCGCCGATCAGGCGGAACGCCTGCGCCGGCTGCAGACGCTTCTCGATGCGATGCTGCCGGTCAGTCTGGCCGTCGCGGCGCACGTCGCCAATCTCAAGCGGGGCAAGGTCGTCATCCACGCCGACAGCGGCGCGGTCGCGGTCAAGCTCAGGCAACTGGGCCCCAGGCTCGCCGCAGGTTTCGTTCAACAGGGGCAGGAGGTTAGCGGAATCGAGGTGCGGGTGCAACCCGGCGGGCGCATTTCCCCAGCCTCCAGGAAGATCCAGCCGAAAAAACTGGGCATCCAGCCGAAGCGCTCACTCACCTCTCTGTCGGCCGGCCTCCCCGAGGGCTCACCGCTCAAGGCCGCGCTCGAAAGGCTGCTCGCCTCGGCTACAAAATGACCAGCAAGCGTTCGAGTGCCAGCAAGGCGAAGAGCACGAGGGCGAAGATCAACGCGTATTTCGCGATGCGCCAGGCAAGCCCCAGGTAGCGCCGCTCGCCCGTAAACAGATAGGCGAGGATGCCGGCGCCGATGGCGATCGCCGCGAGGATGCCAACGACGCGCAGGAAGAGCATGACTCAGAGCTTGTGAAAAATTTCGTCGCGAGCGGCCCGAAGGCAAGGCGCACGGAGCGCAGCGACCAAGACATAACAAAACGTTAGGCGCGGGAGCGAGCACCGCGCAACGAAGCCATCGGGACGCGCAGCAGAAATTTTCATAAGCTATCAGGCGAACTGCACGTCGGGATAGAGCTGCGCGACGCGGGCCGGCGTCTTGGCCGGCTCCTCGAAGCTCGCCCATTCCCAGGCCGTCGCATCCGCCAGCAAGGCGCGCAGCAGCCGGTTGTTCAGCGCATGGCCGGACTTGTGGGCACTAAATGCCGCCAGCAGCGGGGCACCGACGAGATACAGATCGCCGATCGCATCGAGCACCTTGTGGCGCACGAACTCGTCGGGCACGCGCAGCCCGTCCGGATTGAGGACGCGGTATTCGTCCATCACGATCGCGTTGTCGAGGCTGCCGCCGAGCGCCAGTCCCTGCGCCTGCATCGTCTCGATGTCCTGCATGAAGCCGAAGGTGCGTGCCCGGGCGATGTTGCGGATGTAGGACTGGTCGGCGAAATCGACCGCCACGCGGGTGCCGGACTTGTCGACCGCCGGGTGGTTGAACTGGATCGAGAATTCGAGGCGGAATCCCTCGTAGGGTGACAGACGCGCCCACTTGTCGCCGTCTTGCACCTCGACGAGCTTTTTCACGCGCAGGAAGCGTTTCGGCGCGTTCTGTTCCTCGATGCCGGCCGACTGGAGCAGGAAAACGAACGGCGCGGCGGAACCGTCGAGGATCGGAATCTCCTCGGCATCGACATCGACGTGAACGTTGTCGATGCCGAGGCCCGCCAGCGCGGACATCAGATGCTCGACGGTGCCGAGCTTCGCGCCGTCCTTTTCCAGGCAGGAGGCAAGACGCGTATCGCCCACGGCGAACGGATCCGCCTTGATATCGACGACCGGGTCCAGATCGACGCGATGGAACACGATGCCCGTGCCCGGGGCGGCAGGACGCAGCACGAGCGTCACCTTGGCGCCGGAATGGAGGCCGACGCCGGTGGTCTTGACGATGGATTTGAGGGTGCGCTGCTTCAACATGCTGTGATTTTACGCGCTGGCGTGTCCGGGAGGGTTGGAAAAGGGGCCCCCAAAACCCGCGCGGCAAAAAAATAACGGCGTGCCGCGGCACGCCGTTGACAGCGCTTCAGGCAAACAGCGTTTTATTTTTTGCTCGGGCAGGTGTTGATGCCCAAGAGCGGATACAGCGCGCAGAAGCCGATCAGGCCAGTGCCCAGCGGCACCACGCCGATCCACGCCCAGGCGGGACCGCCCATCAACGCCCAGGCGACCAGGGCCAGGCCGACGATGATGCGCAGCACACGGTCGATACCACCAACGTTTTGTTTCATGTTCGATCTCCTTTTGGGGTTACGGAATTGAATTCACGCGACAATTAGAACATGGCCGAGTGATTTCGTTCAGTAACCATTGTCACACACGCGCAGTGCCGTGCCGTCAGCGCCGACTTTCAACCCGCGATCCTGCGCAAGCCAGCCGGGTCGAGGATTTCGATCTGCTCGCGGCCGAGCCGCACCAGCCCCTGCTCGGCAAATCCCTTCAGCAGCCGGCTGACCATCTCGCGCACGCTGCCCAGCTCGTCGGCCAGTTGCTGGTGGGTGACGTTCAGCAGCCGCCCCTTGCCGAGCAGCAGGTTGGCGAGCCGCTGGTCGAGCTTGCGGAAGGCGACTTCCTCGACGAGCTGCATCAGGTCGGCGATGCGCTCGGCGAACAGGCCGAAGACGAAATCGCGGAAGGCCGGCGTCTGGAGCAAGGCGTCGAACAGCGGCCGCGGCAGCAGCACGAGACGGGTCTTCCCTTCCGTCACGCCGCGCGCGTTGTAGTCGGCATGGCCGAGCAGACAGCTCGAGGTGATGATGCAGCTCTCGCCCGGCAGCACCTTGTA
>JACAEF010000035.1 GCA_013388985.1 Rhodocyclaceae bacterium
AATCCCGCCGGCGGCTCCTGGCCCGCGAGCCAGGCGGTCATCGCGGCCGAGGGCGAAAGCTGCGTCTGCAAAGGCCTCACGGCCACGTCATCGAGCGTGGCGAGCAACACTTCCATGAACTCGTCGGCGCGCGCGTCGGAGCCGGCATCCACGACCAGCCAGCCGTGCAGCGGATCGAGCCAGGCCCAGGTGGTGCGGCGTTGCGAAAATGCCTTCGGCAGCAGCTCCTCCATCACCCGATCAAAGAGGTCGCGCATTTCCTTGCGCCCGACCTTGCGGCCCTGTTCCTTTTCGATGACGGCGGCGCGCTCCTGGGCGGTCTGACGCACCACTGTTGTCGGCAGGAGCTTTTGTTCGATGCCGAGGGCCAGCAGCCACTGACGATCGACGGCATGGACGAAGACACCTTCCTGGCGGGGGAACACCCAGCCGCGGCTGGCCATCTCGAAATTGCCGCAGCGGACGAGCGGCCGGCGGGCGAGGCGGGCATCGAGATCGGCCAGATCGGCCGCGAAGCCGCGCGGCAGACGGTAAAGACGCAGATTCCTGAACCACATGAGCGCAAATCCGGAAAAAATGCGCAGGATACCCGCCTTGGTCGAGGTCGGAAAAACTTCCCCGAGAAGCCCATCATTTGATATGTTTACGGGCTGTGCTGCTTTGCAGCAAAGCGATATTTTTTTCCAAATAAACACCGGAAGGGAGCGGAAATGGCTGGCAAGAAGTTCGTCTATGCCTTCGAGGAAGGCGATGGCAAGAACAAGATGCTGTTGGGCGGCAAGGGGGCGAACCTCTGCGAGATGACGCAGATCGGCCTCAGGGTGCCGCCGGGCTTCACGATCACCACCGAAGCTTGCCTTGCCTATCTCGAGCACGACGAACTGCCGCCCGGGGCATGGGAGGAAATCCTCCACTACATGAAGGACTTGGAGAAGAAGACCGGCAAGACCTTCGGTGGCGACAAGAACCCGCTGCTGGTCTCCGTGCGTTCCGGCTCCTCGATGTCGATGCCGGGCATGATGGACACGATCCTCAACCTCGGCCTCAACAAGACCTCGCTGGCGGCCCTGATCAAGCTCACCGGCAACCCGCGCTTCGGCTACGACGCCTATCGCCGTTTCATCCAGCTGTTCGCGAAGATCGCGCTCGGTCTGGAAGACAAGCCCTTCGACGAGGCGATGGCGGCGATGAAGAAGAAGGTCGGCGCCACCCAGGACATCGATCTCAAGGCCGAGCATTTGCAGGAGCTTTCAGAACAGTTCCTGCAGATCGTCAAGGACCACACCGGCAAGCCCTTCCCGGAAGACCCCTACAAGCAGCTCGAAATCGCCATCGGCGCGGTGTTCCGCTCCTGGAACGGCAAGCGTGCGGTCGATTACCGCCGGCAGTTCAAGATCACCAAGGAGATGGCCAACGGCACCGCCTGCAACATCTGCACGATGGTGTTCGGCAACATGGGCAACGATTCCGGTACCGGGGTCGGCTTCACGCGCAACCCGGGCACCGGCGAGAACCAGATCTACGGCGAATACCTCGTCAATGCGCAGGGCGAGGACGTGGTGGCCGGCATCCGCACGCCCAAGCCCATCGCCGAGATGGAGCAGGACATGCCGGAGATCTATCGCCAGCTGCTCGAACTGCGTAATCGTCTCGAATCGCACTACAAGGAAGTGCAGGACTTCGAATTCACCATCGAGCGCGGCACGCTCTACTGCCTGCAGACCCGCAACGGCAAGATGAACGCCCAGGCGATGGTGCGCACCTCGGTCGATATGTTCAAGGAAGGTCTGATCAGCAAGGAAAAGGCACTGCTGCGCGTCGATCCGGCGATGCTCGAGCAGCTTCTGGTGCCGCAGCTGTCGCCCAACTTCAAGGGCAAGCCGCTCGCCACCGGCCTGCCGGCCTCGCCGGGCGCCGCTTCCGGCAAGATCGTCTTCGATGCCGACACCGCCGAAGCGCGCGGCAAGGCAGGCGAGAAGATCATCCTGGTGCGCGAGGAGACCAAGCCCGAGGACATCCACGGCTTCTTCCAGGCGCAGGGCATCCTCACCAGCCGCGGCGGCAAGACCTCGCACGCGGCGGTGGTGGCGCGCGGCATGGGCAAGCCCTGCGTGTCCGGCTGCGAGGCGATCCACATCGACGACGTGAACCGCCAGGCCACGATCGGCGACACGACGCTGCAGGAAGGCGACGTGATCACCATCGATGGCAGCAACGGCAACGTCTATGCCGGCGAGGTGCCCACCGTGCAGGCCGAGTTCAACAAGGACATGGCGACGCTGCTCAAGTGGGCCGACCAGGTCGCGCGCCTCAAGGTGATGGCCAATGCCGACACGCCGGAAGACGCCCTGCGCGCCCGCGAGTTCGGCGCGATGGGCATCGGCTTGTGCCGCACCGAACGCATGTTCAACGCCACCGACCGGCTGCCGATCGTGCAGGAGATGATCCTCGCTGAAACGATCGAGGAGCGCCAGGCCGCGATCGACCGGTTGCTGCCGATCCAGCGTTCCGACTTCAAGGCCATCTTCAAGGCGATGCGCGGCTTGCCGGTGACCGTGCGGCTGATGGATCCGCCGCTGCATGAATTCCTGCCGACGGCCGCCCAGCTCGAACTGGAGATCGCCCATCTGCACCATCTGCGCGATTCGCTCAAGGCGCTCGAAGAGTTGCCGGAGACCCTGAAGCTGCTCAACCCGAAGCTCTACATGCAATACGCCGACGGTCTGAACAAGCTGTCGCGCAGCATGACCGAGTTCAAGGACAGCCACCTCGAAGAGGACGTGATCCAGAAGAAGGAGAAGACGCTCAAGAAGGTGCGCGCGCTCGCCGAGGTCAATCCGATGCTCGGCCATCGCGGCGTGCGTCTGGGCATCACCTATCCCGAGATCTACTCGATGCAGATCCAGGCGATCCTCGAGGCCGCGGCGCTGTGCGCCAAGGAGGGCATCGAGGTTTATCCGGAGATCATGGTGCCGCAGGTCGCCACCGTCGAGGAGCTGGTGCGCATCCATGACTACGTGAAACGCATCCACAAGGTGGTCGAGCTCACCCACGGCATCAACGTCGGCTACAAGTTCGGCAGCATGCTCGAGGTCGTGCGCGCCTGCCTGCGCGCCGGGCGCATGGCACAGGATGCCGAGTTCTTCAGCTTCGGCACCAACGACCTCACCCAGGCGACCTTCTCGTTCTCGCGCGAGGATGCCGAGAACAAGTTCCTGCCGCATTACAACGAAGTCGGCATCCTGCAGGACAATCCGTTCGAGGTGCTCGACCAGAAGGGTGTCGGCGAGTTGATGAAGATCGCCGTGACCGAAGGCCGCAAGACGCGCCCCGACCTCAAGGTCGGCATCTGTGGCGAGCATGGCGGCCATCCGGGCTCGATCCACTTCTGCCACAAGATCGGTCTGAGCTATGTCTCCTGCTCCGGCCCGCGCGTGCCGATCGCGCGGCTGGCCGCCGCGCAGGCGGCACTGCTGGATCAGGGCGGAGAAGTGCAGAAAAACGCTTGAGCCGCCGGTTCCCGCCGGGCGCCGATCGATTTCTGAAAGTCGGCGCTGGCGGGGCGGCACGATGCTTTATCCTTGCAGTTTTCTACACGAAGGATAGGCATACATGTTCACCATCGAAATCGTCGCCGACGTCGTCTGCCCCTGGTGCTACATCGGCACCCGGCGGCTGGCGGCGGCCGTCGAGATGATCCGCCAAGAACGGGCTGACTTCCAGTATCGCAAGCGCTGGCTGCCGTTTTTTCTCAATCCGGACACGCCGCCCGAAGGCGAGCCGTATCTGCCCTTCCTCGAAAAGAAGTTCGGCCGCGACAAGGTCGAGCAGATGTGGGCGCGTGTGCGCGAGGCCGGGCGTGCCTGGGGCATCGACTATGCCTTCGAGAAAATCCAGTATCGCGCCAACACCCTGAAGGCGCACCGGCTGATCCATCGCGCGCAGACCGTCGATCCCGATCCCGCGAAGATCGACGCGCTGATCGAGCGGCTCTATGCGGCGCAATTCCAGCGCGGCGAGCACATCGGCGACATCGACGTGCTGACTGCCTGCGCGGCGGAATGCGGCTATGACGCACCGGCGATCCGCGCCTATCTCGCCTCGAATGCGGACGAGGACGTGGTGAAGCGGATGGCCGCAGAGGTGCAGGCGATGGGCATCAACCAGGTGCCGACCTTCATCCTGCCGGGCCAACGCATCATCGTCGGCGCCGAGGATCCGGCGATCCTCGCCGCCGGCATTCGCGAGGCGCTCGCGGCCGGATGACCGACGCCGATTACATGGACGTCGCGCTGGAGCTCGCGCGCGAGGCCGCCACGCTCGACGAGGTGCCGGTCGGCGCGGTCGTCGTCAGGGACGGCGAGATCGTCGGCCGCGGCTTCAACCAGCCGATTTCCCGCCACGACCCGACCGCGCACGCCGAAGTGATGGCGTTGCGCGATGCGGCCCAGCGGCTCGGCAATTACCGGCTGCCGGGCACGACGCTCTATGTCACGCTGGAGCCCTGCGCGATGTGCATCGGCGCGATCTTCCATGCCCGTGTCGGTCGGGTCGTCTTCGGCGCCCGCGATCCGAAGACCGGCGCCGCCGGCAGCGTCATCGACCTGTTCGCCGAGGGAAGACTCAATCATCACGCCGAAGTGGTCGGCGGCGTGCGCGCCGAGGAATGCGGCGCGCTGCTCTCCGGCTTCTTCGCCGCGCGGCGGCAGAAAACGGAAGTGGCTTGATGCACATCCGCGTGAGCCTGGCCGCGCAGACGCTCGAACTGTTCGACGAGAAGGGCTTGCGTATCGCCGCCTACCCGGTTTCGACCGCGAAGAACGGGGCAGGGGAACGGCGCGGCAGTTTCTGCACGCCGCGCGGCAAGCACATCATCCGCGCGAAAATCGGCGCTGGCGCACCGGCAGGTACGGTATTCGTGCGCCGCCGGCCCACCGGGGAAATCTGGACGCCGGCGCTCGCCGCCGCTCAACCCGAACGCGACTGGATCCTGACGCGCATCCTCTGGCTGTCGGGATGCGAGGTCGGCAAGAACCGCCTGGGCGAGGTCGACACGATGCGCCGCTTCATCTACATCCACGGCAGCCCGGATGAGGTGCCGATGGGCGTGCCGGCTTCGCACGGCTGCATCCGCATGAGGAACGCAGACATCGTCGAGCTGTTCGAGCGCGTGCCGCTGCGGACCGTCGTCGATATCACCGAATAGCGGAAAAGCGATAGCGCCGCCGCTCGCCAGGCACGCCGCCCGGCAACCAGCTCTGCTCGTCGAAGCTGACGATGCCACCGGCACTGACGGTCAGCACGGTCGAGCTGCGCGTGCCATAGTCGGCGCCGCGGATGAAGGCCGCCGACAGCAGCCGCTCCCATTCGAGCGGCACGCCGGTGGCCGGCAGGGTTTCGTCGGGATGGGTGCGGTCGTCGCGCAGCAGCGCCCAGAGGCGGTGTTCGTCGGGCAGGTGGGCGAGGGCGGCTTCGAGTGCCGTCTTGGCCTGACCGACTTTCGGCCACGGGGTGTCGAGCAGCGCGTTCGACAGGCCGTAGAGGCCCGGCGCGAGAAGGTGGCGCTCGTTCGAGACATTGCTGAAGGCGACGAGCCGCCGCCCGTCGCCGAGCAGCAGGTTGAAGCCGTTGTAGCGTTCGGGCTCGATGACGTCGAGATAGGCATCGATGTCGGCTTCGCCGCAGAGGAAATCGGCCACCAGCCGGCCACGCGAGGGCGCATAAGGCCGATGGCTGGCCGGGTCGCGGAAATTGGTCAGCGCCGCGAAGCGGCCATTTCGCGTAATGCCCAGCCAGGTGCCGCCCGCGGCGAGATCACGGCCGGCGAGCACCTCGGGATGATCTTCCCAGAAGGCCGCCGGCGCCGTGGCCCGGGCGTGAAACTCGTCGCGGTTCGCCGCCACCACGAGCGGGTACTCGTGATGGGCATGCCAGGCGACGAGGATCAGGCACATGGCTCAATCCACGGAGTAGGGCAGGGGCAGGCGTTCGGCTGTCAAACCGTCGGGTGAGCCGACATGCACGGCATCGGCTTCCATGCCCGAGGATTGCACGACCAGTAGCGCCTCGAACCCGCCTTCGGGCGCCGGGGCGCACAGCACGACGTTGCCGCAATGCTGCTCGCCGGCTTCGGGGGTGAAGACGTCGGTGCCCGGCGCGAAGGCCCGGTCGAGTTTCACGCGATACATGCGACGCTTGACCTTGCCGAGATACTGCGTGCGGGCGACGATCTCCTGGCCGGGATAGCAGCCTTTCTGGAAACTGACGCCGCCGACGGCCGGCAGCTCGTAATTGACCATCTGCGGCGTGAACAGCTCCTGCGTGGCGGCGACGATGCGCGGCTGGCCAGCGCGGATCTCGGCCAGATGCCATTCGGCAAGCTCGCCCGCCCGCCCTCCTTCAGGCAGCGAAGAGCCAGCGGGCAGGACGAGAATCGCGCGTCCGGCATCGAGGCGGATCGCCGTGCCGCCCTCCCATGCCGCGGTGGTCATCGGCTCGGCCGGGAGGAGGTCGCCACCGAGCACGCCGACCAGCGTGCGCTCGGCGGTGATGTCGGCCAGCTTGACCTTGCTGCGCAGGACATACATCGACAGCTTCTTCAGGATGCCCGGCAGGATGTCGGCCGAGAGCATCAGCAAATAGTCCGGCCCCTCGCGCCAGATCAGGAAGCTGGCGATCATGCGGCCCTTGGCGGTGCAAAGCGCCGCATGGCGCGCGCCACTGGCCGGCAGATGCGTGATGTCGTTGGTCAGCAGGTTGTGGAGGAAACTCGCCGCGTCCTCGCCGCTGGCGCGGATCAGACCGTGGTCGGCTAATGGAACGAAGGTGCTCTGGCTCATGCGGAATCCCCGATCGATGGAGCGGCTATCATAGCCGCCTCGTATGCGACTGCTCAAACGATTATCGTGGTTGGCCTTCCTGCTCGCGGCGGGCTTCGCGGGCTGGATGGCCTGGTTCGCATCTGCGGCCATCCCGCTGCAACTCAACCCCGACGGGGTGGTGGATTTCGACATCCGGCCGGGGCTGGGGCTGAAGGGCGCGGCCCTGGCGATGCGCGACGCCGGCGTCGGCATCCGGCCCTGGCAATTCGCGCTGCTGGGCCGGCTGGCCGGCCGCGATCGGAACATCAAGGCCGGCTCCTACGAAATCGGCGCTGGCATCACGGCATGGCAGCTGCTCGAAAAGCTCACCGCCGGCGACGTGACCCAGACCGAGATCGTCATCGTCGAGGGCAAGACCTTCCGCGATCTGCGCGCGCTGCTCGATCATCATCCCGATCTGCGTCACGATACCGCCGGACTCTCCGACACCGAAATCCTGCAGCGCATCGGCGCGACGGAAACGCACCCCGAGGGGCGCTTTTTCCCGGATACCTACCTGTTCGCCCGTCAGTCGAGCGATCTGACGATCTATCGCCGCGCCTGGCAGGCGATGCAGCGCCGGCTTGCGACCGCCTGGGAAAACCGCGATCCCTCGGTGCCTTACAAAAATGCCGACGAAGCCCTGATCATGGCCTCGATCATCGAAAAGGAAACCGGCCAGGCGGCGGATCGCGGCAGGATCGCCTCGGTGTTCGTCAATCGCCTCAAGCTCGGCATGCCGCTGCAGACCGATCCGACGGTGATCTATGGGATGGGGGATAAATTCGACGGCAACCTGAGAAAGCGCGATCTGCAGACCGACACCCCTTGGAACACCTACACCCGTACCGGCCTGCCGCCGACGCCGATCTGCCTGCCGGGCATGGCCGCGATCGAGGCGGCGCTTCACCCACCGAAGACCGATCTGCTCTACTTCGTCGCTCGCGGCGATGGTTCGAGCGAGTTTTCGCGCACCCTGGAAGAGCATAATCGCGCGGTGGCCAAATATCAGTTGGGCAAGAAATGACCGCACGAGGCAAGTTCATCACCCTGGAAGGCGTCGATGGCGCCGGCAAGAGCACACATCTGGCCTGGCTGGTCGATTTTCTGCGCCGCCGCGGCCGCACCGTCGTGCAGACGCGCGAACC
Source organism: Rhodocyclaceae bacterium (assembly GCA_013388985.1). Lineage (GTDB taxonomy): Bacteria > Pseudomonadota > Gammaproteobacteria > Burkholderiales > Rhodocyclaceae > Sulfuricystis. Next base: position 8,009 of record JACAEF010000035.1, read on the forward strand.
GGGCGGCACGCCGTTGGGTGAAAAACTGCGTGGGTTGCTGCTCTCCGAACCGATGCACCTCGAAACCGAGGCCCTCTTGATGTTCGCCGCCCGGCGCGAGCATCTCGAACGGGTGATCTGGCCGGCCCTGGAGCGCGGTGATTGGGTCGTCTGCGACCGCTTCACCGATGCGAGCTTCGCCTATCAAGGAGGCGGTCGCGGTTTGTCCCTCGAAAAGCTCCAGCAACTGGAAACCTGGGTGCAAGGCGGTTTCCAGCCCGACCTGACCTTGCTGTTCGATCTGCCGGTCGAGATCGCGATGCAGCGCATGGCCGGTGCGGCACGGCAGCTCGACCGCTTCGAACAGGAAAAGACCGACTTTCATGAGCGCGTGCGTGCCGCCTATCTCGCCCGTGCCCGCCAGATGCCCGAGCGGATCAAGGTGGTCGATGCGCGCCTGAGCTGTGCACAGATTCAGAAACAACTTGAAGATGTATTTGCAACTATCTGAATAATGATATTAAATGATAAAATATGGAAGGGTCTGACTGGTGGGGGTGTGCGTCTGCCGCATGCCTTGCTGTTTGCCGGTCCGCCGGGTGTCGGAAAACGGGAATTGGCCGAGGCGCTGGCCGCCCGTCTGCTATGCGAGGCGCCGCGAGGCGCCTATGAAACTGCGTGTGGCGAATGCCCCTCCTGCCTGATGATGGCCAATGGCCAGCATCCTGATTACCGGGTATTGCAACCCGAGGCCGACAGCGAGGTCGAGGGGGGTGAAGGTGTCGCGGACGGGGACAAGAAGAAGGCGAGCCGGCAGATTCGCATCCAGCAGATCCGCGAACTCGAAGACTTCTTTCATGTCGGCGGGCATCGTGGCGGGGCGCGCGTCTGTCTGATCGACCCGGCCGAGGCGATGAACCCGATCGTGGCCAACTCACTTCTCAAAATACTTGAAGAACCATCTTCATCTTTTTATTTCATAATGATTTCTCATCGCTGGCGTAACCTTCTGCCGACGCTGCTGAGCCGCTCGCGCCGGGTGATGTTCGGGCATCCGCCCGTGGAAGAAAGTCAGCGTTGGTTGGCAGAGCAAAAGCTGGACCATACGGCAAGATGGTTACCCTTCTTTGGCCATGCACCCCTCGCGCTGGCCGATGCCGCCCGGAGCGGCCGGCTGAAGGCGCTCGAAACCCTCGTGGCCGACCTGCAAAGGCCCGGTGATCCCCTCGCGCTCGCGGTGCGCTGGGAAGGTCTCGTGAAAGCCGATGCAGCACTCGAGATGGAAGAGCTGGTCGTGGTGGTGCAAAAATGGCTCTTCGATCTCGGCTTGTCCCGGGTGGGGGCGCCGCCGCGTTATTTCGATCGGCAGACCTTGGAGCCGGTCGCGAAAAAAGCTGCTCTGCCAGCGCTGCTGCGTGCCCAGCAGCAGGTCGGCCAGTTGCGCGCCTGGGCGAATCATCCGTTGAACCCGAAACTCTTTCTCGAAGACCTGTGCGTTCGCGCCTTGAAGCCACTCAATTCATGACATGACTTCTCTCCTCGTCGATTCTCATTGTCATCTCGACTTCCCCGAGCTGGCGGGGAACCTGGACGGCCTGTTGTCGGCAATGGCGGAAGCCGGCGTGGGCTGGGCGCTGTGTGCCGGCGTCACCCTGGAGCGTTTCCCGGCGCTGCTGGAACTCGTCCGCAAGGCGCCCAATCTCTACGCCGCGGTTGGTGTGCATCCGGATACGGAATCACCTGCGCGTGAGCCGGATGTCGAGACACTGATCGCGCTGTCGAGTGACCCGAAGATCGTGGCAATTGGTGAAACCGGACTCGATTATTATCGCCTCAGTGGTGATCTGGAATGGCAGCGCGAGCGTTTCCGCACTCACATCCGCGCTGCCCGCGCCTGCGGCAAGCCGTTGATCATCCATACGCGCTCTGCGGCGGCGGATACCTTGCGCGTGCTGAAAGAGGAGGGCGCCGAAGCAGTCGGCGGCGTGTTCCATTGCTTCACCGAAAGCGTCGAGGTCGCCCGCGCCGCGCTCGATCTCGGGTTTTACATTTCCTTTTCGGGCATCGTCACGTTCAAGAAAGCGACCGAGCTCAAGGAGGTTGCCAAGTTCGTGCCGCTCGAGCGCATGCTCGTCGAAACCGATTCTCCCTATCTGGCGCCCGTGCCCCATCGCGGCAAGGTGAATCAGCCGGCTTATGTGCGATTCGTCGCCGAGGAGATCGCCCGGCTGAGGCAAATTCCCCTCGATGCGGTCGCCGCGGCGACGACCGAGAACTTCTTTTGCTTGTTCAGTCACGCCAAACAATGAAGGTGCGGACGATGAAAAAATATCTGCTCCTGTTGCTGGCCAATGCCGTGTTTGCCTGCACTGCGGTCGCCGGCGTCTATGAGGACATTCTGCATGCCACAGAGCAGAACGAAACCGCCAAGGTGATCGATCTGCTCAGGCGCGGCATGGATGTAAACACCACCGATGCGCAGGGCAACACGTTGTTGATGATCGCCGCCCGGGAGAACAATCTGGAGCTCGCGCGCTTCCTGCTCGACAACCGTGCCAATCCGAACCGCCGCAACCGTTATGGGGATACCGCGCTGATGCTCGCCACGCTGCGCGGCCACGAGGCGATCGTCAAACTGCTGCTCGATCGCCAGGCCGATCCGAACACGACCGGCTGGACGGCGCTGCATTATGCCGCCTTCGAAAACCGGCCGCAGATCGCCGCGCTGCTGCTCGCCGCTGGCGCCAGGGTGAATGCCGTCGCCCCGAACGGCTTTACCGCCTTGATGCTGGCAGCCAAGCGCGGTCATCTCGAAATGGTGCGCCTGCTCGTCGGGGCGGGGGCGGAACTCGACGAGATCGATGGCGAGGAAGGCACCGCGCTCGACATGGCCCGCAAGGCGAATCACGTGGAAATCGTCGAATTCCTACGACGTGCCGGTGCGCATTGAAAGCTGACCGGAAATCGAAAGGCGTTGTTATAGTAACGCCCATGAGCCTTCCGTTTGCCCGCCAGCCAGCTTCGGCATGAAACGCGACTCGCAGCCATTGTCGGTCGATCTGCTGGGGGTCAGTGAGCGGATGCGCAATACCTTCGCGATGGTCTTCGCCGGGCCGGCCAAGGGCGTCGCCCGCCTGGCGGAGGGAGGCAAGGCCGACCTGGTGATCATCGACGCCGATAGCGTCGGAACGAAAGAAATCTGGCAGGCGTTTCGGAAAAAAAATCCTCATTGTCCCGCCATAGCCATTTCTTCTGCTGTCGACTTGGATGGCATCGCAGCCATGGTGGCGAAGCCCGTCAAGATCGAACAGTTGATCGAGGCAATCCGACGGGTCGCCGAAGGACTCGATCCCGATACGGTAAGAATGCCGTTCTCGCCCCTTTCCGGCGGTACGAGAAAGGCGGCGAGCGCGGTCTCGCCATCCGGGGCGAACGGAGAAGAAGACGGGGATAGCGATGAAAGGACGCAAAGGATTCCCACCTTGCGCCTGCAGAAGGAGGCTCCGGACACCGAATTACCGCCAGAAACCGATTTCTCCGCAGTGTGCGGAACGGCCGGGGATATCGATTGCAACGATGAAGCGCAGGTCTCCCGCCTGTTTCTTCCGCTGGCAGGCCGATTGCTCGCCATATTGCAAACGGCGCTCACAGAAGCCAAACGGGGCGATCAGCCAGTCGCAGCCAAATACAAGGAAAACACGCTGGCGATCTTCCATCCGCGTGGGGTGGCCGTGGCCGTGCCCGTCGGCGACATCTCGTTGCAGCGTCTGAGCCAGGCCGTTTTCCCCGAAGGGATGCTGACCATCGAGCGGCTCCCCCTAGGCAGCGCTTCCCGGCCAGGCCCGATAGCCATTCATCCCGATGCCCTGATCTGGAAAGTGGCCGCCTGGACCTATCGTGGCCAATTGCCAGTCGATTTGCCGCCGAACCGGCGTGTCTATCTGCGTCACTGGCCCAATCTGCCTCGTCTGCTGGAACTGCCCGACGCGATGCGCATCGCCGCGTTGCTGAACGATCAACCGATGAGCATGAGCCGGGTTGCCGAGGCCCTGCAGATTCCGCAGCGCCATGTCTTCGCCTTTTGCGCGTGCGCCCACGCGCTCGGGCTGCTCGACATCGCGAAGCGGGCCGCCGATCATCTGATCGAACCGCCCGCAGCGCCGCCGGAGCACGGAGAAAGGCAACTCCTCGGCCGCATCATGCACTATCTGAAAGGGTTGATGACGCGATGACCTCGGTCGAGCAAGCCTTGCCGCCCGGCACCCTGCTGCAGGAATATCGCATCGAGGGTGTATTGGGGGTCGGCGCTTTCGGCATCACCTATCGGGGGCTGGATACACACCTCAACATCCCCGTCGCGATCAAGGAGTATTTCCCGGCCGACATGGTCATCCGCGAGGGCGAGCGGGTCGCGCTCAAAGCGGAGACGGACGAGGAACTCTACCGGTTCGGTCTCGAAGCCTTCATCAGTGAAGCCCGCATCCTTGCCCGCCTCAAGCATCCGAACATCGTGCGCATCTCGCGCTATTTCAGCGCGCATGACACGGCGTATTTCGTGATGGATTACGAAGAAGGCACGACGCTGGCGGCGTTGGTGCGCAGCCGGCGTGAAGGGTTCGACGAGACCTGGCTGCGCGGTATTCTCGTGCCCTTGCTGGAGGGGTTGCGCAGTATCCATGCGCAGAAATACCTTCACCGCGACATCAAGCCCGCCAATATCTATATCCGCCACGATGGCGTGCCGTTGCTGATCGATTTCGGTGCCGCCAGACTCGAGTTCGGCGCTGCGACGTCTTACGGCTATTGCGCGCTGACACCCGGCTACGCGCCAATCGAACAATACGAGGAAGGTGGTGTGCAGGGCCCCTGGTCGGACTTGTATGCATTGGGCGCGACGATTCGCCGCTGCATCACCGGCAAGCGGCCCGTGGATGCGAAAACCCGCCTGCTGGCCGTGGAGCAGGGTCTGCCCGATCCGATGCCATCCTTGACCATGGTCGCGGCCGGACGCTATTCCCCCGCCTTTCTGGAAATCATCGACAGCCTGCTGGCCTTGCGTCCGGAACAGCGCCCGACGAGCGCCACGGCGGTGCTCGCCCGCCTCGAAAGTGGTGAAGCACCGGCGGTGACGACCACGACCATCGTTCCCTACATTCCGCGCCAGCATGTGCGCAACCACAAGATCCTGTTCATCGGGCCGGTCGGCGCCGGAAAAACGACCGCGATCGGCGCTTTGAGCGATGTGCCGGTCATCGGCACCGATCAGGCCGCTTCCGACATGACCCGGTCGAGGAAAGCGAAGACCACCGTCGCCTTCGATTACGGCATCATGAACATCGGCCCGCACGAACGCGTCCATCTCTACGGCGCGCCAGGGCAGGAACGTTTCGATTTCATGTGGGAAATCCTCAAGAAAGGGGTTCTCGGCCTGGTGATCCTGATCGACAATTCCCGCCCCTCGCCGCTCGACGATCTCGCGTTCTATTTGAAGTGGTGCCATGACGCGATGGGAACGGCGGCGAAAATCGTCATCGGTGTCAATTTCATGACGCTCGACCAGCCCCACGACCTGGAAAGCTATTACCGCTATCTGCTCGACGAAACCCGACAGCCGAAGATCAAGCCGCCGGTGTTCGAAATCGATGCGCGCAGGAAATCCGATGTGGCGATGCTGATCCAGGCGCTGCTGGTGACGATCGATCCCGGGGTGCAAGACTATCAGTTATGACCGGCATGCGACGCATCCCGATCCCAACCATGCCGAGAAGTGTGGCATCATGACAATCGGTTCATTCTCGCGCTGCGATGGGTGGAGTGGTCAGGTATGACCCCTGCCTCGGTTCGCCGCGAGGATTCGGGCGGCCCGGCGTGGCGGTGCCAGTCGGATTCATCATTCAAAAAGGAGGAGACATCGAATCATGCGCGAAGAAATGCTGCGAGCCGTGTTGAGCGATTTGAATGGCAGCTCGGCCGACATCATCGGTTCGGCGGTCGTATCCACGGATGGCCTGATGATCGCCAGCCTGTTGCCGGCGAATCTCGACGAGGACCGCGTCGGCGCGATGAATGCGGCGATGTTGACGCTGGGCGACCGCAGCGCTGGCGAACTCGGTTGTGGCGCGCTCGAACAGGTCATGGTCAAGGGTAAGGAGGGCTACATCCTGATGATCCACGCCGGCGAGGATGCCGTGCTATCGGTGGTGGCCCGTCCCGGCGCCAAGCTCGGCCTGATTTTTCTCGATGCCAAGCGCGCCGCCGAAAATGTCGGCAAGTTGCTCTGAGACGGTCTCGGGCGAATTCGATCGGCCTTGGCCGATGCCCTACCTCAAACATCATTCAATGGTGCAAGCATGACATTCGCGACCGAGCTGTTTTCCGTCTGCCCGCACGACACGGCCAAGAATCTGGCCGGCTGGTTCATCCTGAATACCTATCTCCAGCGCAACCTGGGCTGCCGCCTGCACTTCGAGCCGAAAGACAATTTCATCCAGGAACGGGCTGCCGTGCTGGCCGGGCCTTACCGGCTCGTCTATGCCAATCCGTTCAGTGCGGCGATTTTCCGTAAAGAGCGCGGTTTCATTCCAGTGGCCAGGCCGGCCGGGGTCTTCGACGAAACCTTTCTGGTCGCTGCGGCGGGAAAGGGGATTGGCGAGCATAGGCCGCTTCGGATCGCATCGGCGACCGACAAACTGATCGTCCATGCGCTGGGGATCGGTTTGCTGGAAGAGCAGGGCATTCCAATCGCCGACTGCGAGTTCGTTTTCGTCGGCACGCATCTCGCCGCTGCCCAGGCGGTGATCCAAGGCAAGACCGACCTAGCCTTCGTCTACAACGAAACCTGGCAGGGGATGACCGACACGACGCGCCAGGCATTGCAGCTGCTGGCCGAAACCCGCAGTCGCCGCGCCTATCACTGCTTTTGTCTCGCGCCAGAATGGCAGGACAAGTTCCAGACGTTGCAGGACCTGCTCTGCAATATGCACACCCAGCCGCAGGGAAGCCGGATCCTCGAGGACTTGCATTTCACACGCTTCGAGCCGGCGGCGGAAAGCGACCTCGACACATTGGCGGCAATGATCGACGGCCTGGCGAATTGACGCAACCCTATCGGGAGGAGTGATGGAAAACCTCACCAAGACGCCTTTCATCCCAATCGATGTCTCGAATGCATTGCGCATCGACCGTCCGAAGCATGGCGGCGACGTATCCATCGCGGTATTCCGACTCTTGCGGCTGGTGGTGCTCGAAGACCTTTTCGGCCCGGCAGCCGCAGCGCAAGCCTATCTGGCTGGCAAGAAGCTCGGGGCACGGCTCGGCCTGCACGACATCGAGCAGTTCGTGGCGCTGTGTCAGCAGCTGAAGATCGGCGACGTCAGCATCGAAACCCATGACGATCTCTTCAAAGTGGATGTGCATGAGTGCGTGACCTGTGCCGGCATGTCGCCCGTCGGCCGGCCGATTTGCTCATTCGAAGGCGGGTTGGTTGCGGGCGCGATCGGCTCGATCTACGGACTCAAAGTCCAGGCACGCGAGATCACTTGTATCGGCGGCCTGGGTGATCGCACTTGCGGTTTCGAGGTCAGGGTGCAGAGGTGAAAGATGCGCAACGGAATCGGAACAAAATTTTACATAATACAGATTATGCGAAGTTGAGTCGATCCGATGCGTTTCGGACCAAGGAAAAAATCGGCGCTGGCGACACGGCACGATTCATCGTCTGGATCAAGGTTCCGCCCGGGCGTGTCCCTATAATGAACGCATGAGCTCTCGGCTTCCATTGCTGGATACGCTTGGCCGTCCGGTGCGCGATCTGCGCATCTCGATCACCGACCGTTGCAATTTCCGCTGCATCTATTGCATGCCGAAGACGGTGTTCGGCCGCGACTATCCCTTCCTGCCGCGCGCCGAGCTGCTTTCCTTCGAAGAGATCACGCGCATCGCCCGGGCGTTTGTCAATCGCGGCGTGCGCAAACTCCGTCTCACCGGCGGCGAGCCGCTGCTGCGTCACGGCATGGAGACGCTGGTGGAGATGCTGGCTGCGATTCCTGGCGTCGAGCTGACGCTGACGACCAACGGCTCGCTGCTGGATAAAAAAGCCGCGGCGCTGAAAGCCGCGGGACTGGTACGCGTGACCGTGAGCCTCGACGCGCTCGACGATGCGATCTTCAAGCGCATGAACGACGCCGACTATCCGGTGGCGAAGGTGCTCGCCGGCATCGAGGCCGCCGTGCAGGCGGGATTGACGCCGGTGAAGGTGAATTGCGTGGTCAAGCGCGGCGTCAATGAAAGCCAGATCCTGCCGTTGGCGCGGCATTTCCGTAATTCCGGCCACATCCTGCGCTTCATCGAATACATGGATGTCGGCAGCAGCAATGGCTGGCGGCTCGATGAGGTCGTGCCCTCCGCCGAGGTGCTGCGCCACATCGGCGAACACTACCCGATCGAGCCGATCGACGCGAATTATCCCGGCGAGGTGGCGCAGCGCTGGCGCTATCGGGACGGCGCTGGTGAGATCGGCGTGATCTCGTCGGTCACCCGGGCCTTCTGCGATGGCTGCACGCGCATCCGCCTGTCGACCGAGGGCAAGCTCTACACCTGCCTGTTCGCTTCCGCGGGGCACGATCTGCGCGCGCTCTTGCGTTCCGGCGCCGACGATGTGGCGCTCGATGCCGAAATCGCCCGCATCTGGCAGCAGCGCACCGACCGCTACTCGCAGCTGCGCATGGCGGCCACGCCGCAGCTCAAAAAGATCGAGATGTCCTACATCGGTGGATGAGATCACCGGTCTGATCCTCGCCGGCGGCGAAGGCCGGCGCGTCGGCGGCGCCGACAAGGGGCTGCTCGATTATCGGGGCAAGCCGCTGGTCGCCCATGTCATCGAGCGCTTCGCCCCGCAGGTCGATCGCCTCTTGATCAGCGCCAACCGCAATCTCGCTGCCTATCGCGCTTATGGCTACCCGGTGGTGTGCGATGCGTCGGCCGAGCGCAATGGGCCGCTGGCGGGCATCGCCGCCGGTCTGTCGGTATGTGAAACGCCTTGGCTGGCAGTCGTTCCGTGCGATTGCCCTACCCTGCCCGCCGATTTGGTCGAAAGGCTTCGGGCCGGTGCCGGCGCCGCGCCGCTGGCGATCGCGGCTACCCGCGAAGGAACGCAGCCGACCTTCCTGCTATGCCGTCGCGAGCTGCTGCCCGCCGTGGAAGCCCGGCTCGCGGCCGGCGAGCGCAAGCTGAGGGCCTGGTGCCGCGAGCAGGGCGCGGTCGAGGTGGGTTTCCCAGACGCCGCGGCGTTCCGCAATCTGAACACGTTCGACGATCTGGCCTTCAGGCGGGAGTGAACGCCGCCTTCGCCCCGTTCCCGCCGATTCGGCACGGCAGGCGCCGCTTCTGCCAGCGCAGCAACGGCTGCTCGACATGGCGATGGAACAGCTCGGCCGCGAGATTGCTCGCCAGCCAGGCGATGAAGAGGCCCTCTGCCGCAACGGTGGGATCGCCGGGGGCGAAGCGCTGGAACGCTGCATTGACGACCAGACAGATCGGGAAATGCACCAGGAACAGCGCATACGAGGTGCCGCCGAAATGGTGCGCCCATTTCATCCCGGTAGCCGCCGATAGCGGACGGAAGCCGCCCAGCAACAAGGCAGTCGCCAGCGCCAGTGCGATGCGGGGACGGAAATCGAGCCACAGCGCGGCGCCGGCGAGGAAGACGATCGACCTGGCTAGGCGGTTGCGCTCCGGGCTGCGACTGGCCCAGCCCGCGGCGATGCCCAGCGCGTAGGCGCCGAAAAAATACAGTCCGGTGGCATCCCACCGGGCATCGCGGTTGAAGTGAAACAGCGATGCGGCAGCGAGTGCCAGCACCGGAAGCGCGCATGAAAACTCGGCGCTGGTGGAGCGGCACCCGAGACGTCCGCCCAGCCAGAGCAGCGTCACCAGCAACGCATAGAGCTGGAAATCGATCGCGACGAACCAGACCCCGGCCGATAGCGATTCGACGCCCAGCAGGGAATGCAGCAGTGTCAGATGGGCCAGCACCTGGAAAAACGTGGGCCGATTGCCGATCGAGTCGTGATCCATCCATTGCCGCGCCAATGCCGAGGCGACGATCGCCAGCAACAAGGCGGCCGCGAACGGCAGAACCAGGCGCAAGTAGCGATCCCGGATCAGGCAGAGCGGATGATTGCCCGCTGCCGGACCTTTCGCGGACAGTGTCTGCGCCGCGAGAAAGCCCCCCGTGGCGAGGAACACCGCCACGGCATAGCGGCCGTGGTCGGCCAGCCAGGCGATGGCCGAGGCGAGCGAAGGCGCCAGCGCGGCGGCCCGATCGCTCAGCGGGCCATACCAGGCGAGATGGTGCAGGACGATGAGCTGCGCCGCCACCGCCTTGAGCAAATCCACGAGCGGGTTGCGCGGATGCGCTGAAGCCCTTTTCATCCTTTACCGCCGTGCCACACGGCTCACACCCTTCACCTCGCCGAGGACGGTGAGGATCTTTTGTAGTTGCGCGGCGCTGCCGAGCTCGATCGTGAAGGCCATCTGTGCCACGCCGCCCTTCGAGCGGGTTTTCACCGCCGTGACATTGACCTTCTCTTTCGAGAGCACCTCCGAGATGTCGCGCAACAGCCCCTGCCGGTCGGCCGCCTCGACGAACAGATCGCAGGCATACGAGCATTCCAGCCGGTCGCCCCAGGTGGCCTCGATCACCCGCTCGGGATTCCTGGCCGCCATGTTGCGGAAATTGGGGCATTCGACGCGATGCACCGAAACGCCGCGGCCGCGCGTGACGAAGCCGGCGATCGCATCGGGCGGCACCGGCTTGCAGCAGCGGCCGAGCTGGGTCATCAGCTTGTCGACACCCACGACGAGGATCTGGCCGCCCGCCTGCGCCTTGGCGCGATGCGTGAGGATTTCCGGCGCGGCTTCGGCAACCGGCGCGCCCTTCACCGCCGCTTCGATCGCGCGCGGCCCCACCTCGTCGCGCGCCGCGGCGAGGAACAGCGCGTCGGCATTCTTAAAACCGAGCTTGCGGGCCAGCTCTTCGAGATTGGCCTGCGTGGCGCCGTCGCGCTGCAGTTCCTTCAGCACGAAGGCGCGGCCGGCGGCGAGCATCTGTGCTTCCTGCTGGGCGGCGAACCAGGCGCGCACCTTCGTGCGCGCGCGCGCCGAGACCAGATAGCCGGGCCCCAGCCAGTCGCGCGAGGGCCCGCCGCTCTTCGCGGCGATGATCTCGACCTGCTGGCCGCTCTGCAAGGGCGTATCGAGCGGCACCAGATGGCCATCGACCTTCGCGCCGCGGCAGCGGTGGCCGAGATCGGTATGCACGCGATAGGCGAAATCGAGCGGCGTCGCGCCCTTGGGCAGGTCGATCACCCTGCCCTGCGGCGTCATCACGTAGATCGTGTCGTCGAGCGCCGCGCGCTTGAAATGCTCGACCCAGATGGCGGAATCGGTGATCTCGTCGCGCCACGACAGCAGCTGCCGCAGCCAGGCGATCTTGTCGTCGTAGGCGGAATCCGCCTTCGCGGACGCACCGCTTTCCTTGTAACGCCAGTGGGCGGCCACGCCCAGCTCGGCATGGCGGTGCATTTCCTGGGTACGGATCTGCACTTCCAGCGCGCGGCCGTCCTCGGCCATCACGGCAGTATGCAGCGAGCGGTAGAAGTTTCCCTTCGGATGCGAGATGTAGTCGTCGAACTCGCCATGGATCGGCTGCCACAGCGCATGCACCACGCCGAGCGCCGTGTAGCAGTCGCGCACCTCATCGACGATGATGCGCAGCGCGCGCACGTCATACACCTGCTCGAAATCGAGCTGCTTTTGGCGCATCTTGTTCCAGATGCTGTAGATGTGCTTGGGTCGGCCATAGACCTCGGCATGGGCGATGCCGGCCTTGGCCAACTCTTCCTTGAGGCGCGAGACCGCGTCGCTGATGAAGGCTTCGCGCGCCTGCCTGCGCTCGTCGAGCTGCCGGGCGATTTTCTTGTAGGTCTCCGGTTCGGTGAAACGGAAGGAAAGGTCCTCGATCTCCCACTTGATCTGCCAGACGCCGAGGCGGTTGGCGAGCGGCGCATAGATTTCCAGGCTCTCGCGGGCGATGTCGGCCCGCTCCGGCGTGTCGTGGTCGGTCAAAAAGCGCAGCGTCTGGGTGCGGGAGGCGAGCCGCACCATCACGACGCGGATGTCGCTGGCGAGCGCGAGCAGCATCTTCCTGAGGATTTCGGCCTGGGCAGCGATGTTCTGGCCGCTGGCGAGATTCAGCGGCCGCAGGTTCTTCAGCCGGTACAGGCCATCGACCAGCAGGGCGAGCGGCTCGCCCCATCGCGCCGCGAGCTTCTCCCGGGCATGCGCGACGAACTCCGGCACGGCGAACAGCAGCGCGGCCAGGCGCGAATCGAGATCGAGGTTCAGGCCGGCGAGGATCAGCGCGGCGCCCAGCCCGTGGTCGAGTGCCGTCTCGCCAGAGCCGAGTTTCGCCTCGCCATAGACCTCCGTGGCATAGGCGAGAGCGTCGTGCAGCTTCGCCGCGCCCTCTTCCGGCAGGCCTTGCGTCAGGCGTTCCAGCGTGCCGGCGTCGATGCCGGAATCCGGCAGGGCGTGGGTTACGGAAACCATGCCGCGATTTTACCGGTATGACGGATGGCGCGCCGTGCGACGAAGCAGCCACTTGCGCGCCTCTTCGGCCACGCCGAGCAGCAGGGCGAAAGGCAGCGCGAACAGCCAGACATCGGCGGCCAGCGGCGCGGTGCCGAAAATGCGGTTGCCCAGCGGCGTATAGACGATCGCCAGCAGCAGGGCCGCCTCGACGGCCAGGGCGACGAGCAGCAGGCGGTTTTCGCGCAGCGGGAAGCGCCAGGCCGGCAAGCTGGGATGGCGGCAGACGAAGACGTTCATCATCTGCGCCAGCACGATGCCGGCCAGACACGCCGTGGTCGCCTGCAGATAGAGCGGATCGTGGGGTGGCGGCAACATGCCGTACTGCCAGCCCCCCTGCCCCAACACGTAGAAGAAGGCGGCCATCGCCGCACAGGCTTCCAGCGGCCCGAGGAAGAGATAGGCGCGCGCCAGCAGCGGCCAGGAAAGCAGGCGTTCCGTGCGCGGCCGCGGCGGCCGGCGCATCACGTCGCGGTGGGGCTTTTCCGCGCCGAGCGCCAGCGCCGGCAGGATGTCGGTGCCCAGATCGACGGCGAGGATCTGGATCACCGTCAGCGGCAACGGGATGCGCAACAGCACGAAAGCGAGATAGGGAACGATCTCGGGAATGTTCGAGGTCAGGATGTAGGTGAGGAACTTGCGGATGTTTTCATAGACCGCACGGCCCTCCTCGATCGCATTGACGATGGTGGCGAAGTGATCGTCGAGCAGCACGATGTCGGCGGCCTCGCGGGCCACGTCGGTGCCGGAGAGCCCCATCGCGATGCCGATGTCCGCGGTCTTCAGCGCCGGCGCGTCGTTGACGCCGTCCCCGGTCACGGCGACGATCTCTCCCCTGCCGCGCAGCGCCTCGACGACGCGCATCTTCTGCTCGGGCGTGACGCGGGCGAAGACGATCTCCGCGCTGTCGAGCGCGCGTGTCAGGGCGGCCGCATCCATCTGGCGCAGGGCTTCGCCGCTCACCACCACCGGCGCCTCGCCGCGCACGATGCCCACCTCGCGCGCCACCGCCAGCGCCGTGTGCGGGTGGTCGCCGGTGATCATGATCACCCGCACGCCGGCCTCATGGCAGCGCGTGACCGCCGCATGGACATCGGGACGGGGCGGGTCCTCGAGTCCGACCAGGCCACACAGTTCCAGCCCCTGTTCCGCGGCCGTCTCGCCTGCCGCCAGAGCCCGCCAGGCCAGCGCCATCACCCGCAGGCCGCGATCGGCCATCTCCTCCTGCGCGCGCCGGAAGGTTTCCAGCGCGGCGGCATCGAGCGGCCGGCTCCGTTCGCCGTCACGCCAGCTCGAACACAAGGGCAGGACCGATTCCGGCGCCCCCTTGCACCACAGCCGGCCGGCGCCGTTCTCGTCGCGCGTTTCCACCGACATGCGCCGCCGCTCGGTATCGAAGGGCATCTCGCCGATGCGCCGCCCCGCTTCCGGCAGCGCACCGGCGAATTCCCACAGTGCGACCTCCATCGGATCGCCGCTCGGTTTGCCGCCGGGAAATTTGAGGCTGTGGCAATGACGCGCCACGGCCCGCAGGCAGTCATCGTCGTGCCCTGCCGCCGCTTGCGTTGCCGCACGATGGCGGCCGGCGACGAACAGCTCGCGCACCGTCATGCGGTTCTGCGTCAAGGTTCCGGTCTTGTCGGTGAGGATCACCGTCGCGCTGCCCAGGGTCTCGACGGCCGGCAGATGGCGCACCAGCGCATTGCGTCGCGCCATGCGCTGGGTGGCCATCGCCAGCGCCAGCGTGACCGTGGGCAGCAGCCCTTCCGGCACATTGGCGACGATGATGCCGATCGCGAACATGAAGCTCGCCCACAGCGACAGCCCCACGAAGCCGCCGATGGCGAAAAAGATCGCGCCGAGCGCCAGGGCCAGCAGCGCGACGAAGCGCGAGACATGGCGGATTTCCCTTTGCAGCGGCGACTCGGCTTCGCCGGCGGTCTGGGTCAGATGGGCGATCCGGCCGAATTCGGTGCTCATTCCGGTCGCATGGACGACGGCCGTGCATTCGCCGGCGACAATCAGCGTCCCGGCCAGCAGCAGGCAGCGCGCCTGCCGGGCGGTGTCGGCACAATCGGGCTCGGCGCTGCGCGCCTTCGGCAGGGATTCGCCGGTCAAGGTGGCGAGATTGACGCGCAGTCCCCAGCTCTCGATGATGCGGCAATCCGCCGGCACCTTGGCCCCCTCGGCGAGCAGGATGACGTCCCCGGGCACCAGCGCTTCCGCATCCACGGTTTCCACGCCGGACGGCCGCCTGACCTCGACCCGCAGCGGCAGCAGCCGGCGCAGCGCGGCCAGTGCCTGTTCGGCGCGGTAGGTCTGCCAGAACGAGAAGCCTCCGTTGAGCAGGATCACGCCGACGATCGCATAGCCGAGCTCGGCCATCCCCTGCCCCGGCTGATACCGCTCGGCGACGAAGGCCAAAGCTGCGGCCAGCCACAGCACGATGGCGAAGAAATGGCTGAACTCACGCAGCAGGCCGAGCCAGCGCGGCTCGCGCGCCACCGCCTCGATGCGGTTGGGACCGAATTTCCGGAGACGCTGCCGGGCTTCCCCGGCAGCGAGCCCCTGCGGACCGCTGCCGAGCGCGGCGAGCGCCTCGGCCGCCGTCAGACAGGCAAGCTTCGGGCCGGGGAGTTGCATGGCTTATTTCAGCCTTACCCAGGCGGCGACGTGAGCGTGCAGGGAAATCGCGAAGTTGCGGATGGACAACTCCTCGCAAGGTTGCCGGTAATGCCCTCGCAGGCCTTCTTGCGCCGAAGAAGTGAAGAAACAGGCCGCGTCGTAAAAACGCTCGCGTACCAGGCGAAGGCAGACTTTCTCGTAACGGCCGGCATAACTCAGCTCCTGGAACGCTTCATCGACGCCGAACGGTTTCAGAGAGATCCGTTTCGTCGCGCGCAGCGAGGCCGGATGCTCTTCGAGCATGAAGAGATAGCCAAGCCAGGGCCGACGGCTCGGCGCGAAGATGCCTTCACGATAGGCCGTCCAGAAATCCGTGGCGTTGCCGAGCGCTTCCTCGACGCGATTGTTGAAGTTGTTGCCGAAGCTGCCGACCTGCGATTTGACTTCGACCGCCGCGACCAGATCCTCGCCCGACACGACGACCACGTCCCATTCCTTGGTCGGCCGGAAGTATCCAGGCAGCGTGCGAGACAGTTTTTCCTCGACATGGATCGTCGCGGCGGGCAAGCCTGCATCGCGCACGATGGCGGCGATCAGCCGGACGAAGCCGTCGGCATGTTTGCCGCCGGTCACGGCCCCTCGGCTGCCGGCATCCTTGCGCCCCGAGGAACGACCCTGCCGTTCCTGCTGCGCCTTGCGCGTCTTCCAGAAATGCCTGACGGCCTTGGCGAGTTCCTGCTCGATGTCGATCATGGGCCGTGGAAAAGGAGCCGCGCGCCCGAGAACAACCGTTTCGTGTCGCGTTCGACGCGGTGGCTTGCCTGCTGGAAATAATGGACGTCGATCTCGACGCCGATCGAGTTCCGGCCGCAGCGCGCCGCCGCGACGGTCGTCGTGCCCGTGCCCATGAAGGGGTCGAGCACCGTGTCGCCGACGAAGGAAAACATGCGGATCAGCCGTTCCGCGAGTTCCACCGGATAAGGCGCCGGATGGTGCCTGGTCGACGCGCCCGTCACGCCGGTCCAGATCTGCTGGAACCAGAGCTTGTGCCTGTCAGCGGGAATCACCGACAGGATGCGCGTGGCAAGCTGGGGACTGCGGTAGCCGCCGGGCTTGCGCTCCATCAGGATGAACTCGATGTCGTTCTTGATCACCGCGTTCGGCTCGTAAGGCTTGCCAAGGAAGCCGCCGCCGCTGCCTTCGGCCTCGTAAGTGGCATTGGCGATCTTGTGCCAGATGATCGGTGCGAGATTCGAGAAGCCAATGGCGCGGCAATGCTCCTGGATCGACGCATGCAGGGGCACGACGGTGTGTTCGCCCTGGTTCTTGCGCCGCGACAGACAGACATCGCCGACCACGCAGACGAGCCTTCCGCCCGGAACCAACACGCGGAAACACTCGCGCCAGACGCGGTCGAGCTCGCCCAGAAACTCCTCGTAATCGGCGATGTGTCCCATCTGCCCTTCGCCATCCCGGTACTCCTTCAAAGTCCAGTAAGGTGGCGAGGTGACAACCAGATGAACGCTGGCATCGGGCAGAAAAGGCAGCTCGCGGGCGTCGCCGCGGTACAGGTCATGACGGGTGGGGATCTGGCTGAGCACGGTTTCGATGGCGGCCGTGGCGTGTGGGTCCTTGGCGATGCGCGGCAGATCGGTCTGCGGGTCTGTGATATCCCCAACCTCCTTCGGAATGAAAGAGGTGAGGTCGGGAACCCAAGGCTCGGCCGGCTTGTTCATGCCTGAAACTTTACCCCACCCACTTCCGCGCATTGCGGAACATCGTCATCCACGGCGAATCCTCGCCGAGTCCCGCCGGATGCCAGCTCATCTGCACGGTGCGGAAGATACGCTCGGGGTGCGGCATCATGATCGTGAAGCGGCCATCCGGGGTGGTGACAGCGGTGATGCCTTCGGGAGAGCCGTTCGGGTTCAGCGGATAGGTGGTGGCGATGTTGCCGCGATGATCGATGTAGCGCAGCGCGACAGGTGGACGCGCCGCGCCGGCGAACACCGCCCGGCCCTCGCCGTGGCTCACCACCACCGGCAGTTTCGAGCCTGCCATGCCGGCGAAGAAGATCGAGGGCGAAGGGGTGATCTCGACCTGCGAGAAACGCGCCTCGAAGCGCTCGGAACGGTTCTGCTGGAAGGTGGGCCAGGCTTCGGCGCCCGGAATGATCGGCGCCAGATGCGCCATCATCTGGCAGCCGTTGCACACGCCAAGCGCAAAGGTATCGGAACGGTCGAAGAAGGCGGCGAACGCGTCCTTCAGTTCGGGATGGAAGAGAATCGACTTCGCCCAGCCCTGCCCCGCGCCGAGCACGTCGCCGTAGGAAAAACCGCCACAGGCGGCCAGACCCTTGAAGTCGGCGAGTTTCACGCGGCCGGCCATCAGGTCCGACATATGCACATCGACGCAGGCAAAGCCGGCGCGGTCGAAGGCGGCGGCCATCTCGACCTCGCCGTTGACGCCCTGCTCGCGCAGGATCGCCATCTTGGGCCGGGCGCCGGTGGCGATGAAGGGCGCGGCCGGCTCGAAGGTGAGTTGCATGCAAAGACCGGGGTCTTCGGCGTCGAGCAGCGCATCGAATTCTTCCTGCGCGCAGTCCGGGTCGTCGCGCAGCCGGGCGATCTGGTAGCTCACCTCGCTCCAGGCGCGCTGCAGTTCGACGCGCGGCATCGCCAGCACCGGCTTTGCATTGCGCCAGACGCGGATCTCGTCGGCGTCGTTCAGCGTGCCGATGATGTGACTGCAGGTGCCGAGACCGTGGTCGCGCAGCGTCTGCATCACGGCGGCGCGATCGGAGCGGCGGATCTGCAGCACGGCACCGAGCTCCTCGTTGAACAACGCGGCGATCAGGCGATCCCGCATCCGGCCGCTGATCAGCTGCGGCGCCCGCTCGATGCCATCGACATCGTTCATCAGCGGATCGTAGCAGAGCGCATCGAGGTTCAGCGAAACTCCCAGATGCGACGCGAAGCTCATTTCGCAAACGCAGGCGAACAGGCCGCCGTCGGAACGGTCGTGGTAGGCGAGGAGCTTCGGCCGCAGCGCCTGGATCGCGTTGAAAAACGCCTTGAGCAGGCCCGCATCGGCATCGGGCGGCACATCGCCGGACACGCCATGCACCTGCGCGAGCGCCGAGCCGCCCAGGCGGTTTTTGCCCTCGCCCAGATCGATCAGGATCAGCTCGGTCTCGCCGCCTTCGTCCGACTGCAATTGCGGCGTGAGCGTCGCGCGCACATCGCTAACGGGCGCGAAGGCGGTGACGATCAAAGACAGCGGCGCGACGACGGCTTTTTCCTCGCCGCCCTCGTTCCACTTCGTGCGCATCGACAGCGAATCCTTGCCGACCGGGATCGACACGCCCAGCGCCGGGCAGAATTCCAGCCCCACGGCTTTCACGGTATCGAACAGTGCCGCGTCCTCGTGGCCATGCCCGGCCGCGGCCATCCAGTTGGCCGAGAGCTTGACCTGGCCGAGATCGCTTACTTGGGCGGCGGCGAGATTGGTGAGCGCCTCGCCGATCGCCATGCGGCCCGAGGCCGGCGCGGAAAGGAGCGCGACGGGCGTTCGCTCGCCCATTGCAAAGCATTCGCCCAAGGTGGTGTCGAAACCCATCGCGGTGACGGCGACATCGGCCACCGGCACCTGCCACGGCCCGACGAACTGGTCGCGGCACGTCAGGCCGCCGACCGTGCGGTCGCCGATCGTGATCAGGAAGCTCTTGCTCGCCACCGCCGGCAGGCGCAGCACGCGCAAGGCTGCCTGCGCGAGATCGATCGCATCGAGATCGAGCGGCGGCATCGAAACGGCCTTGCGCATCGCCTGGCGGTGCATGCGCGGGGGGCGGCCTAATAGCACGTCCATCGGCATGTCGACCGGCCGGTTGCCGAAGTGCGGATCCTCGACGACGAGCTGGCGCGCTTTTGTCGCCTCGCCGATCACCGCGAACGGGCAGCGCTCTCGTTCGCAGATCGCCGCGAATTCGGCCAGCCGTTCGGGGGCGACCGCCAGCACATAGCGCTCCTGCGCCTCGTTGCACCAGATCTCGCGGGGCGACATGCCCGGCTCTTCGCTGGGCACCTTGCGCAGGTCGAACCAGGCGCCGCGCCCGGCGTCGTTGGCGAGTTCCGGCATCGCGTTCGAGAGGCCGCCCGCGCCGACGTCGTGGATCGCCAGAATGGGATTGGCCTCGCCCATCTGCCAGCAGCGGTCGATCACCTCCTGCGCGCGGCGCTGCATCTCCGGGTTGCCGCGCTGCACCGAGGCGAAATCGAGATCGGCGGTGTTGGTGCCGGTCGCCATCGACGAGGCCGCGCCGCCGCCCAGCCCGATCAGCATGCCGGGGCCGCCCAACTGGATCAAGAGCGTTCCAGCCGGGAACTTCTCCTTGAAGCAATGGCGGGCGCTGATGTTGCCCACACCGCCGGCGATCATGATCGGCTTGTGGTAGCCGCGCACTTCGCCAGCGAAGCGCTGCTCGAAGGTGCGGAAATAGCCGGCCAGATTCGGCCGGCCGAATTCGTTGTTGAAGGCCGCCGCGCCCAAGGGCCCTTCGATCATGATCTCCAGGGCGGAGGCGATGCGCTCCGGTTTGCCGTAGTCCGATTCCCACGGCTGCACATAGCCGGGAATCTTCAGGTCGGAGACCGAGAAGCCGCAGAGACCCGCCTTGGGCTTCGAGCCGCGTCCGGTCGCGCCTTCGTCGCGGATCTCGCCGCCGGAACCGGTCGCCGCGCCCGGAAACGGCGAGATCGCGGTCGGATGGTTGTGCGTCTCGACCTTGGCGAGGATGTGGGTCTCGTCCTCGACATAAGCGTAAGAGCCGTCGGCCTGAGGGTGGAAGCGCCGGATCTTCGCGCCCTCGACCACCGCGGCGTTGTCGGCATAGGCGACGATCGTGCCCTCGGGGTGGGCCTTGTGCGTCTCGCGGATCATGCCGAACAATGAGAGTGGTTGCCGCTCCCCATCGACTTCCCACGAGGCGTTGAAGATCTTGTGGCGGCAATGCTCGGAATTGGCCTGCGCGAACATCATCAGTTCGACGTCGGTCGGATTGCGGCCGAGCTTCGTGAAATTGTCGATCAGATAGTCGATCTCGTCGTCGGAGAGCGCCAGCCCAAGCTCGCCGTTGGCCGCCACCAGTGCAGCCCGGCCGCCGGCGAGGATGTCGACCGTCGTCAGCGGCTGCGGCGCGACATGGTGGAAGAGCCGTTCGGCGGCCTCGATGCTCTCCAGCACCGACTCGGTCATCCGGTCATGCAGGCGCGTAAGGTGCCGTTCCGCCAGCGCCGACTTTGGCAGCGTGTAGGCGATGCCGCGCTCGATGCGCTGCACCGCAGTGAAGCCGCAGTTCCTGGCGATGTCGGTGGCCTTCGACGACCACGGCGAGATCGTGCCGAGCCGCGGTGTGACCAGCAACAGCGTTCCTTGCGGTTCCGGCGGCAGCGTCGCGGGAATGCCGAGCAGCTCCTTCAGGCGTTCCTGCTGAGCGGTATCCAGTGTTCCGTCGTGCTCGACGAAATACCAGTGCTCGGCGGTGAGCGGCATGTCGAGCTCCTTCTGCAGGCGGGCGAGATGGGAGGGAGAAAAAGCGGCGGCGCCGCGCAGCGCGAGGATTCGTGACATGGCTCGAGAAAAGGAGAAAAGGTGGGCGAGGCTTGCCTGGCTCGTAGCAGCTTGGAATTATACTGGGCGACATCTGCACTTCCCGGGAGAACTGCGATGAGCCTGATCCTCACTTCCCTCGCCTTCGCGCACATGGCCGCCATTCCGGTGCAATACACCTGCCAGGGGGCCGACGTCTCGCCGCCTCTGTCCTGGTCGGGCGTGCCGGCGGGCACGAAGAGCCTGGCGCTGATCGTCGATGACCCCGACGCGCCCGATCCCGCCGCGCCGAAGATGACCTGGGTGCACTGGGTGCTCTACAACATCCCGCCCACGGTGACGGGGTTGCCCGAAGCGGTCAAGAACCTGCCCGCCGGCACGCTCGAAGGACTGAACGACTGGCAGCGCACCGGCTACGGCGGCCCCTGCCCGCCGATCGGCCGCCACCGCTATTTCCACAAGCTCTATGCGCTCGACACCGTGCTGCCCGACCTGAAGCATCCGACCAAGGCGCAACTGGAAAAGGCGATGGCCGGACACATCCTCGGCGAGGCGCAACTGATCGGCACCTACCAGAAACATCCCTGAGGAGCGCGCGAATGAACATCGGTTTCATCGGTCTCGGCCTCATGGGCCGCCCGCTGGCGCTGCATCTCGCCCGTGCGGGCCATGCGCTGCATCTGTGGGCACGCCGGCCGGCAACGCTGGAGCCTTTCAGGGAAGTCGGCGCCCGGGCGCATGTGTCGGCCGCCGAGGTGGCGCGCCATGCCGACATCGTCTTCACGATGGTCGCCGATGCGCCCGACGTGCGTGAGGTCGTGCTCGGTGAGAACGGCATCGTCAATGGGGGGCGTCCCGGCCTGATCGTCGTCGACATGAGCACGATCAACCCCAATGTCGCGCGCGAGATCGGCGCCGCATTGGCGGCGAAGGACATCGACTTTCTCGACGCGCCGGTCTCTGGCGGCGAGATCGGCGCGATCAACGCCAGCCTCACGATCATGGTCGGCGGCAAGCCGGAGACATTCGAGAAGGTCAAGCCGCTGTTCGAGAAGATGGGCAAGTCGATCACGCTGATCGGCGACATCGGCGCCGGGCAGGTGGCCAAGGCCTGCAACCAGATCCTCACCGGCGTCGGCGTGATGGCGGTGGCCGAAGCCTTCAACTTCGCGGCCAAGAATGGCGTCGATGTCGCCAAGGTGCGCGAGGCCCTCTTGGGCGGCTTCGCCTATTCGCGCATCCTCGAAAACCACGGCCAGCGCATGCTCGAACGCAACTTCAAGCCCGGCTTCAAGGCCTGGATGCACCAGAAAGACCTGCGCATCGTCATGGAAGAGGCACACCGCCTCGGCCTGATGCTGCCGACCGCGGCCGCGACGGCGCAGCTGTTCAACGCCATCGTCGGCAGCGGCATGGGGGAAGAGGACTCGATCGCGGCCTTGAAGCTGCTCGAAAAGCTGAGCACGCCCGACAAGGCCGGCATTTAAAATTCCCGCCCTGTCCGCATCTATTGCGGCGTCGAAATTCGTCCGAGGTTCTTCATCATGTCTCAACACGCGATCGATGTCTCCGTCATCGATTTCGATGAAAAGGTTCTCGCTGCCTCCCGCCGCGTGCCGGTGATCGTCGATTTCTGGGCGCCATGGTGCCAGCCTTGCCGCATCCTCAAGCCCATCCTCGAAAAGCTCGCCGCCGAATACGGCAGAAAATTCATCCTCGCCAAGGTCAATTCCGACGAAAACCAGGAACTGGCGATGCGCTATGGCGTGCGCGGCATTCCGGCGGTCAAGGCGTTCGTCGGCGGCGAGCTGGTCGATGAATTCACCGGTGCCCTGCCGGAAGCGCAGATCCGGGAATTCATCGAGCGGCTGATCCCCTCCCCCGCCGAGCCCTTGCGCCGCGAAGCCCTGGCGCTTGCCGCAACGGGCGACATCGCCGCCGCGCGCAGGAAAATGGCGCAGGCGATCGAGCTCGACCCGAAAAACGATAGCGCCTACCTCGATTACGTCCAGCTCAGCCTCGAACTCGGCACGCCGGAAGCACTCTCCGAGGCCGCCGAACTGCTGGAGGCGGTCGCCGACCGGGTGCGCGACCAGGATCGGGCCGCGGCGCTGAAGGCGCGCATCGAAATGGCGAAGGCGGCCAGCGGCGTCGATGTCGCCGCCCTGCAGGCCCGGCTGGAGCGCGATGCCAACGATCACGAAGCGCGCCTGCAGCTCGCCAATGCGCTGGCCTTGCGCCAGGACTATTCGGCCGCGCTGGAACATCTGCTCGAAATCGTGCGCCGCGATCGCAAGTGGAACGACGAAGCCGGCCGCAAGGGCATGCTCAAACTATTCACGCTGCTGTCGGCACAGCCGCAATATGACGACCTGGTGCGCAAGTTTCGTATCGCGCTGGCCCGCACGCTGAACTGAGCAATACACGCCCAGCCACGCTTTCGCCATGAGAGCTGTCGTCCAGCGCGTCACTCAGGCTTCCGTCACCGTCGCCGGACGGGTCACCGGCAGCATCGGTCCTGGCCTCTTGGTGCTGGCCGGCTTCGAAAACGAAGATACGCAGGCCGATATCGACTGGATGGCGCGCAAGCTCGCCGCCTTGCGCATCTTTCCTGATGAGCGCGGCGTGATGAACCGCGACATCGTCGAGGTCGGCGGCGAGATCCTCGCCGTATCGCAATTCACGCTCTATGCGGCCGTGAAGAAGGGTAACCGCCCCTCGTGGTGCCGTGCCGCCAGCGCCGACTTTTCCGCGCCGATGTTCCAGCGGTTCGTCATGGCCCTCGAAGCCGTGCTGGGGCGTCCGGTGCCCACCGGTGTGTTCGGCGCCGAGATGCAGGTCAGTCTGGTCAACGACGGTCCGGTGACGCTGGCAATCGATTCGAAGTCGCCCGAATAGTCGTTTCTTCCACCACCACGGCTTCACCCTCGATGACCTCGCCTTCGGCCGGCCGAGCAGCGTCTGCGGCTTGGTCGCGCAGGTGTTCGTCGATTTCACGTCGCAGCTTGCGCGTCTTCCACCAGAACCAGCTCCAGATGCCCAAACCCACGACCACCGCGACCGCCAGCACGACCACCGAGAACATGAAGCCTATGACCAGCAAGGCTGCACCGGCGATGGCGGTGAGCAGTTTCCCGAACACTCCGGTCGGATCGGCTTGCTGTCTGCGCATACGCACCTCCTATTGCAGGGTCATGACCAGCGCCAGCGGCACGAACACCAGCGCGCCGAGATTGCCGATCATGACGATCGAAGCGACTTTCGCGGGCTCCTGACGATAACGTTCGGCGAAGACGAAATTGAGCACGGCCGGCGGCAGCGCGCCGAATACCATCAGCATCGCCGCATCGCGTCCTTCGAGCCCGAACAGCGGCGTCGCTGCCCAGGCGATCAGCATGCCGCTCGCCGGGCAGACCACCGCGCCGATCAGGCCGAGGCGCACATCGCTCCAGGTCGAAGTCGCCAGGCGCACGCCGAGCGAGAACAGCAGCAGCGGAATCGCCACGTCACCGAGCAGCTTGATCGCCGTGTAGAGCGGCAGCCACAATTCGAGACCGGCAAAGTTGATCGCCAGGGCGACCAGCGCGGCGAAGATCACCGGCACGCGCCAGAGATTCGTCAGCCGCGCCTTGTGGTCGAGCATCCAGGTGCCGAGCGTGTAGTGCAGCGTGTTCTCGACGAAGAACAGCACCACGGCGGCCGGCAGGGCTGACTCGCCGAAGGCGAGCACGGCGAGCGGCAGGCCCATGTTGCCCGAGTTGGTGAACATCATCGGCGGCACGAAGGTATTGGCCTGTTCTTTCAGCAGGCGGGCAACGAGCCAGGCGATGGCACCCGAACCCAGAATGACGAGCGTGGCGGCGAATGCGAGCCGGTCGTAGGCGGCGAGGTCGAAGCTCTTCGCCGTCATCGCGGCGAACACCAGCGCCGGGACGAAGATCTCCATGTTGAGCTGGTTGGCGAAGGCCATGTCGATGCCGTGCCCATCGCCGCTCAATTTGCCGCGATAACGCGCATAGAGCCAGCCCGCCGCGACGATGGCGAAGATCGGAAAGATGATGGCGATGATGCGCAGCAGCATGGGGCAGCGAGAAAAAAGCCCGCTGGTCGCGGGCTTTCAGGGTAGCAGTAAAACTGGTGGGTGCTGACGGGTTCGAACCGCCGACATTCGCCTTGTAAGGGCGACGCTCTACCAACTGAGCTAAGCACCCGGAAGAGCGCCGCCGATTTTATCAGTGCTTGATGATCCCCGCAGCGTCCGCTTCGCCCTCGGCAGGCGGCAGCGCGGTGGCGGGCGTCTCGATGGCCGGTTCGGGCAAGGGTTGCGGCAGGCGCTCCAGCGCGAGCTCGAACACCTTGTCGATCCAGCGTACCGGCACGATCTCGATACGGTTCTTGATCGTATCGGGAATCTCGGCGAGGTCCTTGACGTTCTCCTCGGGGATCAGCACCGTGCGGATGCCGCCGCGCACCGCGGCGAGCAGCTTCTCTTTGAGACCGCCGATCGGCAGCACTTCGCCGCGCAGCGTGATCTCGCCGGTCATCGCGACGTCGGCCCGCACCGGGATGCCGGTGAGCACCGAGACCATCGCCGTGCACATCGCGATGCCCGCCGAGGGGCCATCTTTCGGTGTCGCGCCTTCGGGCAGGTGGATGTGGATGTCGTTCTTCTGATAGAAATCCTCGGCAATGCCCAGCGACCGGGCGCGCTTGCGCACCACGGTCAGCGCGGCCTGCACCGATTCCTGCATCACTTCGCCGAGCTTGCCGGTCGTCACCGTCTTGCCCTTGCCGGGCACGGCGACCGCCTCGACGGTGAGCAGTTCGCCGCCCACCTCGGTCCAGGCCAGGCCGGTGACCTGTCCGACCTGGTTTTCCTTTTCCGCGACGCCGAAGGTGTAACGGCGCACGCCGAGATATTTCTCGAGGTTCTTGCTATTGACGACCACCTTGTGCTTGCGCGGCTTGAGCACCAGCGACTTGACGACCTTGCGGCAGATCTTCGAGATTTCGCGTTCGAGGGCGCGCACGCCGGCTTCGCGCGTGTAGTAACGCACGATGTCGCGGATCGCGTCTTCGGTGACGGTCAGCTCTTCGCGTTTCAGGCCGTTGGTCTTCATCTGCTTGGGTAGCAGATAGCGCTCGGCGATGTTGATCTTCTCGTCCTCGGTGTAGCCGGACAGACGGATCACCTCCATGCGGTCCAGGAGCGGCGCCGGGATGTTGAGCGTATTCGCGGTGGCGACGAACATCACGTCGGAGAGGTCGAAATCGACCTCGATGTAATGATCCTGGAAGGTGTGGTTCTGCTCGGGGTCGAGCACTTCCAAGAGCGCCGAAGACGGATCGCCGCGGAAATCCATGCCTAGCTTGTCGACCTCGTCGAGCAGAAAGAGCGGGTTCTTGACGCCGACCTTGGCCATGTTCTGCAGGATCTTGCCGGGCATCGAGCCGATGTAGGTGCGCCGGTGGCCGCGGATCTCGGCTTCATCCCGCACGCCGCCCAGAGCCATCCGCACGAACTTGCGGTTGGTGGCCTTGGCGATCGACTGGCCGAGCGAGGTCTTGCCCACGCCAGGGGGGCCGACGAGGCAGAGGATCGGCGCCTTCAGCTTGTCGACGCGCTGCTGCACGGCGAGATATTCGACGATGCGTTCCTTGACCTTCTCGAGCCCGTAATGATCCTTGTCGAGGATCTTCTGGGCGGCGGCAAGGTCTTTCGAGACGCGCGACTTCTTCTTCCACGGCAGGCTGATCAGCGCATCGAGATAGTTGCGCACCACGGTGGCTTCCGCGGACATCGGCGACATCAGCTTGAGCTTCTTGAGTTCGGACTGCGCCTTGGCCAGCGCTTCCTTGCTCATGCCGGCCGCCTTGATCTTCTTTTCCAGCTCTTCGAGATCGGCGCCTTCTTCGCCTTCGCCGAGCTCCTTCTGGATCGCCTTGACCTGCTCGTTCAGGTAGTACTCGCGCTGGCTCTTTTCCATCTGGCGCTTGACGCGGCCGCGGATGCGCTTTTCGACCTGCAGGATGTCGAGTTCGGTTTCGAGCTGGCCGAGCAGCTTGTCGAGCCGTTCGTCGATGTTGAACAGCTCGAGGATCTCCTGCTTGAGCTCGAGCTTCATCGGCAGATGGGCGGCGATGGTGTCGGCGAGCCGGCCGGCTTCATCGATGCCCGAAAGCGAGGTGAGGATTTCCGGCGGAATCTTTTTGTTCAGCTTCACATACTGGTCGAATTGTGCCAGGATGGTGCGCCGCATCGCCTCGATCTCATGGTTGCTGCGCTCCGGGATCGCGACCGGCTCGACTTCCGCGATGAACAGTCCGTTGCGGTCCTCGACGCGATGGATGCGCGCGCGCTGGGTGCCTTCGACCAGCACCTTGACGGTGCCGTCGGGCAGCTTGAGCATTTGCAGGATGTTCGAGATGCAGCCGACGCCATACAGATCGCTGGGATCGGGTTCGTCCTTGGCAGCCGATTTCTGGGCCACGAGCAGGATGCTCTTGCCGGTCTCCATCGCCACTTCGAGCGCCTTGATCGACTTCGGGCGGCCGACGAAGAGCGGGATGACCATGTGGGGAAAGACCACCACGTCGCGCAGCGGCAGGAGCGGCAGGATGTTGGCGGTCAGGGTGCTTTGCTGGGTAAGTTCGAGATCGTCTGACATGGACGCATCCTCTCAGTGTGAATTTGCGTGTTCTCCCACATGGGGACATGGGGAGGAGATTCAAGCCGCCATCCGGCAGCGACGGACGGCGGCAGGATAGCGCAAACCGGCCGGATCAGTTTGAGCCAGAGACCTTGGGCTGCTCGGCGTAGATCAGCAGCGGCTTGTTGCCGGACTCGATCGTGCTCTCGTCGATCACGACCTTTTCGACCCCGCTCATGCCCGGGAGTTCGAACATCGTGTCGAGCAGCACGTTCTCCATGATCGAGCGTAGGCCGCGCGCGCCGGTCTTGCGCTTGATCGCCTTCTTGGCGATCGCCTGCAGGGCGGCGGGACGCACTTCGAGCTCGACGCCCTCCATCGCGAAGAGCTTCTGGTATTGCTTGATCAGCGCGTTCTTCGGTTCGATCAGGATGCGCACCAGCGCTTCCTCGTCGAGTTCGGTGAGATTGGCGACCACCGGCAGGCGGCCGATCAATTCGGGGATCAGACCATAGCGGACCAGATCGTCCGGCTCGACCTGGGAGAGGATCTCGGTGACGCTGGCGCTGGTCTTGCTCTTCACCGGCGCGGCGAAACCGATGCCGGATTTCTCGGAGCGTTCCTGGATGATCTTGTCGAGGCCGTCGAAGGCGCCGCCGCAGATGAAGAGGATGTTCGAGGTGTCGACCTGGACGAAGTCCTGGTTCGGATGCTTGCGTCCGCCCTGCGGCGGCACCGAGGCGATCGTGCCTTCGATCAGCTTCAAGAGCGCCTGCTGCACCCCTTCGCCCGAGACGTCGCGCGTGATCGAGCGGTTCTCGCTCCTGCGCGAGATCTTGTCGATCTCGTCGAGATAGACGATGCCCTGCTGCGCCTTGGCGGGATCGTGATCGCACTTTTGCAGCAGCTTGGCGATGATGTTCTCGACGTCCTCGCCGACGTAGCCGGCCTCGGTGAGCGTCGTCGCATCGGCGATCACGAACGGCACGTTGAGGAGCCGCGCCAGCGTCTGCGCCAACAGCGTCTTGCCCGAGCCCGTCGGGCCGATCAAGAGGATGTTGCTCTTGGCGAGCTCGACGTCTTCCTTGCCCTTGCCGCGCCCCTTGCCTTCGCCGCGCAGGCGCTTGTAGTGGTTATAGACGGCGACGGCGAGGATCTTCTTCGCCCGCTCCTGGCCGATCACATACTGGTCGAGCACCGCGTGGATTTCGCCCGGCGTCGGCAGATCATGCGTCGGCTTCGCACTCTCGGCGCCACTGTCGTCTCGGATGATGTCGTTGCACAGGTCGATGCATTCATCGCAGATGAACACCGACGGGCCGGCGATCAGCTTCTTGACCTCGTGCTGGCTCTTGCCGCAGAAGGAGCAATAGAGCAATTTTTCCGACGTCTCTTTCTTTCCTGCCATCGTCAGATTCTCCGCTGGGGTATGGCGTCAGGCCGCATCGCTGCGCTGGGTGAGCAGCTTGTCTACGATGCCGTATTCGACCGCGGCCTCGGCCGAGAGGAAGGTGTCGCGGTCGGTGTCGCGTTCGATGCGTTCGAGCGGCTGGCCGGTGTGCTTGGCGAGCATCTCGTTCAGGCGCTGCTTGATGTGAAGGATTTCCTTGGCATGGATTTCGATGTCCGATGCCTGCCCCTGGAAGCCGCCCATCGGCTGGTGGATCATCACGCGCGAATTGGGCAGGCAATAGCGCTTGCCCGGTGCGCCGGCCGCGAGCAGGAAGGCGCCCATCGACGCCGCCTGGCCGATGCACAGCGTCGAGACGTCCGGCTTGATGAACTGCATCGTGTCGTAGATCGCCAGCCCCGCCGAGACCGAACCGCCGGGCGAGTTGATGTAGAGGAACACGTCCTTGTCCGGGTTCTCCGATTCGAGGAACAGGAGCTGGGCGACGACCAGGTTGGCCGTCACGTCGTTGACCGGTCCGACGAGGAAGATCACCCGCTCCTTGAGCAGGCGTGAGTAGATATCGTAGGCGCGCTCGCCGCGGCCGCTGGTCTCGATGACCATCGGCACCAGACCGAGCGCCTGGATGTCGTCCTGACGTTGCGATTGGGTGTCCATGCGCGCCATCATGCCTGAGCGCCCATCAGTTCGTCAAAGGCGACCGGCTTGTCGACAACCTGGGCGTGGGCGAGCACCCAGTCGACGACGTTGTTCTCCATCGCCAGCGCCTCGGCCTGGGCGAGCTGCTCGGGCTTGCTGTAGTACCAGCGCACCACTTCCTGCGGCTCCTCGAAGGTGGCGGCGAACTCATCGACGACGGCGCGCACCTGCTCGGGCTTGACGTGCAGGTTCTGGCTTTTGACCAGCTCGGCGATGATCAGGCCGAGCTTGACGCGCCGCGCGGCCTGATCGAGAAACCAGCTTGCCTCGACCGGCATGTCCTTCATCTGCGGGTTGCGCGCCTTGAGGTCTTCCAGCGCGCGCTCGGCCATCTGCTGCGCCTCGGCCTGCACCAGCGACTGCGGCACGTCGATCGGATTGGCTTCGAGCAGCACGTTCATCGCCTGCTCCTTGACGCGGCCGCGCAGGCGCTTGGCGACCTCGCGTTCGAGGTTGGTTTTCACTTCCTCGCGCAGTTTGGCGACGTCGCCGTCCTTGATGCCCAGCGCGCGGGCGAAATCGGCATCCACGTCCGGCAGCCGCGGTTCTTCGACCTTCTTGACGACGACGGTGAATTGCACCTGCTGGCCGGCGAGGTCCTTGGCGTGGTAATCGTCCGGGAACTTGACGTCGAAGGTCTTTTCCTCACCCGCCTTCATCCCTTCCAGCGCGGCCTCGAACTCCGGCAGCATCATGCCGCCGCCGACGAACACCGGGTAATCGGTGGCCTTGCCGCCTGGAAACTCCTCGCCGTTCTTGCGGCCGGTGAAATCGACGATCAGGCGGTCGCCCTTGGCCGACGGCCGGTCGACCGGAGCGTAGGTGGTGCGCTGCTTGCGCAGCACTTCGATGGTCTTGTCGACCTCGGCCTGCGTGACGGTCAGCACCGGTTTTTCGATCGTCTTGGCGGAGACGTCGGCGATCTGGAATTCGGGATAGACCTCGAAGATCGCGGTGAATTCGAGCTTGCCTTCCTCATTGCCCTGCCGGGGCTCGACGCGCGGCTGGCCGGCGATGCGCAGGTTCTGGCTCCTCACCAGCTCGTTGAAGGCCTTGTCGATGGCCGCGCCGATCGCTTCGGAACGCGCCTCGCCGCCATACATCTTCTCCACCAGCTTCAGCGGCACCTTGCCCGGCCGGAAGCCGGCCATCTTGGCGGTCTTGGCGATACGCTTCAACTGCTGCTCGACTTCGCGTTCGATCTCGCCGAGCGGAACGCTCATGTCGAGGCGGCGCTCCAGCGGATTGACGGCCGGCGCAGCGGTTTGGGCAGAGGTGTCCTGGGTCGTTTCCATGAAAAATCCTTGACGTGTTCAAAAATAATGGCGCAAAAGGATGGGCAGAAACATCTGGCAGACCGCCCGCGCAGCGAGTCAGGCAGGTGTTTCCTGGTGCGAAGGAAGGGACTCGAACCCTTATGCCTTGCGGCGCTGGAACCTAAATCCAGTGCGTCTACCAATTCCGCCACCCTCGCGCGGCCGAACATTCTATCCCACTATACTGCTCGCCCATGTCCGTCGATCACTACGAGAATTTTCCCGTTGCTTCCCTGTTGCTTCCCGCCCGCTATCGTCCGGCGGTGACGGCGATCTACGCCTTCGCCCGCACGGCCGACGATATCGCCGACGAGGGCGATCTGCCGGCCGCCGAACGCCTGCGGCTGCTGGCGGGCTTTCGCGCCGGGCTCGACCGCATCGCCTGCGGCGAGCCGAGCCAAGAGCCCCTCTTCCAGCAGCTGCAGGCGCAGATCACGGCCCACGGCTTGCCGCTGGAACCGTTCTACGACCTGCTCGACGCCTTCGCCCAGGATGTCGTCCAGGATCGTTACGCCAGTTTCGACGAACTGCTCGACTACTGTCGCCGCTCGGCCAACCCGGTCGGCCGGCTACTGCTGCATCTGTTCGACGCCGCCACGACCGAAAACCTGCGCCGCGCCGATGCCGTCTGCTCGGCGCTGCAGCTCATCAACCACTGGCAGGACGTCGGCCTCGATCTCGACAAGGGGCCGCGCGGGCGCATCTACCTGCCGCAGGAGGACCTCGCCGTTTTTGGCGTCACCGAATCGGTTCTCAGGTGCCGTGTCGCCAGCGCCGAGTTTCGCGCCCTGATGCGCTTCCAGGTCGACCGCGCCCGCGCGCTGATGATGAGCGGCGCTGCGCTGGGCCGCAGCCTTTCCGGCCGCATCGGCATGGAAATCCGCGCCATCGTCGCCGGCGGTTTGGCCATCCTCGACCGGATCGAAGCGGCCGGCTACGACGTGTTCCATCACCGGCCGGTGCTGCGCCCCAGCGACTGGCCGCGCCTTTTCCTGCGCTCCGTATTCGCATGAGCCCCGACGACTACTGCGCCGAGCGGGTCAAAAACAGCGCGTCGAGCTTCGCGGCGGGCTTCCGGCTGCTCGACGCCCGCCGCCGCCAGGCGCTGAATGCCTTGTATGCCTTCTGCCGCGAAGTCGATGATGTCGTCGACGAATGTCACGAGCCGGCCGTCGCCCGCGCCAAGCTCGACTGGTGGCGCAACGATCTTCGCAGGCTCGAAGAGGCGCACGGCAGGCCCGAGCACCCGGTCACGCAGGCGCTCGCCCGGGCCCGGGAACGTTTCGACCTGCCGGTCGAGCAGCTGGCCGAAATCATCGACGGCATGGCGATGGACCTCGATCAGGCGCGTTACCCGGATTTCGCCCAACTCCGCCTTTACTGCCACCGCGCCGCCGGCGTCGTCGGCCTGCTCTCGGCGGAAATCTTCGGCTACCGCGACCGGCGCACGCTGAAGTACGCCCATGCGCTCGGGCTCGCCTTCCAGCTGACCAACATCATCCGCGACGTCGGCGAGGACGCGCGGCGCGGACGCATCTACCTGCCGCAAGACGAGCTCGAACGTTTCGGCGTCGCCGAGCGCGACATCCTCGCCGCGCGGCATACGCCGGAATTTGCGGCGCTGATGGCCTTCCAGGCGTGGCGGGCGCGCGAACACTACGCGCAGGCCTTCGCGCTGCTGCCGGCCGCCGACCGCAAGGCGCAGCGCCCCGGGCTCGTGATGGCGGCGATCTACCAGACCCTGCTCGACGAGATCGAGCGGGATGGCTTCCTCGTCCTCGACCGCCGCACCTTGCTGCCGCCGGCACGCAAGGCGTGGCTGGCGCTGAAGACATGGCTCGTCGCGTAGCCGCCAAGGTGGCCGTGGTCGGCGCCGGCTGGGCGGGGCTCGCCTGCGCGGTGGAACTCGCCGATGCCGGCGTCGAGGTCGACGTCTTCGAGGCGTCGCGCACGCTGGGCGGCCGCGCCCGGGCGGTGGAGCTCGACGGCCTGACGGTCGACAACGGCGCGCATCTGCTCGTCGGCGCCTACCGCGAAACGCTGAGGCTCATCCGCAAAGTCGGCGCTGATGGAACGGCACTCAAGCGCTTCCCTCTCCACCTCGAATTCCCCCGCCAGTTCCGCCTCGCCGCACCCGCCCTGCCGCTGCCCGCCCCGCTCTCTCTCGCCTGGGCGCTCATCACCGCGCAGGGTCTGCGCTGGCAGGAGAAGCTAGCCGCCGTGCGCTTCCTAAAGGCGCTTCGCAAGGCCGGCTTCCATCTGCCGCGCGACATTGCGGTCAGCCGGCTGATCGCTAACCAGCCGCCGCTGCTGCGCCGTTTCCTCTGGGGGCCGCTGTGCCTCGCCGCGCTCAACACGCCGATCCGCGAGGCCTCCGCGCAGGTGTTCCTGAACGTGCTGCGCGACACGCTGGCCGAAGGGCGCGGCGCCTCCGACCTACTGCTGCCGACGGCCGACCTTTCCCGCCTGTTTCCCGAGCCGGCGGCCCGCTTCGTCGAGGCGCGCGGCGGCCGGGTGCATCGTTCGACGCGCATCGACCGTCTCGAAACGCTGGCGGACTACGATCATCGCGTGCTGGCGGTCGCGCCCTGGCATCTGCCCGCGCTGGCGCCGCGGCTCGCGCTGCCGGAATTCGCCTGGCAGCCGATCGCGACGATCTATCTGCGCTATCCGGAAACGGTGCGCCTGGCGTTCCCGCTGCTCGGCCTCGACAACGGCCACGGCCAATGGGTCTTCGACCGCGGCCAACTGACTGGGCCGCCGGGCCTGCTGGCGGTGGTGATCAGCGGCGCAGGCCCCTGGCAGGCCCTCGATCACCGCCAGCTCGGCTGGGCGATCCATCGCCAGCTCGCGCCGCTGTTGCCGGGCATCGTGCTGCCGAAAATGATCCGCGTGATCGAGGAAAAGCGCGCCACCTTCGCCTGCACGCCCGGGCTGGCGCGCCCCGGCATCGCGACCGCGACGCCGAATCTCTGGCTGGCGGGCGACTATGTCGCCGGCGACTACCCCGCCACGCTCGAAGGCGCGGTCAGGAGCGGCGTCGCGGCGGCACGGGAAATCCTCCGCCAGGCGGAGTGACCCGGAATTTCGTTGCCCAATGGCATCGGAATGTCAGATGCCGGTCTTTTGCAGCGGCAGGATACGCAAACGCGTCCGCTGGGGTTCGATCGTCACCAAGGCCCCGGACTGCAATTCATCCGTTAGTTGGCGAAGCGCAGCGACGACCTGCTGACCAATGCTCTCGACGCCGAGATCGTCCGAACGAATCTGCACCACGCTGGGTTTCTCACCACCCGTTACCGCAAGGATGGCGCCGAAATCCAGATCGCTGGTCAATACGACACAATCGTTGTCGCGTGCATGCTGCATGATGACGCGATCCGGCGCGGTTGCGGCGCCTACCGCGGACCAGTGATGGGCTTCGAATCCGGCCACGGTGAGAAACCCCGCCCATCTGGGCGAAAGGTTCATGTCGATCAGCAGCTTCATGCCGCGGCCAACGGCACCTCACGTTCTTCGGCACGCCAGGCCGCATAGCGCAGAGCCTGCGCGATGTCCTCCCGTTCGAGGTAGGGATAGTCCTCCAGAAGGGCCTCGATGCTGCGGCCGGCGCCGATCTGCCCGACCAGCGCCCCCACCGTGACGCGCATGCCACGGATGCAGGGCTTGCCGCCCATGACCTCCGGGTTCAGCGTGATGCGATCGAACGCTTCCATTTGATGGGAACCTGACGACAACATTCGAGTTTTCATCATATCCCAAATCGTCGCTGGCGCTAGCGGATGAGCCGCCTCGCTGGTGACGGCCACCAGGCCCGCCATCGTTTCGCTATGCAGTCGCGATCAACTGCGCCTGCACTCGGGCGGTGTTGAGCAAGGCCCGGTCGCAGACCGCCGGATAGAGCCGCCAGAAGCGCGCCATTTCGCTCGGCTGGCGCGCCGCCAGCGCTTCGAGCCGGGCGCGCGTCGCGGCGGAGAGCGGCAGCATCAGCAGGCGCGGCAGCGCTGCGCCGATCGCCTGCAGCAGCGCGTTTCTTTCATCCGCCTCTGCTCTTTTTCATGGCGCCAGCCGCCCGGCCATCAGCCGCAGCCGCCGCCCGCAGCGCTGCGCGAGGGCTTCGTCGTGGGTGACGAGTACCAGCGTGGTGCCGGCTTCCGCGTTCATCGCGAACATCAGCTCGATCACCTGACGGCCGGTGGCGGCATCGAGGTTGCCGGTCGGCTCGTCGGCCAGCAGCAGCTTCGGATGCACGGCGAAGGCGCGCGCGAGTGCGACGCGCTGCTGCTCGCCGCCCGACAGGTGCTTCGGGTAATGATTGAGCCGGTCGGCCAGCCCCACGCGGGCGAGCATCGCCTCGGCGTTCGATCGGGGATTGGGCAGGCCGAGCAGTTCGAGCGGCAGCATCACGTTTTCCAGCGCGGTGAGCGCCGGCAGGAGCTGGAACGACTGGAACACGAAGCCGAGCAGCCGGCCGCGCAGCGCGGCGCGGGCGTCTTCGTCGAGCGCCGCGAGATCCTGCCCGGCCAGCCGCACCCGGCCGCGCGTCGGCAGATCGAGGCCCGCCAAGAGCGAGAGCAATGTCGATTTCCCCGAGCCGGAGGGCCCGAGGATCGCCACCGATTCACCGGCGGCGACCGTGAAACCGATGCCTTCCAGAATGGTCAGGGTAGACTCGCCGCTGGCGACCACCTTGCCCAGGTTTTCCACTTCCAGTACCGTGCCCATGTCCAGGATTCTCGCATTCTTCGCCTGCCTGCTGATCGCTCAGGCGCATGCCGCGGAGAAAATCCTCGTCTTCGGCGACAGCCTCTCGGCCGGCTACGGCATGGCCCGCGAGCAGAGCTGGCCGGCGCTGCTGCAGGCGCGGCTGGCCCGCGAAGGCCAGGCCTGGCTGGTGTTCAATGCCAGCATCAGCGGCGAGACCACCGCCGGGGGCAAAAGCCGACTGCCGGCCGTGCTGCAACGGGAGCGGCCGCGCGTCGTGATCCTCGCGCTGGGCGCCAACGACGGCCTGCGCGGCCTGCCGGTCGGCGAGATGCGCGCCAACCTCGCGGCGATGGCGCGGCAGGCGAAGGCGGCTGGCGCGAAGGTGCTGCTCGTCGGCATGAGGCTGCCGCCCAACTACGGGCCGGGCTACACGCGCGAATTCGACGCGGCGTTCGCCGCGGTGGCGAAGGAGGAAAAAACCGCCTTCCTGCCCTTCCTGCTCGAACCGATCGCGCTCGACGACGGCGCCTTTCAGGCCGACCGGCTGCATCCGAGCGCCGCCGCGCAAGCCAAAATCCTCGACCACGTCTGGCCGGCGCTCTTGCCGCTCCTCAAATCACGGTAACGAGCGGTTCTCCAGCGACAAACGCACCGACCACCGACGCCCGGTCGAAACCGTCGGCGCGGAAGGCGGCGAGCACTTCTTCGACCGATTCCGGCGCGCAGGCGACCAGCAGGCCGCCGCTGGTCTGCGGGTCGGTGACGATCTTCTGCTGCCAAACTTCGAAAGTCGGCGCTGGCGAGACGGCACTGCCATAGCTCGCCCAGTTGCGCCCCGAGGCGCCGGTGAAGGTGCCTGCCCGCACATGCCGTACCGCCTCGTCGATCAAGGGCAGCTTCGAGAACTCGACCGTCGCGCTAAGCCGCGAAGCGCGGCAAATCTCCAGCAGATGGCCAGCCAGCCCGAAGCCCGTCACGTCGGTGACCGCATGCACGCCGGGCATTTCCGCCAGCCGCGCGCCGGTGACGTTGAGCTTCGTCGTCCAGCGGATCATCTCCGCGTAGCCTTCGTCCGACAGCTCGCCTTTTTTCAGCGCGGCGGAGAGGATGCCGATCCCCAAGGGCTTGCCGAGGATCAACGCGTCGCCGTCTTGCGCGCCGGCATTTTTCTTGACATGGGCGGGATGCACGAGGCCGATGCCCACGAGGCCGTAGATCGGCTCCACGACGTCGATCGAATGGCCGCCGGCGATCGGGATGCCGGCCTCGGCGCAGATCGACTCGCCGCCGGCGAGGATCTGGCGGATCGTGTCCTCGGGCAGCTTGTCGAGCGGCATGCCGACCAGCGCCAGCGCGAAGATGGGCTTGCCGCCCATCGCATAGACGTCGGAGAGCGCGTTGGTCGCAGCGATGCGGCCGAAATCGAAGGGATCGTCGACGATCGGCGTGAAGAAATCGGTCGTCGCCACCACCGCCTGCGTGTCGTTTATGCGATAGACCGCCGCATCGTCGGCGGTCTCGACGCCGACCAGCAGATCGGCTGGAACGGTCTTCAGCGGCGATTCGGCCAGGAGGCGCGAGAGCACGGCCGGCGCGATTTTGCAGCCGCAGCCGCCGCCGTGGGAGAATTGGGTCAACTTGACTGTCATTTCGAATCAGCAATGCAAAAAGGGGTCGCCACGGTAGCACAACTTGGCGAATTCGACGCCATTCTCGACGCCCGCTCGCCCGCCGAATACGCCGACGACCACATCCCCGGCGCGATCAGCTGCCCGGTGCTCTCGAACGAGGAACGCGCGCGCGTCGGCACGCTCTACAAGCAGGTATCAGTCTTCGAGGCGAAGAAGCTGGGCGCCGTGCTCGTCGCCCGCAACATCGCCGCGCTGATCGAGGCGCACTTCCTCGACAAGCCGAAATCCTGGCGGCCGCTCGTCTATTGCTGGCGCGGCGGCCAGCGTTCGGGCGCCTTCACGCACATCCTGCGCGAGATCGGTTGGGACGCGCACCGGCTCGAAGGCGGCTACAAGGGCTGGCGCCGACACGTCCTCGCCCGGCTGGCCGAGCTGCCGCCGCGGTTTGCCTTCCGCGTCGTCGCCGGCCCCACCGGCAGCGCGAAGAGCCGCCTGCTCGAAGCGCTGGCGGGCCTGGGCGCGCAGGTGCTGCATCTGGAAGAGCTCGCCGCGCACAAGGGCTCGGTGCTGGGCGTCCTCCCCGACGCACCGCAGCCCTCGCAGAAGATGTTCGAGACGCGGCTATTGCAGGCGCTGGAAAGGCTCGACCCGGCGCGGCCCGTGTTCGTCGAAGCGGAAAGCCGGCGCATCGGCCGGCTGCAAGTGCCGGACGCGCTGATCGAGGCGATGCGCGCTGCGCCCTGCCTGAAGATCGAAGCCTGCCGTGCCGCCAGAGCCGACTTTCTGCTCTCCGACTACGCCTACTTTTTGGAGCGGCCCGAGTGGCTCGCCGCGCAGCTGCAACACTTACGCGGCCTGCAGAGCCACGAGACGCTCGCGCGCTGGCAGGCCCTGATCGATGCCGGCGAATTCCGCGCCCTGGTCGAAGACCTGCTGGAGAAGCACTACGACCCGCTCTACGAGCGCTCGCAGGAAAAGAACTACCGCTATGCCGACGCGCCGGCCTTCGTCACCGACGAACTGTCGCCCGACGCGATCAAGCGGCTGGCGGAACGCATTCTGGCAGCCTGACCGGCCGGCCGCGGCGCACGCAGATGCGCTGGATCACCTGCGGGGCGCCATCCGCGCCCAGCACCTCGCCCTGCTCGAAGGCGATCACCGTGAAGCGCTTGCCGACCAGCTCCAGCAGCTCGCCCGGCCGCAAGAGATGCGCGGGATTTTCCGGCTTGCCGTAGAGCTGCTGGCCTTCCATGAATGTCTCGTAGATCAGGATGCCACCCTCGGCCAGGCAGTTGAAGAGCGACGGAAACAGCGGCCGCCACAGATAGCGGCTCACCACGATGCCGTCGAACACGCGGCTGTAATACGGCCACGGCCCATTCTCCAGATCGGCCTGGCGCGGCGTCACGTTCGGAACGCCCGCCAGGCTCGCCAAGGCCTCCGCATCGCGGTCCACCGCCTCGACGGCGTAGCCCAGGCCGGCCAAGAGCCGCGCATGGCGGCCATAGCCGCAGGCGAGATCGAGCACCTCGCCGCCGGCGGGAATCAGCGGCGCGAAGCGGACGATCCAGGAGGAGGGTTTGGTTTCAGTCGTGAGCATGCAGTTCTTTCAGTCTCTCGGCATCGAGGTAACACCACTCGCCTTCGGCCAGACCAAGTGATCCCAGCGTCAGCCCGCCGATCGCCGTGCGATGCAGCGCGACGCAGTGATTGCCGGCGGCGGCGAGCATGCGTTTGACCTGATGATACTTGCCCTGCTTGAGCACGATTTCGACCTGCCGCTCGTCCCGCCGGCGAGCGATGGCCTTGAGCGGCGCCGGCTCGTCGGCGAGCTGCACGCCGCTTTGCAGGCGTTCGATCAGGGTGTCGGCGACTGGTTCGGCGGTGGTGGCGAGATAGGTTTTCGGCACGTGGCGCTTCGGATGCGTCAGCGCATGGATGAAGGCGCCGTCGTCGGAGAGGAGCAGAAGACCCGTCGTGTCGTGATCGAGCCGGCCGACCGGCTGGACATTGCGCAGCGTGAAGTTGTCGGGCAGCAGCGCCAGCACCCCGCGATGGTGTGTGGGCCGCCGCGAGCACTCCACGCCCGCCGGCTTGTTGAGCGCCAGATAGACATGCTGCCGGTATGTCCACGGCTGGCCATCGACCTCGAACGCCAGCCCCTCGACCTCGATTTCGATGCGCCAGTCCTCGACGATTTCCCCACCGATTTTCACCGCGCCGGCCTCGATCAGCGCGCGGCAGGTCTTGCGCGAGCCGAAGCCCTGCGATTGCAGCAGCCGGTCGAGCGTCATGCGCGCCATCGGCACGTCTCGTCTTGTGTTCCCATCGCTGCTATGCTCATAAAAAAGGCATCGCGAACTTCATTGGGAGCGGCATCATGAAAGACATCGTCTGGAGCAAGACCCTGAGCATCGGCGTCGAGGAAGTGGATGAGGATCACCGCAAGCTGGTCGATATTTTCAACACCCTCAACCACGCCGTCAAAGAGCGGGAAGCGCCGGAATATCTGGCTGCGGTCCTCGATGAGCTGATCAACTGCACCGTCTGGCACTTCAGCCACGAGGAGCGGCTGATGCTCAAATACCAGTACAAGGACATGGAAGCGCACAAGGCCGAGCACCGCGAGCTGATCGAGACCGTCAAGGAGCTGCAGCAGGAGCTGTTGCAGGGCGGCGGCGAGATGACGGAGCGGCACATCGAAATCCTCGAACGCTGGCTCACCGAGCACATTCTCACCACCGACATGCGGCTGGGCGCCTATCTGGCCAACGTGATGTAGGGAACACCGCCCTGCCGCTAGCCAAGGCCGCCAGGCTCACTCGCGCGCAGCGCTGTGCGCCCTGATCCAGGCCGCGAATTGGGCCTCTTCGAGCTCGCCGGCGGCCAGCGCGAGCATGGTACGCACGCAGTCGGCGTCGTCGGCGATCAGGCGGGCGCCGTTCAACTCGATGAACAGCTCAGCGCAAACGAAGGCGGTGCGCTTGTTGCCGTCGATGAACGGGGGGTTGCGCGCAATGCCATAACCGTAAGCCGCGGCGCAAGCGGCGATGTCCGGCTCGCCATAGGCGGCGAGATGTTGCGGCCGCGCCAGCGCGGAGCGCAGGAGTCCGGCATCGCGCACGCCCGCCGAGCCGCCATGTTCGGCCAGCTGGGCTTCATGCACCGCCCAGACCACCGCCTCCTCGATCCAGACGAAACTCACTTCGCCAGTTCGCGCAAGACGTTGCGGCGGCGCTTCATGATGTCCTCGGCGACGGACATCTGCTGGGCGAATTCGGGATCGTAGCTCGTGATGCGGTAGCCGTCCGGCGACTCGGTGAGGAAAATCGAGTCGCCCTTGCCCACCTGCAAGGCCGCCAGTGCCTCCTTGGGCAGGATGACACCGACCGAATTGCCGATCTGGGTCAGTTTCAGCGTGAAGTGCATGGGCGTCTCCGGATGTTATTACAAGCGTAATAATATGCTCAGCTAGTCCTCAGGGCAAGAAAAACCGTCCGGAAAGCTCCGCCTCCAGCCCCAGGAAGGCGAGGATTTCCTTGAGCCGCGCGCCGCGGTGGTGCGCTCTCTGCCCGGTGCGGCGGGCGATGATCAGCTCGTTTTTCAGCGAATGCTCCCAACCGACCAGTTCGGTCACGCTCACCTGGTAGCCATGTGCTTCGAGCTGCAGGCAACGCAGCACGTTGGTGACGAGGCTGCCGAATTCGCGCGTGTGCAGTGGGTGGCGCCACAGTTCCGCGAGCGGATTGGCAAGCGCCCGGCTCTTGTGCTTTCGCAACAGCGCGGCGACTTCGGCCTGGCAGCAGGGCACCAGCACGACGAACCGCGCCCGCCGCGCGAGCGCGAAGCGGATCGCATCGTCGGTCGCGGTATCGCAGGCGTGCAGCGCGGTGACGATGTCGATTCGCGCCGGCAGGTCGGGACAGGCAGGCGCCTGCGCGGCTTCCAGCGCATGGAAGCGCATGCCGGCAAAGCCCAGCCGCGCGGCCAGCGCGCGTGATTTCTCGACCAGCTCGGCCCGCGTTTCGATGCCATGCACGGTGGCGGCGAGCCGGCCCTCCTTGAAAAACGAGTCGTAGAGCAGAAAACCCAGGTAGGATTTGCCGGCGCCGAAATCGACCAGATTCACTTCCGGCTGGCTGGCGGAGGTTTCCTCGATCAGCGGCTCGATGAAGCCGATCAGGTGATAGACCTGCTTGAGCTTGCGTCGGCTGTCCTGATTGAGCTGCCCATCGCGCGTCAGGATGTGGAGTTCTTTCAACAGTTCGGTCGATTGGCCGGGGCGAATGGCGTGTTTTTCTTGCATCGGGATTCCGGGTTGGTGGTATTCTGCTGCGCTGCAACAACATTGCAAATTTCGAGGGACTGACCAAAAGTCATCACCCCAAATGAACGACGAAAAACATTATCTCACCCCGCTCTTCGAGCCCAAGTCCATCGCCATCGTCGGCGCTTCCGAAACCCCGGGATCGGTCGGCTCCACCGTGGTCCGCAACATCATCGATGGCGGCTACACCGGCAA
Source organism: Rhodocyclaceae bacterium (assembly GCA_013388985.1). Taxonomy (GTDB): domain Bacteria; phylum Pseudomonadota; class Gammaproteobacteria; order Burkholderiales; family Rhodocyclaceae; genus Sulfuricystis. The sequence continues at coordinate 49,804 of JACAEF010000035.1, forward strand.
GCTCTACTTCGTCAATCCGCGCCACGAGACCGTCTATGGCCAAAAGGCCTACGATTCGGTCGAGAGCATTCCGCAGCGCCTCGATCTCGCGGTGATCTGCACCAAGGCCGAGACCGTGCCGGCCATCGTCGAAGCCTGCGGCCGTGCCGGTACCCGGCACGCGATCGTCATTTCCGGCGGCTTCGTCGAGATGGGCGCGCGCGGCGCGAGCCTGCTGCGCGCGACGCTCGATTCCGCCCACCGCCATCGGGTGCGCCTCTTGGGCCCCAACTGCCTCGGCATCATCCGTCCGGCCAGCAATCTCAACGCCACCTTCGCCAACGGCAGCGCGCATCCCGGCACGATCGGGCTGATCTCGCAGTCGGGCGCGCTGTGCACCGCGATCCTCGACTGGGCACTGCCCAACAAGGTGGGGTTCTCGAACGTCGTCTCGCTCGGCGCCGAAAGCGACATCGATTTCGGCGAGGTGCTCGACTACATGGTCGCCGATCCGCGCACCGAGAGCATCTTCCTCTACATCGAAGGCATCAAGAACGCGCGTCGCTTCATGAGCGCGCTGCGCGCCGCCGCCCGCGCGAAGCCGGTGCTATTGATCAAGGTCGGACGCCACCCGGCGGGCCGCCAGGCGGCGCTGTCGCATACCGGCGCGCTGGTCGGCGCCGATGATGTCTTCGATGCCGCGGTGCGCCGCGCCGGCGTGGTGCGGCTCGGCAAGGTCGGTCAGATGTATGCGGCGGCGCAGGCGCTGTTCTCGCATTTCCGGCCGCGCGGCAACCGGCTGATGATCGTCACCAACGGCGGCGGACCGGGCGTGATGGCCGCCGATCATGCGGCCGACATCGGCATCCCGCTCGCCGACATCAGCGCCGCGACACGCGAGAAGCTCGACGCCGTGCTGCCGCCCACCTGGTCGAAGGGCAATCCGATCGACCTGGTCGGCGATGCCACGCCGGAACGCTACGCCGCCGCGATCGACATCTGCCTTGCGGACGACGGCATCGATGGCCTGCTGGTGATCCTCACTCCGCAGGCGATGACCGACCCGACCCAGTCGGCGCGCGCGGTGATCGAAGCCTCGAAAAGATCCGACAAGCCGGTGGTCACCTGCTGGATGGGCGGCGAGCAGGTCTATGAGGCGCGCCTGCTGCTGCGCGGCGCCGGCATCCCCACCTTCCACACCCCTGAGCCGGCGGTCGAGCTGTTCTCCTACATCTCCAGCTACTACCGCAACCAGCAGCTCCTGATGCAGGCGCCGGCCTCGATCGCCGACCATGTCGCACCACGGCTCGAATCGGCGCGGCTGGTGATCGAGACCGCACTCTCCGAAGGGCGCAAGGTGCTCAACGAAATGGAATCGAAGGCGCTCCTGGCCGCCTTCCGCATCCCGATCGCGCAGACCGTCGTCGCCCGCTCGCCTTCCGAGGCGATGGTGCTGGCCGAGGAAATCGGCCTGCCGGTGGTGATGAAGGTCGATTCGCCGCAGATCGCCAGCAAGAGCGATTCGGGCGGCGTGCGCCTGAACCTCAACAGCCTCGCCGCGGTGCGCGATGCCTACTCCGAGATCATCGAGGAAGTGAAGAAACACCGTCCCGACGCGATCATCCACGGCATCGCGATCGAACCGATGATCCAGAAAGTCCACGGCAGGGAACTCGTCGTCGGCATGACGCGCGACCAGATCTTCGGCCCGACCATCCTGTTCGGCACCACGGACAGCGACGTGAAGAACGATGCGTTGTGCGCGCAGCGCGCCGTCGCCCTGCCGCCGCTCAACAAGTTCCTCGTCGACGACATGCTCGCCTCGACGCGCATCGCCGCCCGCCTGGGCGCCTACCGCAACATGCCGCCCGTGAACATGGAAGCGCTCGAAGCCGTGCTGCTACGGGTCTCCGAGATGGTTTGCGAGCTGCCGTGGATCAGCGAGATGGACATCAACCCGCTGATCGTCGACGAATACGGCGCGGTGGCGGTCGATGCGCGCATCGCGATCGAAAACCTGCCACTCACCGCGGGTCGCTACGACCACATGGCGATCCATCCCTATCCGTCGCACCTGATCACGGAATACCAGACGCCGGACGGCCAGCTGGTGACGATCCGGCCGATCCGCCCGGAAGATGCGGAAATGGAGCAGGAATTCGTGCGCAACCTGTCGCCGGAGACCAAGTATTACCGCTTCATGAACACGCTCAAGGAGCTCTCGCCCGTGCAGCTCGTGCGCCTCACCCAGATCGATTACGACCGCGAGATGGCCTTCGTCGCGCTCACCCAGATCGACGGCAAGGAAACGGAAATCGGCGTCGCGCGCTATGCGATGAACCCGGACGGCGAATCCTGCGAATTCGCGATCGTCGTCGCCGACGCCTGGCAGGGCAAGGGGCTGGCGCGGCGGCTGATGGGCGTGATCATCGACACCGCGCGTTCGCGCGGCATCAAGTACATGAACGGCGATTTCCTCGCCGAAAACCGCCGTATGATCCAGTTCGTCACCAGCCTGGGCTTCGTCCTTTCGCCCCATCCGGAGGATCCGGGGCTCAAGCGCGGCGTGCTGACCCTCAACTGATGCCGTCCCGCCAGCGCCGACTTTGCCTGGCCTGGCTTGTCGGCCTGCTGATGCACGGCCTGGTCTGGGCGCATCCGCTGCAGGCCGGACTCGAAGCGGCGCTGGCGCACTACCGCCGGCTCTCCGTCGATGCGGCCGTCCACTCCGCCTGGGCCGAGCCCCTGCCCCCGCTGGGCGCGCGCAAGCTCGAACCCGGCAAGCCCTGGGCCGGCCTGCCGCTCTTGGCCCGGCGGCTCGCCGCGCTGGGCGATCTGGCGCCCGAGGCGCCGCCTCCCGCCCGCTATGAAGGCGAGCTCGTCGCCGCCGTCACGCGCTTCCAGCACCGCCACGGACTGGAAGCCGACGGCGTGATCGGCAAGGACACCCTCGCGGCGCTGAACGTTCCGCCCGCAGCACGGCTGCGGCAGATCGAACTCAACCTCGAACGCCTGCGCCGACTGCCCTTCGCCTCGCGCCATCTGCTCGTCAATGTGCCGGAATTCGTCCTGCGCGCCTATGCAGGCGAAAAGGAAAGGCTGCGCATGAAGATCATCGTCGGCAGCGCGCGCAACCGGACCCCCACGCCACTCATGGTCGAGGAGATGCGCACCCTCGAATTCAGCCCCTACTGGAACGTGCCGCCGTCGATCGCCCGCAAGGAGCTGGTGCCGCGGCTGCGTCGCGATCCCGGCTATTTCGCTGACGAGGGCTTCGAGTTCCACGGCGCGGGCGTCACGCTCGCCACGCTGACGGAAGAAAACCTCGCCGCGGTGTCGCAGGGCCGGCTGCATCTGCGTCAGCGCCCCGGGCCGAAGAACGCCTTGGGCGGCATCAAGTTCGTGTTCCCGAACCACGACAACATCTACATGCACCACACGCCCGCCGTGCGGCTGTTCGCCAAGGCGCGGCGCGATTTCAGCCACGGTTGCATCCGCGTCGAGGAGCCGGTCGCGCTGGCACGCTTCGTTCTGAACGACGATCCGCTCTGGGACGAAGACCGCATCCGCGAAGCGATGCAGGCGGGCCAGACGCGCACCGTCAAGCTGCCGGAGCCGGTGCCGGTGATCATCGCTTACCTGACCGCCGTCGCCGACGAGCCGGAAACGGTCCGCTTCTTCCCGGACATCTACGGGCTCGATACGTTAGAATGAGGCCATGAATCCGCACCCCCGCCGCGGCTTCCTGCGCACCTCCGCCCGCCTCATGCTGGGCGGGATGATGCTGCCGTTCGCGCACCGCGCCGTGGCCTCCTTGCCCAACGCCCGCAGCCTGGCGTTCCGGCACACCCACACCGGCGAGCAGCTTTCCGTCGTGTATGCCGTCGATGACCGCTATCTGCCGGGCGCGCTGACCGCGCTGAACCACTTCCTGCGCGACCACTACACCGGCCAGGTCGGCACCATCGACCCGCAACTATTCGATCTCCTGTTCCGCCTGCGACTCGAACTCGGCTGCAGCGATCCCTTCCACGTCATTTCCGGCTATCGCTGTCCGGAAACCAACGCCCAGCTCAAGGCCACGCGCGGCGGCGGCGTCGCCCGCCACAGCCTGCACATGGACGGCAAGGCGATCGACATCCGCCTGCCCGGCGTGCCGCTCGCCGATCTGCGCGCCGCGGCCATCGACCTCAGGCAGGGCGGCGTCGGCTACTACCCGCGCGAGCAGTTCGTGCATGTCGACACCGGCCGGGTGCGCACCTGGTAGTCTCCCGCTGCAGCGCTGCCCCTGGTGCGGCAATGATCCGCTCTACGTCGCCTACCACGACACCGAATGGGGCGTGCCCTGCCACGACGAGCGCCGGCTCTTCGAGTTTTTGATCCTCGAAGGCATGCAGGCCGGGCTGTCGTGGCTGACGATCCTCAAGAAACGGGAAAACTTCCGCCAAGCCTTCGCCGGTTTCGACGCGGAAAGGATCGCCCGCTACGATGAGCGCGACATCGCGCGGCTCCTCATGGATCCCGGCATCGTCAGGAACCGGCTGAAGATTCTCGCGGCGATCGGCAACGCGCGCGCGACGCTGGCGCTCCACGAGGCCGGCAGCAGCCTCGACGAACTGCTGTGGAAATTCGTCGATGGCCGGCCGCGCATCAACCACTGGCGCACGCCCGACGAAGTGCCAGTGTTCACGCCGGTGGCCGAAGCACTGTCGAAAGAACTGATCCGGCGCGGCTTCCGCTTCGTCGGCCCGACGATCGTCTATGCGCTGATGCAGGCGACGGGGATGGTCGATGACCATCTCGTCACCTGCCCACGGCATACCCTGCTGCAGTGATCAGGCTTTGCCGAACGTCAGCTGCCCGTTCTGCGCATCGACGCGGATGCGATCCTTGGCGGCGAACTTGCCTTCGAGGATCAGCTTGGCGAGCGGGTTCTCGATGCGCTCCTGGATCGCGCGCTTCAGGGGCCGCGCGCCGAACACCGGATCGAAGCCGGCCTTGGCGAGTTCGGAGAGCGCCGCGTCGGTGACTTCGAGGCTCATCTCGAGACGCGCCAGACGTTTTTCCAGATAGCCGAGCTGGATCTTGGCGATGCCGGCGATGTGCTTCGCATCGAGCGGATGGAAGACGACGATCTCGTCGATGCGGTTGACGAACTCGGGACGGAAATGCGTCTTCACCTCGCCCATCACCGCCATCTTGATCAGCTGGTAATCCGAGTCGGCCATCTGCTGGATCATCTGGCTGCCCAGGTTCGAGGTCATCACGATCACCGTGTTCTTGAAATCCACGGTGCGGCCCTGGCCATCGGTCATGCGGCCGTCGTCGAGCACCTGCAAGAGCACATTGAACACGTCCGGATGCGCCTTCTCGACCTCGTCGAACAGGATCACGCTGTAAGGCTTCCTGCGCACCTGCTCGGTGAGATAACCGCCCTCCTCATAGCCGACATAGCCGGGCGGCGCGCCAATGAGACGCGCGACCGAGTGCTTCTCCATGAATTCGCTCATGTCGATGCGGATCAGGTGATCCTCGCTGTCGAACAGGAACTCGGCCAGCGCCTTGCACAGCTCGGTCTTGCCCACGCCGGTGGGGCCGAGGAACAGGAAGGAGCCATACGGCCGGCTCTCCTCGGAAAGCCCCGCGCGCGAGCGGCGGATCGCGTCGGACACCAGACGCACGGCCTCGTCCTGGCCGACGACGCGCTGGTGCAGCTTCTCTTCCATGTGCAGGAGCTTGTCGCGCTCGCCCTGCATCATCTTGGCGACCGGAATGCCGGTCGCGCGTGAGACGACCTCGGCGATCTCCTCGGCGCCCACCTGGGTGCGCAAGAGCTTCCGGGGTGCCGTCCCGCCAGCGCCGACTCCTGCCGGCGTCGTCCCGCCGGCATTCAAATTCTCGGCCGCTTTCAATTGCGCTTCGAGCTGCGGCAGCTTGCCGTATTGCAGCTCGGCGAGCTTGTCATACTGGCCTTTGCGCTGCAGCTCGGCCATCTGCACGCGCAATTTGTCGATCTCTTCCTTGATGTGTGCAGCGCCCTGCACCTGGGCCTTCTCGGCCTTCCAGATCTCTTCGAGGTCGGAATACTCTTTCTCGAGCTTCTTGATCTCGTCTTCGATCAGCGCGAGCCGCTTCTGGCTGGCTTCGTCCTTCTCCTTCTTCACCGCCTCGCGCTCGATCTTGAGCTGGATGAGCCGACGGTCGAGCTTGTCCATCGCCTCGGGCTTCGAGTCGATCTCCATCTTGATGCGCGCCGCCGCCTCGTCGATCAGGTCGATCGCCTTGTCCGGCAGGAAGCGGTCGGTGATGTAGCGGTGGGAGAGCTCCGCCGCGGCGACGATCGCCGGGTCGGTGATCTCGACACCGTGGTGCAGCTCGTATTTCTCCTGCAGGCCGCGCAGGATCGCGATCGTCGCCTCGACGGAGGGCTCCTCGACCAGCACCTTCTGGAAGCGGCGTTCGAGCGCGGCATCCTTTTCGATGTACTTGCGGTATTCGTCGAGCGTGGTGGCGCCGATGCAGTGGAGTTCCCCACGCGCCAGCGCGGGCTTCAACATGTTGCCGGCATCCATCGCGCCTTCCGCCTTGCCGGCGCCGACCATG
>JACAEF010000124.1 GCA_013388985.1 Rhodocyclaceae bacterium
ATCGCATCCTTTCATGCGCATAGCCTGCCGCGATGAGAGTTTTTTTACGGATGAGTGCGGAGCTTACATTGGGAATCATGCACTTGCGGAATAGAAATGGACCGCATTCTGTTTTACCCTGCGCAATGAAGTCCTTTGACCAGCGTTCCGATCCCAATTCCGCCAACCATTCATCTGTAGCAGGCCGTTGAAAAACCTATGTTCAACCTCCCCAACCCATTCCTGAATGGTCGTTTTTCGGTGTCATCGCCTCAATACGACCCTGTTCAGCCCCGGTTGAGAGCCAATTTGGCCGGTTTTCCAGCCGTTTTTCCGCCTTTGGGCGGAATCCGGGCGGATTTCGCCCTACACATGCTGCGCATCCCACCAGCCGGACAGGCTGCCGATGCGAACCAGGTTGTACGCAGCAAAGCACAGCAGCGCCTGGCCCGCCAACTTCGCCTGGCCGATCAGACGCGTCTTGCGCAAGCCCGCTACCGTCTTCAACCAGCCGAAGGCCTCCTCGATCCGTTTGCGCACCTTGAGGGAGGTTTGATAGCCCGCATGCCGCGTCGTCCGGCCATCAATTGCCGAGCCAGTCTTCTTTCGCGCGACGTGCGGCGTGACGCCCAGTCGGCGACAGCCCGCGACGAAGTCGGCGGTGTCATAGCCTTTGTCTGCCCCAACCGTGGCGCCGCGCCGGGCGTGACGCGCCAGAAGCTTCAAGGCCGCCTGCCGCTCAGCCTTGCCTGTGGCAAGCGTGGTGGCCACATCCACCACCAGGCCGTTGCGGTTCTCCATCAGCACATGGCTCATGTGACACAGCCGGGAGGCCGTGCCTTCGGCCTTCTTGAACAGGCGGGCCTCCGGGTCCGTGGTCGAGACGTGCGTGTCATTGGCGCGGGAGCGGCCCTTGAAATCCACTTCGGGATTGCGCCCCGGCGGCCTCGGGCCATCACCGTCCTTGGGCCGGAAGCTCTTGTGCGATGCCCAGGCATCAATCAACGTGCCGTCGACGCTGAAGTGCTCACTGGAAGTCAGCCGCCGCCAGTCGGCCAAGCCCTTGACCCGCTCGAAGAACACCCGGGCCAGTCCTTCGTTGAACAGACGCTCCCGGTTGGCGCTGAAGGTGGAGTGGTCCCAGACCGGGTCATCGATGGCCAGCCCCACGAACCAGCGATACAAGAGGTTGTAGTCGATGCTCTCGACCAAGAGGCGCTCGGAGCGGATGGTGAACAGGATTTGCAGCAGCATGGCCTTCAGGAGCCGCTCCGGCGGCACCGACGGTCGCCCGGTCTGGGCATAGGCCGCCTCGAATTCCTTGTCCATGCTCGCCAGCACCGCATCGACCAGAAGGCGCAGCTGGCGCAGGGGATGGTTCTTGGGGATGCGGTCTTCCAGGCTCACGTAGGAGAACATCGCGCCTTGATGAATCGTCTTGCCTCGCATCGGAATCAGCGTGTCAGGGTTGGCTATGATCAAATTCTATCCCCTCGCCCGCTGGGACGGGGTTTTTCAACGGCCTGGTAGAGCCAACCGCCACTGATGATTCGTCGACCATGATCGAACGGCAGAAGGCGATACCGACGTCGGGATTGGAATCGAGAACGTGAGTCATCCTTTCTAAAAATTCTGGGTGTGCATA
>JACAEF010000092.1 GCA_013388985.1 Rhodocyclaceae bacterium
CGAGGAGAGCCCCGGCGAGAAGATCCTCTACGAGGGGAGGAGTTTCAAAGTCTACCGGGCCATGGGATCGGTGAGCGCCATGAGGGAGGGGAGGAGCAGGGACAGGTACTTCCAGGACAGCGAGGCGCCTGCCGAGAAGCTCGTTCCCGAAGGGATCGAGGGAAAAGTGCATTACAAGGGGCCCGTATCCGTCACGATCTTCCAGATGGTAGGCGGGCTCAGGGCGGGGATGGGATATTGCGGCGCACGGGATCTCGAGGAGCTCCGGAAGAAGGCTCGGTTCATCCAGCAGACGACGCATGGCCTGAGGGAAAGCCATCCGCACGACGTGGACATCACGAGAGAGGCTCCGAACTACTACGTGTGAGGGGAAGTGGACGGGAAACGATTGTTCGACGGGAAGAAGATCGCGGTCCTCATGGGGGGCACCTCCGGGGAGAGAGAGGTTTCGCTTCGCTCGGGGAAGATGGTGTACGAATCCCTTCTCAGGCAGGGCTTCGATACGATTCTCCTCGACTTGAAGGAGGACGCGCTGGACGTTCTCCGGAGCGCCAGCTTCGATATCGCTTTCATCATGCTCCATGGCAGGGGGGGAGAGGACGGGACGATCCAAGGAGTCCTCGAGCAGCTCGGAATTCCTTATACCGGGTCTGGAGTGACGGGCAGCGCCGTATCCATGAACAAGGTCATGTCGAAACGCCTCTTCATCGCCGGAGGCATCCCGACACCGGAGTTCCTCGTTCTGGAGCGGACCTGGGATGGCGACAGGGCGCTCTCGGAGGCCGAGGCCGTCCTTGCTTTTCCCATGGTGCTCAAGCCTGTGAACGAGGGGTCGAGTCTCGGCGTCTCGATCCTCCACGATAGAGACGAGTTTTTTCGGGAGTATTCGGGAAATCGCGGCAAATATCAAGGTCTTTTCCTCGAGCGGTATATCCCCGGCAAATGCATCACCGTCGGCGTGCTGGGAACCGGAAGGGTGGCCAGGCCTCTGCCCGTTCTCGAACTCATTCCGGCGAAGGAATTCTACGATTACGAAGCGAAATACACGAAGGGCATGACCCGCTTCGTGTGTCCTGCAGAGCTCGAGATGCAGACCTACAACGATGCCCAGAGATTCGCTGTGAGCGCCCATGTCGTCCTGGGGCTCGCGGGATTCTCGAGGATAGACATGCAGGTGAGCCAAGATGGCGTTGTCTATGTCCTCGAAGCGAACTCCATTCCCGGTATGACCGAGCTCTCCGATCTGCCCGCCGAGGCAAGAGCCTGCGGCATGAGCTATGACGAGCTTGTGCTCGAAATCCTCAAGAGTGCTCTCGAAGAGAAGCACTGAGTGCCCTGCCTGGTAAAGACGAAAGGCCTCCGCGAAGAAAGCGCGTGTCCCGACCCAAAAATGTCCGCGAAAGCCGGAACTTCGTATGGCAAAAATGGTATAATACAATATGCCAACGAATATAAACGTAATTTATCCAGCAAAATTTGTTCTCGAAGTGTTTAATTTTGCAACGTTTTTTGCGTCAAATGATTATAGAATTGACATTGTCTTAAAATCGTAATATAATATAGATATTCAGGGGTCATCGATCCTCAGGCGCATTCCCTCACTGGAGAGCGTGACGATAGAGAGACATCCAGGCTTCGAAGACACTCGATCTCATGCCCGTTGTGGAGCGAGCAATATCGCAGAACACGAAATCACGCCGTTCCACTGGAGCCCTTTCGAGGAAGCAATCTCTTTCCCTACGGGAAGGGTGCCCGAGAGTATTCATCCCGTAATGCTCCAGCCCGGATTCTCGCATCTCTTGGATTCGTCTTTGAATATGCTGTCTTGCGCATTGTTTGGAGGCGTCCAACCTTAGGAAGGGAAGAGGTGAGGTGAGTTATGGAGTGCCCATTCGGACTCAACGATAAGGTCATGCATCCGCAATACGGTGCCGGCTTCGTGATAAGCCATCAGGTGAAAGAAGTGGATGGCGAGAAGATCAAGTGCCTCGAGATAGACACCCTGTTCAAAAAAACAAAAATATTCATACCTATCGAGAATATCGGGCTCTCAGGGCTGAGAAGGCCTATGTCCAAAAGAATGGCCACCCGGATGCTCAATATCCTCGGCGGGCCGCGGCGCGGCTTGCCGAGGAAACATCGACTGAGAGTCTTGAGGATAGAGGGACAGCTCAAGGAGGGCTCCTCCGAGGCCAGTGCGAGGGTGCTCCGGGAGCTGTTCAAGGGTTTCAGGGACGGAAAGCTTTCGATGACCGAGAGGCGCATTTTCGACAAGGTCTTCAACTTGCTCGCCTCCGAGATCGCCATCGCGAGAAACGTGACACTGGACAAGGCGATGGAGCTCATGGAGAGCCGGCTAGAAAGGAGGGTCAAGAGAGCCAAATAGGAGTGGCAAACACACTTCCCACCGGTGAGGTGGTCCCCTTTCTCAAAGGAGGGCGAATAGGCTCATGAAGAAAGCCAGGCCCAGGGATGCCGAGTTTAAGGACGAAGTGCTTGACATCTACCTCAGAGAAATCGAATCCTACCCACTCATCGACCACAAAGAAGAAAAGAAGCTCGCCAGAAAAATAAAGAAGAAGGACCAGCTCGCGTTCGAGAAGCTCATCCGGTCGAACCTCCGCTTCGTCATCACGGTCGCGAAGAGATACCAGA
>JACAEF010000138.1 GCA_013388985.1 Rhodocyclaceae bacterium
GAAACCGCCGATCCGGATCATCTGCCCAGCCGGCCGCTTGCCGGCCAGATCGCCGGCATCGTCGTATGGCTCAACGAGCCGCTCAAGACGGCGCCCAGGCAGGCGCTGATCGCCTGGCTGGAAAAACAATACGAAGCCGGCATTCCGATCGCCCTGCTGGGCGAGACCGACTTTCTCCTCGACACGCCCTTGGCGGGCCACTTGGGGCTCCTGCGGCGCGAATCATCACCCAGCACCGCGCCCGTGCGCATCGAGACGGCGACATCGCTGGTCGGCTTCGAACGCCAGCCCAAACCGCATCCGCGCGAATTCCAGGCGATCGAGATCGATCGGGGCGAGCCTCAGCTCGTGCTGGGCCAGGGAAGCCGCCGCCAGGTGGCCATCGCCGTCATGCCCTGGGGCGGCTTCGCCGTCGATCCGTATGTGATCGTCACCCTGCCCGGCGAAGGCGATCTACGCTGGGTGCTCGATCCCTTCGCCTTCTTCAAGGCGGCCCTGCGCCTGCCCGACATGCCGGTACCCGACGTCACGACGGAAACGGGACGGCGCATGCTGATGGTGCATATGGACGGCGACGGCTTCCCCAGCCGCGCGGAGATGAAGGGCGCGCCCTATGCCGGCGCGGTGATCCGTGACCGCATCGTGCGCCGTTTCCGCATCCCGATGACGCTCTCGATCATCGAGGGCGAGCTCTCTCCCACCGGCCTGTATCCGCAGGATTCGCCGGCGCTGGAAGCCATCGCCCGCGACATCTTCGCCGCGCCCCATGTCGAAATCGCCTCGCACAGCCATTCCCATCCCTTCGTCTGGCGCAAAGCCACGACCGCGCAGAAAAGCGGTTTCGGTGGTTACACGCTGAACATTCCCGGCTACCAGTTCGATGCGCGACGGGAAATCGAGGGCTCGATCCGCTACATCGAATCGCGCCTGGCCCCGCCCGGCAAGCGGGTGGCGATGTTCCTGTGGACGGGGGACTGCATTCCCGGCAGCGACGTGCTCGCCATCACGCGCGAACTGGGGGTGCTGAACATGAACGGCGGCGATACCACGGCAACGCTTTCGCAACCCACTCTGACGCGCGTCGAGGGGCTGGGCATCGCACGGGGCGAGGACTTCCAGGTGTTCGCGCCGAACCAGAACGAAAACGTCTACACCAACAATTGGACCGGACCCTACTCCGGCTATCGACGCGTCATCGAGACTTTCCAGTTCACCGAGATGCCGCGCCGCCTGAAGCCGATCGACATCTATTTCCACACCTACATTGCCACCAAGCCCGAGGGCCTCAAGTCGCTCGAAGAGGTGTTTTCCTGGGCGCTCCAACAGGAGACCACGCCGGTATTCGCCTCGGA
>JACAEF010000057.1 GCA_013388985.1 Rhodocyclaceae bacterium
GCCGGGCTGTTCGTGGGGGCGACGCCTGCCCCCGAAGCCGGGCCGAGCGTCGCCGCGGCGGACGACGAAGCCGTCTTCAATCGCATCGGCCATCTCGCCCGCAGGCTGCACGACTCGCTGCGCGAGCTCGGCCTCGACAAGGCGCTGGAAGAGACCGCCCGGCAGATTCCCGACGCGCAGGGGCGCCTGCACTACATCGCGCAGATGACCGAGCAGGCCGCCTCGAAGGTGCTCAACGCCTGCGACATCGCCAAGCCGGTGCAGGACGAGCTTGCCGCCGCGAGCAAGGCGCTCGCTGCGCGCTGGGAAAAGATGTTCGCCAACCAGCTCTCGGTCGAGGAGTTCAAGCAATTGGCCGCCGACACGCGCAGCTTCTTCGCAGCCGCGCCGGAGCGGCTCGCGCTCGTCAATGCCCAGCTGGGCGAGATCATGCTGGCGCAGGATTTCCAGGACCTCACCGGCCAGGTGATCAAGAAGGTCGTGGAGATCGTGCAAAGCGTCGAGGCCCAGCTCCTGCAGCTCCTGATCGAGACGATGCCGGCGGAAAAACGCGCCGTCGCGCCGGAAGGCCTGATGAACGGTCCGGTCATCGCGGCCGAAGGGCGCAGCGACGTGGTGACCAGCCAGGCCCAGGTCGATGACCTGCTCGAAAGCCTGGGTTTCTAGGAAAGGAAAGCCATGAGTGATTTTAGTTACGGCATAACGTTCGCTGCGCTCACGTTAGCCTGCACTGAAATCGCCCGAGGAGAAAAGCGATGAGCGATTTTGCCGGCATGGAAGACCTGTTGCAGGATTTCCTGGTCGAAGCGACCGATCTGCTCTCCGGCGTCGACAACAAGCTCGTCGAGCTGGAGAAGAATCCGCAGGATGTCGGCCTGCTCAACGACATCTTCCGCGGCTTCCACACCATCAAGGGCGGCGCCGGCTTCCTGAACGCCACCGAGCTGGTGACGCTGTGCCACCTGACCGAGAATCTGTTCGACAAGCTCAGGAACGGCGAGATGACGATCAGCAAGGAGATCATGGACGTCATCCTCGCCGCCACGGCGGCGGTGCGCGAGATGTTCGCGCAGCTCGAGAGCGGCGTGCAGCCGGCGCCGGCCGACGCCGGCCTGCTGGCCGACCTGAAGGCGGCCTTGGCCGGCGAGCTCGTCAAGGCGCCAGCTCCGGTTCCTGCGACGGCGAGCGCGGTGCCTGCCGCCGGCCCTGACTGGGACAAGCTCTTCGGTGCCGTCGCCGGCGCGGCGGCCGCAGGGAGTGCCGTCCCGTCAGCGCCGACTTCCGGGCCGATCTCCGCGCCCGCTGCTACCGTGCCCGACGCGACACCCCAGACACCCGAGCAGATCATCCAGCACGCGATTGGCCGGCGTGCGAGCGACAAGCCCGGCGCGATGGCCGCGCCGACGGGTCGCCGCGCCGACGAGAAAGCGCGCGATACGACGATCCGTGTCGATACCGCCCGCCTCGACCAGGTGCTCAACCTTTCCGGCGAGATCGGCCTGACCAAGAACCGCCTCAACGCGTTGCGCAGCGACATCATCAACGGCCGCACCGACACCGACACGCTGCATGCCCTCGACCAGGCGGTGAGCCAGCTCGACCTGCTCGTCTCGGATCTGCAGAACGCGGTGATGAAGACGCGCATGCAGCCGATCGGCCGGCTGTTCCAGAAATATCCGCGCATCGCCCGCGACCTGGCTCGCAATCTCGGCAAGGACGTCGAGCTGGTGCTGGTCGGCGAGGAGACCGAGATCGACAAGACGATGATCGAGGATCTCTCCGATCCGATCATCCATCTGATCCGCAACGCCGTCGACCACGGCGTGGAAAGCCCCGCCGAGCGGCGCGCCGCCGGCAAGCCGGAAAAATCGGAAGTGCGCCTCGAAGCGCGTCAGGAAGGCGATCACATCGTGCTGATCGTCGCCGACGACGGCAAGGGCATGAACCCGGAGAAACTGCGCGCCAAGGCGCTCGAAAAAGGCCTCATCACCGACGAGGAAGCCAACACGATGGACGAGCGCCAGAGCCTCGCGCTCGTCTTCCTGCCCGGCTTCTCGACCAAGGATGTCGCCTCCGACGTCTCCGGCCGCGGCGTCGGCATGGACGTGGTGAAGACCAACATCCAGAAACTGAACGGCAGCATCGACATCCGCTCCGAGCCGGGCAAGGGCACCACCTTCATCATCTCGCTGCCGCTGACGCTGGCGATCCTGCCGGTGCTGCTCGTGCAGCTGGGCGAGCAGCCCTTTGCCGTGCCGCTCTCCATGGTGCGCGAGATCCTGCCGGTCCGCGCCGACGAAGTGCAGGAGGTCGGCGGTCGCGCGACGATGGTAGTGCGCGGCGAGGTGATGCCGATCTACCCGATCGCACATCTGCTCGGCTGGGCGCAGGAACGGGTGCCCGCCTACGGCGTGCTGATGCAGACGGCCGAGCACACGTTCATCCTCGCCATCGACGGCTTCATGGGCCGCGAGGACGCGGTGATCAAGTCGCTCGAAGGCTTCCGGCCGAAGGGGGTCGCCGGCGTCACCACGCTCTCCAACGGGCAGATCGTGCTGATCCTCGACATGAAGGAACTCTTGGCCGATCTCGGCGAACAGCGCGGCGTGCCGCGTTCCGTCTTCCTGCCGGCGGAGCAGGCGGCGGCAGCGTAACGTGTGATGGCCAGCGGTGCCGTTCCGCCAGCGCCGAGTTTCGTCGCTGTTGCGCGCATGGCCCTGCGCTGGCTGGTCGTCGCGTCGTCGTTGTGCGCGCTTGGCATCGCCCAGGCGGCGACCTACGCCTACCGCAACCAGGCATTTTCCTATGACACCCCCTCGGCCAGCGCGGCGACCGTTACCTGGCACACGAGCGGCGCGGCACCGGCGTGCACTAACTATCCCGACGGCGACGATGACTGGGCGGATGTGAGCTTTCCCGCCAGCTTTCAGTTCACCTTCGGCGGCACGGCCTATGCCGGCGTGCGCATCTACTCGAACGGCATTCTCGCCTTCGGCAACGACGTTTCCGGCTTCCATCGCGACTACACGCCGCAGGCGTTGCCGATCACCTCTCCCGGGCCGACCGGCCCGACCGGCTGCCCGAATGCCGTGCCGGTCAATCTGATGCTGCCCTACTGGATCGACATCGTCGCCGGCACCGCGAACAACACCACGGGCGCGTCGGTGCGCTACGAGCTGCTCGGCACGGCGCCCAACCGGCGCTTCGTGATTTCCTGGGTCAACGTCAAACTCTACAACCGGACCGCCCGCTACAACTTCCAGGTCGTCCTCTACGAGAGCGCGGCAGGCGTCAATGGCAATTTCGAATACCGCTACACCTCGGGATCGAGCAATGGCGCCAACGCAACCGTCGGCGTGCAGCTGTCGACCACCGACTATACGCAGTATTCGTACAACCAGCAGTTCATCGATACCGTAAACGGCACCTCGATCCTCTGGTATCCGGCCAATCAATTGGTGACCAAGGACGCCGAATACCGCTTCGACGAGAGCTTCTGGTCCGGGGTGGCCGGCGAGGTCAAGGACACGTCAGGCAATTCACAGCACGGCCAGCGCGTCGGCAACGCCGCCAATATCGCGAACGGCAAGCTCTGCCGCGGCGGCAGCTTCACCAACAACACTTCCAATGCCACCATCGATGCGGTGGCCACGCCGCTCGTGCCGGGACGAAGCGGTTCGGTTTCGTTCTGGTACCGCTCGAACAACAACTGGAATACCGCGGACACGATGCTGTTCGATGCCACGGCGGTAGCGAACCGGCCGTTCTTCCTGATGAAGCGTAGCAACGGCGCATTGCGCTTCGCCGTCGCCGACAGCGCCGGGACCGTGGTCACCGCCGAAACCGGGAATCAGAGCTTCGCCGCCAACACCTGGCAGCACATCGGCGTGACCTGGAACGTCCGTCCCGGCACGAACCTGACGCTGCTGCAGATCTTCATCAACGGCAATCTGGTCACCTATGCGCGCGGCACGACCAACGGCGCGCTGCCTGCGCTCGCTACTCTCTACATCGGCGACAACCGGACTTCGGGCGTGACACCGAGCAACGGCACGCCCAATGGCGCCAACGGCGCGATCGACGAGTTCTACGTCTATCCGATCGATGTCAGCGGCCCGCAATTCCAGGCCGACATGGCGCTGACACGGCCGGTCTGCACGGCGCTCGACCACTTTCGCATCATCCACAATGGCACGGCGAGCTGCGGCCCCGCGCAGGTGACGATCGAGGCGCACGACGTCAACCATGCACTCTTCAGCCTCGCCGGCACGACGATGACGATCTCGACCAGCACGGGGCATGGCAGCTGGTCGGCGGTGAGCACGATCAATCCGGTCAATAACATCGCGCCCGGCACGGCGACCTACACCTTCGCCAACGAAAGCCGCATCGTGCTGGCGCTCGCCGATCCCTATGCCGAAACCCTCAACATCGACATCAACTCCGGGGGCATCACCGAGCATACGGGCGCGGCCTCGACCTGCACGGCGGCCGATTACACCTATGGCTCGGTCTGCGATGCCAATCTGACCTTCGCGCCCTGCGTGAGCAGCTTCGAATGCCTGGAATCGGGGCTTGCCTACCAGAACCTGACGGCCAGCCCGACGGCACGCAATCCGCTCTACACCAAGCTCGCGGGCGTGGCGTTCTCCTTCGATGTCGTCGCCGTCGATGCCAATGGCAATCGGGTGACGAGCTACGCGGCCGATGCCGACAAGACGGTGACGGTCGAGCTGATCGATGGCGCGGCGGGCGGCGCCTGCGTGAGCCGGCCGCCCTTGAGCCCGCCGGTCACCTCGCCGCTGACTTTCACGCGCGCCAGCCAGCCGACCGAACAGGGACGCAAGAGCGTGAGCTTCACGGTCAATCCGGCCTACCGGGCCGTGCGCTGCCGTGTCACCGATGCCAGCCAGACACCGGCCGTGGTCGGCTGTTCGAGCGATGCCTTCGCCATTCGTCCCCCCTCCTTCGCCGTCTCGTCGTCCAACGCCAACGCCGATGCAAGCGGCGCCTCCGCGACGGCGACGCCAACGGTGAAGGCCGGTGGCAGTTTCTCCCTCACCGCCACGGCGACACCCGGCTACGATGGCACGCCGCAGATCGATGTCACGAAACTGGCTGCCCATGCCGGGGCAGTGGCCACGGGCGGGTTGGCAGGCAATTTTCCCGCCGCCACCGCCGTTAGCGGCAGCGCGACCGGCACGGCCTTCGCCTATGGCGAGGTCGGCTATTTCCGCTTCGATCCGGGCGGCGTGTTCGATACCGGCTTCACCGCGGTCGATCAGCCGAACGACTGCACCAACGACTTTTCCAATACGCTGGTGAGTGGGAAATATGGCTGCAAGATCGGCAATACCGCAGCAAGCGATTTCTTTGGCCGCTTCATCCCGGACCATTTCGACACGGTGGTGGCGAATGCCTGCGGCGGCTTCACCTACTCCGGACAACCGTTTCCGCTCACGGTGACGGCAAAGAACACGGGCGGCGGGACGACGCAGAACTACGCGGGCAGCTTCGCCAGGACGGTGACGCTCGCCGATGCCAATGGCGCGGCCGGGACGTTAAACCCGGCCAGTCTCGCGGCGGCGGATTTCACGGCGGGGGTGGCCAGCAAGACCGCGCCGCCGAGCGTGAGATTCACCTTCGGCAGCAAGCAGACGGCACCGGCGACGCTCAAAGTGCGCGCAAGCGACGGCGAGGCGAGCTCGGCCACCGGCAGCGAGGGCACGACGCCGCTGCGTTCCGGCCGGCTGGTTCTCTCCAACGCGCATGGCTCGGAGCTTCTCGCCCTGACGATGCCGATCCAGACCCAGTATTGGACCGGCAGCGCCTGGGCGACCAATACCCTCGATTCCTGCACCGATGCTTCCGCTGCGTTGGTGTTCGTGAAGACGCCAGTGACCCTGCCTTCGCCGACGGGTGGAGCGATCAGCGGCGGCACGGGACAACTGACGTTTGCCGCGCCCAACCAGAAAGGCAGCGTCGAGGTCTGCGCCAACATCGGCGCCGATGGCGACAATCCGATGACGGGCTGCCGCAACGGAACCAGCCTGCCCTGGCTGCAAGGCAGCTGGGATGCCGATGGCAATTACAACGACAACCCGGCGGCGCGCGCCACCTTCGGTATTTTCCAAGGCCGGGCGCCGGTGATCTACCGGCGCGAGCGCTACTGATGAAAGTCGGCGCTGAAGCCGCGAACAGCGGAGGGGGATCCGCCTTAGGCGGGGGCGTAGCGCCCGTGAGCGGCGCCGGGACGGCACGGCACGCCTGGGGCTTCACCCTGATCGAGCTGGTCGTCACCCTGATCCTCCTCGGCATCCTCGCCGTCGTCGCCCTGCCGCGCATGTTCGACCGGCGCGATTTCGACGCGCGCGCCTTCCTCGATCAGACGGCCGCCGCGCTGCGCTACGCGCAGAAGGCGGCGATCGCCCAGCGGCGCACGGTATGCGTGGCCTTTGGCGCGAATTCCGTGACACTGACGATCCGCTCGACCGCAGGAGCCGGCGCCTGCGACACGCCGCTCACCGGCCCGGCGGGCGGGACGCCCTACACGGTGAGGGCGCCTGGCAACGTCACGTTCAACCCGGTGCCGGTCGATTTCAGCTTCGATGCCGAAGGCCGGCCGGACGCCAGCCAGACCATCGCCATCGACGGCATTGCCGCCATGATCACCGTGGTAGCGGAGACGGGCTATGTCGTCTATTGACATGGAACGCCTTACATGCCGGCCGCGGCTTCCGTTGTTCGATCGATGCTGGCTGGCCCGAGGCCGGCGATGCGGCGTTGAACGCCAGCGCGGCCTCACGCTGATCGAGCTGATCATTGCCATCGTCATCATCGGCGCGGCGGTGGCCGGCGTGCTGGCGGTGTTCGTGCAGGCCACCCGTGGCTCGGCCGATCCGCTGGTGCGCAAGCAGGCGATGGCGGTGGCCGAATCCTTGCTCGAAGAAATCCTCGCCGTGCATTACACCTGCCCGGACAGCTCGTGCGTCGCGGTAACGACGGCCAACCGCACGGCGACCCATGCGCTCGCCGATTACGACGGCTTCACGATGACCGGCATCCGCGCGCTCGACGGCACCGCGATTCCGCAGCTTGCCGGTTACACGGCCAGCGTCGCCGTGGCACCGGATGCGGCCTGGAGTGGCGTCAATGGCCGCAGGATCACGGTGACGGTGACGGGCGGGTCCGAATCGGTCGCGCTCTCCGGCTGGCGGGGGGCCTACTGACGATGCGCGCGCGCGGCTTCACGCTGATCGAGATGATCACGGTGATCACGATCACCGGCATCGTCGCCGCGATGGTCGCCGTGTTCATCCGCGCACCGGTGCAGGGCTATGTCGATTCGGTGCGGCGTGCCTGGATGACCGATGTCGCCGACACGGCGCTGCGGCGCATCGCCCGCGACGTGCAGGCGGCCCTGCCCAACAGCCTGCGGCCCAATAGCGCCTGTGTCGCCTCGACCACGACGAGCTGCGGCATCGAACTGCTGCTCACCACCACCGGTGGGCGCTACAGCGAGGATGCGGCCGATGCCGCCGGCTGCTTCGCCGGCGGCTGCACGACGCTGACCAGCCTGGGCAGCGTGATCAGCGCCAACGGCGAGCTGGCCGGCCAGCGTCTCATCATCTACAACCTGCACAACAACGACAGCGGAACGTGCTCCGCGACCTATCCTTCCGCGTATTGCGGCAACAACTCGGCCACGATCACCGGCTCGACCGACGCCGGCACGAGCGATACCTTTAGCTTCGGTAATACCGCCTTCCGCCCCGCCACTGGCTCCCCTTCACGCACTTTTTTCGTCGTCTCCGGGCCGGTGGCCTATGTCTGCGCGAATGTCGGCGCAAGCGGCGGCAATGGCACGGGAACGCTGTGGCGCTTCGAGAACTATCCGATCGCCAGCGGCGCGACCTTCCCGCCCGTCGGGGGCACCGCGCGCCTCTTGGCTCACCACGTCTCCGCCTGCAACCTGAACTATGCACCGGCCGTGGCCGGCACCAATGGTTTGCTCGAGCTCTATCTCGAAATCATGGAGGAGGGCGAGCGTGTCGGTCTCCATCACGAGGTGCATGTCGACAATGCGCCGTAATCCTCATTCTCGTGGCTTCGCGATCGTCTCGGCGCTGTTCCTGATCGTCGCGCTGGCCGCGCTCGGCGCCGCGATCATGCACTTTTCGTCGCTCCAGCAGGTCACCGGCGCGCAGGACATCCAGGGTTCGCGCGCGCTCGCCGCGGCCAGAGCGGGCACCGAGTGGGCGGCGGCGTTCGTGACGGCCAATGATGCCTGTCCGGCCAGCCCGGCCAGCCTGACGTTCGACGCTTTCAATGTCAGCGTGACGTGCTCAGCCAGCGGTTTCACCGATGAAGGCGCGGCCCTGAAGGTGTTCGCGGTGACATCGACCGCCAGCACGGGCGGCGCCGTCGGCAGCCTGGCTTACGTCGAACGCCGGGTCGAGGCGACGCTGGTCCGGTAAAAAAATCGGCGCTGGCGGGACGGCACCCCGCCGGTGCATAATTTGACGGACGAAGCGATTGGGGAAATGGGATGGCCCTGCCGCAGGAAAAACTCTCGCTGGAAGCCTTCCTCGACTGGGAGGCCCGGCAACCCGAGCGCCATTTCTTCTGGCGCGGGGAGGTGTTCGCGATGGTCGGCGTGCGCCAGGCGCATGCGACCGTCGCGCTCAATGTCGGCGCCGCGCTGAAGTCCGCCTTGCGCGGCTCGCCCTGCCGCGCTTTCGTCGCCGACATGAAGCTGCGCGTCGATCTCGCCGATGCGGTGTTCTACCCGGACGTGATGGTGAGCTGTGATGCGCGCGATCGGGCGACCCCGATGTGGCTTGCGCATCCAAAGCTGATCGTCGAGGTGCTCTCCGAATCGACGGCGGCCTTCGATCGCGGCGCGAAGTTCGCCGCCTATCGGATGATCGATGCGCTCGAAGAGTATGCGCTGATCGACCTCGATACGCGGCACGTCGAGGTGTTTCGCCGCAATGCGGCGGGGCGCTGGGAGCTGTTCGAATTCCTCGGCGGGGCGGCCGTCGAATTCGCCAGCGTCGGTGTCACGCTCGATGCCGCGACGATATACGAGGGCGTCGAGGCGGACGCTGCGGGCTAATCGATAAGAAACTCGGCGCTGGCGGGACGGCACCGGCGAAGAATAACCGCAGTATTCCCGTCTATTCCCGGGTTCCCTGGCGCACCTGCCGGCAATAATTGCCGGCATGGCTGAAGAAAGCGATCTCGAAAAGACCGAACCACCCTCATCGCGACGGCTGGAAAAGGCGCGCGAGGAAGGCCAGGTGCCGCAATCGCGCGAGCTGACCGCGTTCCTCGTCATGGCGGCGGGGGCGGGCGGCTTGTGGGCGCTTTCCGGCTGGTTCGTACGCCGCGGCGAGGAGGTGATGCGCATGGGGCTCGCGCTCGATCGCCGCGCCGCCTTCGATGATCACGCGCTCGGCCAGAGCCTGCTGGCGATGGGCACGGAGGCGCTCACGACCGTCGCGCCACTCTTCCTCGCCACGCTGGCGGCGGCGCTGCTCGCGCCGATGCTGCTCACCGGCGGCTGGGTTTTCTCGCCCAAGGCGCTTTCCTTCCGGCCCGAGCGGCTCGATCCACTCAAGGGCCTGGGGCGGATGTTTTCCTGGCACAGCCTCGCCGAGATGGTCAAGGGCGTGCTGAAAGCCTTGCTGCTCGGCGGCATCGTCTGGTGGGTGGTGGCACACGAACAGGACAACCTGTTCGCGCTGCTCGGCCAGCCGATCGAGAGCGCGCTGCCCGCGTTCGGGCGCATGATCCTGTATGCCTTCATCGGCTTCGTCGCGGGGCTCGCGGTGATCGCGCTGATCGACGTGCCTTTCCAGCTCTGGCGCTATTACGCCGGTCTGCGCATGACCAAGGAAGAGCTCAGGCAGGAGCTCAAGGAACTGGAAGGCGATCCGCAGTTGAAGGCGCGCATCAGGAGCCAGCAGCGCGAGATCGCGCGCCGGCGCATGATGGCCGAGGTGCCGAAGGCCGACGTGGTGGTCACCAACCCGACCCATTTCGCGGTCGCGCTCAAATACGACAGCGCGCAGATGGGGGCGCCGGTCGTGGTGGCCAAGGGCATGAACCTCGTCGCCCAGAAGATCCGCGAGCTGGCCGATCAGCATCGGGTGCCGGTGATCGAGCTGCCGCCGCTGGCGCGCGCGCTGCACCGGCATGTCGAGATCGGCGCGGCGATCCCGGCGGCGCTCTACACCGCGGTGGCCGAGGTGATGGCCTACGTCTATCAGCTGAATGCCTTCCTCGCGCAGGGCGCGGCGAGCGGCCTGCTGCCGCCGTCGCCGCCGGTGGCGGTCGCCGTGCCCGAGGGGCTCGATCCGGGAGCGGCTGAATAATGGCCACCCAGGTCCTGAGCTGGCAGAGCCTGGCGCGGCCGGACAATCTCAAGGCGCTCGCGGCGCCGGCGCTCATCATCCTGATTCTGTCGATGATGGTGCTGCCGCTGCCGCCCTTCCTGCTCGACGTGTTCTTCACCTTCAACATCGCCTTGTCGGTGATGGTGATGCTGGTCGCGCTCTACACCCTGAAGCCTCTCGATTTCTCGGTGTTTCCGACCGTGCTGCTGGTCACCACGCTGCTGCGTCTGAGCCTCAACGTCGCCTCGACGCGCATCATCCTGCTGCACGGCCATACCGGCGCGGATGCCGCCGGCAAGGTGATCGAGTCCTTCGGTCACTTCCTGGTCGGCGGCAATTATGCGATCGGCATCATCGTGTTCATCATCCTGACGGTGATCAACTTCGTCGTCATCACCAAGGGTGCCGGGCGCATCGCCGAAGTGTCGGCGCGCTTCACGCTCGATGCGATGCCCGGCAAGCAGATGGCGATCGATGCGGACCTGAATGCCGGGCTGATCGGCGAGGACGAGGCGCGCCGGCGCCGCAAGGAGATCGCCCAGGAGGCCGATTTCTACGGCTCGATGGACGGCGCCTCGAAGTTCGTGCGCGGCGACGCGATCGCCGGCATCCTGATCCTCCTGATCAACATCATCGGCGGCCTGATCGTCGGCATGATCCAGCACGACATGGCGGCCGGTCAGGCGGCCAAGACCTATACGCTGCTGACCATCGGCGACGGCCTCGTCGCGCAGATTCCGGCGCTGATCATCTCGGTCGCCGCCGGCCTGGTGGTCTCGCGCGTCAATGACGAGAAAGACCTCACCACCTCGTTCATGGGCCAGCTGTTCGGCAAGCCGATGGTGATGGCGCTCGCCGCCGGCATCCTCGGCGTGCTCGGCATGATCCCGGGCATGCCGAATTTCGTCTTCCTGCTGCTTTCCAGCCTGCTGGCCACGCTGGCCTGGTACAGGCACAAGCGGCTGCGCGAGAGCGCTGCCGCGGCCGCGGCTGCGCCGGTCGTGGCGCCGGCGGGCGAGGAAGCCGTGGAAGCGAGCTGGGACGACGTCGCGCCGGTCGACGTGCTCGGCCTCGAAGTCGGCTACCGGCTGATCCCGCTGGTCGATCGCGCCCAGAACGGCGAGCTCCTGAAACGCATCCGCGGCCTGCGCAAGAAGTTCGCCCAGGAGGTCGGCTTCCTGCCAGCGCCAGTGCATATCCGCGACAACCTGGAGCTCAAGCCGAACGCCTACCGCATTACGCTCAAGGGCGTCGAGATCGGCGCCGGCGAGGCGTATCCGGGCATGTATCTAGCCATCAATCCAGGCCAGGTCAGCGGCACGCTCCCCGGCACGCCGACGCAGGATCCCGCCTTCGGCCTGCCGGCGATCTGGATCGAAGCGGGCCTGCGCGATCAGGCGCATCTGATGGGCTATACGGTGGTCGATGCCGGTACGGTCGTCGCCACCCATCTCAACCACCTGATCATGTCCCATGCCGCCGAGCTGCTCGGCCGCCAGGAAACCCAGGCGCTGCTCGATCACATCGCCAAGGACGCGCCCAAGCTGGTCGAAGACCTGGTGCCCAAGCTGCTGCCGCTGGCGACGGTGCAGCGCGTGCTGCAGAACCTGCTCGAGGAAGGCGTCAATATCCGCGACATGCGCACCATCATCGAAGTGCTCGCGGCGCAGGCCGCGCGCACCCAGGACCCGGTCGAGCTGACCGCACAGGTGCGCGTCGCGCTCGGCCGCGCGATCGTGCAGCAGATCTTCGGCAATGCCGGCGAGCTGTCGGTGATCGCGCTCGAACCGGGGCTGGAGCGCCTGCTCGGCCAGGCGCTCGCCGGCGGTGCGGAAGGCGCCGGCATCGAGCCGGGGCTGGCTGATGCGCTGCTGCGCGAGACCCAGGCTGCAGCGCAGAAGCAGGAGATGCTGGGCCTGCCGCCGGTGCTGCTGGTCTCGGCCCATCTGCGCTGGCTGCTGGCGCGCTTCCTGCGGCGCGCCTGGCCGATGCTGAAGGTGCTCGCCAACAACGAGATTCCGGAGACGAAGACGATCAAGGTGACCGCGGTCGTCGGCATCAAGAGCTAACGAGGAAAACCGCCCATGACAGTAAAACGCTTCTTTGGAGAAACCGCGCGCGAGGCGCTGCGCAAGGTCAAGGCCGCGCTGGGGCCCGAGGCGATCGTGATCTCGAACAAGTCGGTGCCGGGCGGCGTCGAGATCATGGCGATGTCGGCCGACAGCCTCGCGGCGCTGCAGGCGGAAACCGTGCCGCCGGCGGCAGCCGCGGTCAAACCAGCCGTGGCGGAAGCCGCGCCGCCGCCGCGCCCGGCGGCGAGTGCCGTGCCGCCAGCGCCGACTTTCGACGAAGAGGAGAGCGAGGATTACGCGGTCACGCTCTCGGCCAAGGCGCGCGCGCCGCAGGCCGTGCATGCCTGGCAGCCCTGGCGGCCGCCGCGGCAGGAAGCACCCGCGCCGGCGCCGGCGGAGAAGCCGAAGTTGCGGCCCTTGCCGCCGCGCCAGAGCACGCCTGGGACGATTCCGGGCGAGGCGCAGGTGGCCGCCGCGCTGGCCCAGGCCAACGCCGCCGCCAGCAGCGCCCCGCCTCCCCCCGTCAATGACGCGCAGGTGCAGCAGCTGATGGACGAGATGCGCGCGATCAAGTCGCTGCTCGAACGCCAGCTCGCCGGTTTCGCCTGGGGCGATCTGACGCGCCATGCCCCGGCGCGCGCGCAACTGCTGGGCGAAATGCTCGAAGCCGGGTTTTCCGGCCAGCTGGCGCGCCGCCTGGTCGAGGAGCTGCCCGAGAGCCTGGACGTGCAGGAAGGGCGCAAATGGCTCAGCGCCGCGGTCAATCGGCGTATGCGCACGCTGTCATCGGACAACGACCTGATCGACCAGGGCGGCGTGTTCGCGCTGGTCGGTCCGACCGGCGTCGGCAAGACGACGACGACCGCCAAGCTCGCCGCGCGCTGCGTGGTGCGCTACGGTGCCGACAAACTGGCGCTCCTGACCACCGATGGCTACCGGATCGGCGCCCACGAACAGCTGCGCATTTATGGCCGCATCCTCGGCGTGCCGGTGCATGTGGTGCGCGACAGCGAGGATCTGCGCCGCATGCTCGCCGAGCTCTCCGGCAAGCACATGGTGCTCATCGATACCGTCGGCATGAGCCAGCGCGACCGCATGGTCGCCGAGCAGGCGGCGATGCTGATGCGCGCCGGCGACGTCAAGCGCCTGCTGCTGCTCAACGCCACCAGCCGCGGCGACACGCTCGACGACGTGATCAAGAGCTATGCCGGCGAGGACATCGCCGGCTGCATCCTCTCGAAGGTGGACGAGACGGCGGCGCTCGCTCCCGCACTCGACGCGGTGGTGCGCCACGGCCTGCTGCTCACCTACATCGCCAACGGCCAGCGCGTGCCGGAGGACCTGCACCTGCCGAACCGCACCTATCTGCTGCATCGCGCCTTCAAGCTACCGGCGCCGGGCTCGGTGCATCGGCTGCGCAACGATGAGCTCGGCCTGATCATGCCGACGCAGGCCGAAAGCCGTGCCGCGGCCCCGGGAGCGGCCCTTGTCTGAGCCGCTGCCCGCCCCTGCGCCCGGCGATCAGGCCGAAGGCCTGCGCCGCCTGTTCGGCGGCCAGCCGATCGAGCTGACCGTCGCCGCGCGCGAGACCGACGTGATCGACGCCTATGCGCGCATCAAGCGCATCGCGTTCGAACGCAACTGTCATCACTTCAAGGTGAGCATCAGCCGCGCGCGCTCGGCAGAGGAGGCGCGCAACGTGTTCGACAACCTGCAGCGCGTCGCGCGCGAGTATCTCGGCGTGCGCCTCGAATACCTCGGCATGGCGGAGACAAGAGAGTCGGCGCACTCCGCATCCCCACGGTCCGCTCGTGGTGGGGCAGGCGTCAGGAGCCGGTGATATAGCGGATAGTTTTCATGACGACTCCCTTGTATACACCACGGGGCACGCTCGAAAAGGAGCGGCTGATCAATCAGTACGTGCCGCTCGTCAAGCGCATTGCCTGGCATTTGCTGGCGAAGCTGCCGGCCAGCGTGGACATCGATGACCTGGTGCAAAACGGCATGCTCGGCCTGCTCGACGCGCTCGGGCGTTTCGAGGATGGCATGGGCGCCCAGTTCGAGACTTACGCGCTGCAGCGCATCCGTGGCGCGATGCTCGACGGCCTGCGCGAGAACGACTGGCTGCCGCGCACGGTGCGCAAGGAAATGCGCCGCGTCGAATCGGTGCTGCAGAAGCTCGAGCACGAAAAGGGTCGTCCCCCCAGCGAGAGCGAGCTGGCTGCCGCGCTGGGCATGTCGCTTCCAGACTATCAGCATCTGCTGCAGGAAGCGCGCGGCCACCAGATCCTCTATCTCGAAGACCTGGCCGCAGAAAACGAGGATTTCCTCGAACACCACGATGCGGAAACCGCGCCCGATCCGCTCGCGCTGCTCGAGGAAAGCGACACCCGCGCGGCGCTGGTCGCCGCGATCGACCGGCTGCCGGAGCGCGAGAAGCTGATGATGGCGCTCTATTACGAGCAGGATCTCAACCTGCGCGAGATCGGCGCGGTGATGGGCGTCACCGAATCACGCGTCTGCCAGCTGCATGCCCAGGCCGTCGCGCGGCTGCGCGCCGCGCTGGTCGGCGAGCAAGGGGCGCTGACGGGCGCGGCCAAACGACGCGGTCGCAAGCCGCGTGCTTCAGGCGCAACGGCAGGACATCATGGATAAGATCAGCATCGCCGGCCTGGCGCTCGGTTTGACCGCCATCCTCCTCGGCCAGGTGCTCGAAGGCGGGCACATCGGCTCGCTGCTGCAGCCGACGGCCTTTCTCATCGTCATCGGCGGCACGGTCGGCGCGGTGATGCTGCAAAGCCCCTGGCAGGTCTTCGTCACCGGCCTGCGAATGGGCAAGTGGATCTTCGTGCCGCCGCCTACCGATCCGAAGCCATTGATCGATCAGATCGTCACCTGGAGCCACATCGCCCGCAAGGAGGGCCTACTGGCGCTGGAAGCGCAGATCGCACTCGTACCCGATCCCTTCATGCAAAAAGGCTTGCAGCATCTCGTCGATGGTGTCGAGCCGGAGAACCTGCGCGAGGTGCTCGAAGTCGAGATCGGCGCTCATGAAGCACAGATGAAGCTCGCCGCCAAGATCTGGGAATCTGCCGGCGGCTATGCGCCGACCATCGGCATCCTCGGCGCGGTGATGGGCCTGATCCACGTGATGGAAAACCTCACCGATCCTTCCAAGCTCGGCGCCGGCATCGCGGTGGCCTTCGTTGCGACGATCTATGGCGTCGGCTCTGCGAACCTGATCTTCCTGCCGATTGCGAAAAAACTGCTTGCCAACATTGCCCGCCTCGTCAGCCTGCGCGAGATGTTCGTCGATGGCCTGGTCGGGATCGCCAACGGCGACAATCCGCGCGTGATCGAGTCGAGGCTGGAGGGCTATGTCGTATGAACGCGGATAGCGGCGGAGGCTCACGTGAGCGCAGCGAACGTTAAGCCGCGCAGCGGCGGCCATAGTCACAATCCGCGCGTGATCGAGTCACGGCTGGAAGGCTATCTGGTGTGATGGAGAAGATCGCCATGGGCAGACGGCAGAAGGAAGAAGAACATGAAAACCACGAGCGCTGGCTCGTCTCCTATGCCGATTTCATCACGTTGCTGTTCGCCTTCTTCGTCGTCATGTATGCCATTTCCTCGGTGAATGAGGGCAAGTACCGCGTGCTGTCGGATTCGATCTCGGCGGCCTTCCGCAACATTCCGGGTAGCAGTGTCGGCGCGATGGTGCAGGTCAATCCGAGCGCGCCGATGCCGGTGACGATTCCCTTCAAGAAGCCGCAGGTCACCAATCTGAAGACCGATCCGCAGCGCGAGAAGAACCGCGAGCTGCTGCGCAACAAGGCCAAGGAGATCACCGAGGCGCTGGCGCCGCTGGTCGCGCAAGGCCAGGTGCGCATCACCGAAGGGGCGCTCGGCATCACGGTCGAGATCAATGCCAGCGTGCTGTTCGATTCCGGCGAGGCGCGTCTGCAGCCGGCGGCCGCGCGCGCGCTGACCGCGGTCGGCCAGATCCTCGCCACCACCGACTTTCCTATCACCGTCGAGGGGCATACCGACAATGTGCCGATCAACTCGGTGCTGTTCCCCTCGAACTGGGAACTGTCGGGCGCGCGCGCCGCGAGCGTCGTGCGGCTGTTCATCGAGAACGGCGTCGATCCGCGCCGCCTCACCGCCGTGGGCTACGCGGACCAGCGCCCGGTGGCGGACAATGCCACGCCCGAAGGGCGCCAGCGCAACCGCCGCGTCGCGATCACGATGGAATCGCGCACGCCGGATACGCCGGTGGAAGTGGCGATTCCGGATTGACGGTTCAAGCCTTGCCGAGGATCCGCCCGCCGCTCATGGGCTGCTGCTGCCCGTCGCGGCCGTAGGTAGCGGCATGGTCGGCGGCGGCGAGCAGGATGTTGAGCGCCTGCTGGTTGCGTTGCAGATGCACCGCGATGAGCTTGCCATTGGTTTCGTTGAGATGGCGGGCTTCGGCGGCGAGCTCGCGAAGCTGATGGGCTTCTTCGGCGGAAATCCCATTCAGGCGTTCGGTGAGCGCGGTCTTTTCGGGAAGCAGCGCGGCGAGCGCTTCGATGTCGCCTTCGCTGAGCGCGGCCTGTTCGCGGCGCAGCAGATCGATGAAGGCGCGCAGCGTTTCGGCGTGGGACATGGGCGGTGCCGTCACTCTCAACGTCGGCTGACGATCATCTCGCGCACGCTGTCGAGCAGTCCCTTGGCGATGCGTTCGGGGTCGATCTGGAAACGGCCTTCGGCGATCGCCTGCTTGATTTCGGCGACCTTTTGCGCGTCGAACGGCGCTTCGCCTCCGGCGGCCTGCTGCAATCGGGTCGAAAGCGTGGAGATGTCGATGCGTTCGGTGCTCGCACCTGTGGGGGATGCCGGGACCGCGGCAGCCGGCTTCGCCCCGCCGGCGGCAGGCTTTGCCGCCGCGTTGCCCATCGGTGGGAGCGTATTGTCGATTTTCACGGTAACGATCCTTTGCCAGTTGTCTTGGCCGTGGTTACGGCATTTTGTGAGAAAACCTGAGAGCTTGTGAAAATTTCTGCTGCGCAGGCCGATGGCTGTGTTGCGCGGTGCTCGGATGCTCGCCTATCTATGCGATATGTCTTGCATCCTGCGCTCCGTGCGCCTTGCCCTCGGCCCGCTCGCGACGAAATTTTTCACAAGCCCTGAGGGTGAAGCTGATCGGCCGATTGTAACGGCTATCAATAAGCGACTTCGACGCTGCCATCGGCGCGCGCCGTGCCGCTGACGACCTGGCCGTTGCCCAACCGGACCTGGGCGACTTCGCCTTCGCGGGCATTCGTGATCGCACGGCCTTCGTTGGCGACGGCGAATCCGGGCCCGCGCGAGACGACTTTGACCGTTTGGCCCTGGCGGATGACGAGCGGGGATTTGAGCAGATCGGCGCGCAGGGGGCGGCCGGCCGGGATCGCGGACGAAGCGGTCTTGCCGATCGCCAGTGTGGCATCGGTCAGGATGTTCGGCGGCAATTCGGAGAGATCGCCCGTTTGCGTGCCCAGGTCGTCTGCGGCGATCGTCTGACCCTGCGCGATCGGCCGCGCCGCGATCAGGTAGTCACCCTTCACGCGCACGTGGACCGGCACATAGACACGCCAGCCGGCCTCGCCGAGGCAACGCACGATCACGTGGCCGCGTCCCCAGGCGCGGGTCCCGGGCGGGCGGCTGATGTCGAACTGGCCGCAGGGCGCGAGCTGGTTGCCGGGGTCGATCCCGCCGATCTCCCAGCTCACCTGGCCGGGCAGTCCCTGGGTTTGAACCTTCAGCCAGGCGTCGATGGCTTTTTTCACCGGCGCCGGGTCTTGCTGGGCGGATGCCAGGGAAACGAGGGGCGACAGGAGGCAGGACACGACGAGGCGGGCGAGGATTCGCATGCGGCAATTAAAGCATGCGGCGTGGCGGACGGGGAACCCGCGGCAGCGCAGGCAGAAATTGCCGCCCGGCCGGCAAGCGCAGGCCGTTTCGGGCCTCGTGAATCATGATTTTCGGCTTGGCATGAAAGCTGCAGTGGACGGGCTGACATGGGTGACCGACCGATATTCGACAAACATCATGATCGATCGTCTCGAACAGGACCTGAGCCTCTTCCGCAATGCGCTGGGAGTGCGTAGCCACCGCCAAGAACTGCTGGCGTCGAACATCGCCAACGCCGATACCCCGCATTACAAGGCGCGCGATCTCGATTTCCAGGCCGCGCTCGGCGCGGCGCTGGGCACTGCGCCATCGGTGCCGCCGGTGACACTGGTGCGCACCCAGCCCGGCCATCTCGGCGGCAACGATGCATCGCCTTACGCCGGTGCGCTGCGCTATCGCGCCGAATATCAGGGCGCCGTCGATGGCAACACGGTCAACATGGATGTCGAGCGCGCCGCGTTCGCCGAGAACGCGATGCAGATCGAAGCGCTGATCGCGTTCGTCAATCACCGTTTCCGCAGCCTGTCGGCCGCGCTGCAAGGGCAGTGACCATGAGCGGTTTCAGCCTCTTCGCCATCGCCGGTTCGGCGCTCACCGCCCAATCCGCGCGGCTCAACGCCGTGGCGAGCAACCTCGCCAACGCCGACAGCGTCGTCGGCGCGGACGGCAAACCCTACCGCGCCAAGCAGGTGGTGTTCGCGGCGACGCCCGTCGAAGGGGGCGGCCTCGGTGTGCGCGTCACCCAGGTGGTGGAGAGCGCAGCGCCCTTGCGCATGCAATACGACCCCGCGAATCCGGCCGCCGACGAGAAGGGCTACGTCGCGCTGCCGAACGTGAATGTCGTCGAGGAGATGGTGAACATGATCTCGGCGTCGCGTGCCTACCAGACCAATGCCGAGGTGATGAATACCGCCAAGGCGCTGATGAGCAAGACCCTGACGATCGGCCAGTGAGAAAGGAAAGCAGATGACGACCACCGCCGTGAGCAGCCAGGCCGAGCAGATCTATGCCAGCCTCAATCCGAGCCGCGAAAAGAGCCAGTCCGTGGTCAACGAGGCGGAAAACCGCTTTCTGACGCTGCTCACCACGCAGCTGAAGAACCAGGACCCGCTCAATCCGCTCGACAACGCGCAGCTGACCTCGCAGCTCGCGCAGATTTCCACCGTCAATGGCATCGAGAAGCTCAACGCCACCTTGCAGACCTTGCTGGCGGGCTTGCAGGAGTCGCAGGCGATGGAGGCTGCGGCGCTGGTGAATCATGGCGTGCTGGTGCCCGGTTCGAGCCTGAGCCTGGGCGAGCAGGGCGCCATCGGCGGTTTCGAGCTCACAGCTCCTGCCGACGACGTCACTGTCACGATCAAGGACGGCAACGGCCTGGTGGTGCGCACCTTGAGTCTCGGTGCCCAGGATGCCGGCATCGCGCCCTTCGTCTGGGACGGCAAGACGGACAGCGGCGCGCAGGCGGCAGCCGGCAACTACAGTTTCAACGTGATGGCCAAGAACGGCACGACCACCGCGCCGGCGACCGCGCTCGCCTATGGCCTGGTGCAGGGCGTGATGCGCGGCAGCAATGGCCTGACCCTCGATGTCGGGCCGCACGGCGAATTCGCCTTCAACGACGTCAAACAAATTTTCTGACAGGAGTATCGCCATGAGTTTCCAGCAAGGTCTGAGCGGCCTGAACGCCTCTTCCAAAGCCATCGACGTCGTCGGCAACAACATCGCCAACTCCGGCACGGTCGGCTTCAAGACGGCGAACACGGCCTTTGCCGACGTCTTCGCCGCGACCATGAGCGGCATCAACCAGATCGGCATCGGCACCTCGATCGCGAGCGTCAATCAGCAATTCACCCAAGGCAACATCACGGTGACCAACAATCCGCTCGATCTGGCGATCAACGGCCAAGGCTTTTTCCGGCTGTCGAACAACGGCACCATCACCTGGACGCGCAACGGCCAGTTCAACGTCGACAAGGACGGTTACATCGTCAATGCCAACGGCTATCGCCTGACCGGCTATCTGGCCAATGCCAACAACGTCATCGTGCCATCGACGCCGGCCGAGATCTTCATCAACACTTCCGACCTGCAACCGCAGGCGACCGGGGCCAGTGCGGCCGGCACGGGGCTGGAAATCGGCCTGAACCTCGATTCGCGCTCGTCGGTGATCGTTCCGGCCTTCAACCTCAGCGATCCGACGACCTACAACAGCTCGACATCCGCCACGGTCTATGACTCGCTGGGCAACCCGCATCTGCTGTCGCTTTATTTCAGGAAGACGGCGGCGAACACCTGGGATGTCTATACCACCCTCGATGGCGCCAACCAGGCCGGCCCCAACCAGA
Organism: Rhodocyclaceae bacterium; assembly: GCA_013388985.1. Lineage (GTDB taxonomy): Bacteria > Pseudomonadota > Gammaproteobacteria > Burkholderiales > Rhodocyclaceae > Sulfuricystis. Next base: position 20,752 of record JACAEF010000057.1, read on the forward strand.
TCGTCTTCGACAGCTCGGGGGCGCTGATCTCGCCGGCCAATGGCATCATCGCGCAGTCCTACACGCCGGCTCAGCTCGGCACGGGCGCCGCGGCGCTGAATTTCCCGCTCAACCTGAGTGGTTCGACGCAATACGGCAGCATCTTCGGCATCAACAGCATCAAGCAGGACGGCTATGCTTCGGGCCGCTTGTCCGGGCTTTCAGTGGCGGCGGACGGCACCATCCAGGGGCGTTACAGCAATGGCCAGACGCGCGATCTCGCCCAGGTGGTGCTCGGCAACTTCAACAACCCGAACGGCCTGGTTTCGCTGGGCAACAACCAATGGGGCGAGGCCGCCGATTCGGGCCAGCCGCTGATCGGCGTGCCGGGCTCCGGAACGCTGGGCGTGATCCAGTCGGCGGCGGTCGAGGAGTCGAACGTCGACCTGACGGCCGAGCTGGTCAACATGATCACCTATCAACGCATGTACCAGGCCAACGCGCAGACGATCAAGACGCAGGATTCGATCATGCAGACGTTGGTCAACCTCCGTTGATGAAAATTCGGCGCTGACGGAACGGCACGATGGACCGCCTGATCTACACCGCGATGACCGGCGCCACGGGCGTGCTCAATCGCCAGGCCGCCGTCACGCACAATCTCGCCAATGTCTCGACGCCCGGCTACAAGGCCGAGGAACATCGCCTGCGCGCCGTGCAGGTGCAGACACACAACGTTCCTGCCGCGCTGCCGACGCGGGCCTTCGCGGTGGATGCCAGCACGCACAGCGATTTCGGCGCGGGGCCTTTGAACTACACCGGCAACGCCACCGACGTCGCGGTGAAAGGACGCGGCTGGATCGCGCTGGCCCTGCCCGATGGCAGCGAAGCCTATACGCGTGCCGGTGGTCTCGAGGTCTCGGAAAACGGCCTGCTGCAGACCAAGAACGGCATTCCCGTGCAGGGCGATGGCGGTCCCTTGAGCATCCCGCCCGATTCGCGCATCACCATCGAGCGCGACGGCACGGTCTCCGTCGTGCCGCAGACCGGGGCGCAGAACACCGTGAATGCGATCGGCCGCATCAAGCTGGTGAATCCGCCAGAGGCCGATCTGGTGCGCGGGCCGGACGGGCTGTTCCGGCTCAAGTCGGGCGATCCGGCGCCGCAGGACGAGACGGTGACGCTTTCGCCCGGTTATCTCGAAAACAGCAACGTCAATCCGGTCGAGCAGATGGTGGCGATGATCTCGCTCGCCCGGCAGTTCGAAATGCAGATGCGCGTGATCACCTCCGCGGAAGCCAACGATCGCGCCGCCACGCAAGTGCTCACCCCGCGATAAAAGGAAACAGCGATGATCCGTTCCCTGTGGATTGCCAAGACCGGCCTGGACGCCCAGCAGACCAACCTCGACGTCATCGCGCACAACCTGGCGAACGTCAGCACCAACGGCTACAAGCGGCAGCGCGCGGTGTTCGAGGATCTGCTCTACCAGAACCTGCGGCAGCCGGGCGCGCAATCGACGCAGCAGACGCAGATTCCCTCCGGCCTGCAGCTCGGCGTCGGCGTGCGCACCGTCGCCACCGAGCACATCCACACCCAAGGCAACCTGCAGAAGACCGAGAACCCGCTCGACATCGCGATCAACGGCCAGGGCTTCTTCCAGATCCAGATGCCGGATGGCACGCTCGCCTACACGCGCGACGGCGCCTTCCAGCGCGACAGCACCGGCCAGATCGTCACTTCGAGCGGCTATCCGCTCTCGCCGGCGATCACCATTCCCGCCGACGCGGTCAGCGTGACGATCAGCCGCGACGGCATCGTCTCGGTGCTGCAAGCCGGCCAGGCCACGCCCACGCAGCTCGGCAACATCCAGCTGGCGACCTTCATCAACAACGGCGGCCTGCAGAGCATCGGCGAAAACCTTTACGTCGAAACCGCCTCCTCGGGCACGCCGACGCCGAACACGCCGGGCAGCAATGGCGCCGGCCTGCTCAACCAGGGCTATGTCGAGACCTCGAACGTGAATGTCGCCGAGGAGCTGGTGACGATGATCCAGACCCAGCGCGCCTACGAGATGAACTCGAAGGCGGTGTCGACCTCCGACCAGATGCTCGGCCGGCTCACGCAACTGTGAGGCAGATCATGAAAACCTTGACATCCGCGCTGCTCGCCGCTCTGGCGCTGGCCGGCTGCGTGACCACCACGCCACCGACCGCCGTGCATCAGCCGATGACCGTGCGGCCGGAACCGCGCGTCGCCGTCGCACCCGCCAACGGCAGCATCTACAACGTCGCTACCGCCCGGCCGCTGTTCGAGGACCGGCGCGCGCGTCTCGTCGGCGACACGCTGACCATCAACATCACCGAGAAGACCGCGGCGGCGAAGAAGTCCGACACCAAGGCCGATCGCGGCTACGACACCAAGCTCGGCGTGCCGACGGTGGCCGGGCTGCCGTTCAAGACCGTACAAGGTGCCACGCTCGCCGCGAACAGCGCCACCAAGTTCGAAGGCTCGGGCGAGAACACCTCGTCCTACAACTTCACCGGCACGCTGACGGTGACGGTGATCGAGGTCTATCCGAACGGCAACCTGCTCGTCTCGGGCGAGAAGCAGATCGGCCTCAAGGAGGGCGAGGAGTTCATCCGCTTCTCGGGGGTGGTCAACCCCGCCACCATCACGGCGGCCAATACCGTGCAATCGACCCAGGTCGCCGATGCACGCATCGAATACAAGGCAAATGGCTTTCTTGATTCGGCCCAGGTCATGGGCTGGCTTGGGCGATTCTTTCTCAGTTTCCTGCCCTTTTGAGAAAGTCGCGACATGAACACCGTGCATAAATTCCTCATCGGCATGATGTGGCTGTTCGCCGCGCTGCTGGTGGCCGATGCCGCGCGCGCCGAGCGCATCAAGGAGATCGCCACGATCGCCGGGGTGCGCAACAACCAGATCGTCGGCTACGGCATCGTCGTCGGCCTGGACGGCACCGGCGACCAGACGACGCAGACACCCTTCACGGTGCAGGGCATGATCAACATGCTCTCGAATCTCGGCGTGAATCTGCCGCCCGGCCAGTCGCTGCAGTTGAAGAACGTCGCGGCGGTGATGGTGACCGCCGAGCTGCCGCCGTTCGCGCGCGTCGGCCAGCCGCTCGACGTCACCGTCTCGTCGATCGGCAACGCCAAATCGCTGCGCGGCGGCACGCTGGTGATGACGCCGCTCAAGGGCGCCGACGGCAACGTCTATGCGATGGCGCAGGGCAACGTGGTGGTCGTCGGCGCCGGCGCCGCGGGCGCTGGGGCGAAGACGACGGTGAATCACCTGGCCGCCGGGCGCATCGTCAATGGCGCGACCGTCGAGCGCGAGGTGCCGCTCTCGCTCGCCCAGGGCGACAGCATCCAGTTCGAGCTCAAACGCAGCGATTTCGGCACCGCGCAGCGCGTGGCAGAAGCGATCGATCAGGCGATGGGGCCGGGCACCGCGACCGCGATCGACGGCCGCCAGGTGCAGGTCAGGCTGCCCGCCCAGCCCGAGGCGCGCGTCGCGTTCCTCGGCAGGGTCGAGAACCTCGAAGTGACGCCCGTGCAGATGCCGGCCAAGGTGATCGTCAATGCGCGCACCGGCTCGGTGGTGATGAATCGCGCGGTCACCATCGAGGAATGCGCCGTCGCCCACGGCAATCTGTCGGTCTCCATCGCCGCCGAGAATACCGCCAGCCAGCCCGGGCCGCTGTCGGCCGGTCAGACGGTGGTGACCACCAACGCCAACATCGACATCAAGCAGGAAGAGCGTCAGCTCGTGCAGCTCAAGGCCGGCGCCAATCTCGCCGATGTGGTCAAGGCGCTCAATGCCGTGGGCGCCAATCCGCAAGATCTGATCGCCATCCTCCAGGCGATGAAGCAGTCGGGATCGTTGCGCGCCGAACTCGAAATCATTTGACGCGGCATGAAAGCCGCCTTGCTCCGGGTTTCGTCCGCGCGGCCCTCTGGCATGCTTGCACCATGACGTACGCCGCTTCCTTGCCCTCGGTTTTCGATGCCCAGTCGCTCGCAGCGATCAAGACGCGGGTGCGCCAGGACGACCCGCAGGCGCTCAAGGCCGCCGCGCAGCAGTTCGAGGCGCTGTTCCTGCAGATGGTGCTCAAATCGATGCGCGCCGCCACGCCGCAAGACGGGCCCTTCGACAGCGACCAGACGCGCTTCTATCAGGAGCTGCTCGACGCGCAACTCGCCCAGGTGCTGGCCAGCAAGGGCGGCACCGGGCTGGCGGCGCTGATCGAACGCCAACTCGCGCCGGCTCCACAAGGAGCAGCGGGCGACGAAACGGAAGGACTTCCGCTCGCGCCGGCTTCTCCTGCGCTGCCATGGCGCCCGCCGCGCGCGTATCCGCTGCCCGGCCGCGAGCAAAGTGCCCCGGCGCTGCCGCTCGAAGGGGCACCGGTACGTCCGGCCGCAGTCGAAAGTCCGAGGGGTGCCGTTTTGTCAGCGCCGACTTCTGCATTCCTGTCCGCCGTCTGGCCCTACGCGGTCGATACGGCGAGGGCGACCGGCATCCCGGCGCAGTTCATCGTCGCCCATGCCGCGCTGGAGAGCGGCTGGGGCCGGGCGGAGCCGCGCTTCGCGGATGGCCGGTCGAGCTACAACCTGTTCGGCATCAAGGCGGGCAGCGGGTGGAACGGGCCGGTGGTCGAGGCTGGCACGACTGAATATCAGGAGGGTGTCCCGACCAGACGAGTCGAGCGCTTCCGCGCCTATGGCTCCTATGCCGAGGCTTTCGCCGATTACGCGCAGCTGCTTGCCGGTTCGCCACGCTACGCCGGCGTGCGCGGCAGCCGCGATGCCGCGGGCTTCGCCCAGGGCCTGCAACGGGCCGGCTATGCGACCGATCCGGCCTATGCAGACAAGCTGCAACGCCTGATCGGCCTGTTGGGTTGAAGGACGTCATGACCCCATTGCAGCAGACCTATCTTTCCAAGCTGCATACCACTGCGGCGGCCAATCTGGAGTTTTTCCGGCTCAACATGCCGCAAATCCATCAGCGCGTCATCGCGTCGAGCCCATTGGCCACGATAGACATTTCCGACCAGGGGGATTTGTCGCTGCGCTATCCCGACGGCAGCGTCCGGCCGCTGGCGGCCGAGCGGCTGAGGATGGAAGAAAAATTCCGGGAATTCGCCGATCCGGAAACCCGCCCCCAACTCCTGGCTTTCCACAACCTGCGCGCGGTCGTCGAGCAACCTTCGCATGGCGACATGCAGCGCTACCACTATTCCAGCCTCGACGCCGAGTATCCGAATCGGGCGCGGCGCCATTTCGCCACGCATTATCCCGACCAGACCGGCCTGCACCGCTATCCGGTGTTCGGCTCGCCGCGTACCATCCCGCTGCTGATCGTTCTGGGGAGCGGGGTTGGAAACCATCTCTCGCGCCTGGTGCTCGAATATGATGTCCGTCATCTGATCGTACTCGACGCGGACGAAGACGCCTTCCGCGTCTCGCTGTTCTTCCAGGATTACGTCGAGCTCAGCCGCCTGGCGATGGAGAAGGGGACCGATCTCGCCTTCATCGTCGGGCCGGACATCGATCATTTGACACGCGGCATGATGGGGGTATTGCGCCAGTCGCTTCCCCCTTTCCTCGTGCATGGAGCGGCGCTGTTTTACGCGATGCCGGAGGGTGAGACGCTCGATGCGATCCAGGCCTGCATCCGGGAAAGTCTGTGGCAGATGTATTTCGGCCAGGGCTATTTCGACGACGAGTTGATCTCGGTACGTCATACCCTGAAAAATTTTGCCCGGAACAGACCGGTGTATGTCCGACCGCTCGTCCTCGATGCCAGCCCTGCCGCTTTCGTGATCGGTTCTGGCCCTTCGCTAGACGAACTGCTGCCGTTGTTGCGGGAACAGCGAGACAAGGCGGTCCTGTTTTCCTGCGGTACCGCGCTGGGGCCGCTGTCGCATGCCGGCATCGTGCCGGATTTTCACATCGAAAAGGAGCGGCCGGGCATCGTTTATGATGTTCTGACCCGGACGATTCCCGAGACGTTCCGCCGGCAGATCCGCTTCATCGGCCTCAACGTCGTGATGCCCGAGGTATTCGAACTGTTTGGCTGGGGCGGCATGGCGATGAAGGAGGTCGATACCATGTCGACGTTGCTGCATGGAATGGGTGCAATGCCACGCGTGCCGATCGATTCCCAGCCCACGGTGACGAACATGGCGCTCTCGCTCGCGCTGACGCTGGGTTTTCGTCGTATCTATCTTGCGGGAGTGGACCTGGGCTATCGCGACAAGGCGCGGCATCATTCCCGCCACAGTGCCTATCTGGGCAAGCTGCCGGAGGCGGAGCATCTGCGCCGTTTGCTGAAGCAGCGTCCGGCGGACGAAAAGCAGGTGCCGGCCAATTTCGGCGGCGAGGCCTGGACGAACGGTATCCTCGAAATGGCGCGGCTCTACATGGAAAGCACGATACGCGCCTGCCCACATGCGGAAATCTACAACCTCAACGATGGTGTGGCGATCGCGGGAGCCAGGCCGCTGCGCGCGGAGATGTTTCCCAGGACGCTGGATGGCGGCGACAAGCAAGCCGTGCTGGCGGCAATCCAGGGCGCGTTCGAGCCACGCCCGGTCGACAGGCATGCCGTGGCGGCCGGACTGTTGGGCAGCGTGGATCAGCTGATCGAATCATTCCACGCCATTCTCGATCGGGAACGCTCGTCACGCGCGGATGTCCTCGATACCATCGTCGGCCTCTACCATCACCTGCGGCGGGACGAGATCAGGAACACGCCCGCCGCCATCTTGTTCCAGGGCACGGTGTTCAACCTGCTCAGCCTGTGCTACAACGCGCTTTCGATCATTGCCGACGAGGACGAGGCCGTGGCGAAGGCGGAATACGACTTCAACAACCTGATGGACGCCCTGCAGGCGGGTCGCGCCGAGCTGCTGCGCGTTCTCCGCGAGGAAAAGGCCATCGAGGAGCCGCTATGAGCAACGATCCATTGAAAACCCTCCGCCTGCAGAAGCGGCTCGATGCCGCGGCCGTTGCACTGGTGGAAGGCCGACTGGAAGAAGCGCAGGCCATCTACGGGCAGATATTGGCCGAGGAGCCGGGGCATGCTCCCGCCTTGCACGGGCTGGGCGTGCTACACGTACGTGCTGGCCGTCCCGATGCGGGAGAGCAATGTCTCAGGCAGGCGGTCGAAGCCGAACCGGAATCGCCGCGCCTGCTCAATGATCTGGGCGAAGCGCTCCGCCTTCAGGGCAAGAAGGCGGAGGCGCGTGCCGTCTACGATGAGGCACTGCGCCTCGATCCGGAGGATGCCCAGCTCCACAACAACCTGGGTGCGCTGCTTCTGGAAGACGATCCGGAAAGCGCGCGGCAGCACTTTCTGGATGCGATCCGTCTCGCCCCAGAAGATCCCCATGCCTACAACAACCTGGGGGTATTGCTGGAACACCAGGGACGTCATGCCGATGCCTTGGCCTGCTATGAGGCGGCGGTGACCGTCGATCCGGCTTACCAGGTCGCGCTGGAAAACCATCGGGCCCTGTTGGGCAAGCATCCCGAGCTGCTGGAAGCCTCGCTCAACCGCCTGCTCGCCCAGGCTGAAGCGCTCTTGGCGGCTGGTGAAGCGAAAAACGGCTAAAGTTTTTCGTCGAGCTGTCGTAAAACATCTTGCGACGCGGAATAGCCATCCGGAAGTTCCGCCCATGATCAGGTGAGGGAGAATCCCTCGCTTTCATTGAACCCAGAACAGGAGAAATGCAAATGGCACAAGAAGTCACCCTGAGCGCTTCGATGCGGGCCAACCTCGTCAGCCTGCAAAACACCGAAGTGTTGCTCAATCGCACCCAGGAACGCCTGGCGACCGGCAAGAAGGTCAACAGTGCTCTGGACAATCCGCTCAACTTCTTCGCCGCGTCCGCTCACATGCAGCGCGCCAACGACCTGACGGCCCGCAAGGATGGCATGGGCGAGGCGATCCAGGCGATCAAGGCGGCCAACAACGGCATCGAGGGCATCAAGGCCTTGCTCGAGAGCGCCCGCGGTCTGGTCGAGGCGGCGCGTTCCGAAAGCGGCGATCGTTCCACGATCGAATCGCAGTTCAACACCGTGATGGCCCAGATCAAGAAGCTGGCCACGGACGCCGGCTATAAGGGCACCAACTTCCTGGTCGGTGGCAGCAATGCCAGCGCCAGTGGCACCGCGACCACCCTGGACGTGCTCTTCAATGAAGATGGCAGCAACAAACTGACCCTGACCGGCTTCGACGGCCGTGTCTCCAAGCTCGGCGCCTACGGAAGCCGGCTGGCGACGGGCGCCGGTACCAATTTCAGTCAGGTATCGGTGCTGAACAATGCCGCGGCTGCGATCACTTCGGCGATTTCCAAGCTGACGAGCGAGGCCTCCAAGCTGGCGAGCAACCTGGCCATCATCAATGCGCGTCTCGACTTCACCAACCAGATGGTGAACACGCTGAAGGAAGGCGCAGACAAGCTGACGCTGGCCGACACCAACGAGGAAGGCGCCAACATGCTGGCACTGCAGACCCGCCAGCAGCTCGGCGTCACCTCCCTGTCGCTGGCCTCGCAGGCGGCGCAGTCGGTGCTGCGTCTGTTCTAAGCTTTCCGGCTGGCCGCGCAGCTTCGCTGCGC
>JACAEF010000118.1 GCA_013388985.1 Rhodocyclaceae bacterium
ACCATCCCGCGCCTCGTGCCCGGCGTGCAAGAAACAGGGAGATGACGCTTGGCAATTGAAATTGAAAGAAAATTTCTGGTGCGCACTGGATGGAAACCGACAGGGAGCGGAACATTTTATAAGCAGGGTTATGTAACAACGCCTGAACACGGTGCTACGGTGAGGGTGCGTATTGCCGGCGATAAAGCTTTTATTACCATAAAAGGACCGGCAGTAGGGTTGAGCCGACTGGAATTTGAGTACGAGATACCGGTCGCAGATGCTCATCTGATGCTTGCAGAACTTACTATCGGAACGGTAATAGAAAAGATACGCTATCCTATCACCTATGCCGGACACAGGTGGGAGGTTGATGTTTTTCAGGGCTGCAATAGCGGTCTGATTGTTGCGGAGGTGGAACTTGCAAGCCCTGATGCGCATCTTGTTCTTCCTGATTGGATTGCAGAAGAAATATCCCATGACCACCGCTACCACAATGTTTACCTTTCCCAGCACCCGTGGTCTGAATGGCGCAATGAAAAGGCATCCGGTGAACACAAAACCTGAATATTGGTATCACCAGTCAGCAGCTGCTCCTGTCCGGACAGCCAAGGGAAAGACTGAGGTGCTGCTGGTAACCTCTCTTCGCAGCGGACGGTGGATACTGCCCAAAGGCATTCTCGAGCCAGGGAAAACCCCTCAGGAAACGGCGGTGGTTGAGGCGTGGGAAGAGGCAGGTGTCCAAGGAACGCTTGCGCCACATCGTCTTGGGTTTTTTACAAACAAAAAATGGGGCGGTGTCTGCACGGTTGAGGTTTTTCGTCTGGATGTTACTCAGAGTTCAGACATTTGGCCAGAATCAGACAAACGCAAACGGCAGTGGTTTGCTCTTGAACATGCGGTGAATGTGGTGCACCCGGACGGAGCGGCGCTGGTTTTAAAAAAAATTGACATGTCCTGCCTCATACTGACGCTGGTTCGGCATGCAAAGTCGAGTCATGACGATACAACACTGCAAGACTTTGACAGACCCTTGACTGAACGTGGCATCCAGGATGCCCACTGGATGGGTGCGGAACTTCGCAGGAGCATCGCTCAGCCTGACAGTATTGTGTCAAGTCCGGCATGCAGAGCTAAGGAAACAGCCGTAATCATCGCTGACTTTCTTGATTTTCCCAGAAATAATATAGATGCAATACCTCTTATTTATAATGCCACCAGCAAGGAGTTACTGGAATTGATTAAGAACTTGCCCGAGGACAACCGGAATGTTCTGCTGGTAGGGCACAACCCTTGGCTTACTGATCTTGCCGTTTATTTTTTGGGTTCAGCCATAGAACACCTACCAACCTGCGGCATTGTGCAATTGGCATTCAATGTTCAGCATTGGAAGGATGTTTCCCCTTCGCAGGCGTCATTACTTCTGTATGAATATCCTAAAAAAATAAAAGCGTAACAGGTCCCGAAACGGGTTTTCCCGGAGGGGATTTGACGTGGCAAGTTCAAAAGCCTGTGGCTAAGAGATTTCTTCGCTGATATTTGCCATGTCGTTTTTTATGGCACTATCAGATTTGATATGGAACCAAAAGCGAAAAAATTGTGAATTTATTGCTAATTTTTGCGTGGGCAAACAAGAAAAAACGCCGCTTCAAAGATTTTCATGGGTAGCCTCAACATCTTGTGGTTATGCCCATTTATACTGAAACAATGCTTGTTCATACCGCAAAAGGGGAAGCTTTGGACTTCTCCTCGCTGCACAC
>JACAEF010000058.1 GCA_013388985.1 Rhodocyclaceae bacterium
GGCCTGCGCCGCTGCGCTGCGGCAGGCCGTCGCCGCTCATGCCGAAGGCATCGTGCGGTCGCTGGCCGAGCTGCGCCGGCAACTGGAGGACGCCCTGCGGCAGGGGCGGCAGGTACTGGGCCTGCCGGCGAGCGATGCGGAGCCGCTGCCGGCGCCGGCGGGCATGCCCTCCCTCGACGCGCGCGCAAGTCTCGCCGGGATGGCGTCGCCTTTTGCCGGCGGGCTGTCCTGGCTGCCGGCGGCGTGGGCGTTGCCCTTGGCCCGGGCGCGTCTGCGCGCGCAGTGGGGGCCGCGGCTGGCCGACGTCCTCGACGCCTATCGGCGCGCTCTCGCGGCCTGGCAGCGCCAGACGATCGCCGAGATGCGCGCCGGCTTCGCGGCCCAGGCCGCGCCGCTGCTGGCGCAGCTCGAAGCGCTGACGGCGACGGCCCCCGAGGGCAAGGCCGAGGCGATCGCGCGCGATCTGGCGCGCCTGCGTGGCTTCGTCACGTAATATGCCGACATTCGATGAGGAGCGGTCGTGAGCGTGAGCATGACATCCACCGGCTGGTTTTTCTGGGCGCTGCTGTCCGCCGCCTTCGCCGCCCTGACGGCGATCTTCGCCAAGATCGGCATCCAGGGCGTCGATTCCGACCTGGCGACGTTGATCCGCACCGCGGTCGTCATCGTCGCCTTGGCGGCCTTCGTGGTCTTCGCCGGCAAATGGACGAATCCCACCGCGCTGCCGGGCAAGACCTTGCTTTTTCTCGGTCTTTCCGGGCTGGCGACCGGCGCCTCGTGGGTCTGCTATTTCCGGGCACTGCAGATCGGCGAGGCTTCGAAGGTGGCGCCGGTGGACAAGCTGAGCCTGGTGCTCGTCGCGCTGTTTGCGTTCGTCTTCCTGGGCGAGCGCCCGTCCCTGCGCGAGTGGGCCGGCATCGCGCTGGTCGCCACGGGCGTGGTGGTGCTGGCGCTCAAGCGCTGAGGGTGCCGTTCCGCCAGCGCCGAATTTCACACAGGAGCCGTGCATGCGACCTCACATTCCCCGTGCCATCTGGGCGCTTGGCTTCGTCAGCCTGCTGATGGACGTCTCATCGGAGCTGATCCACAGCCTGCTGCCGGTATTCATGGCCACCGCGCTCGGTATCTCGGCCTTCACCATCGGTTTGATCGAGGGCGCCGCCGAGGCGACGGCGTTGATCGTCAAGGTTTTCTCGGGGGTGCTGTCGGACTGGTGGGGCAAGCGTAAGCCCCTGGCCTTGCTCGGCTATGGTCTCGGCGCCGCTTCGAAACCGCTGTTCGCGCTCGCCACAGGCGCCGGTCTCGTCGTCGCGGCGCGGCTGATCGACCGGGTCGGCAAAGGCATCCGCGGTGCGCCGCGGGACGCGCTGGTGGCCGATCTGGCGCCGCCGGAAATCCGCGGCGCGGCCTTCGGCCTGAGGCAGGCGCTCGACACGGTGGGCGCATTTGCCGGCCCGTTGCTGGGTATGGCGCTGATGATCGCCTGGGCCGATGATTTCCGCGCCGTGTTCTGGGCGGCGGCGATTCCAGGTTTCCTTGCCGTCGCCTTGCTGTTTCTCGGCGTGCAGGAACCGGAAAGACATTCGGATGGCAAGCGCGTCAATCCCATCCGCGGCGAGGCGCTGCGCCAATTGCCGGCTTCCTACTGGTGGGTGGTGGGCATCGGCGCGGTGTTTACGCTGGCACGCTTCTCCGAAGCCTTTCTCGTGCTGCGCGCCAATCAGGCGGGCCTCGCCGTCGCCTGGACGCCGATGGTGTTCATCGCGATGAACGTGGTCTATGCCGCGGCGGCTTATCCCTGCGGCAAGCTCGCCGATCGGATGCACCATGACGTTTTGCTGGGCTGGGGCCTCGTCGTGCTGGCCGCTGCCGACGCGGCGCTCGCCTGGGGCGGGTTTGCCGGCATCGGCCTTGGCGTCGTGCTCTGGGGCTTGTCGCTGGCGCTCACGCAAGGCCTGTTGGCGACGATGGTGGCGGATACGGCTCCCGCTGCGCTGCGCGGCACGGCCTATGGTTTCTTCAATCTGGCGAGCGGCCTGGCCATGCTCGTCGCCAGCGGTCTCGCGGGCCTGCTCTGGGATCGCGCCGGCGCGGTCTTCACCTTCCTCGCCGGCGCGCTGTTCTGCCTGCTGGCGCTGGGGCTGCTCGGACTGCGCCGACGGTGGGCATCTGCCCCTTGATGCGCGCGCCTTGCTGCAATGCAATACTACAATCGTGGTTTTTCGCAGCCCTTCACCGAACCAGCGCCATCGCCATGAAAAAAATCCGCAGCCTGCTCGTCGCCAACCGTAGCGAAATCGCCATTCGTGTCTTGCGCGCTGCCGCAGAACTGGGCATCCGCACCGTCGCGATCTATTCCAACGAAGACCGTTTCGCGCTGCACCGCTTCAAGGCCGACGAGTCCTACCTCGTCGGCGCGGGCAAGAAGCCGATCGCCGCCTATCTCGACATCGAGGACATCATCCGCATCGCCCGCGAGGCGCATGTCGATGCAATCCACCCCGGCTACGGCTTCCTCTCCGAGAATCCCGACTTCGCCGAGGCGTGCGCGCAGGCCGGCATCGTCTTCATCGGCCCGAAACCCGAAGTGATGCGCACTTTGGGCAACAAGGTGGCGGCGCGCGAGCTGGCGGAGAAGGCCGGCGTGCCCGTCGTGCCGGCCACCGGTGCCCTGCCGCGTGACCTGGAGGCGGCGAAGCAGATGGCGGCCGCGATCGGCTATCCGCTGATGCTCAAAGCCAGCTGGGGCGGCGGCGGACGCGGCATGCGCGTCGTCGAGAGCGAGGCCGATCTCGGCCCGGCGATGGAGGTGGCGCGCCGCGAGGCGCTGGCCGCCTTCGGCAACGACGAGGTCTATCTCGAAAAGCTGGTGCGCCGCGCGCGTCACGTCGAGGTGCAGGTGATGGGCGATACGCACGGCAATCTCGTGCATCTGTTCGAGCGCGACTGCTCGGTGCAGCGCCGCAACCAGAAAGTCGTCGAGCGCGCGCCGGCGCCCTATCTTTCCGACACGCGTCGCGCCGAGCTCTGCGCCGCCGCGCTCAAACTCGCCCGGGCGGCGCACTACACCCATGCCGGCACCGTCGAATTCCTGATGGACGCGGAGACCGACCAGTTCTACTTCATCGAGGTCAACCCGCGCATCCAGGTCGAGCACACCGTCACCGAGCAGGTCACCGGCGTCGACATCGTCAAGGCGCAGATCCGCATTTCCGAAGGGGCGCTAATCGGCGAGGAAGATTCCTACGTGCCGCGCCAGGAGGAGGTCAGGCTCAACGGCCATGCGCTGCAATGCCGCATCACCACCGAGGATCCGGAGAACAACTTCACGCCGGATTACGGCCGCATCAACGTCTATCGCAGCCCGGCCGGTTTCGGCATCCGCCTCGATGGCGGCACCGCCTACACCGGCGCGGTGATCACGCCTTACTACGACTCGCTGCTGGTCAAGGTCACTGCCTGGGGCCACAGCCCCGACGAGGCGGCGCGCCGCATGGACCGCGCGCTGCGCGAATTCCGCGTGCGTGGCGTCGCCTCCAACCTGCTGTTCCTCGAAAACGTCGTTGCCCACCCACTGTTCCGTTCGGGCGAGTGCACGACGCGTTTCATCGACGAGACGCCGGAACTGTTCAAGTTCCAGAAGCGCCGCGACCGCGCGACGCGGCTCCTCAAGTTCCTCGGCGACGTGATGGTGAATGGCAACCCGGAGATGAAAGGCCGCAGTGTGCCCGTGCTGCCGTTGCCGAAGCCGATCAAGCCGGCCGGCATTGATCTCTCCGTCGCGCCACCGCCCGGCACGCGCGACCGGCTCAAGGCGCTCGGCGCCGCGAAGTTCGCCGCCTGGATGAAGGACGAAAAGCGCGTGCTGCTCACCGACACGACGATGCGCGACGCGCACCAGTCGCTGTTCGCGACGCGCATGCGCACCCATGACATGGTCGAGATCGCGCCCTACTACGCGCGCATGCTGCCGCAGCTCTTCTCGCTCGAATGCTGGGGCGGTGCGACCTTCGACGTGGCGATGCGCTTTTTGAAGGAAGACCCGTGGGAGCGCCTGGCGCGTCTGCGCGAGGCCGTGCCGAACGTGCTGTTCCAGATGCTCCTGCGCGGTGCGAATGCGGTGGGCTACACGAGTTATGCCGACAACGTCGTGCGCTACTTCGTGCAGCAGGCCGCTGCCGCCGGCATCGACGTGTTCCGCGTCTTCGATTCCTTGAACTGGGTCGAGAACATGCGCGTGGCGATGGACGCGGTGATCGAGGCGGGCGCCTTGTGCGAGGGCACGATCTGTTACACCGGCGACCTGTTCGACGCCAAGCGGCCCAAGTACAACCTGAAGTATTACGTCGACCTGGCGAAGCAGCTGGAGAAGGCCGGCGCACACATCCTGGCGATCAAGGACATGGCGGGCGTATGCCGGCCGCGCGCGGCGCGCGAGCTGGTGCGGACGCTGAAACAGGAGGTCGGCCTGCCGATCCACTTCCATACCCACGATACCAGCGGCATCGCGGCCGCGTCGGTGCTGGCGGCGGTCGAGGCCGGCTGCGACGCCGTCGATGGCGCGCTCGACGCGATGAGCGGCCTCACCTCGCAGCCGAACCTCGGCGCGATCGCTGCGGCGCTTGCCGGTTCCGAGCGCGATCCCGGCGTCGATTTCGAGGCGATGCAGTCCCTCTCGCACTACTGGGAAGGCGTGCGCCGCCAGTATGCGCCTTTCGAGGCCGACATCCGCGCCGGCACCGCCGACGTCTATCGCCACGAGATGCCGGGCGGCCAATACACGAATCTCAGGGAGCAGGCGCGCGCGATGGGCATCGAGCACCGCTGGGGCGAGGTCGCCAAGGCCTATGCCGAAGTCAATCTGCTGTTCGGCGACATCGTCAAGGTCACGCCGACCTCGAAGGTGGTCGGCGATCTGGCGCTGTTCATGGTCGCCAACAACCTCACGGCCGACGACATCAAGAATCCGGCGCGCGAGATCGCCTTCCCCGAGTCCGTCATTTCACTGATGAAGGGCGAACTCGGCTTTCCGCCCGACGGCTTCCCCGTCGAGTTGCAAAAGAAAGTGCTCAAGGGCGAGGCGCCGCTTCCTGGCCGCGCCGGCGCCTTCCTGCCGCCGGTCGATCTCGCAGCCAAGCGTAGCGAGGCCGAGAAGGCCTGCGGCCGGCAGATCGACGATCGCGAACTGGCCTCGTATCTGATGTATCCGAAGGTGTTCAAGGATTTCGCCGCGCACCGCGCCCATTACGGCGATGTTTCCCTCCTACCGACCCCGGCCTTCTTCTACGGGTTGGCCGCCAGGGAGGAGATCACCGTCGATCTCGAGCGCGGCAAGAGCCTGATCGTCTCCCAGCAGGGCATGGCCGGGCCGGACGAGGAAGGCATGGTGCGCGTGTTCTTCGAATTGAACGGCCAGTCGCGCGTGATCCGCGTGCCCAAGACCGGGTTGGCCAATGCGCGCGCCAAGCCGCAGGCGGAGGAGGGCAATCCGAAGCATGTCGGCGCGCCGATGCCCGGCACGATCGTCACCGTCGCCGCCCAAGCGGGCCAGAAAGTGGCCAAGGGCGATCCGCTCGTCTCGATCGAGGCGATGAAGATGGAAACCATGCTCACCGCCGAGCGCGAAGGCGTCGTCAAGGCGGTGCATTGCCGCCACGGCGAAAGCGTCAATGCCAAGGATCTGCTGGTCGAGTTCGAGTGAGGCGGGGGTGCCGTCCCGCCAGCGCCGACTTTTGTTTGCATCGAAACCGGCGATTCTGAAAAAGGGCAAGCGGCCGGGGCAGGATGTCTCATGGTTCGCGGGCGAGGCATCCGTTCGGCTCTGGGCGGGGCGCCAACAACTCGCTGCGCTCGGACAAGTTGGAGCCTTGCCCGCGCCCTTCGCCTACGGCTGCCGGCGCCCGCTCTCAAATCGCCACCTACCCTGGCTGCTTGTCCCGCTATCGATGATCCGGGGTTAAGCAGCCTACCCGCTGTTCCTGAGCCCCGCCGCGACGCCGTTGATGGTGAGATGGATGCCGCTTCTGACGCGCGCATCGTCGCTCCACGGCGGACCGGCGCGGAAGCGGCGCAGCAGCTCGACCTGCAGGTGGTTGAGCGCGTCGAGATAAGGCGTGCGGTTCCTCAGCGAGCGCTTGAGCAGCGGGTTGCCCTCCAGCAGCTCGCGCTGGCCGGTGATGGCGAGCAGGCCGGCGACGCTGGCCTGCCATTCCGCCTCGATGCGGCCGAAGATCGCCTCGCGTAGCGCGCGATCCTGCACCAGGCCGGCGTAGCGCTGTGCCAGCGCCAGATTGGTCTTGGCCAGCACCATGTCCATGTTCGACAGCAGCGTGCGAAAGAAGCCCCAGTCGCGATACATGCGTTGCAGCAGCTCCAGACCGTCCGGCCCATGCGCGGCGAGAAAGGCGTCGTAGGCGGTGCCAAAGCCATACCAGCCGGGCAGCATCAGGCGGCATTGCGACCAGGAGAAGACCCACGGGATCGCGCGCAGATCCTCGATCGCGCCGCTGCTCTTGCGCGAGGCCGGGCGGCTGCCGATGTTCAGCCGGGAGATTTCGCTGATCACCGTCGATTCGCGGAAATAGCGCTCGAAGCCCGGCGTCTCATAGACCAGCGCGCGATAGGCGGCGAAGGCGCGATCGGCCAGCTCGGCCATCGCGGCGAGGCATTCCGGCTGGGGATCGTCGTGCGCGCGCGGCAGCAGCGTCGCTTCGAGCGTCGCGGCGACGAGCACTTCGAGGTTGCGCCGGCCGAGTTCCGGGTTGGCGTATTTCGAGGCGATCACCTCGCCCTGCTCGGTGATGCGGATCGCGCCTTGCACGGCGCCCGCCGGCTGGGCGAGGATCGCCTGGTAGCTGGGGCCGCCGCCGCGGCCGACGGTGCCGCCGCGGCCGTGGAACAGGCGCAGCTTGACGCCGCGCATGCGGAACACCTCGACGAGCGTGATCTCGGCGCGGTAGAGCGCCCAGTTCGACATCAAAAAGCCGCCGTCCTTGTTGCTGTCGGAATAACCGAGCATCACTTCCTGGAGCCGGTCGCGGCTCTCCAGCAGGCGCTGATAGGCGGGCAGCGACAGCAGCCGGTCCATCACCGCGCCGCAGCGTTCCAGATCGCCGATGGTTTCGAACAGCGGCACGATATTGACGTCGAGCTCGCCCTCGCGCGGCCGCAACAGCCCCGCTTCCTTGAGCAGCAGCGCGACTTCGAGGATGTCGGAGACACCTTCGCTCTTCGAGATGATGACGTTCTGGATCGCCGCCTTGCCATAGCGCTGCTGCATCTCGCGCGCGGCGTGGAAGATCGCCAGCTCGGCGGCGGTTTCTTCGGAATAACGCCAGTAGGGCGAGGACAGCAGCCGTGGCGTCGCCAGCTCGGCGAGCAGCAGCGCGATCTTGCCTTCCTCGCTGCGGCCGGCATAGTCGGTGCCGGGACGGGCGGTCTCGAACAGCTCATGCACGGTGGTCAGATGCACCGCGGAGTTTTGCCGCAGATCGAGCGGCGCGAGATGGAAGCCGAAGATCTCGACGGCGCGCCGCAGGCGGCGCAGGCGACCGCGCGCGAGCAGGGCAGCGCCGTTTTGCTTCAGCGAGCGGTCGAGGATGTCGAGCTCGGCGGCGAAGGCCGCGCAGTCGGCATAGGGTGGCGCTTCTGCCACCGGATGGCGCAGCGCCTCCATGTGGTCGAGCTCGCGCGCCGTGGCGGCCAGCCGCGCATAGATGCCGGCGATGGCGCGGCGGTAGGGCTCGTCGTCGCGGTGCGGATTGCGGTCGGGCGAGGCGGCGGCCAGCGCGGCGAGCTCGGGCGAGATGTTCACCAGCAGTTCGGAGCAGGAGAGCTCGCCGCCGAGGCGGTGCACCTGTTCGAGGTAATAGGCGAACGCCTTGCGACTTTGGGCATTCAAAGCGCTTTTCAGGATCTCGGCGGTGACGAAAGGGTTGCCGTCGCGGTCGCCGCCGATCCATGAACCGGGCCGGAGAAAGGCGGGCAGCGGCGCGCCGAGACTGTCCTCGATGCCATTGTGCAGCCGCGGCAGCACCGAAAGGAAGGTGATGTCGTAGAAGGACAGCGCGTTATTCACCTCGTCCATCACGGAGAGCTTCGCGGTGCGCAGCATGCGCGTCTGCCAGAGGATCAGGATCGCGCGGCGCAGCGCCTCCTCGTTCTCGGCCTGCTCCTCCGGGGTGAGCGGCTGACGGTCGCGCAGATCGAGCAGGCGCGCGATCTGCCACGAGCGGTCGAGGATGCTCTTTCTCTGCACCTCGGTCGGGTGGGCGGTGAGCACCGGCGCGATGTGCGCCTGCGCAAAGAAAGCGGAGAGCGCATCGGGGCCGATGCCCTCGGCAGCGGCCCTGGCCGCGGCGTGCAGGTAGCTGCCGGGACGCGGCGGCGAGCCGGCGAGCGCGTGCGCGCGGGCGCGGCGGTTGCGGTGCTGGTCCTCGGCGATGTTCGCCAGATGCGAGAAATAGCTGAAGGCGCGCACGACGAGATTGGTCTCTTCGCGGCTCAAGCGCTGGAGCAGGTCTTCCAGCTCGCGGCCGGCGGCGGTATCCGCGTCGCGGTGCAGACGGATCGACAGCTGGCGGATACGCTCGACCAGGTCGAAGACCGCCTCGCCTTCCTGATCGCGGATCACGTCACCCAACAGCCGCCCGAGCAGCCGGATGTCGGCAAACAGCGGCGCATCCTTGTCGGCGGCCGGGCCGGAGGGGGGGGGAATGCTAGAATTTCCTTCGCTCGAAGATTTGGCTGCGGCTGAATCGTTCACGGTTTCATCGTCCATCGGAAATCAAGTGACCACTACCCCTGAACGCATCGTTATCGCTACCCGTGAATCGCGCCTGGCCCTGTGGCAGGCGGAACACGTGCGCAGCCTTTTGCAGCGATTATATCCGGCCTGCCGCGTCGAGCTCCTCGGCATGACCACGCGCGGCGACCAGATCCTCGACCGGCCGCTCGCCAAGGTCGGCGGCAAGGGGCTGTTCGTCAAGGAGCTCGAAACGGCCTTGCTCGACGGTCGCGCCGACATCGCCGTGCATTCGATGAAGGACGTGCCGATGGTGCTCGCGCCCGAGTTCGCGCTGGTGGCGATCGGCCCTCGCGAGGTGCCGCTCGACGCCTTCGTCTCGAACAAGTATGCGCGTCTCGAGGAGCTACCGCCGGGCGGCGTGGTCGGCACTTCGAGCCTCAGACGCGAGGCGCAGCTGCGCGCGCAGTATCCGTATCTGGCCGTCTCCTCCCTGCGCGGCAACCTGGATACGCGCCTGAGGAAGCTCGACGAGGGGCAATACGACGCGATCATCCTCGCCGCCGCCGGCCTGACCCGGCTGGGGTTGAAAGATCGCATCCGCTCGACGATTCCGGCCGAGGTGTCGCTGCCTGCGGCGGGGCAGGGGGCGTTAGGGATAGAGGCGCTGTCTTCCCGGCCCGAGGTCGCCGCCTGGATGGCGCCGCTCAACGATCCCGCCACGGCGGCCTGCGTGCGCGCCGAGCGCGCCGTCTCGCGTGCGCTGGCAGGCAGCTGCGAGGTGCCGCTCGGCGCCTATGCCGAATTCGACAGCGGCACGCTGCGGCTGCGCGGCCTGGTGGCTACCCCCGACGGCACGCGCGTCGCGCGCGCCGAACGACGCGGTCCGGCGGTCGAGCCGGAGGCCCTCGGCCTCGAACTGGTCGCTGAGCTGCGCGCGCAGGGCGCCGACGAGATTCTCGCGGCATTGGGCGGCTAAAATGGAAGCGATGGCGACGGGCCCGCTCGCCGGCAAAAACATCGTCATCACCCGGCCGGCCGGCCAGGCGTCGCATCTCGCCGCAGCGCTCGTCGCGCTCGGCGCGCAGCCGGTGCTGTTTCCAGTGCTGGCGATCGAGGATGTCGCCGACCCGACGCCGATCCTCGACGCGGCGATCCGCCTGGACGATTACGACTGGGCGGTGTTCGTCAGTCCGAACGCCGTCGA
Source organism: Rhodocyclaceae bacterium (assembly GCA_013388985.1). Classification (GTDB taxonomy): domain Bacteria; phylum Pseudomonadota; class Gammaproteobacteria; order Burkholderiales; family Rhodocyclaceae; genus Sulfuricystis. The sequence goes on from JACAEF010000058.1 coordinate 9,951, forward strand.
GAAGGCCCTCGCCGTGATCCTCGCCGAACGCGCCTGGCCCGAGACGGTGCGCGTCGCCACCGTCGGCAAGAGCAGCGAGCAGGCCCTGGCGGCGCATGGCATCACCCGCGTCGTCGCGCCGCAGGAGCGCTTCGATTCCGAGGCACTCCTCGCGCTGCCCGAATTTGCTGCCGTCGCCGGCCAACGCGTCATCATCTTCCGCGGCGACGGCGGCCGCGATCTGTTCGGCGACACGCTCAGAAGCCGCGGCGCCACGGTCGATTACGTCACCTGCTATCGGCGCGTCAAGCCGGCGCAGGATCCGGCGCCGCTGCTGCGCCTGTGGCAGGAGGGCCGGCTCGACGCGATGACCGTGACCAGCAGCGAGGGACTGCGCAACCTCTGGGAGATGGTCGGCAAACTGGGGCAGGGCTGGCTCAGGAACACGCCCACCTTCGTGCCGCATGCGCGCATCGCCGAACAGGCGCGGGCACTCGGCCTGCGTCATGTGATCCTGACCGGCCCCGCCGACGCGGGCTTGCTCGCCGGCCTGACCGACTATTATTCATGCTCATGAACGACCAAACCGAGACCGCCGCCCTCGTCACCCCGCCGCCCGCCGAACGGCAGGCCGACAAGCCGCTGCCCTGGGCGCTGTGGCTCGCGCTGCTGGCCCTGTTCGGCTTGCTGGCGACGGTCTGGTTCGCCTGGCGGGTCGATCAGCGCTTCGAGGCGACGCGCGCGGAACTGGCGCGCCGCCTCGCCGAAACGGACGCCAAGCTGGGCGAGGCGCTCGCCAGCGCGCGGGGCAACCGCGAGACGCTCGACGCGCTGCAGGCCAAGGTGGGCGCCCTCGAAGCGCAGCTGGCCGAGATACAGAGCCAGCAGATCGCGCTCGCGGCCATCTATCAGGAACTGGCGAAGAATCGCGAAGACCGTCTGCTGGCGGAAATCGAGCAGGACGTGAGCATCGCCGCCCAGCAGCTCCAGCTGGCCGGCAACGTCGAGGCGGCGCTGATCGCCCTTTCCGGCGCCGAAGCGCGGCTGGCGAGGAGCGGCCAGCCGCAGTTCCTGCCGCTGCGCAAGCTGATCAACCGCGACATCGAGCGCCTCAAGGCGCTGCCCGCCGCGGATGTCGCCGGCATCGCGCTCAAGCTCGACGGCCTGATCGATGCCGTGCCGAACCTGCCGCTCGCTTTCGAGCGCCGCCCGGCACCGGCCGCCAAGCCGTCTCGCGCCGGGGCCAGTGGAGCGCCTGCCGGCGCCCCGGCCGTCCCCGCGGCTCCTCCCGGCTGGCAAGGCATGCTCTCCACCTGGCTGAATGATGTCTGGCACGAGCTGCGCCAGCTGGTGCGCATCGAGCGCATCGACACGCCCGATCCCGGGCTGCTGGCGCCGCGCGAGGCGTTCTTCCTGCGCGAGAACCTGCGCCTGCGCCTGCTCTCTGCGCGCCTGGCGCTGCTCGCGCGCGACGGCCGCGGCTTCCACGGAGACGTGCGGCAGGCGGCCGCGTGGCTCGAACAGTATTTCGATACACGCGCGCCGGCCGTGCAGGAGGCGCTCGCCACCCTGCACGGGCTGCTCAAGCTCGACGTGATGCGCGCGCCCGCGGAGCTCAACGAAACCCTCGCCGCGTTGCGCAATCTCAAGCTCGGCCGCGAACGCGGCACGACGAAATAGCCCGACGATGCGCGCTCTGTTCTGGTTCCTCACCCTCGCGGCGCTGGCGATCGGTGTCGCGCTGCTCGGTCGCCTGACCGACGGCTATGTGCTCTGGGTGCTGCCGCCCTGGCGCGTCGAGCTCTCGTTCAACCTGTTCGTGCTGCTGCAATTGGCGATCCTGCTCGTCGTCTATCTGCTGCTGCGCCTGATCGTCAACACCTTGCGCCTGCCGGGCGTCGTCGCCGCCTACCGCGCGCGGCGCGCACGGCAGCGCCGGGAGCGCGCCGCCAGCGAGATGCTGCGGCTGTTCTGGGAGGGCCGCTACAGCCAGGTGCTGAAGCTCGCCGAGAAGTTCGCCGATGAAAAAATCGGCGCTGAAGATGCGAGCAGCGGATGGGGATCCGCCGTAGGCGGGGGCAAAGCGACCGCGAGCATCGCCGAGACGGCACCCTTACAGCGCGGCGACAGTGTCACGGCGGGCATCGTCGCGCTGGTCGCCCTGAAGGCCGCCCACGCCTTGCGCGATCCGCGGCGCAGCGCGCACTGGCAGGCGCGGGCCGCCGCCCTCGACCAGGCCGGCTGGCGTACGGCGCGACTGATGGCGGAGCTGCGCATCGCGCTGGATGGCCGCGACTTCGCCGCCGCCCGTCAGGCCCTCGAGCAACTCGGTCCGAAGGAGCGCCGGCAGATATCCGTGCAGCGCCTGGCCTTGCGCCTCGCGCAGGGCGAAGGCGACTGGGCGGAGGTGCTGCGTATCGCGCGGCTGCTGGAGAAGCATCATGCGCTGACGCCCGAGCAGGCACGTCCGCTGCGCCTCACTGCCCAGCGCGGCCTGATTGCCAGTTTCGCCGAGGACCCCGCGCGGCTGATGCGCCACTGGCAGGGCATGACGGCCGAAGAGCGGCGCGACGCGCAACTGGCGCGACAGACGGCGCACCAGCTGGCGGCCGCCGGCGCCTGTGCCGAATGCGCCGAGCTGGTCGAAGAATTCCTCGACGCGCAGTGGGAGCCGGCCCTGCTGGCGGACTACGCGGCCTGTCCGGGCGGCGATGTGCTTGGCCGCATCGCGCATGGCGAGAAGTGGCTCGAAGCGCATCCGCAGGATGCCGACCTCTTGCTGGCGCTGGGACGACTGTGCGTGCGGCACGAACTGTGGGGCAAGGCGCAGAGCTATCTGGAGGCCGCGCTGGCGGTCGCGGAAAGCTGCGCCGCGCACATCGAGCTGGCGCGGCTGTTCGACCGGCTCGAGCGTCCCGACGACGCCAATCGGCATTACCGCGCGGCGGCGAACTGTCAGGAGGCCGCCAGCCAGTCGCGCGGCGGCAGGAAGTCGGTGTAGAGCTTTTCCTCCGGCGATCCCGGTTCGGGACGCCAGTCGTAGCGCCACTTCACGAGTGGCGGCAGCGACATCAGGATCGCCTCGGTGCGTCCGCCCGACTGCAGGCCGAACAGCGTGCCGCGATCCCAGACCAGATTGAATTCGACATAGCGGCCGCGCCGGTAGAGCTGGAAGTCGCGCTCGCGATCGGTGTAGGGCGTATCGCGCCGCTTGGCGCAGATCGGCAGATAGGCGGCGAGGAAATGGTCGCCGACGCTTTGCGTGAGAGCAAAGCAACGTTCGAAGCCGCCCTCGTTCAGGTCGTCGAAGAAGATGCCGCCGATGCCGCGCGGCTCGTTCCTATGCTTCAGGAAGAAATACTCGTCGCACCAGCGCTTGTAACGCGCATGGACGTCCGCGCCGAAGGGCGCGAGCGCGTCGCGGCAGGTGCGGTGGAAGTGGACGCAATCCTCTGCGAACCCGTAGTAGGGCGTCAGATCCATGCCGCCGCCGAACCACCAGATCGGCCCGCCCCCCTTCGCCCCCCTCGCGGGGGGTTCGGAACGGCTCGCGCCACCTGTCGCGGCGCTCGATGATACGGGCGGCGCCAAAGCGGCCGCCGTGCGGATTGCGCCGTCCGGCGTGTGCCGCGCCGGCTCGGGACGGCCCATCGCCGGCGCTGCGGTGTCCTGGATAGGGCCGGCGCCGTCGGGGGGATGGGCGATGAAGAAGCGCACGTTCATGTGCGAGGTCGGACAGTAGGGATTTCGCGGATGCAGCACCAGCGAGACGCCCAGCGCTTCCCAGCGCCGGCCGGCGAGTTCCGGGCGATGCGCGCTCGCCGAGGCCGGCAGCGCATCACCCATGACGTGCGAGAAATTGACGCCGCCGCGCTCGAAGAAACCGCCTTCCTCGATCAGCCGCGAGATGCCGCCCCCGCCTTGCGGGCGCGTCCAGACGTCGCGCAGGAAGGGTTTGCCGTCGAAGGCTTCCAGCCCGGCGACGATGCGCTCCTGCAGCCCGGAGAAATAGGCCCTGACAGCTTCGACGTCCATCAGTGCTTGATGGCGCGGAAACCGATGTCGCGGCGGAACTGCATGCCCTCGAAGCGGATCGTGTCGACGATCTCGTAGGCGCGCTTTTGGGCCAGCCTCACCGTATCGCCTAGGGCCGTGACGCACAGCACGCGGCCGCCGGCCGTGACGAGATGGCCGTCCTTCTCGGCGGTGCCGGCATGGAACACATGGACATCCGGCAGCGCGCGCGGCAGGCCGTGGATGATGTCGCCCTTCCGGGGCGCGTCAGGGTAACCGTGGGCGGCGAGCACGACGCCGAGCGCGACGCGGCGATCCCATTCCGCTTCGACCTGGTTCAGCCGGCCGTCGATCGCGGCGTCGATGAGATCGACGAAATCGCTCTTCAGGCGCAGCATGATCGGCTGCGTTTCCGGGTCGCCCATGCGGCAGTTGAATTCGAGCACGCGGATCGTGCCGTCGGGGCGGATCATCAGCCCGGCGTAGAGGAAGCCGGTGTAGAGCAACCCCTCCTGCTCCATGCCGCGTAAGGTGGGCAGGATCACCTCGCGCATCGCGCGCGCATGCACGTCGGGGGTGACGACCGGCGCGGGCGAATAGGCGCCCATGCCACCAGTGTTCGGGCCCTCGTCGTTGTCCTTGAGGCGCTTGTGGTCCTGGCTGGTCGCCAGCGGCAGCGCGTGGTGGCCGTCGGCCATGACGATGAAGCTCGCTTCCTCGCCCTCGAGAAACTCCTCGATGACGACGCGGTGGCCCGCCTCGCCGAGCTTGTTGCCGGCGAGCATGTCGTCGATGGCGCGGTGCGCCTCATCACAGCTCATCGCCACCACCACGCCCTTGCCGGCGGCCAGGCCGTCGGCCTTGACCACGATCGGCGCGCCTTCCCGATCCACGTAGGCGTGCGCCGCGGCGGCCTCGGTGAAGGTCTGGAACTTCGCCGTCGGGATGCCGTGGCGCGCCATGAACTGCTTGGCGAAATCCTTCGAGCTTTCGAGCTGCGCGGCGGCCTTGGTGGGACCGAAGATGCGCAAGCTCGCGGCATGGAAGGCATCGACCAGTCCGGCCGCGAGCGGCGCCTCGGGGCCGACCACCGTGGCGTGAATCTCATGGTCGCGCGCGAAGGCGACGAGGTCGTGGATCGCCGTGAGCGGCAGGTTCTCCAGGCCGTCCTCGCGCGCCGTGCCGGCGTTGCCGGGCGCGACATAGACCTTCTGCACCTTGGGCGACTGCGCAAGCCGCCAGGCGAGCGCATGCTCGCGGCCGCCGGAACCGATGACGAGGAGTTTCATTTCGATTGCTTCCCTTCGATGTCGGCGATGAAGCCGATCGGACGTTTTGCCTCTTTCGGGGGCGTCATGAGCTGCCGGATCGCTTCGAACACGGCGGAAAACTGCTTGTCGTAGCGCTGCTCCAGTTCGTCGAGGCGTTGCGCCAGCTCGCGATGTTCGGCGAGCATGCGCCGCAAGCGGACGAAGGTCCGCATGATTTCGATATAGACCCGCACCGCGCGTTCGCTGCGAAGGGCGCTGGAGAGCATGCCGACGCCCTGCTCGATAAAGGCATAGGGGGGTGTGCGCGCGCCGCCCCAACTTGAAATCACATTTTGTGATTTCAAGTTTTTCCACTCATCGAGGGGCAGCTGGAACATGAAGTCGGCTGGAAAGCGCTCGACATTGCGCTTGACCGCCTGCATCAAGGCGCCGGGCGTGACTTCGTAAAGTTTGGCCAGATCGGAGGACAGCATCACCCGCTGACCGCGTAGGGTCAGGATCGAGGATGCGATCCCCGCCAGATTGACCAGACCCGCTTGCGACATGCGAAAAGTCAATGACGGAAATGACGGAAGCCCGTGAACACCATCGCGACGTTCTGCTCGTCGGCGGCGGCGATCACCTCGGCATCGCGCACCGAGCCGCCGGGCTGGATCACCGCGGTGGCGCCGGCCTGGGCGAGCACGTCGAGGCCGTCGCGGAACGGGAAGAAGGCGTCGGAGGCGACCACCGAGCCCTTGACGGTGAGCTTGTTGTTCTCAGCCTTGATCGCGGCGATGCGCGCCGAATCGACGCGGCTCATTTGCCCTGCGCCCACGCCGACGGTCATCTCGTCCTTGCAGTAGACGATGGCGTTGGACTTCACATACTTGGCGACACGCCAGGCGAAGAGCAGATCGCGCATCTCGGCTTCGGTCGGCACGCGCTTGGTCACCACCTTCAGATCGGCCGGCGTGATGCGCGCCTCGTCGGCCGTCTGCACCAAGAGGCCGCCGCCGACGCGCTTGAAATCGAACTGGCCGGAGGCTCTGCCCAGCGGCACGAGCAGCACGCGTAAGTTTTGTTTGGCGGCGAACACGGCGCGCGCCTCGGGCGTGATCTCCGGCGCGATGATCACTTCGGCGAACTGGCCGGAGATCGCCTCGGCGGCGGCCCGATCGATGGGAGCGTTGAAGGCGATGATGCCGCCGAAGGCCGAGACCGGATCGGTGCTGAAGGCGCGGCGATAGGCATCGACGGCCGTCTTGCCCAGCGCGACGCCGCAGGGGTTGGCGTGCTTGACGATCACGCACGCGGTCGTGTCGAAGGCCTTGACGCATTCCCAGGCGGCATCAGAGTCGGCGATGTTGTTGTAGGAGAGCTCCTTGCCCTGCAATTGCCGATAGGAGGCGATGCTGCCGGCCACCGGCTGCGGCTCGCGGTAGAACGCGGCCTGCTGGTGCGGGTTCTCGCCATAGCGCATCGTGTCGACTTTGTCGAAGGCGAGCTGCAGGCGCTCGGGGAAGGTGGAGGGTTTGTTCTCGGCATCGAGGCTGGTCAGCCAGTTGGCGATCGCGCCGTCATAGCGCGCGGTATGCACGAAGGCCTTCTTGGCGAGCCGAAAACGCGTGGCGTAGGAGATCGCGCCGCCGTTGGCCTTCAACTCGGCGACGATGGCCGGATAGTCGGCGGGATCGACGACCACCGCGCAGCCGCCATGCTCGTCGCCGTGGTTCTTCGCCGCCGCACGCACCATGGTCGGGCCGCCGATGTCGATGTTCTCGATCGCGTCGTGAAGCGTGCAGTCTTTCTTCGCGACGGTCTGCTGGAATGGATAGAGATTGACGACGACGAGGTCGATGGGCGGGATGCCGTGTTTTTCCATCGTCGCCTCGTGGGTGGCGTTGCCGCGGATGGCGAGGATGCCGGCATGCACCTTCGGATGCAGGGTTTTCACGCGGCCGTCGAGCATCTCGGGGAAGCCGGTGTAATCGGAGACGTCGGTGACGTCGATGCCGGCATCGCGCAACAGCTTGGCGGTGCCGCCGGTCGAGAGCAGCTTGACGCCGAGGGTGGCGAGTTCGCGGGCGAAGTCGACGACGCCTTGCTTGTCGGAAACGCTGATGAGTGCTTGGCTGACTTTCATGGGATTTCCCTCAACACGATGGGTCCAGGTGATATTGGGCGAGCTTCCTTCTCAGCGTGCTACGGCTCATCCCCAGCATCTCGGCGGCGACGGTCTGGTTGCCCGCCGCCTGTTTCATGACGACCTCGAGCATCGGCTTCTCGACGCAGGCGACCACCATGTCATAGATCGCGTGCGGCGCCTCGCCGTCGAGGTCGCGGAAATAGCGGTTCAGCGTGCGGCGCACGCAATCGGCCAGCTCCGTGCTCATGCCGCCTCCTGGTAGGAAATCGGGTCGTTCGCGGACTGCGAGAGGAAAAACTCGTCGGTGGCGGCCAGCTGCGCGTCGATGCTGTCGAGCTGGTTCATCATGTGCCGGAAGCGCGCCGCGCCGGCGATGCCCTTGGTATACCAGCCGATGTGCTTGCGGGCGATCTTGATGCCGGTCTCCTCGCCATAGAAAGCGTAGAGGTCGGCCAGATGAGTGCGCAGGATGGCGTGGATTTCGTGAAAAGTCGGCGCTGGCGGGACGGCACCCGTCTTGAGATAGTGCTCGATCTCGCGAAAGAGCCACGGCCGCCCCTGGGCGGCGCGGCCGATCATCACCCCGTCGGCCCGCGTGTAGTCGAGGACGAACTTCGCCTTCTCGGGCGTCGTGATGTCGCCGTTGGCGATCACCGGAATCTTCACCAGCGTCTTCACCAGGGCGATGGTGTCGTATTCCGCGCTGCCCTGGTACTGGTCAGCGCGCGTGCGGCCGTGGATGGCGACCGCGCGCACGCCGGATTCCTCGGCGATCCTCGCGATGGTCGGCGCGTTCTTGTTCTCGCGGTTCCAGCCAGTGCGGAACTTCAGCGTCACCGGCGTTTCCGGCACCGCGCGGACGACGGCTTCGAGAATCTTTGCGACGAGCGGCTCGTTCTGCATCAGCGCGGAGCCGGCCATCACGTTGCAGACCTTCTTTGCCGGACAGCCCATGTTGATGTCGATGATCTGCGCGCCGCGTTCGACGTTGTAGCGTGCCGCGGCGGCGAGCATCGCCGGATCGGCGCCGGCGATCTGCACGACGATGGGCTCCACCTCGCCGGCGTGATCGGCGCGCCGGCGCGTCTTCGCGCTGCCGTAGAGCAGCGAGTTCGATGTGACCATCTCGGAGACCGCCAAGCCCGCGCCGAGCTTCTTGCACAGCTGGCGGAACGGCCGGTCCGTCACCCCGGCCATCGGTGCGACGAACAAATTGTTGCGCAGCTCAAAGCCGAGGTAGTTCATGGACGAAAAGGCGGTCGGGGGATGAGGGGAGCGGATTTTAGCGTGAAAGTCGGCAGCCGAGGGCAGGGTCTCCCTGCCCGCAGGCGGCACGCGCCGGAGGTGCAAGCCGCTCTTGGGGTTCTACGAAGACGCCCTCAGTTTCGAGCGCAGCGAGCAGTCTGGAACCACCCGCGAGGGGGGCGAAGGGGGGCGGGTCTCGTTACCACGCCCGTGCGCCGAACATCATGCGGCGGGCCAGGAACGAGCGGGCCGGTGGGCACAGATCGAGCGCCAGGAGGCCCGCGCCGCGCAGATGCCTGAGCGGGCCGATGTCGTTCGAAAAGAGCCGCACCAGGCTGCCGGTGAATTCTACGGTGGCGAGGCGGTCGAGGCGGCGGCGGGCGGCGTAGCGGGCAAGGAGAGCGGGGTCGCCCGGATCGGCCGCGCCGGTGAGGGTGTCGGCGAGTTCGGCGATGTCGCGCAGCGCGAGGTTGAAGCCCTGGCCGGCGACCGGATGCAGCGTCTGCGCCGCGTTGCCGATCCAGACCTCGCGCTCGCCGGTCACCTGCCGGCGCATGCGCAGGCCCAGCGGATAGACCAGACGCGCTCCGACGGCGGTCAGCCTCACGCGCGGCCCGAAGCGCTGCTGCAGCAGCGCGAGGAAGGCCGCGTCGTCGAGCGTTGCGATGCGCGCGCTGTCGGCGGCGGGGCAGGTCAGCACCACGGCATAGCCGTCGTGGAACGGCAACAGGGCCACCGGCCCGGCGGGCGTGAAGCGTTCCCAGGCGATGCGCCCGTGGGGGCGATCGCCGCGCGCCTCGCAGATCACCGCATGCTGGCCATAATCGCGCGTGACGAGGTCTGGGGCGTCATCGATGCGGCCTTCGGCATGGACGACGAGCAGCGCGTCAGGATGTTGCGGCGCGGGGGTATTGTCCGTGTAGGGAATCTCGCCCAGCGCCGCGTCGAGCGCCGCGGCCAGATCGCCGGCGGCGAGCACGTAGCCCAGCGCCGGCACGTCTTCCTCCGCGGCGCGCATCACGGTGCGGCCAAGTCCCCCGGCATGCGAGACATGGATGGTCTCGATCGGCGTGTGGGGGATATCCCGCCAGACGCCCAAGGTTTCGAGGATCAGCTTCGAGCCGTGCGAGAGCGCGAGGATGCGGGCATCGGCCTTGGCGGCGCCGCGCGGCCGCGCATCGACGATGCGGCTCTCGATACCTTTGCGGCGTAGCGCCAGTGCCAGCGCCATGCCGGCCGGGCCGCCGCCGATGATCAGCACGGGCCCGTTCATCGTTTCATCCATGCCTCGATGTCGGCGATGGTCTTCGGCGTGTCGGCGGAGAGAATCTCGCAGCCGTCCGCCGTGACCAGCACGTCGTCCTCGATGCGGATGCCGATGTCGTGGAAGGCGGCGGGCACGTCGGCGGCGGCGCGGATGTAGCAGCCCGGCTCGACGGTGAGCGTCATGCCCGGCTGCAGGACCGTCCACGTCTCGCCCTGGCGGTATGCGCCGGCGTCATGCACGTCGAGACCCAGCCAATGGCCGGTGCGGTGCATGTAGAAGCGCTTGTAGGCTTCCGATTCGAGGATGCCCTCGACGCTGCCTTCGAGCAGCTTCAGATCGACCATGCCCTGCGCCAGCACGCGGAGCGCCGCCTCGTGCGGCGCGTTGAAGCCGGCGCCGGGTCTGATCGCGGCGATCGCCGCTGCCTGCGCATCGAGCACGAGCTGGTAGACGTCGGCCTGCGGGCCGCTGAACCTGCCATTGACCGGGAATGTGCGCGTGATGTCGCTCGCATAGCCGTCGAGCTCGCAGCCGGCGTCGATCAGCAGCAGCTCGCCGTCCTTGAGCGGCCGGTCGTTGCCGACGTAGTGCAGGATGCAGGCATTCGCGCCGCCGGCGACGATCGGCGGATAGGCGGGCGCCTGGCAGCCGGCGCGGCGAAACTCGTGCAGGAACTCGGCTTCCACCTCGTATTCGTATCGGCCCGGCGCGGTGAAGCGCATCGCCCGCCGGTGGGCGGCGCCGGCGATGCGGGCGGCGCGGCGCATCAGTGCGATCTCGTGCTCGTCCTTGACGAGGCGCATCGCGTCGAGCACGGCGCGCACGTCGTGGATCACCGCCGGCGCGCGACGGCCGGCGCGCGTCTGCGCGCGCACCGCATTCAGCGCCCGGGTGATGCGTGCGTCCCACTCGGCATCGTAGCCGAGCGCATACCACAGCGCCGGCTGGTCGGCGAGCAGTTCGGCGAGCTTGGCGTCGAATTCGCCGATGGAAAAGGCAGCATCGAAGCCGAAGCTCTCGCGCGCGCCTTCCGGCCCATGGCGGAAGCCATCCCAGATTTCCTTCTCGACATCCTTCTCGCGGCAGAACAGGATCGCCTGCGGCGCCGTATTGGCGATGAGCACCAGCACTGCCTCGGGCTCGGGAAAGCCGGTCAGGTAATGAAAGTAGCTGTCGGCACGATAGGGGAAATGCGTGTCGCGGTTGCGCAGGCGCTCCGGCGCGGTGGGGATCACCGCCACGCCGCCGCCCGCGGCCGCCATGCGGTCGAGCAGCGAAAGTCGGCGCTGGCGAAACGGCACGAAGTCCATCGGCAGATGCTAGCACGCGTGCCGCAGGTCGATGTCCAGCGCGGTGAGACGCTCCGGCGTGCCGACATCGACCCAGCGGCCGGCATGACGCTCGCCGCTCACCTGGCCGGCGGCGATCGCATCCCGAAGCAGCGGCGCGAGCGGCGCGACGCTGCCGCGGACGATGTCGGCGAACAGCGCCGGCCGATAGACGCCGATGCCGGCGAAGGTCAGCCGCGCCGTGTCGCCGAGCCCGACCGCGTCCTGCGTCAGCGTGAAATCGCCGGCAGGATGGTGGGGCGGATTGTCGACCAGCACCAGATGCGCGAGCTTGTCGGCGGCGAGCGCCTCGCGGGCGCGGGCGAAATCCCAGTCGCAGAAGACGTCGCCATTGACGACGAGGAACGGCTCGGGGCCCAGGAGCGGCAGCGCATGGGCGATGCCGCCGGCGGTCTCCAGCGCGCCCGCCGGCTCGGCCGAGTAACGGATCGCGACGTTCCAGGCATCGCCGTCGCCGAGCAGCGCCTCGATCTCGTCGCCCAGATGCGCGTGGTTGATGACGAGCTCATGAAAGCCGGCGCGCGCCAGCCGCTCGATGTGCCAGACGATCAGTGGCTTGCCGGCCACCGGCAGCAGCGGTTTCGGCGTGCGGTCGGTGAGCGGGCGCATGCGTTCGCCGCGACCGGCGGCCAGGATCATGCATTTCAAAATGTATACCCCACTTGAATCTGTCGGTTTTCGAGTTTGTCGAGCAGGCGCAACAGCGGCGCCAGCTCCGCATAGCGCGCGCAGGTGGCACGCAGGTAAGCGGCGACACGCGGCATGTCTTTCAGATAGCCGTCCTTGCCGTCGCGGTGTTTCAGGCGCGCGAAGATGCCCAGCACCTTGAGGTGCCGCTGCACGCCCATCCATTCGTAGTCGCGGAAGAAGGCGCCGAAGTCGGCGGCCACCGGTAGTCCGGCCCTCTTCGCCTTCTCCCAGTAGCGCGCCAGCCAGTCGAGAGTCTGCTCCTCGTCCCATTCGACATAAGCATCCTTGAACAGCGAGACGAGATCATAGGTGATCGGCCCATATACCGCGTCCTGGAAGTCGATCACGCCGGGCCGCGCGCCGTCGACCATCAGATTGCGCGAGTGATAGTCGCGATGCACGAAGACGCAGGGTTCGGCGAGGTTGACGGCGAGGATCTTTTCGAACACGGCGGCGAGTGCGTTTTGCTCGGCCGTATCCAGCTCGAGGCCGAGATGGCGGTCGAGATACCACTCGGGAAACAGGCCAAGCTCGCGTTCGAGCAACGCGCGGTCATAGGCAGGCAGCGCGCCGGGGCGGCTTGAGCGCTGAATGTCGATCAGCGTGTCGAGCGCGGCGCGGTAGAGCGAATCGGCATCCATGCCCGCCGCCAGCGCGGAAAGATAGGTGGTCGAGCCGAGATCGGAAATGAGCAGGAAGCCGCGCTCGATATCCTGCGCCAGCACTTCCGGCACAAGGGCGCCCGCAGCCGCGAACAGCCGCTGCACGTGCAGCCAGGGGCGCACGTCCTCGTGCGCGGGCGGCGCGTCCATGACGATGCGCGTCATGCCGTCGTCGAATGTGGCGCGGAAATAACGGCGGAAACTGGCGTCGGCCGATGCCGGTGCGAGAGCGAAAGCCCGCCCGGGAAACAGCTCCGCCAGCCAGCCTCGTATCTGTCCGCTCCGCTCCACGCAATCCCTTCCAGCCCAAGGTAGAATCCAAAAATTCTATCATCGTCATGAATGGCGCCCGGTGGCGTGGCGGCGTGCAAACAACAACCAACGATCGCGATGGCATTCAAAGTGAAAGACACGGCAGCGTTTGCGAAGGGCCGTCCCGAGCAAACGCGGCACGCGCCGAAGGCGCAATCCGCGAAATGCTGACCACGATAGGCGCCCTCATTTTCGAGCGTAGCGAGCACGAAAGAACCCC
>JACAEF010000067.1 GCA_013388985.1 Rhodocyclaceae bacterium
CCCCCCCCCCCCCCCCGACATGGGCAAGGTGATGGCGCTGGTGAAGCCGAAGATCGCCGGCCGCGCCGACATGGGCGAAATTTCCAAGCTGGTGAAAGCGAAACTCGCCGGCGCATAATCGCGCCGTGATCCCAGAGTCATTCATCCAGGAACTGCTCGCCCGCGTCGACATCGTCGACGTCATCGAGCGCTACGTGCCGCTCAGGAAAGCCGGCGCCAACTACCAGGCCTGCTGTCCGTTCCATACGGAAAAAACGCCTTCCTTCACGGTGAGCCCTTCGAAGCAGTTCTACCACTGCTTCGGCTGCGGTGCGCATGGCAGCGCGATCGGCTTCATCATGCAATACTGTGGCCTCGGCTTCGTCGAGGCCGTGGAGGAGCTGGCCGGCCAGATCGGCCTGCCGGTGCCGCGTGAGGTGAGCGCCCGCTCCCAGGAAAAGTCCCGCCAACAGCCGCTCACCGAGCGCATGGCGCGCGCCGCGCGCTTCTACAGGGAACAGCTCAAGGCAAGCCCGAAGGCGATCGATTACCTGAAAGGCAGGGGGCTGACCGGCGAAATCGCAGCGAAATACGGACTGGGCTACGCGCCGGACGACTGGCAGGGCCTGGCGCGCGTTTTCGACGACTATGCCGATGCGGCGATGGTCGAATGCGGGCTGGTGATCGAAAACGAACAAGGCCGGCGCTATGACAGATTCCGGGATCGCATCATGTTCCCGATCCAGGACGGGCGCGGCAACGTGATCGGCTTCGGCGGCCGCGTGCTCGGCCAGGGCGAGCCCAAGTATCTCAATTCGCCGGAAACGCCGCTGTTCCGGAAGGGCGAGGAGCTCTACGGCCTGCCGCAGGCGCGAGCGGCGATTCGCGCCGAGAACCGCGTGATCGTCGTCGAGGGCTACATGGACGTCGTCGCCCTCGCCCAGTTCGGTGTCGCGAATGCAGTAGCCACGCTCGGCACGGCGACCACGCCGGTGCATGTGCGGAAGCTGTTGCGGCTCGCCGACAGCGTAGTGTTCTGTTTCGATGGCGATGCCGCCGGCCGCAAGGCGGCCTGGCGCGCGCTGGAGGCCAGCCTCGAAGCCTTGGGCGACGACAAGCTGGTCGGCTTCCTGTTCCTGCCGGCCGAGCACGATCCGGACAGCTTCGTGCGCACCGAAGGGGCCGAAGCCTTCCGCCGGCTGGCCGCCCAGCCGACGACGCTGGCCGAATTTCTCATGCGTGAGCTGAAATCGGCCAGCGATCTCTCCACCGCCGAGGGGCGCGCCCGACTGGTCCACGAAGCCAAGCCCTATCTGACCAGGCTGGCCGCGCCGCTGCTCAGGCTGCAACTGGTGCGCGCCGTCGCCGAGGCCGCCGCCCTCTCGCCTAGCGAAGTCGAGGCGCAGCTTGGTCTGAAACCGATGCCGCGCGGACGGCCGGCGCCGCCGAAGGCACGGCAGCGGCTTGCCCCGGCGGCACTCGAACGCACCCTGCTGCTGACCGTGCTGCGCCGGCCGGAGCGCGCCGCGCGATTACCCCTGGAGCTGGTCTCCCGCGACAGCGCCGAAGGAGAGGCCTTGTGCGCGATCGCCGCCGCGATCGAGCAGGCTGCGCTGCCGGCAGGCAATCTCGGCCTGCTGCTCGAACATTTCCGCGGCAGCCCTCATGAACCGATCATCGCCCTGCTGGTAGCGGAGAGCGAATCCACCGCCAGCGACGAAGGGGAGCTCGAAGCGGTATTCGCCGATGCCGTCGAACAGCTGCGCCGCCGCGACCTTTCACGCCAGATCGGGTTGCTCAATGCCAAGGCGCGCGCCGGAACGCTTTCCCGGGAAGAGCGTCAAAGGCTCGCAGAGCTGCTTGCGCTCAAAAGCGCTTGATCTATAAAGTGTATAATTGATTGTTTCTCTGCGATCGAAGTCGAATCATGTCCAAATCCGCCGCGAAGCAGACCACGACGCCTCCCCGCAAGCCCGCCGCGAAATCCGCCAGTAAGCCTGCCGCCAAGGCAGCCGCCCAGCCGCCCGCCGCGAAAAAAACCGCGGCCAAGTCCGCCGCTGCCGCGAAGCCGGCCGTGAAGAAAGCCGCGCCCGTGGCGCCGCAATCTGCCGGGAAGACGGCGAAAAAAACCGCGGCCCATGAAGCATCGGACAAGGCGACGAAGAAGACCGTTGCGCCCAAAATGCCGGAGGTCAAAAGCCCCGCAGAAGAAGTTGTGCCCAAGCGCGGGATAAACGACGAGCCCGTCAATCCTGCTCCCGTCGCCGCTGACGGCACGCTGCCATCGGCCGCATCGGCCAAGCTCTCGGCCAAGGCCAAGAAACTGCGCGACAAGCAGATGCTCGCCGCCTTCGAGCAGGCGCAGCCGACCACTGCCGATCTCGAATCGCGCCGCACGCGCTTGAAGAGCCTGATCACGCTCGGCAAGGAACGGGGGTATCTGACCTATGCCGAGATCAACGACCATCTGCCGGACGACATCGTCGATGCCGAGCAGATCGAGTCGATCATCAGCACCTTCAACGACATGGGCATCCAGGTCTATGACCAGCCGCCCGCACCGGAGGAGATCCTGCTGGCCGAACAGGCCGCCGCGCCGGTCGATGCCGACGAAGCGGAGGAAGAGGCCGAGCAGGCGCTTTCCTCGGTCGATTCCGAGTTCGGCCGCACCACCGACCCGGTGCGCATGTACATGCGCGAAATGGGCACGGTGGAGCTTCTGACGCGCGAAGGCGAGATCGAGATCGCCAAGCGCATCGAGGAAGGTCTGCGCCACATGGTGCAGGCGATCTCGGCGTGCCCGACGACGATCGCCGAAATCCTCGAAATGGCCGACAAGGTGGCCAAAGACGAGATGCGCATCGACGAGCTGGTCGATGGCCTGATCGACCCGAACGCTCCCGCCGAGGATCTCGAAGCGGAAGCCGCGGGCGAGTTGGAAGAGGATCTCGGCGAGGAGCTCGACATCGACGACGAGGAAGCCGCCCAGGCGCGCGTTTCCGCTTCGCTGCTGCAGCTCAAGAAAGATGCCCTGGAGCGTTTCGCGACGATCCACCAGCTCTATGGCAAGCTGATGCAGGCGCTGACGAAAAAAGGCTCGCAGGACAAGGCCTATCTGAAGATCCAGAAACAGATCTCGGACGAGCTGATGAACATCCGCTTCACCGCCCGCGCCATCGAGCGCCTGTGCGATTCGGTGCGCGGCATGGTCGAGGCGGTGAGGAACCACGAACGCAAGATCCTGCACCTGTGTGTGGACAAGGCGCACATGCCGCGGAGCCACTTCATCAAGGTCTTTCCCGGCAACGAGACCAACTTGGAGTGGCTCAAGCACGAAGTGCAGTCGAAGCAGCCTTATGCCGCCGCGCTGATGCGCGCGGCGCCAGCCGTCCTGGAAGAGCAGCAGAAGCTCATCGATCTGCAAAACCGCATCGGCATCCCGCTCAGGGAGCTGAAGGAAATCAACAAGCAGATGTCGACCGGCGAGGCCAAGGCGCGCCGCGCCAAGCGCGAGATGACCGAGGCCAACCTGCGCCTCGTGATCTCGATCGCCAAGAAATACACCAACCGCGGGCTGCAGTTCCTCGACCTGATCCAGGAAGGCAACATCGGCCTGATGAAGGCGGTCG
>JACAEF010000059.1 GCA_013388985.1 Rhodocyclaceae bacterium
GCGCGGCGGCGCGCAGCGCCGCGCGCCGGCCGCGCGACACATCCACGCTGGCGAGCAGCAGCAGCCCGATGAGGAAATAACTGCCGGTGAGCAGCAATGCGCCGCGATGATCGCCGCCGCTCGCCCAGGTGAAGACGCCGTAGGTCAGCGGGCCGACGATCGACGAGAGCTTCACCGCCAGCCCCCAGAAGCCGAAGAACTCCGCCCGTCGCGTCGGCGGCGCCAAGAAGCCCACCAGCGCGCGGCCGGCCGACTGCGCCGCGCCCAGGCACAGCCCGGCGAGATTCGCGGCGAGCCAGAACAGGCGCTCGCCTTCTTCGCCCGTAGGAGATGCCCACAGCAGCAGGATCGCCGCGATCCAGCCGGCGAGTGTGAGCGCGATGGCGCGCAGGCTGCCGATGCGGTCCTGCAGATGGCCGAGGAAGAATGCGCCGATCGCCGCGGTGATGTTCACGACGAAAATCAGCAGCAGCGTGTCCTTGAGGCCGAAGCCCATCGCCTGCGTGGCGTAGATCGCCGCCAGCGCGATGACGGCCTGGATGCCGGCCTGATAGAACAGGCTGCAGGCGAGGAAGCGCGCCAGATCGGCAAAGCGTTTCACTTGGTGCAGGGTGTGCCAAACCTCCCGCCAGGCATCGGCGAAGGCGGAGCGGCGTGGGCTTGGCAACGCGCGCTCCTTGAGCAGCAGGAAGGTCGGCAGGCTGGCCAGCGCGAAGAGGGCTGCGGTGATCAGCATGCTGCCCGGCACGTAATGCGTGGCGCCGCGGCCGTGTGCCTCGCTCCAGGCGACGTATGCGAGACAGACGCCGAGCGTGAAGAGCCCGCCGAGATAGCCGAGGCCCCAGCCCCAGCCCGAGACGCGGCCGAGCGCGCGCGGGCGCGCGAGTTCCGGCAGGAATGCCGCGATCAGGTTCTCGCCGGTGCCGAAGAAGAAATTGGCGGCGATCACGCAGCCGATCGCGAAGCCGATCGCCCCCGGCTGGGCGAACCACAGCAGAGCGGTGCACGCCACGCAGCCGAGGGTCGAGATCGCCAGCAGCCGCTTCTTCGCGGCATGCCGATCGGCATAGGCGCCGACCTGCGGCGCCGTGACGATGATCAACGCATAGGAGACGGACAGCGCAGCCGTCCAGGCGAAGGTCCCCCATGGCGCGTCGCCGGCGACGACGGCGACGAAGTAGGCGTTGAACAGCGCGGTGATCACCACCGTGGTGAAGCCGGAGTTGGCGAAGTCATACATCGCCCAGGCCCAGACCTCGCGCGGCCGGACGCCGGGAGCGAGCACGCGGCGGCTCATGGCGGCTAGCCCAGCACGACGCGCTGGCCGGCCTGCGGCGCTTCGGCGTGCCACCCCAGGCGTTCCTGGATGTGCGCGGCGAAGCCCGTCGCCGTCGCCGCCTCGCCATGGACGACGAAGGTGTGGCGCGGCGGCGAAGAAAATCCGCCCAGCCATTTCATCAGCGCATCGCGGTCGGCGTGGGCCGACAGGCCGCCCAGTGTGTAAAGGCGCGCCCGGACGGGAATCTCCTCGCCGAAGATGCGCACGCGCTTGGCGCCATCGACGAGCCGCCTGCCCAGCGTGCCTTCGGCCTGGAAGCCGGTGATCAGCACCGCACAATCGCGGCGCGGCAGATTGGCGAGCAGGTGATAACGGATGCGGCCGGCTTCGCACATGCCGCTCGCCGAGATGATCACCACACCGCCCTTGATCTTGTCGAGGGCGATCGATTCCTCGACGCTCTCGACGAAGGCCAGCTTGCGGAACCAGAGGGCGCCGCCTTGACGGCGCATCAGCGACTGGGATTCCTCGTCCAGCAAGGCCATGTGCTTGTAGGTGATGCCGGTGGCGGCCGTCGCCATCGGCGAATCGACATAGACCTCGAGTTTCGGGATGCGGCCGCGCCGGGTCAGATCGGCGAGCAGGTAGAGCATGTCCTGCGTGCGCCCTACCGCAAAGGCGGGGACGATCAGGTTGCCGCGCTGGTGCTGGATCGTCTCGACGACGGCCTCGACCAGCTCGTCCTCGGTCTCCGGCATGCTCTTGTGCAGGCGGTTGCCGTAGGTCGATTCGACCACCAGCCAGTCGGCCTGCGAGATCGGCGTCGGATCGCGCACCAGCGGATGGGCCGGTTGGCCGAGATCGCCGGAAAAGACGATCCGGCGCGGCTTGCCGTCGATTGTCAGCGTAATTTCGGCGATCGCCGAGCCGAGGATGTGGCCGGCATCGCGAAAGCGGCATTCGAGGGCAGGATGCGGATGGAACGGTTGGTCGTAGTCGACCGGTTCCAGCCGCCGCAGGCAGGTGCGCGCCTGCTCGACGGTATAAAGCGGCGCCCGTTCGTTCCTGCCCGGCCTGCGGGCGCGAAAGCGCTGGTAATTCTCGCGCTCCGCCTCCTTTTCCTGGATGTGCGCGGCATCCGGCAGCATCACGCCGAGCAGGTCGCAGGTGGCGCTGGTGGCGTAGATCGGCCCCTTGAAGCCGAGCGCGACGAGCCTGGGCAGCAGGCCGGAATGGTCGATGTGGGCGTGGGTGAGGATGACGAAGGCGATCGAGGCCGGGTCGAAGGCGAAGGCGCGCAGGTTTTTTTCGCG
This sequence comes from Rhodocyclaceae bacterium, assembly GCA_013388985.1. GTDB lineage: Bacteria > Pseudomonadota > Gammaproteobacteria > Burkholderiales > Rhodocyclaceae > Sulfuricystis. Next base: position 2,593 of record JACAEF010000059.1, read on the forward strand.
CGACTCGCGCCCGCCCTGGAACAGGCCGCAATCGACGAGAAAGCGGATCCCGCCGGTTTCCAGCAGATAACAGGAGCCGGTGACCTCGCGCGCCGCGCCGAGAAAGCTCAGGGTCACCGGCATGAGGGGGCTACGCCTGTGCCTGGAGCGCGGCAATGCGCTCTTCCAGCGGCGGGTGGGTCATGAACAGCCGCTTGAGACCGCTGCCGATGTCCCCCGCGATGCCGAAAGCCGCCATCTTGTCCGGCAAGGGCGCAGGATGCAGGCTGGCGAGCCGCTTCAACGCGGCGATCATGTTCTGGCGGCCGGCGAGCTGGGCCCCGCCGCGGTCGGCGCGGAATTCGCGCTGACGCGAAAACCACATCACGATGATCGAGGCGAGGATGCCCAGCACCAGCTCGGCGACGATCATCGTGACGAAGAAGGCCGGCCCCTGGCCGCGTTCGGTCTTGAACACGACGCGATCGACCAGATGGCCGATCACACGCGAGAGGAACATCACGAAGGTATTGACCACGCCCTGGATCAGCGCCAGCGTCACCATGTCGCCATTGGCGACATGGCTGATTTCGTGGCCGAGCACCGCTTCCGCTTCCTGCCGGGTCATCTGCTGCAGCAGGCCGGTGGAGACGGCGACCAACGCATTGTCGCGGTTCATGCCGGTGGCGAAGGCATTCACCTCGGGCGAATCGTAGATGCCGACCTCGGGCATGCCGATGCCGGCCTTCTCGGCCTGCTTGCGGACGGTTTCGACCAGCCAGAATTCGGTGGAATTCGCCGGCGTCTCGATCACCTGCACCCCCATCGCCTGCTTGGCCGACCACTTGGACAGGGCCAGCGAAATCAGCGCGCCGCCGAAGCCCATCACGGCGGCGAAGACCAGCAGGGCACCGGGGTCGATGCCGCCGGCCTGCAGGTAGGGCGCGATGCCCAAGAGGCGCATCGAGACCGACAGGACCAGCACGATGGCCAGGTTGGTGGCGAGGAAGAGGAAGATCCGTTTCATGCCGCGAGCTCTCCTGTTTGAGACGACGAAGACAATGTTAGGCTGTCTAAATGCATCGAGCAATTCGATTAATATTTAACGCCGATTCGGCAATCACGAACTATCTATTGTGGCGAGCCTGAATTTCAAGCACCTGCGCTACTTCTGGATGGTCGCCAAGGCCGGCAGCATCGCCCGCGCCAGCGAACGCCTGCATCTCACGCCCCAATCGATCAGCGGGCAGCTCAGGGAGTTCGAGGAGGCGCTGGGCGTCCAACTGTTCCGTCGCGCGGGCCGCGGCCTGGAGCTCACCGAGGCCGGACAGCGCATCCTCGGCTATGCCGAACAGATCTTCTCGCTCGGCGAGGAGATGCTTGCCGTGTTGCGCGACGCGACGCAGGCGCAGAGCATCACCTTCCGTGTCGGCATCGCCGATTCGGTGCCGAAAATGGTCGCCTACCGGCTCGTGGAGCCGTCCTTGGGCCTCGACGAGCCGGTGAAGCTGGTCTGCCGCGAGGGCAGCCTGGCGAACCTGCTCGGCGATCTGGCCGTGCATCGTCTCGACATGGTGATCGCCGACCGGCCGATACCGGAAAATCTCAATGTGCGCGGCTATGCCCATTTCCTCGGCGCGAGCGGCGTGAGCGTCTTCGGCGCGAAGGCGTTGACGGAAAAAATGCCGCCGAACTTCCCCCAAGGGCTCGACGGCGCGCCGTTCCTGCTCCCCGGTGCGGAAGTGGCCCTGCATGCGCGGCTGATGCGCTGGTTCGAGGCCGAGCGTCTGCACCCGCGCATCGTCGGCGAATTCGACGACAGCGCGCTGATGCTGGCGTTCGGCCAGGCGGGGTCGGGGTTTTTCGCCGCGCCGACGGCGATCGAGCAGGAACTGACCCGCCAGTATGGCGTCACGGTCGTCGGCAGGATCGAGAGCGTGCGCGATCAGGTGTATGCGATCACCAGCGAGCGCAAGCTCAGCCACCCGATCGTCGCGGCCATCTGCCGCTTCGCCCAGCACGACGTTTTCGGTGATGGCGAGACGCCTAAGCCAGGGAAGGGTCGGAAATCCCCTGCATCAGGATAATTCGAAGGATCCGTAACGATAATTCTGTTTTTCTTATTCCATGGAGTCGCTATTCTTCTTGATGCGTTACTTCACAGAGGAGACTGAAACATGAAAATTCTGAGCTTGCTCGCTGCCGCCGTCCTCGCCGTCGGTTTGGGGTTCGGCGCGCACGATGCCGAGGCCAAGCGCCTGGGTGGCGGTCGGCCGCTCGGCATGCAACGTCAGATCGAGACCCCGAAGCCGGTGACGCCGCCGACCGCGGCGCCCGCTCCCGCGCCGACCAATGCCGTCCCCGCTAGGAGCGCGGCGCCGGCGGCCGCACAGGCACCGACGCGGTCCTCCTGGCTTGGGCCGCTCGCCGGCCTCGCCGCCGGCATCGGCCTGGCGGCGCTGGCCTCGCATTTCGGCTTCGGTGAGGAGCTTGCGTCGCTGATGCTGATCGCCCTAGTCGTGATGGCCGTCGTGGTCGTCGCCGGCCTGCTCATGCGCAAGCGCGCGCTGGCGCAGCAGCCGGCCTTGGCCGGCGCCGGCGGCATGCACTGGCAGGCTGAGGAACCGGTCGTCGCCTCCAGTCAGCCGGTCGTCCCAGCCGTTGCCGACAGGCCCGCCGTGGAACCGGCAGCACGCGGCAAGGTTCCCGCCGACTTCGATGTGGCCGGTTTCGTGCGCAACGCCAAGGTGCATTACATCCGCCTGCAGGCCGCCAACGATGCCGGCAATCTCGAGGACATCCGCGCCTTCACGACGCCGGAGATGTTCGCCGAGCTGAAGATGGACATCGCCGAACGCGGCCACGCCGCGCAGGAAACCGACGTGCTCGACATCGAGGCCGAGGTGCTCGAAGTCGTCGAGGAAGGCGATCGCTACGTCGCCAGCGTGCGCTTCACCGGACACATCCGCGAGGAAAAGAACGGCCCGGTCGAAACCGTCGATGAGGTCTGGCATCTGGTCAAGCCGCGCGACGGCAAGAGCGGCTGGCTGCTCGCCGGCATCCAGCCCTTGCAGTAACCGGCAGCCGCCAAAAGCAAAAGCCACCCCGAGGGGTGGCTTTTTTGTCTGGCGTTCCCACGGGGTACCGAAGAGTGCGCCGCTTATGAGACTTCGTAATAGCGAATGAGCCGGAAGCGATGGATGATCCCTCAACGGATGAGTCCTCATCGCTTGCATCGATGTATCAATATTGATACGATTCGTTCATGAAACCTGTTCTGGATGTTCGCTTCTTTCGCACCGATGCCGGCACCGAGCCGGTGCGCGAATGGCTGAAGGATTTGCCGGCCATCGATCGGAAGACCATCGGCGAGGACATCAAGACCGTCCAGTTCGGTTGGCCCTTGGGCATGCCTTTGGTCGATCATCTGGGCGGTGATATTTGGGAAGTCAGGATCCGGCTGGGTAATCGCATTGCTCGCGTCTTGTTTGCCGTCGAGGGGCAAGTCATGGTGCTCCTACATGGCTTTATCAAGAAGCAGCAGAAAACGCCGGGACCGGAGCTCGAATTGGCCAAGGACAGGTTGAGGCAGTTGAAAAGGAGATGAAGATGGGCAAGAAGAATATCGGCAGCAGCTTCGATGATTTCCTTCGGGAAGAGGCGATCCTTGAGGCCGCGACGGCCGTTGCCTTGAAGCGCGCCATCGCCTGGCAGATCGCCGAGGAAATGAAGGCGCAGCAGATCACCAAGACCGAACTGGCTAAACGGATGCATACTAGCCGGGCGGCCCTGAACCGCCTGCTCGACGAAACCGATCCCAGTCTGACGCTGACCACGCTGGCCAGCGCCGCCGCTGCCCTGGGCAAGAAAGTGAATATCCAGTTTGCGGCTTGACAAGGCGCCATTGTCGGATCCTGCACGGCAACGCACAGGGGGTTCAGAATCGTCGGCACCGGATGGGATCGTCGAAGAAGTGCCGTTTGGCGGCATGGTTCTGAGAAGATGTGGCCAGGTAGCCCAAAAGCAAAACGGCTTAGAGGTGTTAGCTCTAAGCCGTTGATAATACTGGCGTCCCCACGGGGATTCGAACCCCGGTTCACACCGTGAAAGGGTGTTGTCCTAGGCCTCTAGACGATAGGGACTTCGTCCTGGTGGAGGTAAGCGGGATCGAACCGCTGACCTCTTGCATGCCATGCAAGCGCTCTCCCAGCTGAGCTATACCCCCCGAAGAGAGGGCGCATTATACATGTGACTGCCGCCGTGTAAAGCATGTCGAAAAAAATTTTCAGAGCACCTTGCCGGGGTTCATCAGGCCGCGCGGATCGAGCGCCCGTTTGATGGCGCGCATCATGTCCATCTCGACCTCGCTCTTGTAACGCAGGATTTCCTCGCGCTTGAGCTGTCCCAGTCCATGCTCGGCGGAAATCGAGCCGCCGAGCTCATGCACCAGATCGTGCACGATACGGTTGACGACGGGCGTCTGGGCGATGAAGGCGGCATTGTCCTGCGCCAGCGGTTTCGACTGGTTGTAGTGCAGGTTGCCGTCGCCCAGGTGTCCGAAGCAGACGATGCGCAGGCCGGGGAATGCCGCTTCGAGCGCGCTGTCGCAGCGACTGATGAATTCCGGGATGCGGGAGACCGGCAGCGAGATGTCGTGCTTGATCGAGATGCCCTCGATCTTCTGCGCTTCGGAGATGTTCTCGCGCAGCGCCCAGAGCGCGCGCGCCTGGGTCTCGCTCTGGGCGAGCGCCGCGTCGCTCGCCTCGCCTTGCTCGATGGCAGCGGCCAGCACGGCTTGCAGCGGCGTGGCGAGATCGGAGGTCATCGTATCGGAAAGCTCGATCAGCACCTGCCAGGGCGAGGTGGCGGGCAAAGGGTCGCGGCTGCCGGGAATGTGCTTGAGGACGAGTTCGAGCGCCGGCCGGCCGATCAGCTCGAAGGCCGTGATGCGGCCGCCGATCGCCTCGCGCAGCCGGCCAAGCAAAGCCACCGCCGCCGCGGGCTCCGGCACTGTGGCCCAGGCCGTCGCGGTGCTGCGCGGCCGGGAAAACAGCTTGAGCACCGCGGCGGTGATCAGGCCCAGCGTGCCCTCGCTGCCGATGAACAGGTGTTTGAGGTCGTAGCCGGTGTTGTCCTTGCGCAAGGCCCGGAGGCCGTTCCAGATGCGGCCGTCGGTGAGCACCACTTCGAGGCCGAGGCAAAGCTCGCGGGCATTGCCATAGCGCAGCACCTGCACGCCGCCGGCGTTCGTCGACAGGTTGCCGCCGATGGTGGCTGTGCCTTCCGCCGCGAGCGAGAGCGGAAACAGGCGCCCGGCCGTCGCGGCGGCTTCCTGCACGTGGGAGAGCGTGCAGCCGGCCTCGGCGATCAGCGTGTTGTTGTCGGCGTCGATGGCGCGGATGCGGTTCATGCGGGTGAGGCTGATGACGACCTCTCCCCCGGTCGGGGTCGCGCCGCCGACGAGCCCGGTGTTGCCGCCCTGCGGCACGATCGCCACGCCGGCCGCGGCGCAGGCGCGCACGATGGCGGCGACTTCTGCCGTGTTCGCCGGCCGCACGACGGCGAGCGGCGCGCCGCGATAGCGGCCGCGCCAGTCGGTGCAATAGGGCGCGATCTCGAAGGCATCGATGAGCACATGGGACGTGCCGACGATCCCGCGCAGCAGTTGCAGAAATTCGGCGCTCACGGAACGGCACTCGGAGGGGTTGCCAAACGGGCATAGAGATCATGCACGTCGCAATCGGTGATCGTCACCTGCGCGAATTCGCCGACCGCCAGCTCATGGCCATCGGCGACATACACGAGACCGTCGATGTCGGGCGCATCGCCCATCGTGCGCGCGATCGCGCCGTCCTCGTCGATTTCATCGACCAGCACCGTGAGCGTCTGGCCGATCTTCGCTTCCAGCCGTTGCGTCGAGATGTCTTCCTGATGGCGCAGCAGCCGCATCTTGCGTTCCTCGCGCACCGCCTCGGGCAGCGCGCCGGGAAGCTCATTGGCCGCCGCGCCCTCGACCGGCGAATAGGCGAAAGCGCCGACGCGATCGAGCTGCGCCGCATCGAGGAAGTCCAGGAGCTCGTTGAACTCGGCCTCCGTTTCGCCGGGAAAGCCGGTGATGAAGGTCGAGCGAATGGTAAGATTCGGCACGGCACGGCGCCAGGCGGCGATGCGCTCGAGCACTTTCTCCACGTCGCCGGGCCGCTTCATGAGCTTGAGGATGCGTGGGCTGGCGTGCTGGAAGGGCACGTCGAGATAGGGCAGGAGCTTGCCTTCCGCCATCAGGGGCAGCAGCTCGTCGACGTGCGGATACGGATAGACGTAGTGCAGCCGAATCCACATGCCGAGCTCGCCCAGCTCCCTGCAAAGCTCGAAGAGACGCGTCTTCACCGGTCGGCCGCCGACGAAGCCGGTGCGGTAGCGGACATCGACGCCATAGGCGCTGGTGTCCTGCGAGATGATGATCAGCTCCTTGACGCCGGCACGGGCCAGCGTCTCGGCCTCCTTGAGCACTTCGCCGATCGGCCGGCTGACGAGATCGCCGCGCAGGGAGGGAATGATGCAGAAGCTGCAGCGGTGGTTGCAGCCCTCGGAAATCTTTAGATAGGCGTAATGTTCGGGCGTGAGACGAATGCCCTGCGGCGGCACGAGGTCGATGAAAGGATCATGCTGGGGCGGCAGGTGGGCATGCACGGCGTCCATCACTTCCTGCAGCGCGTGCGGCCCAGTGACGGCGAGCACCTGCGGATGGGTCGCGCGCACGATGTCGCCCTTCGCGCCCAGGCAGCCGGTGACGATCACCTTGCCGTTTGCTTCGAGCGCCTCGCCGATCGCGTCGAGCGATTCCTCGATCGCCGGATCGATGAAGCCGCAGGTATTGACGATCACCAGGTCGGCATCTTCCTCGCTGCCGGAGATTTCGTAGCCTTCGGCGCGCAGCCGGGTGAGGATCTGTTCGGCGTCGGAGGCGGCCTTCGGGCAGCCGAGCGAGACGAAACCGACGCGCGGAGGGCGCGTCCTCTTGCGTGCAGCCACTTACTTTTTCTTCTCGGCCGCGGCCTTCGGCGGCTGGGCGGGCATCTGGAAGCCGCCGAACATCTTCTTCGTCTGCTCCTGGATGCTTTCCTGCATCTGCTGGAACATCTTCTGGCTTTGCTCGACGTAGGCGCCCATCATGCTCTGCATCGCCGGCCCCTGGAAATTGAGGAACTGCGACCAGAGGTCCTTGCTCATCGCGGCGTTGTCGCCATACAGATGCTTGACCTGCTCCTGGAGCTTCTTCTGCATCTCGGTGAAGGCCATGATGTTGTTTTCGAGATACTGGCCCATCATGCCCTGCATCGCGTTGCCATAGAAACGGATCATCTGGGCGAGCAGATCCGAGGTGAACATCGGCGCGCCGCCGGCTTCTTCCTCGAGGATGATCTGCAGCAGGATGCTGCGCGTCAGGTCTTCGCCGCTTTTTGCATCGACGACGCGGAATTCCTCGTGCTTGAGGACCAGTTCCTTGACGTCGGCCAGCGTGATGTAGGTGCTCGTGCGCGTGTCGTAGAGACGGCGGTTCGGGTATTTCTTGATCAAGCGGGTCGTTTCGGCCATGGTGTCATTCCTTGAATGCGCTGCAATATTACTCCCTACGGGCGCTCAGGCCTTTTCCTTCACATAGCGGCCGGGCGCGGGCTCGCGGGGTGGATGCTTCCTGCTGCCCAGTCGACCGCGCGCGGGGATTTCTCCGCCGGCGAAGCGCTTGAGCCAGTCGGCCCAGCGCGGCCACCAGCTGCCGGGAACTTCGGTCGCGCCGGCCAGCCAATCTTCGGCTTCCGGCGGATGGCTCTCGTTCACCCAGTGGCTGCGCTTGTTTTTCGCCGCCGGGTTGATCACGCCGGCGATGTGTCCGGAGGCGCCGAGCACGAAGGTGGATTCCCCGCCCAGATGCCGCCGGCCGAGATAGGAAGATTGCCACGGCACGATGTGATCCTCGCGCGTGGCGAGGATGAAGTGCGGCATGTCCACCTTGCCCAGATCGGCCTTGACGCCGCACATTTCCAGCTTGCCGGGCACGCGCAGGCTGTTTTCCAGATACAGGTGGCGCAAATACCAGGCGGCGAACGGGCCGGGCAGGTTGGTCGAATCCGAATTCCAGTAGAGCAGGTCGAAAGGCGCCGGCTTGTCGCCTTTCAGGTAATTGCCGACGACGTATTGCCAGATCAGGTCGTTGGCACGCAGGGCGGAGAAGGTCGTCGCCAGCTCGCGCGCGGTGAGGAGCCCCCCTTTGCCGATCGTCGCCTCGCGTTGGGCGACCGATTGCTCGTCGACGAACAGGCCGATCTCGCCGGTGTCGGAGAAATCGAGGAGGGTGGTGAGCAGGGTCAATGACGTCACCGGATCGTCGCCGCGCGCGCGGGCGACGGCGAGCGCGGAGGCCAGGATCGTGCCGCCGACGCAAAAGCCCAGCGCGTTGATTCTCTCGACGCCGCAGATTTCGCGCACCGCCTCGAGCGCGGCGAGCGGGCCTTTTTCGAGATAGTCGTCCCAGGTCAGATGCCCCAGATCGGCTTTCGGGTTGCGCCAGGAAATCAGGAACACCGTCTGGCCCTGCTCCACCGCGTAGCGGATGAAGGAGTTCTCCGGCTGCAGGTCGAGGATGTAATACTTGTTGATGCAGGGTGGCACGACCAGGAAGGGCCGTTTCGCCACCGTATCGGTGAGCGGCGCGTACTGGATGAGCTGGATCAGCTCGTTTTCATAAACGACCGCGCCGGGGGTGATGGCGAGATTGCGGCCGACCTCGAACACCGACTCGTCGGTCATCGAGATGCGGCCCTTCTCCAGGTCGGCGATCAGGTTCTGCAAGCCGCGCCGGATGCTCTCGCCCTGGGTTTCGAGCGCCTTTTGGATGAATTCCGGGTTGGTCGCGGCGAAGTTCGATGGCGCGAGCGCATCGACGATCTGGCGGGTGGCGAACTGCAGGCGCTTGCGTGTCAGCGCGTCGGGCGCCGGCAGCACCTCCGCCATCCGTTTCAGATACTGCGCGTTCAGCAGATAGGCCTGGCGCAGGTAGTCGTAGATCGGGCTCATGGCCCAGGCGGGATGGTTGAAACGCCGGTCGCCGGGTTCCGGCTGCACGAGCGGTTCAGCCGGGGTCTGCGCATCGCGCCGGAGCATCGCCTGCCAGAGCGCCGCGTGGCGTTCGCGCCATTCATGTTGCAGCGCGAAGAGCGCCTTCTCCGGCGTAGTTTCGGTCGTCGTCATGGGGCGATTCTGCAATGCACCATTTTCCCTGTCAAATCCAGATCAGGCTCGCCATCCGCCCGGTGGCGCCATCGCGGCGGTAGGAAAAAAAGCGCTCTGCATCGCGGCAGGTGTCGAAGCCGGCGCTGGTGAGACGGCACACGCCGAGGGCAGCGAGGCGCAGGCGGGCGAGCCGGGTGAGGTCGCACAGCCATTTGCCGTCCGCTCGCGCGCGGAAGGCCGTTTCCGCGGCCGGGTCGTGGGCGACGAAAGCATCGCGCACCTCGCCGCCGACCTCGAAGCTCGCCGGGCCGATCGCGGGGCCGAGCCAGGCGAGCAGACGTTCTCCTGGCACGCCCATCGCCGCGACCGTGGCTTCGAGCACCCCAGCGGCCAAGCCCCGCCAGCCGGCATGCGCCGCCGCGACGACCGTACCGGCTTCGTCGCACAGCAGCACCGGCAGGCAGTCGGCGGTGAGCACGGCGCAGACGACGCCGGGCGTGCGCGTGAAGCTCGCATCGGCCTTGCTGCCGGGTGCCACGCCTGCGGCATTGACGCAGCGCGTGCCATGCACCTGATCGAGCCAGACCGGCTCGGCGGGCAGCAACGCGCGCAGGCGGCGGCGGTTCTCGGCGACGGCGGCCGGATCGTCGCCGACATGGTCGGCGAGGTTGAGACTCGCGTAGGGGCCGACGCTCACGCCGCCGCCGCGCGTGGTGACGAGGGCATGGACGTTCGCCGGCGCCGGCCAGTCGGGGACGATGAAATCAGGGCGCACGCAGCGCCTCCAAGAGCGCGGCGAAATCGGCCGGCAGCGGCGATTCCCACTGCATTTCGACGTTCGTGACGGGATGCGCGAGCGCGAGCCGGAAGGCATGCAGCGCCTGGCGGCCAAAGGCGTCGAGCCGCGCATCGCCGCTCTTCTTCTTGCCATAGACCGGATCGCCGACCAGCGGATGGCCGATGGCCGCCATATGCACGCGGATCTGGTGCGTGCGGCCGGTCTCCAGCCGGCATTCGAGCAGCGTGCAGCGGTCGAAGCGCTCGATCGGCGTGTAATGCGTGCGGGCTTCCTTGCCGCCCTGTTTCACCACCGCCATCTTGATGCGTTGCACCGGATGGCGGCCGATCGGCGCATCGACGCTGCCAGCCGTCTCGACGCGGCCATGCACCAGCGCGAGGTAATGCCGCTTCACCCGGCGCGCGGCGAGTGCGCGGACGAGGTGGGTTTGCGCCGCGAGGGTCCTGGCGACCACCATCAGCCCCGAGGTGTCCTTGTCGAGCCGATGCACGATGCCGGCGCGCGGCAGCCGGGCGAGTTCCGGCGCATGATGCAAGAGCGCGTTCATCAGCGTGCCGCGCTCGTTGCCGTTGCCCGGATGGACGACCAGCCCCGCCGGCTTGTCGATGACGATCAGACAGCCGTCCTCGAAGACGATCGGCAGCGGGATGTCCTCCGCCGCCGCCTCGAAAGTCGGCGCTGGCGGAACGGCACATCGGACGGTTTCGCCGCCATGCACCTTGCGTTTGGCATCGGCCGGCGCGCCATCGACGAGGATCGCGCCGCTCCTCAGCCAGCCTTGCAGGCGGCTGCGCGAATGCTCGGGGAACAGCCGCGCCAGTGCCGCGTCGAGCCGCAATCCGGCGTAGTCGGGCGGCAGGGTGACTTGGCTATAATCGGCCGAATTCACTGGAGACTGGCTCATCATGCGTAGTTTAGCTTCCCTGCTCGTCCTGTTCCTGATCGCCCTCGTCGGCGGTTGCGGCCTGCTGCCCGAACAGATCGACGAGACGGCGGGCTGGTCGGCCAACAAGCTCTACGCCGAGGCGAAGTCGGCGATGGGTGAGGGCGCCTATGACAAGGCCGTCAAGTATTTCGAGAAACTCGAAGCGCGCTACCCTTACGGCCGCTATGCGCAGCAGGCGCAGATCGAGATCGCCTACGCCTATTACAAGCAGGACGAGAAGGCGCTGGCGCTGGCCGCCTGCGACCGCTTCATCCGGCTGCACCCGAACCATCCGCATGTCGATTACGTGTATTACCTGAAGGGGCTGGTCAATTTCAACGAGGACCTCGGCCTGCTCGGTTACGTCAGCATGCAGGATCCGAGCGAACGCGATCCGAAGGCGGCGCAGGAATCCTTCGCCGCCTTCAAGGCGTTGGTCACGCAGTTTCCCGACAGCAAGTATGCCAAGGACGCCACGCTGCGCATGGCCTATCTCGTCAATGCGCTGGCCGCGCACGAGGTGCATGCCGCGCGTTATTACCTGAAACGCGGCGCCTATGTCGCTGCCGTCAACCGTGCGCAGACGGCGCTCAAGACCTATCCCGACGCGCCGGCCAACGAAGAGGCGCTGTTCATCATGATCAAGGCCTACGATGCGCTGGGCATGGCCGATCTCAGGGACGACGCCGAGCGCGTGATGAAGAAGAACTTCCCGAACAGCGAGTATTTCAAGCGCGGGCTGGACAAGCCCGAGCCCTGGTGGAAGCTCTGGTGAGGCGGCTGGGCTGAAATCTCCAAACCGACTGGGCAGTTCGGCTCATGGCTCGCGTTCGGGGGCCTCGTAAGGCTTGCGCCCGGGCCGCCCGCAACTCGCTACGCTCGGACAAGCGGGCGGCATTTCCTTGCGCTGCGCCAACGATGCCCGACGAACGCTCACAAATCGCCTCGCCGCCCAGCCGGTTTTCCTGCCTGGGCCAACGATTCTCGCCTTCAGCGCCGCTGACGCCGGGCTTCGAACAGGCAGATCCCGGCGGCCACCGAGACGTTGAGGCTCTCGACCGCGCCATACATCGGAATCCGCGCCAGCTCGTCGCAGGTCTCGCGGGTGAGCCGCCGCAAGCCTTCGCCTTCCGCGCCCAGCACCCAGGCGGTCGGTCCCTTCTGGTCGATCGCGTAGAGGTCTTTTTCCGCCTCGCCGGCGGCGCCGATCGTCCAGATGCCGCGCTCCTTGAGCTCTCGCAGCGTGCGCGCGAGATTCGTGACCACGACGTAGGGCACCGTGTCGGCCGCGCCGCTGGCGACCTTGATCGCCGTGGCGGAAAGGCCGCAGGCGCGGTCCTTCGGCGCGATCACCGCATGCGCGCCGGCCGCGTCGGCGACGCGCAGGGCTGCGCCGAGATTGTGCGGGTCGGTGACGCCGTCGAGCACCAGGAGCAGCGCCGGTTCGGCGAGCCCCTCCAGCACGTCGTCGACCGTCAGGTACTTCTGCTGCGCCGCGACCCTCGCCACCACGCCCTGATGCCGCGCATGGCCGGTCATCGCATCGAGCCGGGCGGTCTCGACGGCGATGAGGCGCACGCCGCGCGCTTCCGCCTGCTGCAGGAGATCGCGCATGCGCGCATCCTGCCGGCCCGCTGCCACATAGAGCTCGCGGATGCTTTCCGGGGCGTGGCGCAGCCTGGCAGTGACGGCGTGGAAGCCGTGGATCAGCCGGCCATCATCCGCCATGCTTGATCACGCGGTATTGCGCGCTCATGCGGTGGGTTTCGCCCGGCGGCAGGGTGATCACGTCGTCGGCGGCATTCGTGGTCTCGACGCAGACCATGCGCTTCTCGCCGCGCCGGCCGAAATCGCCCATCATCTCGGCCTTCTCCCTGCCCGGATTCCAGACCACGGTGGAGCGGCTGCCGGTGCTGGTGATGAGGATCGTGCGCTTCAGCACCGGATCGATGATGCCGCAGCAGCCGGTAGTCGCGAGATAGATGCGGTTGACTTCGTGGTCGAGGGTCAGCCGGCCTTTCTGCTTCTTGCGCTTGTCGCCGTCGACCTTGTCGATGTAGGTGCAGCCTTCCAGCCCGGCGATCTCGATGCGCTGCACATCGCCGACCGCGAAATAGGTGTGCAGCGCCTGGCCGAGGATGAAGGATTTGTTGCCGTTGTTCGTCGTCGCCAGGCCGGCGACGAGTTCCTGGCCGACCGTCACGCGGTAGCGCACGCATGCATCGTGCGGCCACTGCGCGCGCGCGGTTTCGTTCCACTCCGGCTCGAATTCCAGGCGCACGCGGCCGTCCGGCAATTTCTTCGCTTCGAGCAGCAGCCAGGGGATCGTGCGCGCGAAGCCGTGAGTGGGGTAACTGCTTTCCGTCGCATGCGGGCCGAACCACGGCCAGCAGATCGGCACCCCGCCGCGGATCGATTTGCCCGGCGCGAATTTCGCGGCCTGCGACAACCAGATGACGGGTTTCTGGCCCGTGGGCTGCCAGCTCAGCACATGCGCGCCCTGCAGCGCGATGCTGGCGGTCGAGAAAGGCGTTTTCACGTCGATGACGATGAATCCCGGCGCGATTTCGCGCAAGCTCAGGAAATCGGCGGCGGCGAAACGCAGTTGCAGTTCGGCGAGTCTGGACATGATCAATCCTCCTGGGTTTGTAATTCCGCAAGGCTCTCGGCGACGATCTCGCGCACGTCGGGGTCGGGATCGTCGCGCCGGGCCTCCAGATACTTGATGGCGGCCGGGCTGCCGGTCAGACCGAGCAGATGGCAGGCGTCGGCGCGCACGCGCGGATCGCCGTGGCCGGTCAGCATCCCCAGCGCCGGGATCAGGGCCTGCAGGGCCGGGGTGCGCGCGTAGCGTTCGAGCACCGCCGCCGCACCGAAGCGGACATTGAGATTCGCCTCCGGATTGGCGACGATCGGCAACAGGTCGGCGAGCGCCGCGGGCATGCGCGCGACGACCGCGAACACGTCCTGGATGCGGCCTTCGAGCAGCCAGATCTGGAACTGTTCCACGCGGTCGCGCAAGGAGGCGCGCAGCAGGGCGCGCGTGCTGGCGGAAGCAACGGGATAGCCGAAATTCACTTGCCCTCCGCGAGCCGGAAATCGATCTTGTTCTGGTCCAGATCGACGCGCACGAGCTGCACGCGCACGCGGTCGGCGAGCCGGTAGCGCACGCCCGTGCGCTCGCCGATCATCGCGTGCTGCTTCTCGTCGAAATGGAAATAGTCGCGGCCGAGATCGGAGACATGCACCAGCCCTTCGACGAACACGCTGTCGAGCGCGACGAAGATGCCGAAGGGCACCACCGCCGAGATGCTGCCGGTGAATACCTCGCCGATCTTGTCCTGCATGTACCAGCACTTGAGCCAGCCCTCGACGTCGCGCGTCGCCTCGTCCGCGCGCCGCTCGGTGGCCGAGCAGGCCAGCCCCACCTGCTCCCAGTCGATGCTGTCGTAGCGGCGGCCGGCCAATACCGCCTTGATCGCGCGGTGGATCAGGAGGTCGGGATAGCGGCGGATCGGCGAGGTGAAATGCGTATAGCTCTCGTAGGCGAGACCGAAGTGGCCGACGTTGTGCGGGCTGTAGATCGCCTGCTTCAAGGAGCGCAGCATCACCGTCTGCAGCAGCTGCTTGTCGGGGCGATCCTTGATCTTTTCGAGCAGCCGGGCGTAGTCTTTGGCATGCGGCTCGTCGCCGCCGGTCAGCTGCAGGCCGAAGGTGGCGAGGAACTCGCGCAGCTTTTCGAGACGCTCCGGCGTCGGACCTTCGTGGATGCGGTAGAGCGCCGGGTGGTCGTGGGCCTTGAGGAATTCCGAGGCGCAGACGTTCGCGGCGAGCATGCACTCCTCGATGATGCGATGGGCGTCGTTGCGCTCGTAAGGCTCGATGCGCAGGATCTTGCCGTGCTCGTCGAAGATCATCAGCGTCTCCAACGTCTCGAAGTCGATCGCGCCACGCTTGACGCGCGCCTTCTGTAGCACCCGATAGAGCGCATCGAGGGCTTCGAGCTGCGGCAGCAGTTTGCCGATCTTCTCGAGCGCCGCCTCGTCTTTCTGGTAGAGCGCCGCCGCCACCTCGGTGTAGGTGAGTCGCGCGTGCGAGAACATCACCGCCGGATAGAAGCGATATTGCTTGATCTCACCGCTCGCCGAGATCGCCATGTCGCAGACCATGCAGAGGCGCTCGACCTGCGGGTTCAGCGAACACAGGCCGTTCGAGAGCTTCTCCGGCAGCATCGGGATCACGCGGCGCGGGAAATACACCGAATTGCCGCGCTCGCGCGCCGCCGCATCGAGCGCGCTGCCATCGGTCACATAGTGCGAGACGTCGGCGATCGCGACGACGAGGCGGAAGCCCTTGCCCTGGCGTTTGCAATACACCGCATCGTCGAAGTCCTTCGCCGTCTCGCCGTCGATGGTGACGAGCGGCATCTGCGTCAGATCCTCGCGCCCCTTCCAGTCGCTCTTCCTCACCGCCTCCGGCAGCTTCTTCGCCTGCGCCAGCGCTTCCTTGGAAAACTCGAACGGCAGTTCGTGCTTCCTGAGCGCGATCTCGATCTCCATGCCGGGGTCGGCGTAGTTGCCGAGGATCTCGATCACGCGGCCGATCGGCTGGCGCTCCTTGGTCGGCTGCTCGACGATCTCGACCATCACCACCTGGCCGGGCCGGGGCTTGAGCGCTTTACGGTCACCCTTTTCCGGCGGGGCGATCAGGATGTCCTGGCTGATGCGGCGGTTCTCGGCGACGACGTAGAACACGCCGTGCTCCTCGTGCACGCGGCCGACGAGGCGCTGGTTGGCGCGTTCGGTGACCTCGACGATCTTGCCTTCCGGGCGCCCCTTGCGGTCTACACCGACGATGCGCGCGATGACGTGATCGCCGTGCAGCACCTTGTTCATTTCTTTCTCGGGCAGGAACACGTCCGGCCCGCCATCGTCGCGCACCAGGAAGCCGAAGCCGTCCGGATGCCCCTGCACGCGGCCGCGCAGCAGGTCGGCCTTGTCCGGGATCAGCCAGTCGTTGCGGCGGTTCTGCAGCAGTTGCGCGTCGCGCGCCATCGCGCCCAGGCGGCGCTGGAAGGCTTCGCGCTCATGGAGGGCGATGTCGAGCAGCTCGCACAGCCGCTCGAAGGGCACCGGCACGCCCTGTTCGGCGAGCACTTGCAGGATGTATTCGCGGCTCGGCAGCGGGTGTGGATATTTGGCCTGCTCGCGCTCGAGGAAAGGGTCGGCGCGGCGGATGCGGGAGAGTTTGGTAGCGGATCGGTGGGAGGGTTTTGACATTGGCGGTTTTTTCGTTAGAATGCGCGGCTTCGCGCCGTGCCCAGGTGGCGGAATTGGTAGACGCACTAGTTTCAGGTACTAGCGGGTAAAACCGTGGAGGTTCGAGTCCTCTCCTGGGCACCACAGAATACAGGAAGCCGCTGACGCCGAAAATGCGCAGCGGCTTTTTTCTTTACGTTGCCCTCAGTGGCCCTCGGCATAGCGCACCTCCAGCCCCGGCCAGACGCTTTCCAGCGCGTCCTTGAAGTCGGCCTGGATGCGCGCCAGCGCCGCCGGATCATCGGCCTCGAAGCGCAGCACGATCACCGGCGTGGTGTTCGAGGCGCGCGCGAGGCCGAAGCCGTCGGCATATTCGGCGCGCACGCCGTCGATCGTGATCAGCTCGCGGGCGCCGCGCAGCACGCGGCCGGCCAGCGCCGCTTCCTTCAGCTTTGCGATCAGCCGGTGCGGCTCGCCTTCCTGCATCTTGAGGTTCAGCTCGGGCGTCGAGAGCGCGTTCGGCAGGTGTTTGAGCGGCCAGTTGGCATCCTGCCAGCGCGAGACGATCTCGAGCAGGCGCGCGCCTGCATAGAGGCCGTCGTCGAAGCCATACCAGCGCTCGTTGAAGAACATGTGGCCGCTCATCTCGCCGGCCAAGGGCGCGCCGGTTTCCTTGAGCTTGGCCTTGATCAGCGCGTGACCGGTGTTCCACATCAAGGGCACGCCGCCTTGGTGACGGATCGATTCCGCGACCCAGCGCGAGCATTTCACATCGAAGATGATCGTCGCGCCGGGGTTGCGCGTCAGGACGTCGGCGGCGAAGAGCATCAGCTGGCGGTCGGGATAGATGATCTCGCCGTCCTTGGTGACGACGCCGAGGCGGTCGCCGTCGCCGTCGAAGGCCAGGCCGAGTTCCGCGTCGGTCTTCGCGAGCACGCGCTGCACCTCGCGCAGGTTCTCGGGCTTCGAGGGGTCGGGATGATGGTTCGGGAAATGGCCGTCGATGTCGCAGAAGAGCTCGATCACCTCGCAGCCCATGCGGCGGAATAGCTCGGGCGCGAGCTCGCCGGCGACGCCGTTGCCGCAATCGACGACGAGCTTCATCGGCCGCGCGAGCTTCACGTCGCGGACGATGCGCTCGAGATAGGCCGGGCGCACGTCGGCGCGGCAGAGCACGCCGCGCCCGGTGGCAAAGTCGGCGCTGGCGATACGGCACCGCAGGGCCTGGATGCGCTCGCCAAAGAGCGTCTCGCCGCCGAGCACGATCTTGAAGCCGTTGTAGTCGGGGGGATTGTGGCTGCCGGTGACCGAGACGCAGCTTTGCGTGCCGAGGTGATGGGCGGCGAAGTAGGTGACCGGCGTCGGCACGCAGCCGATGTCGACGGCATCGGTGCCGGTGCTGATGATGCCGTCGGCGAGCGCGGCGGCGAGCGCCGGGCCGGACAGGCGGCCATCGCGGCCGATGACGATGGCCTTGAGGCCGAGGGCGCGCGCTTCCGAGCCGAGCGCCTGGCCGATCCGCCGCGCGGTCTCGGCGGTGAGGGTCTTGCCGACGATGCCGCGGATGTCGTAGGCTTTGAAGATTTCCGGCGCGATGTCCATGCGGGCTCCTTGCAGTCAGTGCAGTATCTGCGGCGCATCGCCGATGCTGGAAGGCGGCACGGCCGAGGCATGATGGACGATCATGCGCCAGCCCAAAGCGCCGCGGACATAGACGTTGGTGGCGGCGACCGGCGCCGCGAGATGCTTCTCGCCGACCACCGCGATCTGCTCGATCACGCTATGCACCGCGGTAAATGGGCTGTGCAGTGTGGTCAGCGCCAGCAGCTGGACTTTGAGCCGCGTGCCGCCTTCGAAGATGTGACGCCAGCCCTCGCGCACCAGCGCATAGCCGGTGAGCCTTGGGCCTCCCGGATGCACGCAGACGATCTCCTCGTCTTCCGCCCAGACGGTCATCATCGCGTCGAGATCGTTGCGTTCGAGCGCCTCGTAGAAGGCGGCTTCGGCTTCCTGCGGCGAGGTGTAGATCGGTTTCTTCGGCATCAGAGGTTCAATGCGGCCAGCACGCGTTCAGGAGTGATGTCTGCGAGGCAGCGCAACGTGTCGGGCGGCGCGAGCGGGCACTCGCGCTTGAAACACGGGCTGCACGGCAGACCGAGCGAGAGGATTTTCGCACGTGCCGAGAGCGGCGGCGTATAGGCGGGGCTCGACGAGCCGTAGAGCGCGACCAGCGGCGTATCGAGCGCGGCGGCGACGTGCATCAGGCCGGAATCGTTCGTCACCACCGCGCGCGCGGACGCGATCAGGTCGAGCGCCTGTTCGAGCGTGGTGCGGCCGCACAGGTCGAGCGCCGCGCCTTCCGCCAGCCGGGCGATTTCCGCGCCGACCGGCGCATCCTTGGCCGAGCCGATGAGCCACACTGCCGTGCCGTCGGCGCCGATTTTCCGCGCGAGGGCGGCGAAATGACGGGCCGGCCAGCGCTTGGCCGGGCCGTATTCCGCGCCGGGGCAGAAGATCACCGGCGCAGCCTCCAACGGCAGGCCGAGCGCTTCGCGCGCCGCACGCTGCTGTTCCGGCGTCGAAGTCAGGCGGGGTTCGGGCGTGGGGTCCGGGAATTCGCCGGCCAGCGCGGCATAACGATCGACGAGGCGCGGCAGGGAGCTTTTCGGATGTCGCCGGTTGAGGAGGAAGAAGCGCCCCTCGCCGGTATAGCCGATGCGCTCAGGGATTTTCGCGAAGAAGGGCACGAGCGCCGATTTCCACGAGTTCGGCAGGACGTAGGCTTGCCGGAAGTCGGCGCTGGCCTCATTTTTCCTTAATCGGCGTCCCAAGGCCTTCCGGCCGGTCCAGTCGAAGGCGCCATGCGGGAAGGGATTTTCGATGACGGCATCGACTTCCGGCATGCGCGAGAGCAGCGGCGCGCTCCAGGCCGGGGCGAGGACGTGGATCTCCGTCGCCGGGTCGCGCTGTTTGAGCCGCATCAGTAACGGCTGCATCAGGATCGTATCGCCGATCCACGAAGGGGCGACAACAAGAGTCTTCATCGAGCGTCGCGCGCAGCGCGACCCGTATTCATCTGCTTCCTGATTCCTGCCCCCTGATGCCTGATCAGTGGTGACCCTTCGGCTTCTCACCAGTGAAGCGGTAGGTCGTGCCGCAATAGGGACAGACGGCGGTACCCGTTTTCAGCACGTCGAGGAAGACGCGCGGATGGCGCGCCCACAGCGGCGCACCCGGTCGCGGGCAGGCGAGCGGTAGGTCCTGCGCGGTGACGGAGACTTCGCGGACGGTTTCGTCGATGGCGCTCATGGCGGTTTCCTCACACCGGTGTGAGCCAGTCGGCATGAGCCGGCACCCTGCCGGCGACGACGTCGAAGAACAGGCGCTGGATCTTTTCGGTGATCGGGCCGCGGCGGCCAGCGCCGATGGTGCGGCCGTCGAGCTCGCGGATCGGCGTCACTTCGGCGGCGGTGCCGGTGAAGAAGGCCTCGTCGGCGATGTAGATGTCGTCGCGCGTCAGGCGCTTGGAAACCACCGTGTAGCCGAGTTCCTTGGCCAGCGTGTGGATCGTCGCGCGGGTGATGCCGATCAGCGCCGAGGCGATCTCGGGCTCGAAGATCGTGCCGTTCTTGACGACGAAGAGGTTCTCGCCCGGCCCCTCGGCGACGAAGCCGTCGACGTCGAGCAGCAGCGCCTCGTCATAGCCGTGCTCGGTGGCTTCGAGGTTGGCGAGGATCGAGTTCGCGTAGGTGCCGGAATACTTGGCGCGGCACATCGAGACATTGACGTGATGGCGCGCGTAAGAAGAGGTCTTGACGCGGATGCCCTTCTCCATGCCTTCCTCGCCGAGATAGGCGCCCCAGGGCCAGGCGGCGATGGCGACATGCACCTTGGCGCCGATCGGCGAGACGCCCATCTTCTCCGAGCCGTAGAAAGCGATCGGGCGGATGTAGGCGGATTCGAGCTGGTTGGCGCGCACGACTTCCTTCTGCGCTTCCATCAGCGTGGCCTTGTCGAACGGCATCGGCATGCGGTAGATGTGCGCCGAATCGAACAGGCGGTCGGTATGTTCCTCGAGCTTGAAGATGGCCGTGCCATTGACGGTCTTGTAGGCGCGCACGCCCTCGAAGACGGCGAGGCCGTAGTGCAGGGAATGGGTCAGCACGTGCGTGGTGGCTTCGCGCCAGGGCACGAGCTTGCCATCGTGCCAGATGAAGCCGTCGCGGTCTGCCATGGACATGATCGTTTCTCCAGAACGTTCGGAATGCCCAATTCTAGCTTGGCCGGTAGAATGCGGTGCATGGATCGCGTCTGGAAACCCAATGTCACGGTCGCCGCGTTGATGGAACGCGACGGCAGATTCCTGCTCGTCGAGGAGGAAACCGCCGAGGGCATCCGCTTCAACCAGCCCGCCGGCCACCTCGACGCAGGCGAATCGCTCGTCGAAGCCTGCGCGCGCGAAGCGATGGAAGAAACCGCCCACGCCTTCACCCCGACCGAACTGGTCGGTATCTACCAGTGGCCGCGGCCGCAGGGGGATATCACCTACCTGCGCTTCGCCTTCGCCGGAAAAGTCGGCGCTCGCGAGACGGCACGGCCGCTCGATGCCGGCATCCTGCGCGCGGTGTGGATGACCGTCGAGGAAATCGAAGCCTGCCAGGATCGCCACCGCAGCCCACTGGTGCTGCAATGCATCCGAGATTACCTGGCCGGGCGGCGCTTTCCTTTGGATGTGATCAGGCATTATGGCTAAGGTCATCGTCGGCATGTCCGGCGGCGTCGATTCCTCGGTCGCCGCGCTGTTGCTCAAGCGTCAGGGCCACGAGGTCGTCGGCCTGTTCATGAAGAACTGGGAGGACGACGACACCGAGGACTACTGCTCGTCGCGCCAGGACCTGATCGACGCGACCGCCGCCGCGGACGTGATCGGCATCGAGCTCATGGCGGTGAATTTCGCTGCCGAATACCGCGAACGGGTGTTCGCCAACTTCCTCGCCGAATACCGCGCCGGGCGCACGCCGAATCCCGACGTGCTGTGCAATTCCGAGATCAAGTTCAAGGCCTTTCTCGACCATGCGCTGAAACTCGGCGCCGACTACATCGCCACCGGCCACTACGCTCAGGTGCGCGAGTTCCTCGGTGAATGGCAGCTGCTCAAGGCCGAGGACGGCACCAAGGACCAGAGCTACTTCCTCTATCGCTTGAACCAGCAGCAACTGGCGAAGACGCTGTTCCCGCTGGGCGGGCTCTACAAGCGCGAAGTGCGCGAGATCGCGCGCCAGGCGGGGCTGCCGAACCATGCCAAGAAGGATTCCACCGGCATCTGCTTCATCGGCGAGCGGCGCTTCCGCGAGTTCCTCGCCCGCTATCTGCCGAAGACGCCGGGCGAGATCCGCCGGCTCGACGACGACCGCGTTCTCGGCCGGCACGAGGGGCTGGCCTACTACACGCTCGGCCAGCGCGAAGGCTTAGGGATCGGCGGCGTCAGGGACGCGGCCGAGGAACCCTGGTTCGTTGCGGCGAAAGACATGGAAAAGAACGTGCTCTACGTCGTGCAGGGGCATGACCATCCGGCCTTGCTGCGCGAGAGGCTGACGGCCGGGCAGCTGTCGTGGATTGCCGGCAAGCCGCCGCATACCCACTGGGTCTATACGGCGAAGACGCGTTACCGGATGCCGGATGCGGCGTGTGAAGTCGAGCAAGTCGACGCCGAGCGCTGCGAAGTCAGGTTCGCCACCCCACAGTGGGCGATGACGCCGGGGCAGTCGGTGGTGATCTACGAATCCCGCGTCTGCCTCGGCGGCGGCGTCATCCTGTAGGAGCGGTCTCGGCGAACGACGGCCGTTGCATCAGCTTGTCGTAGTGCTTCGCCAGGTTCGGGTATCGACCGCGCCAGTCGAGCTCGGGAAAGCGCAGCCGCAGATAGCCGAGCATGCTGCCCAAGGCGATGTCGGCCAGTGTGATCGCCGTGCCGTGACACCAGGCCTGCTCGCCGAGATCGCGCGCGCAGGCGGCGAGCGAAAAATCGATCACCTGGCGTTGCCGTTCGATCCAGCTCGGGCTGCGCTCGCCCTCGGGGCGGCGCCCTTCCATCACCGCGGCGACGGCGGCATCGCAGGCGCCGTCGCACAGCGCCTCCCAGCGGCGGATCAGCGTGCGCTCGCGACCGGGCGGCGGCAGCAGCCGGCTGTTGGGGGCGAGATTGTCGAGATACTCGACGATGACGCGCGAATCGAACAGGCTGCTGCCGTCTTCCAGCACCAGCACCGGCACCCGGCACAGCGGGTTTATCGCGGCGAGCCCGCTGCCGTCCGGTCCGCCGTTGTCGATGACGAATTCGCAGTCGATCTTTTTCTCCGCGAGGACGATGCGAGCTTTACGGACATAGGGGCTGGTGAGCGAGCCGAGCAGTTTCATGGGGGCGATGTCGGGAAAATCAGAGTGGTCCTATCATCTCACGCCTGCGCCGCGCGCTGCATAGCATCACGATATGCGCTGATAAAATGGCGAAATCATCCGCACACGGTATTGCCCATGACCACCTCCACGCTCGGCGCCTTGACCGCGCTTTCCCCGCTCGATGGCCGTTATGCCGCGAAAGTCGAACCCCTGCGCGCCCACTTTTCCGAATTCGGCCTGATCAAGAACCGCATCAAGGTCGAGATCGAATGGCTCAAGGCCCTCGCCGCCAATGCCGAGATCCGCGAAGTGCCGCCGTTTTCCGCCGCCACGCTCGCCGAGCTCGATCTCGTCGTTTCCGGATTCACGGTCACCGATGCCGAAGCGGTGAAGCAGATCGAGGCCGTCACCAACCATGACGTCAAGGCCGTCGAATACTGGCTCAAGGAACGCTTCCGCGACAATCCCGAAGTGATGAAGGTCGCCGAATTCATCCACTTCGGCTGCACCTCGGAGGACATCAACAACACCTCGCATGCGCTGATGCTCGAAGAAGCGCGGCGCGAGATCCTGCTGCCCGGGCTCGACCGCGTGATCGGGAAATTCCGCGCCCTGGCGCACGAGCTGGCCGAGCTGCCGATGCTCTCGCGCACGCATGGCCAGCCGGCTTCGCCCACCACGCTCGGCAAGGAGATGGCGAACGTCGCCGCGCGGCTCATGCGCGCGCGCGAGCGCATCGCCGGGGTGAGGATGCAGGCGAAGTTCAATGGCGCGGTCGGCAACTACAACGCCCACCTGTCGGCCTATCCGGAGCTCGACTGGGAAGGGATCGCCAAGCGCTTCATCGAATCGCTGGGCCTCGAATTCAATCCCTACACGATCCAGATCGAGCCGCACGACGCGATGGCCGAGCTCTTCGACGCGATCGCGCGCTGCAATACGATCCTCATCGACGCCGACCGCGACCTCTGGCAATACATCTCGCTCGGCTATTTCAAGCAGAAGACCAAGGCGGGCGAGATCGGCTCCTCGACGATGCCGCACAAGGTCAATCCGATCGACTTCGAGAACTCCGAGGGCAACCTGGGGCTCGCCAACGCGATCCTGCGGCATCTTTCCGAAAAACTGCCGATCTCGCGGCTGCAGCGCGACCTGACCGATTCCACCGTGCTGCGCAACATGGGCGTGGCCTTCGGCTACGTCGTGCTGGCGCACGATTCGACGCTGCGCGGACTCGACAAGCTCGAAGCCAATCCGCAGCGCCTCGCCGAAGACCTCGACGCCTGCTGGGAAGTGCTCGCGGAACCGGTGCAGACGGTGATGCGCCGCTACGGCGTGCCCAACCCCTACGAGCAGCTGAAGGAGCTCACGCGCGGCAAGGGCATCGAGCCGGAAGCGCTGCGCCGCTTCATCGACGGGCTGGCGATCCCCGAGGCGGAGAAGGCGCGCCTGCGCGAGATGACGCCGGCCACCTACATCGGCAAGGCGGCTGAGCTGGCGCGGAGGATCTGATGGCGTTTGCCGACAACCTCCGGCAGCTGCCCGGGGTCTCGCATCTGGCCGCCTTGCAGCTTTTCGACCGGGAAGGCAGGCTCGTCGCCACGATCGAGAACAAGCCGGGGCAGGCGGGTTCGCTGGCGGTCTATAACCATCTCGCCCAGCTCTATGGCGCGATCACGCCCGAGGCGGCGAAAAAGGGGCTGGAACTCTACGCCGAGCAGGCCGAGGATGCCCGGGCGCACCCCGGCAAGCACCCGAACATCGACCGCTTGGTGACGCTCGTCACAGAGGGCGGACAACTGCGGGTCAAGCAGGTTTTCGCCACCGGCGAATGACATACAATCGAGCCACCGCACACCCAACCACACAGGAGAAGAAAGCCATGAAAAAAACCTTCAAGACCCTCGTCGCCGGCGCGGCGCTCGCCGCCATTGCTGGCTCCGCCGCCGCCCAGGTCGTCGGCAAGATGGAAGACCAGATCCGCTGGCGCCAGTCGGCCTATCACACGATGGCCTGGAGCATGGCGCGCATCAAGGCCAACGTCGAAGGCACCTACAACAAGGAGCAGGTGATCGAGGCCGCGAACGTGATCCAGGCGATCGCCAATTCGAAGATGGGCGCGCTCTACCAGCCGGGTTCCGACAAGGGCAAGGGCTGGAAGGAGACCCGCTTGAAGCACGAGTTCTTCACCGACAAGGAAGGCGTCGGCAAGGTCGCCGCGGCCTTCGGCAAGGAAGCCAATGAAATGGCCAAGGTGGCCGCGACGGGTGACGCCGCGGCGGTCAAGGCCCAGTTCGGCAAGCTCGGCGAAGCCTGCAAGGGCTGCCACGACAAGTTCCGCCAGGAGGATTGACGGCATCCGCCCGGGCCGCCCCCGGCGCGGCGGCCCGGATGCCTTGGAGGCTTCCTATCGCCGCCAGCGCTGCACGCCGTGAATGAGCGCCACGAGGGCGATCAAGGCCAGGACCGCCCAGTGCTCGATGCGCTGGATGTCCCCGAGGTGCCGGGCCAGCGCCTGGCCGAACAGCCAGCCCGCCCCCGCGACCAGCGGCGCCCACAGCGCGGCGGAGACCATGTTCAGCAGCAGGAAGCGCAGCCGGGGCACGCCGCTCATGCCGATGGCGATGGGCAGCGCGGTGCGCAGGCCCCAGGCGAAGCGCATCGCGAAGATCACCTTGCCCGGATGCCGCTCGATCAGATCCAGCGCGCGGCGGATGCCCTCGGCGCGCCGCGGCCAGCGCGTCAGCACGGCCTGGCCGTGCCGCCGCCCGAGCCAGAAATAGAACTGGTCGCCCAGCACCGCCCCCAGCCAGGCGACGGCCGCCACGGCGGAAAAGTCGAGATAGCCGCGGTGCGCGCCGAAGCCCGCCAGCACGAGCACGGTTTCGCCTTCCAGCAGGCTGCCGAAAAACACCGCCCACAAGCCATAACGGCCGATCAGCGCGCCGATGTCCATCGCGCGAGGATAAACCGTTTCTCGGCGCCGGGCGATCCCGGCCGGCGGGAACTCGGGTAAGCTCACCCAAAAACCTGGAACACCCGCAAAGGAGCCCCATGTCGAGCCTGAACGACCCGCGCGTGCTGTTCGCCGCCGAACGCACCCTGCTGGCCTGGAACCGCACCGCCGTGAGCCTGATGGGCTTCGGCTTCCTGGTCGAGCGGTTCGGGCTGTTCATCCACGTCGTGCTGCACAGCAACGCGGAACCCTTGCACCGCGGCGCCTCGCTCGTCATCGGCGTGATCTTCATCCTGATCGGCGTCGCCATGCTGCTGCTCTCGGTGCGCCAGTACCGCAGCGTGCTGGCCTCGCTGGGCAGGGAGGAGATTCCCGCGGGCTACTGGCTGCACAGCGGCGTGGTGATCAACCTGACGCTGGCGATCGTCGGCATCCTGCTCTCCGCCTATCTCGTCCTGCTGTGAGCGGCGGCCATAGGGTGCCGTCTCGCCAGCGCCGACTTTTGCGAATCGCTATGCGGTAACGGCCTCGCTCGCCTCTTCGATGGGAACGGAACGATCGTAGAGCGTCTCTGGCGCAATGTCGATTCCGCCTGGCCAGCAAACCGTATCGAGTGCAACAAAAGCCTGCTTGAAGCGCTGCGGGTTTTGCAGCTGAACGAAGACCCCCTTGTCGAGATAGGGCCGTGCGTCGAACAGGCGATGGTCGCCCGTATCGAACCAAAGTTCGAGGGTGAAATCGTCACGCGGCACGACACGAACAACAGATTCCATAACACTGCTCCTATTTCAGCGGCTCGATGGCGAACGGCTGCTGACCATTGACAGCCAACTCCCAGTCAGCCAGCAGGGATTCGCGATGGATTTCGATCCACGCTTGCACCAGCCTGGTCTTCGATAACGGTATTTCGCCACTTAATACGGAGCCGTCAAGAATCGAGAACGACGCATCTTGCCCTTGATATTTGGCGTGGATATGAGGCAGATGATGGCGTTCGTCATCGAAGAAATACAGCGCGATGATGATTCCGTAAAACATGCTGATGGTCGGCATGGCGATCTCCTGCCGACGATTGTAGCTTCACTTGCCATGTTGCATGACGATCAGTGCCGTCCCGCCAGCGCCGACTTTGCGAAGGCTGAAAACGAAACGGCCGCCCGCAGGCGGCTGTTTGACGGCCGATCGATACACTCGATCATCAAACGAGTTCGAGTCGGCGCTCGATACGCTCGATGCGCTCCCGCAGCTTGTCGAGTGCATGTCGATCCTGGATCAGCTCGGCGTATGTCGTCGATTCATCGCGGGCGATACGCGCCATGCCGCTTTCGATATTGGCGAGTCGCGACATGATTTCGCTGTCGCGTTCGCGACTGGCAGCCAACTCGGCTTGAATCTTCTTCAGGTGCTCGAGAATCAGGTTGTCGATTTGCTCGCCCATGGTGGCATCTCCTTGCGTGGCCAGTGTAGCACAGCCGCCCGCAGGCGGCTGTCGAGCCTTGCCCTGTCAGTCAAAAGAACTGCTTGGCGAAGTTGGCGATGGCCAGCGCGATCAGGATGCCGAGCATCCACGAGAGCTTGTCGATCTTCGCGTCCAGGCTATCGAGGCGGCTTTCGACGCCCGTGGTATCGGATTTCGTCCCAAGAGTAGTTTCCAGCGCTTTCGCAAGCGCTTCTTTTTGTGCCTCGGCAATCGCAACGGCCTGCTCGCGGGAAAGCCTGGCCTTTTCCAGCCGTTCCGCGAACTTCAGCGTGTCGAAAGTAATCGTACTCATGCACCGAGTCTAGCAAAAAAAACAGCCGCCCGCAGGCGGCTGTCTGGGCTGATTCAGGTGAGGCTCGAATCAGAAGGAGTGACGCAGGCCAACCTGGAAGCCAGTGCTCTTGTCGCCAGCAGTAACGGCCATGCCGTTGACGCCAAAGCCATACGTGCCGTTGTCGTCGGCCTTCAGGTTCGCATAGGTGGCCTTCAGGATGGTGCGCTTGGACATGCTGTGCTCGTAACCGACGGCCCAGAGCCTCGCGCCCGTATTGTCATTACCAGAGCCGGAGATGTCGTTGGCCTTGTAGTACTGGGCAACGATCTTGCCGGCACCGACGGGAACGCCAACACCCAGACCCCAGACGTTTTGCGACTCGCTGTAGCCAGTGGCTTCGACCTTCACGTGATCATACAGGGCGCTGACCTTGGCGACGCCGAAGTCATAGCTGGCGCCCAGACGGGTGTCGGCCGCGGAAATATCAGTGAGCAATGGGGAACCGTAAATGCTGATACCAACGGTGTTGTTGACATTGGCCTTGTTGTAGGTCAGGCCAACCTTCAGCGGACCGTTGGTGTAGTTGGCGCCGATGTCGTAGCCATAAGTATTGATTGCAGATGCACCATCGGTCTTGTTTTCGTTGGCGACATAGGCCGCAACGACGGTCAGGCCCGAGAAGGACGGCGAAATGTAGGCGATTGCGTTCTTCCAGCGGGTGTCGAACATACTGTTCTGCGTAGAGGAACGTGCAGGTGCAGACGTTGTCGGACTACCGTTATTATTAACGGTGACGTTGGTCAATGTGCCACCAAACTTGCCAATGATGCCGCTGTTGGCGCCGATGCCGGTCGCGCCGGCAAAGACGTCAACCGCTGCGCCCAGCGCGCGGGTCGGGCCGGTCAGGTTGCCCATGACGACGGTGCCGAAACCGCCGGCGATACCGGCATACGAGTCACGGTTGAACGAGAACCCCCCCGCACCGTCAAAACTCGCACCACCCTCCAACTGGAACACGGCCTTCAGGCCACCGCCCAGATCTTCCACGCCCTTGAAGCCCAGGTAGGAAGAGTTGGTCGAAACACGGTTGTGGCCGGGTTCGGTGCTACCC
>JACAEF010000062.1 GCA_013388985.1 Rhodocyclaceae bacterium
CCGTGAGCTCGGCGACGAGCGGCCCCACCGCGACCCGGACACGGTTGCCGAGCGGGACGATGGACTTGATGGGCGCGCGCACGTGATTCGGGCCGCCGAGTCGTCGGGCGCCTCGCGCGCGACCGCGACCTCCCATGGGTACGGCCAGCGCCGCACACGAGCGCCGGTCCCTCGCCGGCGACGTCGTAGGCGATCTCGCCACCGGCGACGGGCAGACGGGCCGCGGTCAGAGCGGGATGTTCCCGTGCTTGCGCTTGGGGCCGGCGACGCGCTTCGTCAGCGTCGTCTCGAGCGCGTCGATCAGCACCGGCCGCGTGCGCCGCGGCTCGATCACGTCGTCGACGTAGCCGCGCTCGGCGGCCGTGTAGGGGTTCGCGAACCGCTCCTTGTAGTCCTCGATCAGCTCCGCGCGCCGCGCCTCGGGATCCGCGGCACGCTCGAGCTCGTGGCGGAAGATGATGTTGACGGCGCCGTCGTGGCCCATCACCGCCACCTCGGCGGTCGGCCAGGCGACGTTGAAGTCGGCGCGGATGTGCTTGGAGCTCATGACGTCGTAGGCACCGCCGTACGCCTTCCGCGTGATCACCGTCAGCTTCGGCACCGTCGCCTCGGCGTACGCGTAGAGCAGCTTCGCGCCGTGCTTGATGATGCCGCCGTATTCCTGCGCCGTGCCCGGCATGAAGCCCGGCACGTCGACGAAGGTAATGATCGGGATGTTGAAGGCGTCGCAAAAGCGCACGAAGCGGCCGGCCTTGATCGAGCTCTTGATGTCGAGGCAGCCGGCGAGCACCATCGGCTGGTTGGCGACGATGCCCACCGTCTGCCCTTCCATGCGCGCGAAGCCGATGACGATGTTTTTGGCATGATCCGGCTGCAACTCGAAGAAATCGCCCTCGTCTACGACCTTGACGATCAGCTCCTTGATGTCGTAGGGCTTGTTCGGATTGTCCGGCACCAGCGTGTCGAGGCTCATGTCGATGCGGTCGGCCGGATCGGTGGTGGGCCGGATCGGCGGCTTCTCGCGGTTGTTCTGCGGCAGATAGTTGAAGAAACGGCGCAGCAGGATCAATGCCTCGACGTCGTTCTCGAAGGCCAGATCCGCCACGCCCGATTTCGTCGTGTGCGTCGTCGCCCCGCCGAGTTCCTCGGCCGTCACCTCCTCGTGGGTCACAGTCTTCACCACCTCAGGCCCGGTGACGAACATGTAGGAGCTGTCTTTCACCATGAAGATGAAGTCGGTCATTGCCGGGCTGTACACCGCGCCGCCGGCGCAGGGGCCCATGATGAGGGAAATCTGCGGAATCACGCCGCTGGCCATCACATTGCGCTGGAACACCTCGGCATAGCCGCCCAGGGCCGCGACCCCTTCCTGGATGCGCGCGCCGCCCGAGTCGTTGAGACCGATCACCGGCGCGCCGACCTGCATCGCCTTGTCCATGATCTTGCAGATCTTCTCGGCATGCGCCTCGGAGAGCGCGCCGCCGAAGACCGTGAAATCCTGCGAGAAGACGAACACCATGCGGCCGTTGATGGTGCCGTAACCGGTCACCACGCCATCCGAGGGCACCTTGTTGTCCGCCATGCCGAAATCGGTGCAGCGGTGCTCCTTGAACATGTCCCACTCTTCGAAGGTGCCGTCGTCGAGCAACAGCTCGATGCGCTCGCGCGCGGTGAGCTTGCCCTTGGCATGCTGGGCGTCGATGCGCTTCTGGCCGCCGCCGAGGCGCGCCAGCTCACGCTTTCTTTCCAGTTCCTGGATGATTTCGTGCATGCATTTCTCCTAGAAATACCGATTCAACAGACTCAACAGCCGCTCGGCCGCTGCCGTCGGCGCAGCCTCGCCCGCCGCGACGGCACGGGTGAGGTCGGGCAGCAACGCGCGCACGGCCGGGTGTTCGCGAAAGCGCTGACGCAATCCGGCATCGATCAATTGCCACATCCAGTCGAGCGCCTGACGGCGGCGTTTTTCTTCGAGTTCGCCGCAGGCCGTCATGACCCGCCGATATTCCTGCAAAGCCGCCCATACCGCCTCGATGCCCTCGCCGCGCAAGGCGCTGACCTGCATGACTCTCGGTTGCCAGTGGGACGACGCAGGCTGTAGCAGCGCGAGCGCCGAGCGCATCTGCATCGCGGCGCGTTCCGCGGCAGCGGCATCGAGATCGGCCTTGTTGTATATGACCAAGTCGGCGAGTTCCATGATGCCCTTCTTGATCGCCTGCAGGTCGTCGCCGGCATTCGGCAATTGCAAGAGCACGAAGACGTCGGTCATGCCGGCGACCAAGGTCTCGGATTGCCCGACGCCGACCGTCTCGACGATCACGACATCGTAGCCGGCCGCTTCGCACAGAAAAAGCGCCTCGCGCGTCTTCGCGGCCACGCCCCCCAGAGCGCCGCCCGCCGGCGAGGGGCGGATGTAGGCAGCCTCGGATTGAGACAGCCGCTCCATGCGTGTCTTGTCGCCCATGATCGAGCCGCCGGTGACGGACGACGAGGGATCGACGGCGAGCACCGCGACTTTCAGCCCCTGCCCGATGAGATGAAGGCCGAAGGCCTCGATGAAGGTCGATTTGCCTGCCCCCGGCACGCCGGTGAGGCCGATGCGCAAACTTTTGCCGGTATGCGGCAAGAGCGCATCGAGCACGGCGGCGGCGCGCACCCGGTGTTCCGGGTGCTTCGATTCGACCAGTGTGATGGCCTTGGCCAGCGCGCGGCGGTTGCCGCCCAAGACACCCGCGACGAGGCTGCGGTCTGCGTCGGTAAGTGGTAGCGGCTCAGACAATCTCGAAACTCCGCCCGTCGGGCAGCCGATAGCGCGCGAAATCGCGTCGATCGAGCGTCATGATGCTTGTTACCCCCGTATCCACCGCCAACCAGTAGAGCGTGGCATCGGCGAAATCCATTTCGGTTTTGTCGGCTTCGGTATAACGCCGCATCCAGCCCACGATGTCGGCAAGGTGGCTTGGTTCGAATGGATAGACGACGACACCGCCCAGTTCCACCCATTTGAGCAATTCGAAACGGCGCGGAGCGGCAAGCAGATAGCTCGCCTCGACGATGCAGGGCCAGGTCGTCAGCAGCCGGCAACCGGTTGTCGCCAATCTGGCCAGTTTGTTCTCGACTTCGACGCGATGCACATCGGTGGGAGAGAAGGTCGCCACCAGCGGCCCTGCGTCAAGCAGAATGTTTTGCACGCAACCTTTCCTTCACCTTCGCGGCGATGTTCTCGGAATCGAAAGTCGTCGGCTCACAGACGCGGTAAGCCTCCGGGTCGCGCACCTGCTGGAGGAGATCATAGGGATTCTTCATTCCCAGCACGCGTTCGAGCGCATCCTTGACGAATTCGGATTTGGTGATGCCCAGCCGTTTGGCTTCCTGGTCGAGCCGGGATTCGAGAACGGGGTCGAGACGAACGGAAAGCGTCATGATCAAGCTCCTGATGGTCTGACCGTCATACTGTATTACACAATGACAGGGTGGGCAAGTGTCAGACACTTCCCGGCAGATGCGCGGCGCGGATCGCCCGCAGCACCTCGTGGGCGCACTGCGGGATCGGCGTGCCGGGGCCGAAGATGCCCTTGGCGCCGGCGGCATAGAGCGCTTCGTAGTCCTGCGCCGGAATCACCCCGCCGACGAAGACGACGATATCCTCCGCGCCTTGGGCTTTGAGCGCCGCGATGAGCTGCGGCACCAGCGTCTTGTGACCGGCGGCGAGCGTCGACACGCCAATGGCATGGACGTCGTTCTCGATCGCCTGACGTGCCGCCTCCTCGGGCGTCTGGAAGAGCGGACCGATGTCGACGTCGAAGCCGAGATCGGCGAAGGCCGTGGCGACGACCTTGGCGCCGCGGTCGTGACCGTCCTGGCCGAGCTTGGCGATCATGATGCGCGGCCGGCGACCTTCGACGACGGCGAATTCCTCGACCTGCTCGCGCACTTCGTCCAAGCCCGGCGCAGCGCCGAAGGCGGAAGAATAGACACCCGAGACGACCTGATGTGTCGCACGATGCCGCCCCCAGACCTTCTCCAAGGCATCGGAGATTTCACCCACCGTAGCCCGCAGACGCGTGGCCTTGATCGCGAGATCGAGCAGGTTGCCTGTGCCGGTTCTCGCCGCTTCGGTCAGCGCGTCGAGCGCGGCCTGCACCGCCGCATTGTCACGGCGGGCGCGGATTTCCTTGAGCCGCGCGATCTGCGCCTCGCGCACGGCGTGATTGTCGACCTCGAGAATCTCGACCGGCTCCTCTTTCGCCAGACGGTATTTATTGACGCCGACGATGACGTCCTGCCCGGAGTCGATGCGCGCCTGTTTCTCGGCCGCGCACTTCTCGATCTGCAGCTTCGCCCAGCCGGTCTCGACGGCGTGGGTCATACCGCCCATCGCCTCCACTTCCTCGATGATGGCCCAGGCCTTGTCGGCCATCTCCTGCGTGAGCGTCTCCATCAGGTAGCTGCCGCCCCAGGGATCGACGACGTTGCAGATGTGCGTTTCCTCCTGGAGCAGGATCTGCGTGTTGCGGGCGATGCGCGCCGAGAACTCGGTGGGCAGGGCGATCGCCTCGTCGAAGGCGTTGGTGTGCAGGCTTTGCGTGCCGCCGAACACCGCGGCCATCGCCTCGATCGTGGTGCGCACGATGTTGTTGTAGGGGTCCTGTTCGGTGAGGCTCCAGCCCGAGGTCTGGCAGTGGGTGCGCAACATCAGTGACTTCGGCTGCTGGGCGCCGAAGTCTTTCATGATGCGCCACCACAGGAGGCGCGCGGCCCGCAGCTTGGCGATCTCGAGATAGAAATTCATGCCGATGCCGAAGAAGAACGACAGGCGGCCGGCGAAGGCGTCGACGTCGAGCCCGGACTTCATCGCCGTGCGCACGTATTCCATGCCGTCGGCGAGCGTGAAGGCGAGCTCCAGCGCCTGAGTCGCGCCGGCTTCCTGGATGTGGTAGCCGGAGATCGAGATCGAGTTGAACTTCGGCATGTGGGCCGCCGTGTAGCCGATGATGTCGGCGATGATGCGCATCGACGGCTCGGGCGGATAGATGTAGGTGTTCCTGACCATGAACTCCTTGAGGATGTCGTTCTGGATCGTGCCCGAGAGTTTCTCCTGACTGACGCCCTGCTCCTCGGCGGCGACGACATAGCCGGCCAAGACCGGCAGCACGGCGCCGTTCATGGTCATCGACACCGACACGCGGTCCAAGGGAATGCCGTCGAAGAGGATCTTCATGTCCTCGACCGAGTCGATCGCCACACCGGCCTTGCCGACGTCGCCGACGACGCGCGGATGGTCCGAATCGTAGCCGCGGTGCGTCGCCAGATCGAAGGCCACCGAGACGCCCTGCGCGCCGGCCGCGAGTGCCTTGCGATAGAAGGCGTTCGATTCCTCGGCGGTGGAAAAGCCCGCGTATTGGCGGATCGTCCAGGGCTTCACCGCGTACATCGTCGCCTGCGGGCCGCGCACGAAGGGCGGAAAGCCCGGCAAGGTGTCGGCGAAGGGCAAGCCCTCGACGTCGGCCTTCGTGTAGAGCGGCTTGACGACGAGCCCCTCGGGCGTCGTCCAGGAAAGCTTCGTCACGTCGCCCTCGGGCGCGGATTTCGCGGCCGCCTTGGCCCAGGCATCGAGACCGGGGACCGACACTTCGGGATACTTGCTCATGGTTCCACTCCACTCTTTGTCGTTTTCGAATGATGCTTGACATTCGCGACAGCGGATAATACTGTATCCATAATTATGAACGCAAGGGACGACAGCAAACCCCTGGCGCTGCCGGCGCTCTACGAGCAAGTAGCCGAGCGGCTGCGCGCGCGCATCTACGCACACGAGCTGGCGCCGGGCGCCTGGATCGACGAGCAGGCGCTCGCCGACGAGTTCGGCATTTCAAGGACGCCGATGCGCGAGGCGCTGAAGGTGCTCGCCGCCGAGGGACTCGTGGTGCTCAAGCCCCGGCGCGGCTGTTACGTCGCCCAGATGTCGGAACGCGACCTCGACGAAATCTTCCCGGTGCTCGCCCTGCTCGAAGGACGTGTGGCGGAAGAAGCGACGCGCCGTCTCGCCAGCGCCGACGACGGTTCGCGTCGTCCCGCGAACTCCGACTTCGAGCGACTCGCAGCCCTCCACGCCGAGCTCGAACGCCACGCGGCAGCCAACGACGCCGACCGCTTCTTCGAAATCAATCAGGCTTTCCACGAAACCTTGCAGGAACTTGCCGGCAACCGCTGGCTATCGCACCTCATCAATGACATCCGCAAGTTCGTGAAGCTGACGCGACGTGATTCATTGCGGCTCGAAGGACGCATCCAGCAGTCACTCGTCGAGCACCGCGCCATCCTCGCCGCGCTCGAGCGCCGCGATGCTAGCGCCGCGGCACACGCCATGCATGATCACATTCTTTCCGGACGTGCCGCGCTGTCCCAACTCATGAAGGGATCGTGATTTGCTTATATTTCACGAGCAATGCCATACTTGACGCAGCCTGTCACCATCATGCGCCGGTGGCCGAATGATCGGGAACGGGTGCCCGATATAGGAATCCAGAATATTCACTGCCGAGGAGGACCAGGATGAAAAAAGAGGAAAGCAGCCTGTGGGAACTGCGGCCAGGCATCAAGATGGATCACGACGTGCTCGAATCCGTCGCCCAGATCGCCTGCGCGCTCAAGTCACTGGCTGCCTACACGACCTTCGCGATCGAGCGCGAGGATTGTCCGGATGACCTGCAAAAGACCGTCGATACCGGCCTCGCCGCTATCAACAAGCTGTTCGTAGCATGAATGCTGACCAGATAAAGGAGTAAATCAATACCATGACACATATCGTCATTCTCGGCGGCGGCATCGGTGGCATGACGGCCGCTTATGACATGAAAGAACAGGTCGGGCCCAACGACAAGGTCACGGTCATCAGCGAACATACCTATTTCCAATTTACCCCCTCCAACCCCTGGGTGGCGGTGAATTGGCGCAAGCGTGAGGACATCACCTTCGAGCTCGCCCCCTATCTCGCGCGCAAGGGCATCGACTGCATCGCCAAGGCGGCAAAGAAAGTGCATCCGGCCGAGAACCGTATCGAGCTGATCGACGGTTCCTTCGTCAACTATGATTTCCTGATCATCGCCACCGGCCCCAAGCTGGCCTTCGACGAAGTCGAGGGGCTCGGCCCGGAAAAATTCACCCACTCGGTCTGTGCGGTCGACCATGCCGTGAAGTCCGGCCAGGCATGGGAGAAGTTCGTCGCCGATCCCGGCCCGATCGTCGTCGGCGCAGTGCAGGGCGCTTCCTGTTATGGCCCGGCCTACGAGTACGCGATGATCATGGATACCGATTTGCGCCGGCGCAAGATCCGCAGCAAGGTGCCGATGACCTTCGTCACCGCGGAACCCTATGTCGGCCATCTCGGCCTGGGCGGCGTCGGCGATTCGAAAGGCATGATCGAGTCGATCCTGCGCGACAAGCACATCAAGTGGATCTGCAACGCCAAGGTCACCAAGGTCGAAGCCGGCAAGATGTTCGTCACCGAGCTCAACGATGACGGCAGCGTGAAGAAGGAGCACGAACTGCCCTTCAAGTATTCGATGATGCTGCCGGCCTTCAAGGGCGTGGATGCGGTATTCGGCATCGAAGGGCTCGCCAACCCTCGCGGCTTCATCATCATCGACGAATTTCAGCGCAATCCGAAATACAAGAACATCTATTCGGTCGGCGTCTGCGTCGCCATCCCGCCCGTCGAAGCCACGCCGGTGCCGGTCGGCACGCCCAAGACCGGCTACATGATCGAATCGATGGTCACCGCGACGGTGCATAACATCCGCCTGGCGATGGACGGCAAGGAGCCCGACCACAAGGCTACCTGGAATGCCGTCTGCCTCGCCGACTTCGGCGACAGCGGCGCGGCGTTCGTCGCCATCCCGCAGATTCCGCCCCGCAATGTCAGCTGGTTCAACAAAGGCAAGTGGGTGCATTACGCCAAGGTCGGCTACGAGAAATACTTTCTCAACAAGATCAAGAAAGGCAACACCGAGCCGTTCTACGAGCGCTATGTGCTGAAGCTGATCGGCGTCACCCGTCTGCACAAGTAAGTATTGGTGGCAGCAGATATCCTCAGTGCGCGTGACGGTGGCATCCTCACCGTCACGCTTTTCAATCCCGACAAGTTCAATGCGCTGGATGCCGCGATGTGGCAGCGGCTGGCGGAGGTCTTCGCCGCTGCCGATGGTGACGATACGCTGCGTTGCGTGATCGTGCGCGGCGCCGGGGCGGCATTCGCCGCCGGCGGCGATCTCGACGAGATGCACGCGCTGCGCGCGACGGTGGAAGGCGCGCTGGACTATCACCGCCGGGTCGGCGCGGCGCTCGCCGCGATCCGCCATTGCCGTCACCCCGTCGTCGCCCAGATCATCGGCCCGTGCGTCGGCGGCGGCCTGGAGATCGCCTGTGCCTGCGATCTGCGCATCGCCGGCGCTTCGGCGCGCCTCGGCGCACCGATCAACAAGCTGGGCTTTTCGATGTATCCGGACGAGCTGGCCGACCTGCTCGCGCTCGCGGGCGCCGCCGTGGTCAAGGAATTATTGCTCGAAGGGCGCTTGCTGACCGCACAGGAAGCCTACGAAAAAGGCCTGCTGACCCGCGTCGTCGCCGACGAGCAGCTCGCCGCCGAAACCCGTGCCACGGCAGAACGCATCGCCGCGGGCGCGCCGCTCGTCGCACGCTGGCATAAGCAATGGATCGCCCGCCTGCAACGCGACACGCCCCTGAGCGATGACGAGCGACGCGCATCCTTCGCCTTCCTCGATAGCAATGATTATGCGATAGGCATGGCAGCATTCCATGCCAAGCAGCCGCCGCGCTTCACCGGCAGATGACCGCGAATACACCATGCGAACCATTCTTACGCTCGCGCTCGCCGCATTGATCGGCGGCATGACGTTGCCCGCCTTTTGCGTTGGGAATGAGCCTCCCGGCAAACTCGGCGCTGGCAAGACGGCACCTGTGCCGCAAAATCGCATCGTCATCCAGATCAACGAGGATGATGGCAGGAAATGGATGGCGGTGCTGGCCAACATCCGCAACATCCAGGCCGAGTTGGGGAGGCAGAACGTCGCCCTCGCCGTGGTCGTCATCGGCAGCGGTCTGGGCATGCTGAAGGCCGATTCGGTCGCCGCGAACGACGTGCAGGACGCGCTGGCGGCCGGCGTCGAATTCATCGCCTGCGGCAACTCGATGCAGGCCCAGCACATCACACAGGACGACCTCATCGACGGCGTGAAGGTCGCCAAGGCGGGTTATGTCGAAATCGTGAAGCGCCAGCAGGCGGGCTGGAGCTACTTGAGACCATGATCGACTGGCGCGACATCGATACCGTCCTGCTCGACATGGACGGCACGCTGCTCGATCTTCATTTCGACAACCACTTCTGGCAGGCGCACGTGCCCCTGCGCTACGCCGAGGCGAAGGGGTTGCCGCTCGACGCCGCGCGCGAGGCGCTGATGGCACGCTATTCAGCCCGCGCCGGCACGCTCGACTGGTATTCGGTCGACTACTGGGAAACCGAGCTCGAGCTCGACATCATGCGGCTCAAGGAGGAAGTCGCACATCTGATCCAGGTGCATCCCGCGGTGGTCGATTTTCTCGCCCAGCTGCGCCGTCGCGGCAAGCGCGTCGTGATGGCCACCAACGCCCATCACAAGAGCCTGACGCTGAAAATGGCGAAGACCGGTCTCGAACCCCACTTCGACGCTTTCGTCAGCGCGCATGCGCTCGGCTTCCCGAAAGAGCAGCGTGGTTTCTGGGAAAAGCTGCGCGAGATCGAACCCTTCGATCCGGCGCGCACGCTGCTCGTCGACGACAGCCTGCCGGTGCTCGATGCCGCGCGCGCCTATGGCATCCGCCATCTGATCGCGGTACGCAGCCCCGACACGAAACAGCCGCCGAAGGACACGCGCGACTATCCGGCGATTGACAGCTTCGCCGAACTGCTCACATAATGAGAACCGTTCTCATATAAACGGTTCCGGATCTTGCCACCGCCCGCTCACACCTTTCCCCTTGCCGGTCCGCTGCTGCGCGGCGGCCGCTGTCCGCGTGTCGCGCTGATCGGCCAACCCCGCGCCGGCAAGAGCCGCATCTTCCGCGCCGCATCGAGTACCGCGGTGCATCACGAGCGGCTCGCCGGCGTCGGCCCCGCCTACGAGGAATGCCAGGTCGAGGTCGGACTCGACCAGATCTCGCTCGTCGACCTGCCGCCGATCGAAAGCTTTCACAAGCTCACCGATGAAACGGCGGTCATACTGAAATATCTGCTCTGGGGCGACCGCTGGCCAGCCATCGCGCGCCACGAGGCGCATCAGCCGGAATCGAGCTTCGCGGCGCCCGACGTGCTGCTGCTGGTGATCGACGCCACCGCGCTCGAGCGCGATCTCGAGCTCGCCCTGGAACTGGCGCAGATCGGCAAGCCGATGGTGATCGCCTTGAACCACATGGACGAAGCGCGCGCGAAAAGGCTGTTCATCAATGTCGGCGCGCTCTCCGAACGGCTTGGCGTGCCGGTGGTGCCGACCGTCGCCCACATGGGGCTGGGCCTGGCCGATCTGTTCACCACCGTCGTGCGCGCCCCCCCCGAAACGCGGGCGCCGCCGCCCCCACCCCCCACCCCCAAAAACGCGCGCGA
>JACAEF010000045.1 GCA_013388985.1 Rhodocyclaceae bacterium
AAGGGGGCGAAGGCGGTGGCGGGCAGCAATAGTTCGCCAGGGCGTTTCGGTTCTCTGCCGGACTGACGAAGAGGATCGGTCATGGTGCAGGAGACGAAACAGATTTCGGCCGCGACATTGTCGCGACAGGTGGCTGTTCAGACAGCCGTCGAAGCCGCGCCGAGCATCCGTACGAATCGTACCGGTTCGTCTTTGACGACGGTCGAGGCATCACCTTCTTTTTCCACCCGCCAGTTCCCGGCCTATGCTCAACTGCAGGATGCCAAAGACGCTCAGCAGAGCGCCGCAGTAGCCGATCGTCAGCGCTTGGCCACAGCGGAAACGATCAGAGGCCTGGCCCGCGAAATGCGCGCCAACCTGATGGCCATCGTCAAGAACTACCCGCCCTTCCCGCTGGAAAGCCAGGAAAGGCAGCGTTACCTCGAGCTTGCGGTCGGCCTACGCAAGCAGATGGAGGCTTTGACCGTGCCGCCGCCGGACAAGGGCGGGCCGCCCAGCCTTTCCGCCGATGGTCAGGCCTTGCTGTCGGGTCTGTCGCCACAGGCGAGCGATGCCGATGTAGCGGCCGCGGCCGATGCACTGGCAGGACTGGAAGCGAGTCTGGCGGGCTTCGGTGAAGAGATTCGCGCTTCGTGGCGATCCGAGCCGATGGGGCAGGATGCGGCCCGACAGCTCAGCGCAGCCACGGCCGAGCAGCTGGCGGCGCTCTCGGGTGGCCTGGGCGCCACGGCGCGGATACGGGGCTGAGGTGTCGCTCAAGATCAGTCTCAAGGCGGGTGAGCGGATTTTCGTGGGGGGGGCGGTCATCCAGAATGGCCCAACCCCTTGCGAGTTTCTGATCCACAACGATGTTCCGCTATTGAGGGAAAAGGATATCCTCAACGAAGACGAGGCGACTAGTCACTGTCGGCGCATCCAGTTGTGTGTGCAGCTGATGTACATGGACAGGCCCAATCTCACTGGCTATCAGAAAAAATATGCGCAGCTCGTCGACGAATTGTTGATTGCCGCGCCCAGTACGGCGTCTTTCGTTGCAGACATCAACCATCACCTGGCTTTCGGCGAGTATTACCACGCGATCAAGAGCGCTAAACGTCTGGTAGCCTACGAAGAGGAGTTGATCCGACATGCCCAGTCCACTTGATCTTTATCGGCAGGTGGAGAAAGAAACCCTGACCGGCCGTGATCTCGAGGCCAGCGTGTTGCTCAAGGCTGCGCAAAAGCTCTTCGAAGCGCGCCACCGGCTGGCGAGCGAGAAGGATGTGAGTGCGCTGGACGAGGCCTTGCGTTACAACCAGCGCATTTGGACCCTGTTCCAGAGTGAGCTGGGCGAGCCGACCAATCCGCTTCCCCAACCGATCAAGGAGAACCTGCTGGCGCTGATCGGCTTCATCGATCGCCGTACCTTCGCGCTGATGTCGGACCCCTCCCCGGCGCGGATCGACGTGCTGATCGAGATCAACCGCAACATTGCCAGCGGCCTACAGGCCCGATCAGGCCCGGTTCTTGCTCAAGAAACGTCAGGGTAGTCGCCGCGCGGCAAAATCTGCCGCTTCTGCCGGATCCCGCGCCGCCAGCCCGATGAGCCTCTACGGAAAGGGCAGCCATGAATACCATGTCGATCGGTGTCGCGGCCTTGCGCAATGCAACGCTTGCGCTTGCAACGACCAGCCACAACATCGCCAACGCCAATACGGAGGGATTCCGTCGGCAAAGTGTCATCTTTGCGAACAATCAGCCCCTGCTCACCGGTAGTGGCTTCATTGGCCAAGGCGCGCAGATCCTCTCGGTGCAGCGCAGCTACAACCAGTTTCTCGAACGTCAGCTCACCCAGGTCGATGCACAGAGCGCCTATTGGCAAAAGAAGACTGCCGCGCTCGAACAGGTCAATGCCATTCTCGGAGATCGGACCGCGGGCCTGTCGGCGGCATTGCAAGGATTCTTTGCTTCGTGGAGCGATCTTGCCAACGATCCGGCGGGCACGGAGACGCGGCAGGGAGTCTTGGGCGCTGCCAATACCCTGGTCGGTACGCTGAATGCCCAAGGGAGCTACCTGGCCGGCCTGCAAGATGGGGTCAACGCCGAGATCGGCGACATGGTCACTTCCATCAATGATTATGCCCGCAAGATCGCGGAGCTGAACTTGCGCATCGGTGCGTTGCAAGGCGCCAGCGGCCATGAGGTCAATGATCTGCTGGATCAGCGCGATGCGGCCCTGGCGCAATTGAACCGTCTCGCGGGCGTTTCCGTCGTTCATAACAGCGATGCCGATTACAGCGTTTTTCTGGGAGGGCATGCGTTGGTATTGAATGACACCGTCAATCCATTGGCGGCGCAGCCTTCGCCCTTCGATCCGTCGCGCATCGAGGTCTATGCCGGCACAACGGTGTTGTCGAGGTCCGGAAGCGTAGGTGGCGAACTCGGCGCGCTGCTCGACTATCGCCGTGAGAGCCTCGACGCGGCGCAAAACGCCTTGGGACGCATCGCCTTCGCCGTCGCCCAGCAGGTCAATGCCCTGCACCAGTCGGGCAAGGACTTGGCGGGGAATCCGGGCGGACTGTTCTTTGCCGACCCGACGGCGCTGCCGCAGAGCTATGCAGCGAGCACCAATACGGGCACCGGCGTGCTGACGGCCACGCTGGCGAATTCGGCGCAGCTGACCACCAGCGATTACGAGCTCAGTTACGACGGCACACTCTATACCCTGCAACGCCTGAGCGACGGCCAGACCTGGAGCGATGCCAACCTTTCGACACTCACCGCGACGGCGGCGCAAGGCTTCACGTTGTCGATGTCGGGAACGCCCGCCGCTGGCGACCGTTTCCTGATCCGTCCGACCGTGGCTGCCGCAACCGGTCTCGGCGTGGTGGTCTCTGCACCCGACAAGATCGCTGCTGCGGCCGGTTCTGCGGCGCCGGGCGACATTCTCGACAACAGCAATGCATTGGCGATCGCCGCGCTGGGCCACGACCGCAGCGTCATTGCCGGCAACAACACCTTCGAAAGCGCCTATGGAATGTGGGTGAACACTGTCGCCAATGAAACGGCAGCAGCGCGATCGCAAGGGGTGGTGTTCGACAATCTGCTGCAG
Source organism: Rhodocyclaceae bacterium (assembly GCA_013388985.1). Classification (GTDB taxonomy): domain Bacteria; phylum Pseudomonadota; class Gammaproteobacteria; order Burkholderiales; family Rhodocyclaceae; genus Sulfuricystis. The sequence goes on from JACAEF010000045.1 coordinate 3,092, forward strand.
CAGGCGAAGGCCGCGCAACAGGCGGAATCGGGCGTCAATCTCGACTAGGAGGCGGCCAATCTGATGCTCTACCAGCATTATTACCAGGCCGCGGCCCAGATGATCAAAGTCACCAACACGTTGTTCGAGACGATCCTGTCCCTTTGAGGTGAATGACCATGCGCATTTCGACTTCACTGATCTTCGAACGCAATACCGCCGCGTTGTTCGCCAAGCAGGAGCGTTTGTCGAGGCTGCAACAGGAACTCGCCACGGGGCGGCGCATTCTGACGCCTGCGGACGATCCGGGTGGGGCGCAGCGCGCCATGCGCCTCGCCGCAAGTCTCGGACGGCTCGCGATATTTACGCAAAACATGCAGATGGGCCAGATGCGCCTCAAGCAGGAGGATACGGTGCTGCAGGCGGTGCGGGGCGTTCTCGACATGGCACGCAATGCTGGCATGGGGGTGCAGTCGCAGACCGACATGGCATTGCGCAACAAGGTGGCCGACCATCTCACCCAGCTTCGTGCCGATCTGCTGGCTTATGCCAATAGCCAGGATGCCAACGGCGATTACCTGTTCGCCGGCGCCAAGGCGGGATCGGCGCCGTTCCAGCTTTCCGGCGGCACGGTCAATTATCAGGGCGATGCTTTCCAGCTCGAGGTCGCGATCAGCGAAAACCGGCAGATCGCCGTTTCCGATCCGGGAGATGCCGTATTCAGCATGGGCACGGCCAATGATCCTTTCGCCGCGATCCAGCAACTGGTCACCGACTTGCAAGACACCACCTTGACCGGCTCGGCCTACGCGACGGCCATCGGCAATGGCGTTGCCAAGCTCGCCGCCGCGCTCGACCGGGTCGATACGATCAGAAATTCCGTGGCTAACCGGCTGGGCGAAATCTCGTCTGCCATGACGGTGGCTGCCAATCTGCGCCTCCAGTCCGAAAACGAACTGCAGAAAGTGGAAAGCGCCGATACACAGAAAGTCGCGGTAGAACTGCAATTGCAGCAAATCTCCTTGCAGGCATCCCAGCAAGCCTTCGCCAACGCCAGTCAATTGAGCCTTTTCAACTACCTCTGATGTTCAACGGCAAATCGATTCTCATCACGGGCGGCACGGGGTCGTTTGGCCGCGCCTTCATCCGCGCCATGCTCGCCCGCCACCAGCCTCAGCGGCTGATCGTCTTCTCGCGCGACGAGCTCAAGCAGTTCGAAATGCAGCAAACCTTCTCGGCGCCCTGCATGCGCTATTTTCTCGGCGACGTGCGCGACCGCGACCGCCTCGTGCAGGCCATGCGCGGCGTCGACTATGTCATCCACGCCGCCGCGTTGAAGCAGGTGCCGGCAGCCGAATACAACCCGATGGAGTGTATCAAGACCAACATCCACGGGGCGGAAAACGTCATTCACGCCGCGCTGGCGAGCGGCGTCCAGAAAGTGATCGCGCTCTCCACCGACAAGGCGGCCAATCCGATCAACCTGTATGGCGCCACCAAGCTGGCCTCCGACAAACTGTTCGTCGCCGCCAACAATATCGCAGGCAGCAATCCGACCCGCTTCGCGGTCGTGCGCTATGGCAACGTGGTCGGCTCGCGCGGCTCGGTGGTGCCGTTTTTCCGCAAGCTGCTGGCGGAAGGGGCACGTGAGCTGCCGATTACGGATGTGCGCATGACGCGCTTCTGGATCAGTCTCGATCAGGCTGTCGACTTCGTCTTTCGCAATTTTGCCCGCATGCAGGGCGGCGAGATTTTCGTGCCGAAGATCCCCTCGGTACGGATCGTCGATCTGGCCGAAGCGCTGGCGCCCGGCCTGCCGCATAAGATCATTGGTATTCGTCCGGGAGAGAAGCTGCACGAAATCATGTGTCCGGCCGACGACTCCCATCTGACGCTGGAATTCGCCGACCATTTCGTCATCCGGCCCAGCATCCGCTTCGTGGGACTCGAATGCGATTACGCCCGCAACCTGCTCGGCGAGTGCGGAACGCCTACCGCGGCCGGCTTCGAGTACAACTCCGGTAACAATCCACACTTCCTCAGCGTGGAAGAAATCCGCGCCTTCAATGCGGCAGCGGGCGCATGATTCCCTATGGCCGGCAAGAGATAGGTGACGACGATGTCGAAGCCGTTGCCACCGTCTTGCGTTCAGAATGGCTGACGCAAGGTCCAGCGGTCCCTCGTTTCGAGCGGGCCGTCGCGGGCCGCTGCGGGGCGGCTCATGCGCTCGCCGTCAATAGCGCCACCTCGGCCTTGCATCTGGCCTGCCTCGCGTTGGGGCTGGGGCAGGGCGATCTTTTGTGGACCACTCCGATCACCTTCGTCGCTTCGGCCAATTGTGCGCGCTATTGCGGCGCGGAGGTCGATTTCGTCGACATCGATCCCTGTACTTGCAACATGAGCGTCGCGGCACTGGCCGAAAAATTGGCACGTGCTGCCGTGGCCGGTCGCCTGCCCAAGATTGTCGTGCCGGTGCATTTCGCCGGGAGGCCGTGCGACATGGCCGCCATCCATGCCCTGGGCCAACGCTACGGCTTTCGTATCGTCGAGGATGCCTCGCACGCGATCGGCGCCAGCTATCGCGGCGAGCCCGTCGGCAACTGCCGCTACAGCGACATCACCGTGTTCAGCTTCCATCCGGTCAAGATCATCACCACCGGCGAGGGCGGCATGGCGCTGACCAACGATGCCGCGCTGGCCGAGACGATGGCTCTGCTGCGCAGCCACGGTATCACCCGCGATCCGGCGCGGATGGATCATGAGCCCGATGGCCCGTGGTATTACCAGCAAATCGCCCTAGGCTTCAATTATCGGATGACGGATATCCAGGCGGCGCTGGGCTTGAGCCAATTACAGCGTCTCGACGCCTTCGTTGCGCGTCGCCGTGAGTTGGCGGAACGCTATCAGCAGCATCTGACGGATCTGCCGCTTACCCTGCCTGGCGAGACGCCGGAGGAACGCTCCGCTTGGCATCTCTATGTGATACGCCTACGGCGCGAACAAATCCGTAGAACCCACCGCGAGGTCTTCGCTGCGCTGCGCGCTGCGGGCATCGGTGTCAACCTGCACTACATTCCCGTGCACACGCAACCCTACTACCGGCAGCTGGGTTTTCGGCCTGGAGATTTTCCGGAAGCGGAGCGCTACTACGCCGAGGCGATCAGCCTGCCGATGTACGCGGCGCTCGGCGACGATCAGCAGGACGAGGTGATTTCCGCCGTGGCGGAGGCGGTCAGCGCATGAGGCTCGCCGTCATCCCCGCGCGGGGCGGCAGCAAGCGTATTCCGCGCAAGAACATTCGACCCTTCGCGGGGCTGCCGATCATCGCCTGGTCGATCCATGCGGCGATCGCGGCGCGCTGCTTCGACCGCATCTTCGTGAGCACCGACGACGAAGAAATCGCCGTGGTGGCACGCACCTATGGTGCGGAAGTGCCCTTCCTGCGCCCGGCCGAACTCGCAGACGATCATGCGGGCACCCTCCCTGTGATCGCTCATGCGATTTCATGGCTCGACCAGCAAGAATCCACACTGGCTGACGAAGTCTGCTGCATTTATGCCACCGCGCCTTTCGTCCGGGCGGACGACCTGCTCAGGGGGTTGCAGATCCTGCATGATAGCGGCGCGGATTACGCCTTCTCGGTCACCACCTTTCCATTTCCCATTCAGCGCGCGATACGCATCACGTCGGAAGGCCGCATCGAAATGTTCCAGCCCGAGCATTTCCACACCCGCTCCCAGGATCTGGAGCCGGCCTGGCACGATGCCGGCCAGTTCTATTGGGGCAAAGCGGCTGCCTGGCTCGCCGGCAAGCCGCTCTTCAGCCGTGATGCCGCGCCGGTGCCGATGCCGCGTCACCGCGTGCAGGACATCGATACCGCGGAAGACTGGGAGCGTGCCGAATGGTTGTTCAAGGCCATGCAGAGGGCGGAGCAGGGCGGATGAACGTCCTGATCCGTGTCGACGCGTCGTTCGAGATCGGCACCGGCCATGTGATGCGCTGCCTGGTGCTTGCGGAAGCCTTGAGGGAAAAGGGTGGGTATTGTCGATTCGTCTGCCGCACCCACCCCGGCCATCTGATCGACAGGATTCGGCAAAGGGGTTTCGAGGTGCACGTTCTGCCCCATCGGGCGGGCTGGCAGCCAACCGAGAATACTCCGGTCCATATCGCCTGGTTGGGCGCCGACTGGATCACGGACGCCGAGGAGACCAAAGTCGGCGCTGGTGAGACGGCACCCGATTGGCTGATCGTCGATCACTACGCCATCGATGCCCGATGGGAAAACGCGTTGCGCGCCAGCGCCCGACGGATCCTGGTCATCGACGATCTGGCCGACCGGCCGCATGACTGCGATCTGCTCCTCGACCAGAACTGGTTTGGCGATGCCACGCCGCGACGCTACCCGGGCTTGGTTCCGGAGGGGTGCCGGTTGTTTCTCGGGCCACGTTACGCCTTGTTGCACCCAGACTATGCCGCATGGCGAAAGAAACTTCGTGAGCGGGATGGCGCGGTGCGCCGGGTGCTCGTTTTCATGGGAGGAGGCGATCCCGGCAATTTGACGGCCAAGGCGCTTCTGGCGTTGAGTTCGGACGAGTTTGACTCGCTGGAAATCGAAGTGGTGCTCGGCCCCAATCACCCCGATCCTGCCGGGATCGCCGAGCTGGCGGCCCGTCGTGCCAATACCCGTGTCGTCCGCGATCTGCCGTCGCTCGCCGCGCCGATGGCTTGGGCCGATCTGATGATCGGCGGTGGCGGGACCGTTACGTGGGAGCGTATGTGTCTGGGTCTGCCTGCCATCGTGATCAGCCTGGCCGCCAACCAGACACCCATCCAGCGGACGCTTGCCGAGGAAGGTCTGGTCTTTTTTCTTGGCAGGCAGGATCAGGTCGAAGCTGAACACATTGCTGCCGCGCTCAGGAACTGCCTGGCCAAACCCGGCCTGCTGCGCGCCATGAGCGCAAAAGCCATGCAAATGACCGAGGGCGCTGGGAGCGAGATCGTCAGTCGTTATCTGCATGGCGAGCGTGTCGGCGACGTTGGAGAAAGAGATGTCGCTTCGGCCCCTTGCTGAAAGCGATCTACCGCTGGTGCGGTGTTGGCGCAATGCGCCGGAAGTCAGAAGGTGGATGTTCACCCGGCATGAAATCGGCGAGGCGGAGCATCGGGCCTGGTTCGAGCGCATCCATGCCGATCCGCAAGTGCGCTGGCTGATCCATGAAAATCCGGCGGGGCAGGCGGATGGCGTCATCGGCTTCACGCAGATCGACAGGGTGAGCAACAAGGCTTTCTGGGGGTTTTATGCCGCCCCGGCATCACCGCGAGGCACAGGGACGCGCATCGGACAAGAGGCGCTCGATTGTGCTTTCGTGGAAATGGGGCTACACAAGCTCAATGCTGAAGTGATTGCCGGTAATGAGGCGAGCGTAAAGTTCCATCTGAAGTTGGGTTTTCGGCAGGAGGGGTATTTTCGGGCCGAACACTTCGATGGGACGCAATACGTCGATGTCGTGCGCTTCGCCATCCTCGCCGAGGAGTGGCAGGTGAAGCGGGGTGAAATTCTTGCCGGACTGGCTCGCGCCGAGATCGTATGAATGCAGAGGGCAGGAATGAAGAAGGTCGTTGAAATAGCCGGTCGGAAAGTGGGTGAAGGTTTCCCGCCGTATCTGATCGCCGAACTTTCCGCCAACCACAATGGTTCGATCGAGCGCGCCTTGGCGACGCTGGAAGCCGCGCAGCGCGCGGGCGCGCATGCCATCAAGCTGCAGACCTACACTGCGGATACGATGACGCTCGATTGCGACCTGCCGGACTTCAGGATTCACAGCGGCCCTTGGGCAGGATATACCCTCCATGCGCTTTACGAGGAAGCGCATACGCCGTACGAATGGCATCGCATTCTTTTCGACCATGCGCGCCGGCTTGGCATCACGATCTTTTCCACGCCATTCGACGAGAGCGCCATCGAGCTGCTGGAACGACTCGATACGCCCGCCTACAAGATCGCATCGTTCGAGAATACGGATCTGCCTCTGATTCGCGCCGTGGCCAGAACGGGCAAGCCGATCATCCTGTCGACCGGCATGGCCAGCGCGGAAGAGATCGCGGAGGCCCTGGATACCGCGCGGAGCAACGGCTGCCGGGAAATCGTGCTGTTGCATTGTGTCAGCAGCTATCCCGCGCCGATCGAGCAGGCGAACCTGCGCATGATCCCGGCGCTTGCCAGCCGGTTTAACGTGCCGGTCGGCCTGTCCGATCATACGTTGGGATCGACGGCAGCGGTTGCCGCGGTCGCTCTGGGTGCCTGCGTCATCGAAAAGCACTTCACGCTCAGCCGGAAGGAAAAGGGGCCGGACAGCGAGTTCTCGATGGAGCCGGAGGAATTCCGCCGCCTCGGCGAGGAAGCCCTTGCCGCCTGGCAGGCGCTGGGGTCGGGAGATTTCGTCCGTCCGAAGGCCGAGTCGGGCAGCAAGACTTTCCGCCGCTCGATTTACTTCGTGCGCGATCTGCCTGCCGGCGCCATCGTCGGCCCGGAAGACATCCGTCGCATCCGGCCCGGTTATGGGCTCGCTCCGAAGCATTTTGAGTCCTTGCTCGGCCGGCGCTTGAAGGTGGCCGTCAAACGCGGCATGGCAACACGCTGGGAGATGTTCGATGACTGAACGTAGATCTCTGTTCCGTTGTGGATCGATGTGTGGGTCTGCATTCGTGACGCTGGCCCTGATCGGCTGCGCGCAGAACCCGACGCCGGTCAATGGCACCGGCGCGGTCGGCAACGCCAGCGAGGCCGTCGCCAAGGCGGGGAGCAAGGTCATCGGCGGTCCGCTGATCCCGGATGCCGTCGTGCAGATCAGCCCAACGGTGTCCTATCCGCTCGAAAAGCTGGTCTATTGGGGCCTCTACATCGGCGCCGCCTGGCTGATCGTCGATCCGCTGGCGCCGAACTGGGAGATCGAGGAGGCGCGCCTGCCGGACGATTACGTCCATTTCTCGCTGAAGATGAAGCGCATCTACAGCGGCGGCGCCGGCGAGGCGCGCGCCGTGCTCGAGCGTCGCGCCAAGACGCTGGTGCGCGAGGGCGGCTTCAAGGGCTACGAGATCGTCGAATACGCCGAGCGGCTCGATTCCTCGGTGCTCGGCTCGCAGCGCAAGGCCGAGGGCGTGATCCGGCTGATCAAGAAGCCCGCTTGATCAGCCCGCGGCGCGCATGATCTGCGCCATGACTTGGAATGTCTGGTCGAACAGGCGCTCCAGCGCCGCACCGAAATAGGGGATCGAGAACATCAGCACGGCGAAGCCGGCCGTCAGCGTGACCGGAAAGCCCACCGCGAAGATGTTGAGCTGCGGCGCGACGCGTGCCAGCACGCCCATCGCCAGGTTGGCGATCAGCAAGGCGGTGATCAACGGCAGGGCGAGCAGCAGGCCGGCGGAGAAGAGCACCGCAGACCAGGCCAGCAGGGTCGTGATGCCGCCGCCATGGAAGGGCGTCGCGCCGACGGGCAGCAGGCGGAAGCTCTCGGCCAGCGCCGCGAGCGTGAGCAGATGGCCGTTCAGTGCCAGAAAGAGCAGCATCGCGACCAGCCCGAGGAATTCGGCGATCACCGGCGTCTGGCCGGCATTCTGCGGATCGTAGAACATCGCGAACGACAGGCTCATCTGCATGCCGATCAGCTCGCCGGCGACGTCGATCGCGGCGAAGGCGATGCGCACGCTCAAGCCCAGCAGCAGACCGATGACGACCTGCTGGGCGAGGATCGCCAGCCCCAGCCAGGAGCCGGCCGGCACGGTGGGCATCGGCGGCAGCATCGGTGCCAGCGCGAGCGTGAGGATCAGGCCGAGCGCCAGCCGCACGCGGCGCGGCTGCGCGGGGTTGCTGAAGATCGGCGCCATCGCCAGCAAGGCGAGGATGCGCGCCAGCGGAAAGAGGAAGGCGTTGATCCAGGCGTCGAGCTGGGCGCTGGTGATGCTGATCATCCGATCAGGCTGGGAATCGCGCCGAAGAGACGCTGCACATAATCGGTGAGCACGGTGATCATCCACGGCCCGGCGAGGATCAGTGTGACGAACACGGCGATCAGCTTCGGCACGAAGGACAGCGTCGCCTCGTTGATCTGCGTCGCGGCCTGAAAGATCGAGACGATCAGGCCGGTGGCCAGCGCGGCGATGAACAGCGGCGCCGAGACCAGCAGCGTGATTTCGACGGCCTGGCGGCCGATGTCGATGACGGTGGAGGGAGTCATGGGAAAGCCTTTCAACCGAAACTGGCGACCAGCGAGCCGATTACCAGCTGCCAGCCGTCGACGAGCACGAACAGCATGATCTTGAAGGGCAGGGCGACGATCACCGGCGACATCATCATCATGCCCATCGACATCAGCACCGCGGCGACCACCATGTCGATGATCAGGAAAGGAATGAAGATGATGAAGCCGATCTGGAAGGCGGTCTTCAGCTCCGAGGTGACGAAGGCGGGGATCAGCACGCGCATCGGCACGTCCTCGGCCTTCTCTGGCGTCGGTGCCTGGGCGATCTTGGTAAACAGCGCGAGATCGGCATCGCGCGTCTGCTTGAGCATGAAGGCGCGCAAGGGCACGGCGCCGCGGTCGAGGGCCTCCTGGAAGGCGATCTTGTTCTCGGCCAACGGCAGATAGGCATCGCTGTAGATCTTCTCGCCCACCGGCGCCATGATGAAAAAGGTCAGGAACAGCGCCAGGCCGATCAGCACCTGGTTCGGCGGCGAGGTCTGCGTGCCGAGCGCATGGCGGAGCAGCGACAAGACGATGATGATGCGCGTGAAGCTGGTCATCATCAGCAGCATCGCCGGCAGGAAGGTCAGGCTGGTGATCAACAGCAGGGTCTGGATCGACAGCGACCACTGCGTGCCGCCGCCCGCCACCGGCGTGCTGGTCAGCGCCGGCAGGGTCTGCGCGATTCCCGCCTCGGGGTAGAAGCCCGCCACGAGCAACGCAGCGAGCGCGATCGGCTTACTTCTTTCCACGGCCTTCGACGAGCTGTTTCAGCCAGACGGGAAACTCTCCGGCGGCGGGAAGCGGCGTGTCGGGGGGCAGCTCCTGGCGCGGAATCTCGGCCAGCGTACTGACCTGGCCGGGCGCGACGCCGAGCACCAGCCAGCTGCTGCCGAGTTCGAGGATCACCACGCGCTCACGCGGCCCCACCGCCACGCCGGCGACGACGCGCATCAGCCCCGCGGCGGCGCCGCGCGGCTGGGAAAGGCGCTTCATCAGCCACAGCGCGCCCACCAGCAAGGCGAGCACGACGAGCAGGCCAAAGACCATCGACAGCGCGCTGCTGCCGAGATCGGGCGCGGCACCTTGCAAAGTCGGCGCTGACGGGACGGCATCGGCCGCCTGGGCGAGCGGCGGGAACAGCAAGGAGATGCGACAAAGGAAGCGCGAACGCGGCATGGCCGCAAGCTTATGCCTCGCCGGGCGGAGCGATGGCCGAATTAAAAGGCAAAAGCGGCGTCTTACCGGTTCAGCTTGCGGATGCGCTCCTGCGGCGTGATGATGTCGGTGAGCCGGATGCCGAACTTGTCATTGACGACCACGACCTCGCCCTGGGCGATCAGCGTGCCGTTGACCAGCACGTCCATCGGCTCGCCGGCCAGACCGTCGAGCTCGACCACCGAGCCGTGCGCCAGTTGCAGCAGGTTGCGGATCGAGATCTTGGCACGCCCCAGCTCCACCGTCAGATTCACCGGGATGTCGAGGATCAGTTCGAGCCCCTGGTTGGCCGGCGCGGCAGTATTGCCGCCGAGCGGTTCGAACAGCTTGGTCGCGGGCGCGGCCGCTTTCTGCTGCGCGGCCTGTTCCTGCATCGCCGCGGCCCAGTCGTCCTCGGTCGTCGCTGCCGTCTCGCCGCCGGGCGCGGCGTTATCCTGCGCGGCCTGCTCCTGCATCGCCGCGGCCCAGTCGTCCTCGGTAACCTGATTTTCCGTGTCAGCCATGATTGACCTCTGTCTTCATTCCGTCACCTCTTCCGGCGCGATGAACTTCTCCACCTTCAGCGCATACTGGCCGTTGTTGATGCCGTAACGGCATTCCAGCAGCGGGACGCCATCGACCTTCACATGGATGAGGTCCGGGATGTCGATCGGCACGATGTCGCCCACCTTGAGCCGGGCGATCTCGCCGAGCGTCAGCTCGGCATGACCGAGCGGCGCCACCAGCTCGACCTCGGCGCTCATCAACTGCTTGCGCAACAACGTGGTCCAGCGCTGGTCCGCGCCGGCCTGTTCGCTGTGCATGGTGCTGTAGAGCACGTCGCGGATCGGCTCGATCATCGCATATGGCAGGCAGACGTGCATCTCCGCCGCGTTGCCCGACAGATCGATCGTGAAGGTGTAGGCGATCACCACCTCGGACGGCGTCGCGATGTTGACGAACTGGGTGTTCATCTCCGAACGCACATACTCGAAATTGATCTCATACACCGGTTTCCAGGCTTTTTCGTATTCGCGGAACACGACTTCGAGCATGCCCATGATGATGCGCTGCTCGGTCGCCGTGAAATCGCGCCCCTCGACGCGGGTATGAAAGCGCCCATCGCTGCCGAACATGTTGTCGACCACCAGGAAGACCAGGTTCGGGTCGAACACCACCAGGGCCGTGCCGCGCAGCGGTTTGATCTGCACCAGGTTGAGATTGGTCGGCACCACCAGGTTGCGGATGAAGTCGGAGTATTTCTGCACGCGCACCGGGCCGACGGCGATCTCGGTATTGCGGTGCATGTAGTTGAACAGGCCGATGCGCAGGTAACGCGAGAAGCGCTCGTTGATCAGCTCGAGCGTCGGCATGCGGCCGCGCACGATGCGCTCCTGGCGGCCGAGGTCGTAGGGCTTCACGCCGCCCGTGTCCTGTGGGGCGGCCGTCTCCTCTTCGGTCTCTCCCGTGACGCCCTTCAGCAGGGCATCGACTTCTTCCTGGGAGAGGAAATCCTGGCTCATGGCTGCCTTACTGGACGATCAGCGACGAAAAGAACACCGCGATCACCGGGCCGTCCTCGTTGGTATCCATCTTTTCCTTGGCCGGATCGGGCCTGCCGCCTTCCAGCGTCGCATTGATCGACTCGCGGATCTGGTTGGCCAGACGCTGCATGCCCTCGGGGGTCGAGAGCTCGGAAGCCTTCTTGCCGGCGAGGATCAAGAGCACCTTGTGGCGGATTTCCGGCATGAAATTCTTGATCTGGTCGGCGACATGCGCATCGACCAGCTTGAGCTCAGGCACCGCCTGCACATAGGCTTCCTGCTGTTCCGCCTGCAATTTCACGACGAAGGGATCGAGCTTCGCGAACGCCGGCGGCGTGCCGTGGTCGTCTTTTTTCTTCTTTTTCGCCTTGACCGTCTTGGCCGGCACTTCGTCGCCCTCGTCGGCGGCTTCCTCGTCGGCGGCCTTCTTCTTCATCAGGAAAAAAGCCGCCCCACCCCCGCCCAGCACCAGCACCAGCACGGCGACGAGGATGATCAGCAGCAGCTTGCTTTTCTTCTTGGGGACTTCACCCTCGGGGGGCGTCTCGGTCTTCTTGGCATCGGCCATCGCTCACTCCGTTTTGCATGGACTCAGGCGAAGACATCGACCAAACCCCGCCCAAACTTGAGCGGGGCGAGCGTCGACGCACTGCCCAGGCTGACCGGAGATATTGCCGCATTCGTGCCCGTCGCGCGCATCGGGTCAGAAACCGGATTCCCCCCGTGTTTTTCCTGCTGCGCCTGCTGTCGCGCGTGTTCCGCGCCGACTTGGGCCTGGCCGAGCTGGATGCCGGCATCGGCGAGTACTTCGCGCAGCCGTGGCAAGGCTGCTTCGAGCGCTTCACGCACGACCGGGTTGCTTGATGCGAAGCTGGCCGTGGCCTGATCGCCGTTCAGGGTGAGATTCACTTCGATGCGCCCCATCTGCGGCGGATTGAGCACCAGTTCCGCATGATGGCTTTGTCCTTGGCCGGCGATCCACGCCACCCGGCTGCCGACCTCCTCGGCCCAGCCGGGGGCACCGACGGGGCGACTGACGGTCGGCTCCGGATGGGGGTGAAGCGATTGCGCCGGGGAGAGATTGGCGACGGCCTGCTGCACGGCGGCTGCGGTAGCGCCGGGAGATTGCGTCTCTTGGGCGGTCGAGATCGCCTGGGTCAGACTGGATGCGAACTCGCGCCCGGCCGATGGAGTGGGGCCGGGTTGCGTTTCGACGGGAAAGGCCGCCTCGGGCCGGGCCGATCCTGCCGAGCCAGGAATTTCGGTCCGTAGCTGAAAAGATTGGGCGGCAGCTTCGACACTGCCGGCGGCAGAGTTTGCCGCAGCCGCCGCAGGCGTGACCGGTAACGCGAGCCATGCCGCACTCGCCTCCGGTGTCGCCGCTGGGGAATGGCGACGTTCCTCTCCGGACACTCCGGCGGCTGGAGCATTTTGCTGCATCCGCCCCAAGCCGTCGAGAACGGGGATCAGGACCGCTGGCACGACGCTGGTGGAAGCAGCGTCACTTTGCGCGGCTTCCGCGGTCTGGACCAGGAGGGGATCGGCTTCGCCTTGCTTCGCCGCAAGGCGCTGGAAATGCGCCGCAAAGCTCGCCGCGTCCATGCTCTTCGCGTCGGCGAGCGTCCCGTCGTGGGCGGGCGGCTTTGCCGGCAGGGCGTTCACAGCGGAGTTTTGCGCAGCAAGGATTGGCAATGTCGGCATCGGGGTTCCTCGTCCTGAAGGCGGAATATCCGTTGTTCTGCAAGGAACATGCCAAAGTGGTCACTCCTCTTCTTTCGTCCCGCCGAGGAATCTCGCGGCGTGTTCGTCCATCAGTTTCTGCTGGTTGCGGGATTCCTCGTAGGCGATGCGCGCGCGGAAGCGCTGCGCGAGAGTGTCGAACGCCTTGACCTTGCCGCGCTTGTCGTGCCAGTTTTTCTGGCCCGTGGCGATGCGCTGTCGTGCCGTGGCGGCCATCGTGCGCGCCTGTTCGATGGCTTCGTCGATCTTGTCGAGGAACTGGCGATAGTTGTGCCAACGCTGCGGGTCGAGCCCCTTGCCGGCGGCTTCGAGAAACTGCGCCTGGTATTCGCTGCGGTATTGCACCAGCAGTTCGAGCCGCTGGTTGGCTTGCCGCTCGCCGGCGATCAGCTGGCCGAGCTGCCGCGTCGCCTCTTCGAGACGCAGATTCGACAGTTCCTGCAAGGGCGCGAGATGGAAATGCTTCGCCATTTACCCAGTATAGCGATGTGGCGTGAGTCAATCCTGCAGCAGCGCGTTGAGTGCCGCCAGGCTCTGCTCCGCATCGGCGCGCTCTTCGATTCCCTGCTGCAGGAAGGCTTCCATCGCATCATGCACGGCGATGGCGCGGTCGAGCAGGGGGTCGGAGCCCGGCACGTAGGCGCCGACCGCGAGCAGGTCGCGTGCCCGCTGATAGCGCGAGTAGAGCTGCTTGAAGCGGCGCACGCGCTCGAGATGGCCCGGGGTGATCAGGCTGGTCATCGCGCGCGAGATCGACTGCTCGATGTCGATCGCCGGATAGTGGCCAGCGTCCGCCAGCGTGCGGGACAGGACGATGTGGCCATCGAGGATCGCGCGCGCGGCATCGGCGATCGGATCCTGCGGATCGTCGCCTTCGGTCAAGACCGTGTAGAACGCAGTGATCGAACCGCCGCCCACCGGCCCGTTGCCGGCGCGCTCGACCAGCTGCGGCAGACGCGCGAACACCGAAGGCGGATAGCCGCGCGTCACCGGCGGCTCGCCCACCGCCAAGGCGATCTCGCGCTGGGCCATCGCGTAGCGGGTGAGCGAGTCCATGATCAAGAGCACGTGGCGGCCCTGATCGCGGAAATACTCGGCGATCGCGGTGGCATAAGAGGCGCCCTGCAGCCGCATCAAGGGGCTGACGTCGGCCGGCGCGGCGACGACGACGGCACGCTGGCGGCCTGCCGCGCCGAGATTGTGTTCGATGAATTCCTTGACCTCGCGGCCACGCTCGCCGATCAGGCCGACGACGATGATCTCGGCAGCCGTGTAGCGCGCCATCATGCCCAGCAGCACGCTCTTGCCGACGCCCGAGCCGGCGAAGAGGCCCAAACGCTGGCCGCGGCCGACGGTGAGCAGCGCGTTGATGCTGCGGATGCCGACGTCGAGCACGTGCTCGATCGGCGCGCGCGCCAATGGATTGAACGGCCGGCTGATCAGCGAGCGCAGCGGCTTGCCGTCGAGCGGCCCGAGACTGTCGAGCGGGCGGCCGTTGCCATCGACCACCCGGCCGAGCAGTTGTTCGCCGACCGGCAGATGCTTGGCGCGATCGAAGGCGCGGCGGAAAGGCTGCGCCACCTGGCCGATGCGCGGCGGTGGCACGGGCGTTTCCATGGGCATGACCTGCTAGCCGGGCGCCAGGCCATAGACATCCTCGGTCGGCATCATGTAGAGCCGCTCGCCGGCGAAGCCGACCACTTCGGCCTCGATGGTGCCGTCGTTCGGCACCTGGATGCGGCAGCTCGAACCCAACGGCAGCTTGAGACCGGAGGCTTCCATCACCAGCCCGCTGATGCGTGTGAGCCGGCCGCTGGTCTGGAACGGCACCACCTCGGCCAGTTGCCGGCGGCAATTGGCGAGCAGCGCGCGCCACGCCTGGCTGTGCGGCGACATGGTCAGTCCTTGATTTCCCAGGGCACGTCGTTGCCGAGCGCTTCGATCACCCGCCGCCAGCGCGTGGCGAGAGAAGCGTCGATCTGGCTGCCGCCGGCCTCCAGCAGGCAGCTGCCCGGCTTGAGGTGGGGGGCTTCGAAAATGCGGTGACCGGCATGGGAAAGCGCTTCGCCGATGCTGGCGCGTACGAGAGCGGCGTCTTCGGGATTGAGGTGGATCGCGGCGTGCTGGTGCGGCAGCTGCGCCAGCGCCTCGCTGACCACGCCGACGAGGGTTTCCGGCCGGGTCGCGACTTCGTGGCGCACTACCTGGCGGGCGATCTCGATGGCCAGCGCCACCAGTTCGTCGGCGACCTGCTGGTCGAATTCCTTGAGCGCCTGATCGAGATCGTCGGCGGCCTGGCGGAGGCGTTCAGCTTCGGCACGCACCGCCGCCTGACCCGCCTCGTAGCCGTTCTTCACGCCGTCCTGATAGCCGGCGTGGAAACCGGCCTGATAACCATCCTCGCGGGCTTCGGCGCAAATACGCTCGATTTCGGCCCGATCCATCGGCGCCGGAGATTTTTCGCTGGGCGGCGGAGATTCCTCGCGGGACGGTGGCGCGAGTGCGGCGTCCGCTTCGAAGCTGGCCAGCTCCCAGCGTTCCCAGGCGGTGAGATTCGCAGTCCTGCGCATGTTCAGATCATCACGTCTTCACCGCCCTTGCCGCCGAGCTGGATCTGGCCCTCGTCGGCGAGGCGGCGCGCGATCTTGATGATTTCCTTCTGTTCGGCCTCGACCTCGGAGAGCCGCACCGGACCTTTCGACTCGAGGTCTTCCTTGAGCATCTCGGCGGCGCGCTGCGACATGTTCTTGAAGATCTTCTCGCGCAGCTCGGGCGAGGCGCCCTTCAAAGCGAGGATCAGCGAGTCGGACTGCACCTCGCGCAAGAGCAGCTGGATGCCGCGGTCGTCGATGTCGAGCAGGTTCTCGAAGGTGAACATCTCGTCGAGGATCTTTTGCGCCAGATCGGGATCGTACTCGCGCACGTTGTCGATGATCGCCGTCTCGGCCGCCTGGCCGACGTAGTTGAGGATTTCGGCGGCATGACGGATGCCGCCCATCGCCGCTTTCTTGACGTTGGTCGATGCGCCGGCCATCAGACGCGTCATCGCCTCGTTGAGCTCCCGGAGCGCGACCGGCTGCACGCCGTCGAGCGTGGCGATCCTGAGCAGCACGTCGTTTCTCAGCCGTTCGGGGAACAGCTTGAGGATCTCGCCGGCATGATCGTATTCCAGATGTACTAGGATGGTGGCGATGATCTGCGGATGCTCGTTCTTGATCAGATCAGCGACCGTCGGCGCATCCATCCACTTCAGGCTCTCGATGCCGGCGGTGTCGCCGCCTTGCAGGATGCGGCTGATCAGGTTGGCCGCCTTGTCGTCGCCGAGCGCCTTGGTGAGCATGCTGCGGATCATTTCCTCGTCGGCGGAGAGCGCGGCACCTTTGGCCGCGTGGGCTTCGACTTCGTCGATCAGCTGCTCGGCTTTCTCGCGCGGCACGGCCTTGATGCCGGCCATCGCATGGCCGAGCTTCTGCACCTCGCGTGGTCCCAGATGCTTGAGCACTTCGGCGGCGGCATCGGGGCCGAGCGAGAGCAGGAGCATCGCGCTCTTTTCCAGTCCTTCTTCAGGTCCCGGCACCCATCCACTCCTTGATCAGTTCGGCGATCAGCTTGGGTTCCTGGCGGGCGGTCTCGCGCGCGGCGTTGAGCTTGTCGTCGAAGCTGCGCAGATGCGGGCCGGCGCCGACCTGCGCCATGCCCTCTCTTTCCTCGGTCGCCGCTTCCGCCGCCATCCGCCGTTCCGCTTCGGCGCGGCGCGCCGCGGCGGCGAACATGTCGACCACCGGCTTCACGAGCTTGCGCCAGACGAGCCAGGCGACGATCGCGAAGAGCAGATATTGCCCGGCCTCCTTCGCGAAGGCGATCACCGCGGGGTCTTTCCACAGCGGTGTTTCTGGCAGCGTTTCCGCTTCGCCCTGCACGAAGCTGGCGGCGGCGACGTTGATCGTGTCGCCGCGTTTTTCGTCGAAACCGACCGATTCGCGCACCAGGTCATTGACGCGCTTGAGTTCCTCGGCGGAGGGGGGCACCGCTTTGCCCGGCTTGCCGTCGTTGCCCAAGGGACGCTTGTGATTGATCGCCACCGCCACCGACAGGCGCTTGATGGCGCCCGGGGATGCGCGGATATGACGGACGGTCTTGTCGAGCTCGTAGTTGATCGTCGCGTTGCGCGTG
>JACAEF010000148.1 GCA_013388985.1 Rhodocyclaceae bacterium
ATGTTGGCGAGGAGGACGCAAAGGGTTTCGAGCAGGAAGGACATGGTGACGCGGAGGGGGGAGCGGCCACGCTGGTGGTAGAGGTGGAGGCGCCCGGCGAGGAGGAAGACTTTTCCGGGGAGGTACTTGCCGAGGAGGGAGTAGAACCAGGCGGCGACGGCGTGAGAGATGGGGATGTCGCCGCCGAACTTGCGAGTCATCCAGTGCCAGATGAGGGCGCGATTGAACAGGTAGGCGGCGAAGACCAGATAGGAGAGGAGGACGCTGCTCCAGGAGAGGGAGAAGTGATGGTGCTTGAGCTGCTCCCAGTTCCTGAACAGAGAGGCGAAGATGAAGTAGAAAATGAGGCCGACGAGCGAGAGGCGCGCAGCTATCCAGAAGGCTTGTCGCTGCGGCCGGGGTGAAGGGGCGCCAGACGTGGTAGGGGGGAGAGAGCTCACCATCAGAAGTTAATCAGCAGTTTCATCAGGGCGATGTATGGATAGAGGAGTGGCTTGGGGAGGCGCATGATGAAGCGGGCCCACCGGTCGCTGCGAGAGAGCCGGACGGGGAGCAGGAAGAGGGGCGCGCCCAGGAGGTCGTTCCAGCGGGGGCGGTGGGGACCGCGATAGGGCACGGTCATGCCGAAGAGGCAGGCCAGGCGATGGCGGCCGGCGATATTCTTCTTGTGGTAGATGAGGGAGCGCTTCTGGGCGCGGATGAAGGTGAAGGGGTCGGCCGGCTCCGCGGCGAGGGTGCCGTGGGCGATCATCTCCTGCAGGACGGCGGTGGATTCAGGATTCCGGGAGAGGAAGATGGAGTGTTTGATGGGGTGGGACTTGAGTTCGGGGAGCCAGGCGTCGCCGAAGCTCATGTCGGAGTGTTCGGCGAAGTGGTCGTCGCAGGCGAGGCAGCGGGGGGCGCAGTAGAGCCAGAGGTTCTGGTAGAGGCCGAAGTCCAGGTAGGGGAAGGTGATCTCCGCGCCATCGCTCATGCGCACATACGTGCGCCCGCGCCAGTGTCCCTTGCGGAAGGCGAAGTCGGCGATCTGATTCTGGGGGATGCCCTTCCTCTCCAGTAGCTTGTCAAGGAGCTTGCGGTGGGAGGCGTGGCCGCAGAGGAGGCCGAGGCGGAAGGCGATGCGGGCACGGAGTTCGGGGTGCTTCTGTTCCATGCGGCGGAGGGCTTTGAGCTGGCAGGGGAGGGCGACCACCGCGAAGCGGCCGGGGAAGTCCTTGAGCGATAGGAGGTGGCGCGCGAGGGGAAAGTCCAGGTATATGCTGGTGCGGGCGGAGAGGGTTTCCTCGCGCGTGTGCGCAAGCCAGGTATGGGGCTGGAGCCGTCCGTCCTTGGCGATGAGGCGACTGACGAGGGCGCCCTCAATGCGGCCGGTCTCCAGCAGGTGAATGAGCACGGCTGAGACGACGCCGCCTGATGCCGCGCCTTCCCGTATCTGCTCGTCTCCAGCATGGCCGATGAAGCACTGATCGAAGGCGCCGAGCCAGAACTCCGCGCCCTCGCGGGAGCCGAAGGGGCGCTTGGGCTCCGGACGGATAATGGGCGCGGAGAGGAGCTCGGCGGCGAGGTCCCAGTTACGCTCGGAGCTCTTTGTCACCGCGGGGAGGTGAGCGGCAATCTTTTGTCTCACTTCCTGCTCGCGGTGGACGAGGTCGCGGAACCTGTCGCAGATAGCGTCAAGGGAAAAGCGGGAGTAGTCCATCTGCCACTCGCCGAGCTGGAACATATCAAGCACTTCGAGGTACTTGTGGCTCCAGCCGACCAGCAGGGTGGGGACGCCCATGGTGAGGCCGGAGATCATGGCGTGGAAG
>JACAEF010000010.1 GCA_013388985.1 Rhodocyclaceae bacterium
CCTGGTTATCATCCTGCTTCAGGCGCTCTTCCTTATGCACAAGCCACTCGGTGTAGTTGCCCTTCCACGGGATGCCGTGGCCGCGGTCGAGTTCGAGGATCCACTCGGCAGCGTTGTCGAGGAAGTAGCGGTCGTGCGTCACCGCCACTACGGTGCCGGGGTAGCGCACCAGGAACTGCTCCAGCCAGCTCGAATAGTTGCCCTTCCACGGGATGCTGTGGCCGCGGTCGAGTTCGAGGATCCACTCGGCCGCGTTGTCGAGGAAGTAGCGGTCGTGGGTGACGGCGACCACGGTGCCGGGGAAGCGCACGAGGAACTGTTCGAGCCACTCGACCGACTCGGCATCCAGGTGGTTGGTCGGCTCGTCCAGGAGCAGCATGTCGGGCTTTTGCAGCAAGAGCTTGCAGAGCGCGACGCGGCGCTTCTCGCCCCCGGAGAGGTTGGCGATCTTCGCATCCCACGGCGGCAGACGCAGCGCGTCGGCGGCGATCTCCATCTGGTTCTCGACATCCGAGCCGCTCGTGGCGAGGATCGCCTCGTACTTGGCCTGCTCCTCGGCGAGCTTGTCGAAGTCGGCATCCGGCTCGGCATAGGCGGCGTAGATCTCCTCGAGCTTCTTCTGCGCCTCGACGATCGCACCGAGGCCGGCTTCGACCTCTTCGCGGACGGTCTTTTCCGGGTCCAGTTGCGGCTCCTGCGGCAGATAGCCGATCGAAATGCCGGGCTGCCATTGCACTTCGCCTTCATATTCCTTGTCGACGCCGGCCATGATCTTGAGCACCGTCGATTTGCCGGCGCCATTCAAGCCCAGCAGGCCGATCTTGGCGCCGGGGAAGAAGGAGAGCGAAATGTCCTTGATGATCTGACGCTTCGGCGGGACGATCTTGCTCACGCGGAGCATGCTCATTACATATTGGGCCATGGTTCAGAATCCAGTGAAGAGAAAATCGATGGCGGCGAGGATTTCCTCGCGCTGGTTTGATAGGTTGGCGACGGGGGCTTTGAGCAAGCGGCGCGGCACGGCAGCGAGGTCCTGCACGCGCAGATGAAAGCGTTGCCCATCGATGAAAACCAGGGGGTTGAGCCGTAATACCGGAATGACCGAATCGTCCTCGGCGATGCGTAGCGGCGCGACGATATGGTTTTCGATCGGATCGAGAAGATCGGATTGCAGCGTGACGAGGAATGGGATACGTGCGGCGCTGGCGCGATCCGGGTTGTGAAAGACATCGAATTGCGCCATCAACCCGTCTCGGAATCTTCGCGGCAGAAAGTTCGGTAACGATCGGAGAGCAGGCCATAGCGGGCGACTTCGCGGTTGTAGGCCTCGATCGCGGCGCGGTTCTCTTCGCGCCAGCGGCGCTCTTTTTCCTTCTTCAGTTCGGCTTGCAAAGCGGCTTCCAGCGTCTGCGAGAGGTTGATCTTGTAAGCGCGCGCCTCTTCGAGCAGATCGGCACGCACGCTGAGGTTGGCGGCTTTTTTGGCAGCGGACACGACCATCTCCTTTGCTTTCAATGCGCATAGATTACGCGCACCGTTATTGCGCGTCAATCGTGCTGGGGTTTTGCCGGCGCCGACGCTGGTTTCAGCTCTCGACCATCTTTCGAACCACGCGGTTGAAGGGTTCGATCCATTCGGCGCAGAACTGGTCGTCGCAGGCGTTGATCTCGGCGATGGCGCGAATCAACGAGCGTTTCTCGCCGCGATGGGCGTGCCGGAGCATCACCGCTTCGAAGGCATCGACGATTGCCAGGATCTTCGCGCCGGGGCAGATCGCCTCGGCCTTCAACCCGGCCGGATAGCCGCGGCCGTCGGGCTTTTCGTGATGCTGGCGCACCATCTCGGCAGCGGCCGTCCAGCCGGGCATGCGTTCGAGCAAGCCAGCCGCCAGCACGGGATGATCATGAATCTGGGCGCGTTCCGTCTCGCTGAGACGGCCGCTTTTCAGCCACACCGCTTCCGGCATGAACATCATGCCGATGTCGTGGATATGCACCGCGGCCGCGAGCTGGGCCGGGTCGATCGGGGTGCCGGCGGCGGCATTGGTGTCGAGCGCCAGCTGCAGCAGGCGTTCGTTGCGGCCGGCGAAATGCGGCGAGACGCCGTCGAGGCGCTTGGCCAGCGAAGCGAAGAATTCCAGATCGGCGGATCGGACTGCTGGGTCGGGGAACGCCGGCGGCACGGTCGCGGTCGTCGCCGAGCGGGCGGCAACGGAGCGAAAGCCAGTGACGGTCTCGATCAATTCGCCGGCGCGCGCGGCGATTTCAGCCGCCGGCGCATTGGCCAGGGACTCCAGTCCGCCGACGAGCCGCGGCAGACTCAGCGCATCGAGCGGGCGACCCTCGGCCAAGGCTTCGAGGGCCAATTCGAGGCGATCGAGCGTGAGCAGCATCAGTTCGGCAATCCGGTCGGAAAATCCGATCTCGCCGGCACGGCAGCGCGCCAGCAGCGATTCGAGCGGATGAGCGATCGCCACGGCGAAATCGACCTTGCACATCGCCGCATCGCCCTTGATCGTGTGCAGCGCGCGGAACAGGCGCGCGAGGGTCGCCGTATCGACCGGTGCGCCGCGCAGCTGGGCGATGTCGCGCTCGATGGCGGGCAACTGATCGTCGAGCGCCTCGACGAATTCCTCGAAGCCCGTGCGATCGACGATGCGCGGCTGGAGGAGCGTGACGAAGTCTGCCATTCAGAGAATCGGTACGGATAACTGGTGCTCGCCGCGCTCGTAGACGACATTGGCGCGGCCGACGATCAGCGGGTCGAGCGGACCGATGCGGTCGGGATCCTTGTTCGCGTAGGGGAGGCGGTGCAGCACATAACGCATTGCATTGAGGCGCGCGCGCTTCTTGCAGTCGGACTTGATCACCGTCCAGGGCGCGTCGGCGGTGTCGGTGTAGAAGAACATCGCCTCCTTGGCCTTGGTGTAGTCATCCCATTTGTCGAGCGAGGCGAGATCGATCGGCGAGAGCTTCCACTGCTTCAAGGGATGCACGCGGCGTTCCTTGAAGCGGCGGCGCTGCTCCTCGCGCGAGACCGAGAACCAGAACTTGATCAGGTGGATGCCCTGGCGCACCAGCATGCGCTCGAATTCGGGCGCCTGGCGCATGAACTCCTGGTACTCGGCGTCGGTGCAAAAGCCCATCACGCGCTCGACGCCGGCGCGGTTGTACCAGGAACGGTCGAACAGCACGATCTCGCCGGCGGTCGGCAGATGCTGGGCGTAACGCTGGAAATACCATTGGCCGCGTTCGGTCTCGGAAGGTTTTTCCAGCGCCACGACACGCGCGCCGCGGGGGTTCAGGTGCTCCATGAAGCGCTTGATCGTGCCGCCCTTGCCGGCCGCGTCGCGGCCTTCGAACAGGATCACGACGCGCTGGCCGGTCTCCTTGACCCAGGCCTGGAGCTTGAGCAATTCAACTTGTAGGCGGTATTTCTGCCGCTCGTAATTGCGGCGCGACATCAGGTTCTTGTAGGGATAGCCGCCGTCGCGCCAGTCGGGAGAGAGCTCCAGATCGGGATTGGCGCCCTGGTCGATCTCGAGCTGCTTTTCCTTGACGAGCACGCGCAAGAGGCTTCTCGCCTCCTTGGGCTCCAGTCCGGAGAGCAAGTCGCGCATCGCGGCGAGCCGTGCGGCTTGCGCGGCATCGACCGCTTCTCCGACGGCATGGTTCTCGATGCGCGATTGTGAATCGATCGGGCCGATGTCGCCGGCGCTGGCGGGGCGGCTTCGAACCCTGCGCGGACGCGACGGAACTGGCGCGGCGTTTTTTCTGCTGCGCTTCGTGGTCGTTTCCCTGGTCATGGATGCATTCCCGAGTCGTTGGTGTCAGCCCCCTGCGACGCGCGGGCCTGCTTTTCCCGCAGGCGCTTGTTCTTCTCCTCGTTGGCGAAGACGAAACGGCCGGCGAGCACGCAGCCCTTCATGCCCGGGTCGCAGGGCAGGTCGTTGATCTTGGTGCAGATGTCATTGACTTCATGCGGACAACCCCAGCCGCCGGCCATGTCATGCCTCCTATCGGTAACGGTTGATCGCCTCGCGCGTCTGCTGCGCCGCGCGGCGCGCGGCAGCGGCGAAATCCTCGCCTTGGCCGGCATAGAGGATCGCACGCGAGGAGTTGATCATCAAGCCCTTGCCATCGGCCGTGCGGCCCGCTTTCACGGTCGCTTCGATGTCGCCGCCCTGGGCGCCGATGCCGGGCACCAAAAGCGGCATCTCGCCGACGATGGCGCGCACGCGCGCGAGCTCCTGCGGGAATGTGGCGCCGACGACGAGGCCGCACTGGCCGGTCGTGTTCCATTCCTTCGCCACCTTCTCCGCAACCAGTTCGTAGAGTGCCGTCCCGCCAGAGCCGACTTCCGCCGTCGCTCCGGCGGAACTGCAAATTTTCAGGAACTGAAAATCGCTGCCGCCGGGGTTCGAGGTGCGGCACAAGAGGATCACGCCCTTGTCTTCGTAGGCGAGCCAAGGCTCGACCGAATCGCGGCCCATGTAAGGGTTCACGGTGACCGCGTCGGCCTTGTAGCGCTCGAAGGCTTCGATCGCGTATTGCTCGGCAGTGGAGCCGATGTCGCCGCGCTTGGCGTCGAGAATCACCGGAATGTCCGGATGCCATTCGTGGATGTGGTGGATGATCGCTTCGAGCTCGGCCTCGGCGCGCCGCGCGGCGAAGTAGGCGATCTGCGGCTTATAGGCGCAGACGAGATCGGCGGTGGCGTCAATGATCGCAGTGCAGAAGCGGGTGATGCGATCCGGCTTGTCCTTGAGATGCGGCGGGAACTTCGCCGGATCCGGATCGAGGCCGACGCACAGGAGCGAATCGTTCTTCGCCCAAGCGGCAGCGAGCATTTCCGTGAATTTCATTTCCAGCTGTCTTTCAAAGTCGCGGTGCGGTTGAACACCGGCGCGCCGGGCTGCGAATCGACGCGGTCGGCGATGAAGTAGCCGTGGCGCTCGAACTGGAAGCGTTCCTCGGGCTGCGCATCCTTGAGGGCAGGTTCCAGCTGGGCGGTGATGATCTTGACGGAATCCGGGTTGAGATCGGCGAGGAAGTCCCCCTCGGCGCCCGGATTCGGAACCTTGAACAGCCGGTCGTAGAGCCGCACGCGGGCTTCATAGGCATGCCGTGCCGAGACCCAGTGGAGGTTGCCCTTGACCTTGTAGGCGTCCGCCCCGGGCGTGCCAGATTTCGAATCGGGGAAATAGCGGCAATGCACGGCGGTCACATTGCCGGCGGCGTCCTTGTCGCAACCGACGCACTCGACCACATAGCCGTAGCGCAGCCGCACCCGGTTGCCGGGGAAGAGGCGGAAGTAGCCCTTCGGCGCGTTTTCGGTGAAATCCTCGCGCTCGATCCACAGTTCCTTCGAGAAGGGAATCGTGCGCTGGCCCCATTCCGGCTTTTGCGGATGGTTCGGCGCGCAGCATTCCTCCTCCTGCCCGTCCGGATAGTTGTCGATGACGAGCTTCAGCGGGTCGAGCACCGCGATGCGGCGCGGGGCGGTCTCGTTGAGCACCTCGCGCTGGCATTCCTCGAACACGGCATAGTCGATCAGCGCATCGGATTTCGCCACGCCGATCATCTCGGCGAAGCGGCGGAAGCCCTCAGGCGTGTAGCCGCGCCGGCGCGCGCCGACCAGGGTCGGCATGCGCGGGTCGTCCCAGCCGGCGACGTGTTTTTCCTCGACGAGCTGGATGAGTTTGCGCTTCGAGAGCACGACATAGGTGAGATTGAGGCGCGCGAACTCGATCTGCCGCGGCAGGGGGCGTTGCAGACAACCGAGGTTGGCGAGGTTGTCCAGCAGCCAGTCGTAGAAGGGCCGCTGATCCTCGAATTCGAGCGTGCAGAGCGAGTGCGTGATGCCCTCGAGCGCATCCTCGATCGGGTGGGCGTAGGTGTACATCGGGTAGATGCACCAGGCGTCCCCCGTGTTGTGATGCGTCGCGTGCTTGATGCGGTAGATCGCCGGGTCGCGCAGGTTGATGTTGGGCGAGGCCATGTCGATCTTCGCGCGCAGCACATGGGCGCCGTCCGGGAACTCGCCGGCTTTCATGCGGCGGAACAGCTCGAGGTTTTCGGCGACCGTCCGGTTGCGGTAAGGGGAATCCCTGCCCGGCTCGGTCAGCGTGCCGCGGTTTTGCCGCATTTCCTCGGCGCTTTGCGAATCGACATAGGCGAGATTCGCCTCGATCAGCTTCTCGGCGAATTCATACATCTTGCCGAAGTAATTCGAGGCGTAATACAGGTGCGGGCCCCAGTCCCAGCCGAGCCAGCGTACTGCATCGATGATCGAGTCGACATATTCCTGCTCCTCCTTCTCGGGGTTGGTGTCGTCGAAGCGCAGGTGGCAGGCGCCGCCGTAATCCTTCGCCAAGCCGAAGTTGAGGCAGATCGACTTGGCGTGGCCGAAGTGCAGATAACCGTTCGGCTCCGGCGGAAAGCGCGTGCGGACGGTGGAATATTTGCCGGCCGCGAGGTCGGCGTCGATGAGGTTGCGGATGAAATTCGAGGGCTTGGTTTCTTCGGTCATGATGCGGCAGGGGGCGGCGGGGCGTCCGGCGCGAAGGGGTCGATGATCGTCAGGCGATCATCGACGACGAGATTGTGTTGTAGGTCTTCCGAGAGCAGCAGCGTGCATTCCTGGCGCAATGCGGCAGCGACGATCAGCGCATCCCACCAGGAAAAGCCGTAGCGGTCGGCGAGCCGCCAGGCGGATTCGAGCAGGGCGAGGTCTGGGGCGAGCGGATGCCAGGCCTGTAGCGCGCGACAGTCGGCTTGCGCGGCCGCCGCCGGCAGCGCCAATTTTGCCGGATGGGTGGCCACCGAGTAAAACTCGATCAACACCTGGGTGGAAATCCGGCCAGAGCGCGTTGCGGCCAACGCCTTCATCCAGGCTTCGGCCAGCGGCTGTTTGAGCGGCTGCCGGCAGTCGCGGGCGTAGGCGATGATGTTGGTGTCAACGAAAGTCAGCCCCATTTCTTCTTCAAAACGGGGCGATCGTAGATTTCTTCCCGGCTGGGCCAGCGGCGGCCGTCGGTGCGAGGTGGCGGGTCCAGATAGGGTTTGCGGGAGAAAAAGTCCTGCATGGCCTGTTCGTAGTCGTCATCCTGTTTGCGCAGGTTGGCAAGGATTTCTCCGACCAGCTTCGAGACGCTGGTGCCCCGTTTTGCGGCCTCGATGCGCGCCCAGCGCAGGGTTTCTTCGTCGGTCGTGATGGTCAGATTGGGCATGGCGCCCTCCCGTCTTCGTGATTCACGATCAAAGTGTAGCACGAGGATCGTGGGATAATGGCAGCATGCGTTTCGATCCCGATGTCCGCCGCGCCGCCCGTCCCGCCGTGACGTTCGACGAGAGTCTGCCCGTCAACGCCCGCCGCGCCGAGATCGTGGCGGCGATCGAGAAGCATCAGGTCGTCGTCGTCTGTGGCGAGACCGGCTCGGGCAAGACCACGCAGTTGCCCAAGATATGCCTTGACCTTGGCCGGGGGCTCACGGGCTACATCGGCCACACCCAGCCGCGCCGCATCGCCGCGCGGGCGACCGCCGCCCGCATCGCGCAGGAGCTGAAATCCGAGCTGGGCCGCCATGTCGGCTACAAGATCCGCTTCACCGACCGCACTTCACCCGAGAGCTTCATCAAGCTGATGACGGACGGGATACTGCTGGCCGAGACGCAGACCGATCCGCTGCTCAAGCAGTATGACACGCTGATCATCGACGAGGCGCACGAGCGCAGCCTCAACATCGATTTCCTGCTCGGCTATCTGAAGTCGGTTCTGGCGAGACGGCAGGACCTGAAACTGATCGTCACTTCGGCTACGCTCGATGCCGAGCGTTTCTCGAAGCATTTCGCTATCAACGGAAATGAGGCGCCGGTGATCGAGGTCTCCGGGCGGCTCTACCCAATCGAGCTCCGTTACCGGCCCTTCGATGAGAAGAAGGAGGTCGATCTCAACGACGCGATCGTCGATGCGGTCGATGAAGCGCACCGCACCGGCCCCGGCGACGTGCTGGTCTTCCTGCCGGGTGAGCGCGAGATCCGCGAGGCGGCGGAAGCGCTGCGAAAACACCACCCGCCGGGCCTCGAAATCCTGCCGCTCTACGCGCGCCAGACCGCGCAGGAACAAGCGCGCGTGTTCGCGCCGCATCAGGGCCGCCGCGTCGTCCTGGCGACCAACGTCGCCGAGACCTCGCTCACCGTGCCCGGCATCCGTTACGTGATCGACTCGGGGCTCGCGCGCGTCAAGCGTTACTCGCACCGCAACAAGGTCGAGCAGCTGCAGGTCGAGGCGATCTCGCAGGCGGCGGCCAACCAGCGGGCGGGCCGCTGCGGGCGGGTCTCCTCGGGCGTGTGCTTCCGGCTCTATTCCGAGGAGGACTTCCAGAAGCGCCCGCGCTATACCGATCCCGAAATCCTGCGCTCCTCCTTGGCCGGCGTGATCCTGCGCATGAAGTCGCTGCGGCTCGGCAACGTCGAGGACTTTCCTTTCCTCGAGCGGCCCTTGCCGCGCATGATCCATGATGGCTACCAGCTCCTCGCCGAGCTGGGCGCGCTGGACGAAGCGACGAAGGAACTCACTCCGATCGGCCGCGAGCTCGCGAAGCTGCCGCTCGACCCGAAGATCGGCCGCATGCTCCTGGCGGCGCGCGACTTCGGCTGCCTGAAGGAAATGCTCGTCATCGCCGCGGCCCTGTCGGTGCAGGATCCGCGCGAGCGGCCGCAGGAGCAGGCGGGCGCGGCGGATCAGGCGCATGCGAAATGGAAGGATGAAAAATCGGAGTTCCTCTCCTATCTGAAGCTCTGGGCCGCCGCCGACGAGGTCTGGAAGCACGAGTCCTCGAGCAAGCAGAAAGCCTGGTGCCGCGCGAACTTCGTGAGCTGGCTGCGGCTGCGGGAATGGCGCGACGTGCATGGGCAGCTGATGACGCTCTGTCACGAGCACGGGTGGCGCGAGAATCAACTGGCCGCATCGTATGAGGCGATCCACAAGGCACTCCTGACGGGGCTCTTGGGCCACATTGGCCTGATCAACGAGGAGGACAAAAACTACCTCGGCGCGCGGGGCATCAAGTTCTGGATCCACCCCGGCTCGGCGCTCGCCAAGAAGGCCGGCCGCTGGGTCGTCGCGGCGGAGCTCGTCGAGACCTCGCGTCTCTTCGCCCGTTGCGTCGCGAAGATCGAGCCCGAGTGGCTCGAGCAGGTCGGTGCGCATCTGCTTCGCCGCCATGTCTATGAGCCGCATTGGGAGAAGAACGCCGGCCAGGTGGTGGCTTACGAGCGCGTGACGCTGCATGGGCTGACGCTACATGCCAAGCGCAGGATTCACTACGGCCCGAAGGACCCGAAGCTCGCGCGCGAGATTCTGATCCGCGGCGCGCTGGTCGAGGGGCAGGTCACCGACGAGTGGCTGAAGAAGTGGACATTCCTCCAGCACTACCACAAGCTCAAGGCCGAGATCGAGCGCCTCGAACACAAATCGCGCCGCCCCGACGTGCTGGTCGATGACGCACTGGTGTTCGCCTTTTTCGACGCCAAGGTGCCGGAAGGCATCTATTCGCTCGCCGCCTTCGACCAATGGCGCCGCGAGGCGGAACGCGAGCATCCGCGCCTGTTGTTCCTCGAAAAGGATCAGCTGATGCGCCACGAGGCGGCGGGCATCACCACCGACGCCTTCCCGCCGCATCTCGAGCATCGCGGCATGAAGCTCAAGCTCGATTACAGGCACGATCCGGGCGCGGCGGATGACGGCGTCACCCTCTCGTTGCCGCTCGACGCGCTCAACCGCATCGAGGCCGAGCGCCTCGACTGGCTGGTACCGGGGCTCTTGAAGGAAAAGGTCATCGCGCTCCTGAAGACCCTACCGCAGAAATACCGCCACCGCTGCCAGCCGCTCAGCGAATTTGCCGAAAGTTTCTGCGATGCCGAGCACGATCGGCGCGAGCCGCTCGCCAAGGCGCTCACCCGCGCGATCGAGGAAAAGATCGCGATGAAGCTCCCCTTGGACGCCTTGCGCCCCGGCGAGCTCGCGCCGCACCTGCGGATGAACATTCGCCTGCTCGACGAGCACGGCGCGACCTTGGCGATGTCGCGCAATCTGGCCGAATTGCGCGCCGAGTATGGCGCCTTCGCCGCGCCCTCCGAGGAGAAGGCGGCCGAGCTCGAACGGCTCGACCAGCGCGAGCGCTTCGCGGCGGCGCTCAACCCACAGCTGAAGTTCGTCGAGAAGAGCCTGCCGCGCGAACTGGGCTTGCAGTTCATGCCTTTCGGGACCGAGGCGGAGCTCAAGGCGCAGATCGCCGCCGTCGCGCTCGAGCGCGTCTGCTTTGCCGAGGCCGGGCCGGCGGATTTCGAGGCGCGCGTCAAGGAGGCGAAAGGCCGCATCGTGCTCGTCGCACAGGAAGTGGCGCGCCAGGTCGGCGCGATCCTCGCCGAGCATGCGCTGGTGCAAAAGAAGCTCGCCGCGCTGCAAAAGGCTTTTCCGCAGGTGCATGCCGACATCGCGGCGCAGCTCGCGCGCCTCTTGCCCAAGCGTTTCATCGTTGCTACGCCCTGGGAGCGGCTGCTCCATTTTCCGCGCTATCTGAAGGCGATCGGCCTGCGTCTGGACAAGCTGCGCGCCGATCCGGCGCGCGATGCACGCTGGCTCGCCGACTGGCAGGCCGTTGCCCGGCCCTGGGAGCGCGAGTGGAGTGCGACGCAGAAGTCGGGCGCCGTCGATCCGTTTCTGGAAGAATTCCGCTGGCTGCTCGAAGAGCTGCGCGTGGCGCTCTTCGCGCAGGAACTGAGGACGCCGAGCCCGGTCTCGGTGAAACGTTTGCAGAAGATGTGGGAGGGACGACCGCGATGATGGAAGCCGGCACGTTTTTCAAGACGGTGTTGCGCGCCGGGCGCGATCTCGTGCGGCCGGACATTCTTTTTCAGGCGCTCTGGCCGCCCGCGGCCGCCTTCCTGCTCTGGTCGATCGTCGCCTGGTTCGCCTGGCAGCCGATGGCCGGCTGGGTGATGGCGAATCTGCCCGACTGGCAGTGGCTCAACTGGCTGGGGCCGTGGCTCGCGCACGTCGCGGTGTTCTTCGTCTTCGCGCCGCTCGTCTATTTCACGACGCTGCTCTTCGTCGCCGTCTTCGCCCTGCCGAAGATGATGGCCCTCATCGCCGCGCGCGACTATCCCGACGTCTCGCGCCAGGGATCGGCCTCTGCGGCCTTCTGGGGCAGCCTCGCCAACACCGTCGTCGCCGGGCTGATCTTCGTCGTGGGGTGGCTTATCACGCTGCCGCTCCTGCTGGTGCCAGGCGGACTGCTGATACTGCCACTGTTCTGGGCCGCCTGGCTCAACCAGCGGGCGTTTCGCTTCGATGCGCTCGCCGAGCATGCGCGGGTCGATGAGCGTGACGCGATCGTGCGCCGCGAGGGCGGCAGCCTGTATCTGGCCGGGCTCATCGGTGCGCTCGTCGCCTATGTGCCCGTCCTGCATCTTCTGGCGCTGCCTTATACGGCGGTCCTGTTCGTCCACCTTTGCCTGGGCGCGCTGCGCGCGCTCCGGCAGGAGCAAGGAGTGACGGTATGAGAACCTATGGCCTCGTCATCATCGGCGACGAAATCCTGCGCGGCAAGCGCCAGGACAAGCATCTGGCGAAATTCATCGAGATCCTCGCCGCGCGCGGCCTGCATCTTTCCTGGGCGGAGTATCTCCCTGATGAGCGGCCGCGGCTCGTCGACACCTTTCGTCGCACGTTGGCCACGGGCGACGTGGTGTTCTCCTGCGGCGGCATCGGGGTGACGCCGGATGATCACACGCGCCAGGCCGCGGCCGCCGCCGCCAATGTTCCGCTCGAACTCAATCCGGATGCCGAGCGCGAGATCCGCGCGCGCATGGCCGAGATCGGCGAGCCGGTCACGTCCGCGCGGCTGGAACTGGGCACCGTGCCGGAGGGCAGCCGCATCATCCCGAACCCGTTCAACCGCATTCCGGGCTTCAGTTTCCGCGACCACCATTTCCTGCCGGGCTTCCCGCAGATGGCCTGGCCGATGGCCGAGTGGGTGCTCGATACCTACTACGCCGACGATTTCCGGCAAGGCGCCGAGGCCGAGGCGGCGATCCTCGTCTGGGATGGTCTCGAAGGCCGCATGCTCGAGCTGATGCGAAAGACCGAAGCGGATTTTCCGGGCGTGACGGTCTTCAGCCTGCCCACGTTTGGCAACGAGACCGTGCGCCGCCATGTCGAGCTCGGCGTGCGCGGTGAGCCGGCAGCCGTTGCCCGGGCGATCGAAGTGCTGAAAGCCGGTGTCACCGCGCTGGGTTATTCCTGGGACGAAAAAGCCTGAAGTCGGTGCTGGCGGAAATTGGAGCGTCCCGCCGGGCGCCGCCTCACCACGAAAA
>JACAEF010000063.1 GCA_013388985.1 Rhodocyclaceae bacterium
CCCTGCGGATCATCCGCCAGAACCTGCTGTGGGCCTTTGCCTATAATCTCATCGCGATCCCGCTGGCGATGACCGGATGGGTGACGCCGTGGATGGCCGGCATCGGCATGTCGGCGAGCTCCTTGCTGGTGGTGCTGAACGCGTTGCGGCTGCAGAAAGGCAGGTGAGTATGGAAAGTCTGTATCTGCTGATCCCCGTCTCCGTGATCCTGGTCTTCGCGATCGGCGTGATCTTCTGGTGGTCGCTGAAGAGCGGGCAGCTCGACGATCTCGAAGGCCCGGCCTACCGGGTGCTGATGGACGACGATACCCCGCGAGAGTCCACTCGCCAGTCGAATGAAACCAAGACGTCATCTGTTGACGCAGATCAAAGCAATTGATCCGTTCCCGGTCGATACTGCGCGAGATTCGTCCGGTGGGGGTGCCCCGCGAGTTCCGGACAAGGGTTTTACGGTTAGTCTCTCTGTTGGGGTTGGGGGTGCGCGTTCCGCGCACCCTTTTTTTTCGCCCATCGTTCATGAATAAGAAATTTGATAACCACATCAATAAAATTGTCTTCAAGAAAAGTTGACCTGAATCAATTTTTGCCGACGCAAGTGCAGTATCCTGCGTCACGATTTTGATCCGGGTCAATTTGTCGCAGGGGGATCGCCTTGGTCGGTCAGTCCGGATCGGCGGGTTTCTGACAGGCTTCAATCGGCAGGCAATCAGTTTGTTTTTTCAATGAGAGAGGTGAAATCCATCATGCAAACGCAAGCGACTTACAACTACAAGGTCGTGCGCCAGTTCGCCGTGATGTCCGTCATCTGGGGCATCGTCGGCATGCTGGTCGGCGTCATCGTCGCCGCCCAGCTGGTCTGGCCGCAATTGAGCATCGTCGAATGGCTGTCATATGGCCGTCTGCGCCCGCTGCATACCAACGCAGTGATCTTCGCATTCGGCGGCAGCGCGTTGTTTGCCACGTCCTATTACGTGGTGCAGCGCACCTGCCACACCACGCTGTTTGCGCCGGGTCTCGCCGCCTTTACGTTCTGGGGCTGGCAACTCGTGATTGTCTTGGCCGCACTTTCGCTGCCCCTTGGCTTCACCTCTGGCAAGGAATACGCTGAGCTCGAGTGGCCCATCGATCTGTTGATCACCGTGATCTGGGTGGCGTATGCGATCGTCTTCTTCGGCACGATCGGCACCCGCAAGACCAAGCACATCTACGTCGCCAACTGGTTCTACGGTTCGTTCATCATTGCCGTCGCACTGCTGCACATCTTCAACAGTGCGGAAATCCCGGTCTTCGAAGCCGGCATCCTGACGCCGAAGTCCTACTCCGCCTATGCCGGCGTGCAGGACGCGATGGTGCAGTGGTGGTATGGCCACAACGCCGTCGGCTTCTTCCTGACCGCCGCCTTCCTCGGCATGATGTATTACTTCGTGCCGAAGCAGGCCGGCCGCCCGGTGTATTCCTACCGTCTGTCGGTGGTGCACTTCTGGGCGCTGATCTTCACCTACATGTGGGCCGGTCCGCACCACCTGCACTACACCGCGCTGCCCGACTGGACCCAGTCCATCGGCATGCTGTTCTCGCTGATCCTGCTGGCGCCTTCCTGGGGCGGCATGATCAACGGCATCATGACTCTCTACGGCGCCTGGCACAAGCTGCGTGACGACCCGATCCTGAAGTTCCTCGTCACCTCGCTGTCCTTCTATGGCATGTCGACCTTCGAAGGCCCGATGATGTCGATCAAGACCGTGAATGCGCTGTCGCACTACACCGACTGGACCGTCGGCCATGTGCACTCCGGCGCGCTCGGCTGGGTCGGCATGGTGTCGATCGGCTCGCTCTACTACCTGATCCCGCGCCTCTTTGGCAAGACCGAGATGTATTCGGTGCGCATGATCAACGTGCATTTCTGGATGGCCACGCTCGGCACCGTGCTCTACATCGCCGCGCTGTGGATCTCCGGCGTGATGCAGGGCCTGATGTGGCGCGCCACCAACCCGGACGGCACGCTGACCTACGCCTTCGTCGAGTCGGTCAAGGCATCCTATCCGTTCTGGACCATCCGCGTCATCGGCGGCCTGCTGTATCTCGCCGGCATGTTGCTGATGGCCTGGAACATGTTCAAGACGATCGCGGCCGGCAAGGCGGTGGACAATGCTCCCGTCCTGGCTCCGGCCGGCGCACACTGATCGCAAGGGAGAAAACACATCATGGCTTTGACGCATGAGAAAATCGAAACCAGCAACACGCTGATGATCGTCCTGCTCACGATCGTGGTCAGCATCGGCGGCTTGCTGGAGATCGTGCCGCTGTTCTTCCAGAAGTCGACGACCACGCCGATCAACGAGCTGGTGAAGCCCTATGATCCGTTGCGGCTCGCCGGCCGGGACATCTACATCCGCGAGGGCTGCTACAACTGCCATTCGCAGATGGTCCGTCCGTTCCGTGCCGAGACCGAGCGCTACGGTCACTACTCGGTGGCGGGTGAATACGTCTATGACCACCCGTTCCAGTGGGGCTCGAAGCGCACCGGGCCGGATCTGGCCCGTGTCGGCGGCCGTTACTCCGATCAGTGGCATCGCATCCATCTGCTGAACCCGCGCGATGTCGTGCCCGAGTCGAACATGCCGGCCTACTATTGGCTCGACCGTCCGCTCAAGGATCCGTACATCAGCGCGAAGATGAGCGCGCTGCGCAAGGTGGGCGTGCCTTACACCGACCAGGAGATCGCCGAGGCGCCCAAGGCGCTGGAAGGCAAGACCGAGCTGGAAGCGGTGATCGCCTATCTGCAGGGTCTCGGCCTGGCTCTCAAGCAGACGCGCTGAGCGATGGACATCAACGACCTGCGCTCGCTGTTCACGGTTCTGGTGATCGCTCTGTTCGCTGGAATCGTCTGGTGGGCTTATTCCGCGAAGCGGAAAGAGCAGTTCGACGAGGCCGCCAAGTCGGTGTTCGACGACGAGCTCCCACCGCCGGGCAAGGGCGCAGGCTCACAGCACAACTGAAAGGAAATCGTCATGGATCTCAACTTTACGAGCGACCTGGTAGGTTTCTGGAACCTCTTCGTCGTCGTGATCGTCGCCGTCAGCGTCATCGGCTGTGCGGTGTTTCTCTGGATGCAAAGCTCCGCCAAATTCAAGCCGGGCGAAGTGACGGGGCACGTCTGGGATGAAACCCTCGAGGAGTACAGCAACCCGCTGCCGAACTGGTGGCGCTGGATGTTCTACCTGACGGTGATTTTTGCGATCGTCTATCTCGTGCTCTATCCCGGCCTGGGCAACAACCGCGGCCTGTTCGGCTGGACGATGCGCGGCCAGTACGACGAGGAAATGAAGGCGGCGGAAGCCAAGTATGGGCCGAAGTTCAACAAGTATCTGCAGATGGACGTGATGGCCGTCGCCGCCGATCCCGAAGCGCGGGAAATGGGGCAGCGCCTGTTCGTGACCTACTGCGCGCAGTGCCACGGGTCCGACGCCGGCGGCGGGCCGGGCTTCCCGAATCTCAAGGACAACGACTGGCTCTGGGGCGGCACGCCCGACAAGATCAAGGAGACGTTCACCAACGGCCGCATGGGCGTGATGACCCCCAAGGGAACCAAGCCCGACATGGATGCCGAGCAGATCAAGGATGTCGTCGCTTACGTCCGTTCGCTCTCCGGTCTGTCGCACGATGCCGTGCGTGCGCAACGCGGCGCCGAGCTGTATCCGCAAGCCTGCGCGGCCTGCCATGGTCCCGATGCCAAGGGCAACCCGGAAGCGGGCTATCCGAACCTGACCGACAAGATCTGGCTCTACGGTTCCCGTGAGGACACGATGATCGAGACGGTCACCAAGGGACGGACCAACCAGATGCCGGCGTTCGGCGAGTTCCTCGGCCCGGCGAAGGTGCATCTGCTGACGGCCTATGTCTGGGGCCTCGGCGGCGGCGTCAAGCCCGCGCCGGCGGCGCCTGCCCAGGCCGAGCCCGCACCGGCGGCCGAAGCCGCGCCGGCAGCGGCGCCCGCGGGAGAAGCCGCGCCCGCCGAGAAGAAGTAACGTAGCAGCAGCGCCCGCCCTCGCGGCGGGCGCTCTTTCCGCCCGAAGGGGGTCGTTGCCAGGCAGCGACGGGCGGCTTCAAGGCCACGGGGCATTCGAGGGTATGAACCGTGGAGTAAAGTAGCACATTGCTTTTCCAGCCAACTGAAGACCTCGCACACGTCAAATGAACCAGCCCAGCCAGGAATCCCAGGCCGCCACCCCAGCGGCGGTAGAAGTCACCCTCTACAAGTCCCGCAAGAAGATCCACCCTCGTTCCGTCACCGGTCGTTTTGCCAACTGGCGCTGGGCGCTGGTCTGGCTGACGCAGCTGGTTTATTACGGGCTGCCCTGGATACCGTGGGGAGACCGCCCGGCCGTCCTGCTCGATCTGGTCGACCGCAAGTTCTACATCTTCGACCTCGTCCTCTGGCCGCAGGATGTCTTCTTCCTGGCGGTCATCCTGATCATCTCGGCGTATTCGCTGTTCTTGTTCACCGCGGTCGCCGGCCGCTTGTGGTGCGGCTATGCCTGCCCGCAAACGGTCTATACGGAAATCTTCATGTGGATCGAGAAGATGATCGAGGGCGACCGCCCGGCGCGCATCAAGCTCGATCAGGCGCCGATGGATGCCCGCAAGTTCCGGCTGCGGGCGCTCAAATATGGTTCCTGGGCGCTGTTCTCGCTGTGGACGGGCTTCACCCTGGTCGGCTACTTCACGCCGATCCGCGAGCTGTGGCACGAATTCTGGACCTGGAACCTCGGTCCCTGGGAAACCTTCTGGATTTTCTTCTACAGCTTCATGACCTACCTGTTCGCCGGCATCATGCGCGAGCAGGTGTGCCTCTACATGTGTCCCTACGCGCGCTTCCAGAGCGTGATGTTCGACCCGGACACGCTGGTGATCACCTATGACGTCGAGCGGGGCGAGCCGCGCGGCGCGCGCAAGAAAGGCGTGGATCCGAAGAGCGTCGGCAAGGGCGATTGCATCGATTGCGGCATCTGCGTCCAGGTCTGCCCGACCGGCATCGACATCCGCAACGGCCTGCAATACGAGTGCATCGGCTGTGCCGCATGCATCGACGCCTGCGATGAAGTGATGGACAAGATGGGCTATCCGCGCGGCCTGATCCGCTACACCACCGAGCACGCGATGGAGAGGCATTGGGGGCGCAAGGAAATCCTGCGCCACGTCTTCCGGCCGCGCATCATCGTCTATACGACGATCCTGCTCGCGATCGTCTCCGGCCTGATCTGGGGCATCGCCAACAAGCCCGATCTGCGCGTCAATGTGATCCGCGACCGCGGCATCCTGGCCCGGGAAGTCGAGGGCGGAATGATCGAAAACGTCTATCGCCTGCAAGTGATGAACGTTTCAGAGCATCCACACCGTTACCGCATCAGCGTGAGCGGTCTGGAGGGCATCCAGCTCGAGGGCGACAGCGAGCTGGAAGTCGAACCGGCGAAGACGAAGAGCTTCACTTATGCCGTGCGCGTGCCGCCCGAGGCGGCGCCAAAGGGGTCGCACACGATCTATTTCGACGTCAAGGCGGAAGGCAACGAGAAGATGGCCGTGCATGAAAAGGCCACGTTCCTGATGCCATGAGAGAAAGGACAGCATGAATACTCCAGCGCGTCAGTCCATCTGCAAACCCTGGTATCGCGAGCCTTGGCCATGGTTCCTGATGTCCGGGCCGTTCATCGTGATCATCGCAGCGCTGACCTCGGCCTGGATCGCCATCAAGAGCGATGACGGCCTGGTCAGCGAAGACTATTACAAACAGGGCCTGGCCGCCGGGGAAACCTTGGCGCGCAGCAGACTGGCGGAGACGCTGGGGATCACGGTGGCGATGCGGCTGGAAGGCGATCGGGTGCGTGTGCGTCTCGGCAGCCGCGATGCCGTGGCACCCGCGGCGCTGCGTCTGACGCTGTCGCATCCCACCCGTGCCGGCATCGACCAGCTGGCCATCCTGAAACCCAATGGAGATGAATACGTCGGCGAGTTGAACCTCCCTGCCTCCGGCCATTGGCTGCTGATCGTCGAGGACGAAGCCAAGACCTGGCGGGTGATGGGCAGTGTAATGCTGCCGGCGAGCAAGGATGTGGTGATCGGCGCCAACGATCGCTGAAAGGGAGAAGGCGTCGAACGGGTTTTTTTCGTCAACTAGGGGAGAACTGGCATGCAAGCATTGAAAGAGCTGTTCAGCACGGATATCGGTCTGCTGAGTACGTTCACCGTCGCTTTCGCGGTCGGCATGATCATCTTCATCTACAACTTCGCGAAAAAGCACATGGACGAGGATGCCCGCAACGCCTCGCGCAAGTGAGCCTTGCAGGCTTGGGCCGGAAAGCTGCCAGGGACTCCCTGGCAGCTTTTTTTTGTGCGTTCCGGCGATCAGTCCGCGGTGGAGTGCGTCGGGCCGACGCCGATCGGCGGCGGCGCGAGATTGACGATGCGGCTGAACAGGTCGCGGAACTCGTGTTCGGGCTTGGCGCCGAAACGTGGATCATCCTTGCCGGCGAAGGCGTCGCTGATCTCGATCCAGTCTTCTGCGGTCAGGGTTTTCTTCGCCAGCGGGATGATGGTTTTTTCTTCCAGCAGCATGTGCTGACGCGCCGCCTCGGTGTGCGCTTCGACGGCCTGCGCGAAGGCCTCCATGCTGCCGGGCACGCCGGCCTCGACCTGACCGAGCAGCTGTTCGAGTTGCTGGACGTGCGCGGCGCTTTCCGCATGCTGCCGTTCGAGCAACGCGAGGGTGGCGTCGGCTTCGTGGGTGCGCTCTTTCAGGCGCGCAAACAGCAGGGCTTCTTCGCGCGGGTCGTGCAGACGGCGTGAGAAGGCGTCCATGTAATAGAGCATCGCCCAGATCAGTTTGAAATCGAGCTCGGTGCCTTTCTCGCGCGCTTCCCGGACGAGAAAATGCAGCCCGTGCAGCACCGCGCCGAGCGAACGGTGCTCGTCGTGGATGATGGCGAGCGCGCGATTCTGCATGGCGGGGCCTCAGCGGTATACCAGCACCGGGATTTTCGAATGGGTGAGGACTTTCTGGGTTTCCGAACCGAGCAGCAGCGCGCCGAGCCCGCGCCGGCCGTGCGAGGCCATGAAGATGAGGTCGCAGCCGGCGGCTTCGGCGGTCTCGATGATGGCCTCATAGGGAATGTCGCTGGTCTTGCTCTGCGTGGCGTATTCGACGCCTGCCGCAGCGGCAAGCTGGGCACAGACGTCGAGGATCTCCTTGGCTTGCTGATCGGCCATTTGCGCGAACTTTTCCGGCGTGGTCGGGTCGATCAAGGCACCCTCGCCGTAGAACGCCACCGGATACTCGGGCTTGGCATAGAAGAAGGTGATGCGCGCACCCGTTTCCTTCGCAAAG
>JACAEF010000139.1 GCA_013388985.1 Rhodocyclaceae bacterium
AATACCTGCTGCGCAAGTTCGCCGAAGGCTCGGGCCAAAGCGCCGGCGAGTTCTTCACGCCGACCGAGGTCGGCTTCCTGATGGCGCACATCCTGCGGCCCAAGCCCGGTGCGACCTGCCCCGACTACGCCTGCGGCTCGGCGGGGCTGCTGATCAAGCTCCAGCTCGTCGCACGGGAGCTGGACCCGACGAGCCGCGTGCCGCTCAAGCTCTCCGGCCAGGAGCTGCAGGCCGAGAGCTACGCCGTGGCGCAGATGAACGCCATCATCCACGACATGGAGGTGGAGCTCGCGCGCGGCGACACCATGATCAACCCCAAGTTCCGCAACGCGGACGGTTCCATCAGGCAGCACGACATCGTCGTCGCCAACCCGATGTGGAACCAGCCCTTCGCGCCCGACATCTTCGCCAACGACCCCTTCGACCGCTTCCGCACTGCCGGCGGCATCACCAGCGGCAAAGGGGACTGGGCCTGGCTGCAGCATACGCTGGCCTGTATGAACGACCACGGCCGCGCCGCAGTGGTGCTGGACACCGGCGCGGTGACGCGCGGCTCCGGCTCCAAGAACGAGGACAAGGAACGCACCATCCGCAAATGGTTCGTCGAGCAGGACCTGATCGACGGTGTGATCCTGCTGCCGGAGAACCTCTTCTACAACACCACGGCCGCCGGCGTCATCGTCGTGCTCTCCAAGCGCAAGAGCGCCGCGCGCAAGGGCAGGATCGTGCTCCTCAACGCCAGCCGCCGCTTCAAGAAGGGACGGCCCAAGAACTACCTGCCCGAGGAGGACATCCGGCCGCTGGCGGCGATGTATCTCAAGGGCGAGCCGGTCGAGGGAGAACTGGCGGTCATCACCACCGAACAGGCGCGGGAGGCGGATTACAACTTGAGTCCGGGCCGGTGGGTTGCACAGGGCAGCGATGCGGATCATCGCCCCATCAAGGCCATCGTCGCAGACATGCTCGCGCTCGACGAAAAGGCTCGCGAAATCGACCAAACCCTTGCCAGATTGCTCGCCCCACTATGACCAATCCGAACTGGACATGGCAGCCGTTGGGCGAGCTGTTCGAAATCGGTGCCGGCAAGACGATGTCGGCGGCTGCGCGAGCAGGAACGGACAAAGTGCCGTTCTTGCGCACGTCGAATGTGCTGTGGGACGACATCGACTTGACGGAAGTCGACGAAATGTCCATCCCCCCCAGTGAGCTGGCTGACAAGAGTCTGAAAGCCGGCGATTTGTTGGTTTGCGAAGGCGGCGAGATTGGGCGGGCGGCCGTCTGGGACGGGCGTGTCCCCATGATGGCCTTCCAGAATCACTTGCATCGTCTGCGTCCCATCCGCGGCGATGTGGAGCCACGGTTCTACGTCTACTTCCTGCAGAGTGCTTTCACGCAGCTCGGCATCTTCGAGGGGGCGGGCAACAAGACGACCATTCCCAATCTCTCGCGCAACCGGCTCGCGAGCTTGGAGGTGCCACACCCCTCCGTGGCAGAGCAGCGGGAGATCGCTCGGGCACTCGCCAAGGTGCGTGAGGCCATCAGAGTTCACGATAAGGCGGCCGCGACGGCGCAGGAACTTAAGCGCGCCGCCATGCGCGAGCTGTTCACGCGCGGCCTGCGCGGCGAGCCGCAGAAGGAGACCGAGATCGGGCCGGCGCCAGAGAGTTGGCAGATCAAGGCCATTGGCCATGTATTCGAGATCGTTCAGGGGCTCTCTCTGAAGGGCAACCTATCGGGCGGATCTGATGGCGTCCCCTTTCTGCGTACATCAAATGTCTACTGGGGGCGCATCGACCTGAAAAACGTGAGCCGCATGCATGTCGCGCCGGAGTTGATCGGCGACCGGTGGCTCAGGCTGGGAGATTTGCTTGTATGCGAGGGCGGGGAAATCGGTCGCGCCGCCGTGTGGGAATCGAAGGAGCCGGGCTATACGTATCAAAACCATCTCCATCGCTTGAGGCCGCTGATTGGCGGCTCAATTGAGCCGAAGTTTGCCGCAGCGTGGTTGGAGGTTGGCTTTTGTCATCGCAAGGTTTACGAGGGCGCAGGTAACAAAACCACTATCCCCAACCTTTCGCGTGCCCGCCTTGCCGAATTGCCAATGCCAGTGCCGGCCATTGATGAGCAGCGCGACATCGTCGCCATCCTCGACGCCATCGACCGCAAGATCGAACTGCACCGCAAGAAGCGCACGGTGCTGGAAGAACTGTTCAAGGCCCTGCTGCACAAGCTGATGACCGGCGAGATCCGCGTCGATGAACTGGACCTCTC
>JACAEF010000100.1 GCA_013388985.1 Rhodocyclaceae bacterium
AGGAGCAGGCGGAAAAAGCAGCGCAAGGCGCCGACGAGCAGTTCGACGCCGACTTCGTCCTCATGGCGGGGGAGCTGGCGCGGATGTTCGAGGACTTGCTCGCCGCGCTGGGCGGAGAGCAGAAGCTGGCCTAGGCTACCGCTCCCGCAGGCTCTCGTCCTTGTATTGCAGCAGCGGCGCGAGGAAGTATTCGATCACGCGGCGCTGGGCGGTCTTGACCTCGACGGTCACCGCCATGCCGGGGGAGAGATTCACGGTCTTGTTCTCCACCTGGAGCGTCGAGCTTTCAAGTGCTACCCGCGCCGGGAAGATCAGGCCGCGCTTCTCGTCATTTACGGCATCGCTGGACACGCTCACCACTTTCGCCTTGATCGTGCCGTACTTGGTGAAGGGGAAGGTCTCGATCTTCACCACGGCGTCCTGACCCGGATTGACGAAGCCGATGTCCTTGTTCTCGACGAAGGCCTCGATCTCGATCGGGCTGTCCTTCGGCACCACCATCATCAGCGGCTGGGCTTCAGTCACCACCCCGCCGACGGTATGCACGGCCAGCTGCTGCACCGTGCCGTCGACCGGCGCGGTCAGGGTCATCAGCTTGTCGCGCAATTCCGCCTTGACCAGTTCCTGCCGGGAGGCCGTCACTTTCTGTTCGGCTTCGTTGAGACTGTCGAGGGCAAGGCGCTTCGTTTCGGCCACCAGCGCGACACGCTGACTACGCCCCTCCTGCAGCGAGGCCGTCAGTTCCTTGAGGCGGCTCCTCTGTGTGGCCAGATCCGCCTCCTGCTCGATGCGCAGTTGCTCCTTCTCCAGATAACCGTGCTCGGAGATGAAGTTCCTGTCGACCAGATCCTTGAAGTCCCGCGCCCGGCGTCGGGCGATCGGCGCGGTTTGCTCCAGCTTGGCGACGATCTCCCGCGTCGAGGCGAGCTCCGCCTCCCGCTTGGTGATGTCGGCGTCGATGCGCGCCAGCCGGGCTTTGTACTCGCCATACTGGCCGTCTAGGATGCGGCGCTCCTGGGCGAGGCGCTCGGCGGCCACCTCGGGGATGTGCTCCAGTACCGGCTGGCGGCCGGAGGTTAGCGCATCAAGCATCGCCAGGGCGCGGGCCGCCTGCAAGCGGGCGGTCAAGAGATCATTGGCGATTCGCGTCGTATCGGCACCGGTCCTGGTTGCGTCCAGCTCGACCAGCACCTCGCCCGCCTTGACGGTCTGGCCGTCGCTGACATGGATGGCCTTGACCATGGCGGTATCGAACGGCTGGATAACCTTGGTGCGGTCGCTCGGCACGATGCGGCCATGGGCAGTGGCCACCACGTCAATGTGGCCGAAGATTGCCCACAGCAGCGCGATGACGGCGAAGGCGATCAAGAGCCACATGGCGACGCGGGGCGCCGGCGAAACCGGCGTTTCCTGCAGTTCGAGGGCAGCCGGCAGGAACTGGGCTTCATGGGCTAGGCGCCGCGGGGTGTCAAATTGCTTGCGTTCGCGCCAGACATGGCGGAAGACCGTCCTGTAGCGCTCGAGCAGATCGGCAAGGGCTTGCAGGCGCAGGAAACTCATCTTGTCATTCAACCCATCTGCAGCCGGTGCAGCTGCGCATAGTGACCAGCCTCATGAGCCAGCAGTTCGGCGTGCGTGCCCTGCTCGACGATCTGGCCGCGGTCAAGCACGATGATGCGGTCGGCGCCGCGCACGGCCGAGAGACGGTGGGCGATGACGATCACCGTCCGTCCCTGGCAGATCGCCTTCATGCTGTTCTGGATGATGCGCTCGGATTCGTAGTCGAGGGCGCTGGTCGCCTCGTCGAAGATCAGGATGCGCGGATTGGTGATCAGCGCCCGGGCGATGGCAATGCGCTGGCGCTGGCCACCCGAGAGCGAGGAACCATGTTCGCCGACCATCGTGTCGTAGCCTTCCGGCAGTTCGAGAATGAATTCATGGGCGCCGGCCAGCTTGGCGGCGGCGATCACAGCTTCCAGCGGCAGGCCTGGGTCGGACAACGCGATGTTCTCGCGGATGCTGCGGTTGAACAGCATGCTCTCCTGCAGAACAACGCCGATCTGGCGGCGTAGCGAACTGGTATCGGCCACAGCGAGATCCATACCGTCGACCAGCACCCGACCGCTTTCGGGCAGGTAGAGCCGCTGCACCAGCTTGGCCAGCGTACTCTTGCCCGAGCCGGAACGGCCGACGATGCCGATTACCTCGCCGGGCTGGATGATCAGGCTGATGCCGCGCAGCACTTCCGGCGCGTCGGGACGGTAGCGGAACACCACGTGATCAAGTTCGATCCTGCCGGCCAGCTGCGGCAGGGTGCCGGTCCTGGCCAGTTCGGTCCGACTGTTGAGGATGTCGCCCAGGCGCTGCACCGAGATGCCAGTCTGCTGAAAGTCCGTCCACAACTGGGCGAGGCGCATCACCGGCTGGGCCACCCGGCCGGCCAGCATGTTGAAGGCGATCAACTGGCCGACCGTCAGCTGGCCGTCGATGACCAGCCGGGCGCCGAGCCACAGCGTAGCCACGGTCACCATCTTGCCGATGAGATTCACACCTTCGTGGGCAATGGTCCCCAACGTGGCGGTACGAAACCCGGAACTGACATAGCCGGCCAGCTGGTTGTCCCAACGGCGGGTCATCTGGGGTTCGACGGCCATGGCCTTGAGGGTGTCGATGCCGTTGATGGCTTCGACGAGGAAGGCCTGGTTCTCGGCGCCCCGGTTGAACTTCTCGTGCAGACGCGCGCGCAGCAGCGGCGTGACGAGAAATGACAGCACGCCGTAAGCCGGCAGCGAGAGGACGACGATCAGCGTCAGCCAGCCACTGTAGAACAGCATCACCGCGATGAAGACCACCGAGAAGAACAGGTCGAGCACCAGGGTGATGGCGTTGCCGGTGAGGAACTGCCGGATATTCTCCAGTTCGCGCACGCGGGCCACGGTATCGCCTACTCGTCGGGCCTGGAAATAGGCCAGCGGCAGGTTGAGCAGGTGGCGGAACAGCCGCGCCCCGAGTTCGACATCGATACGGCTAGTGGTATGGGCGAAGACATAACTTCTCAGGCCGGAGAGCACGGTCTCGAAGATCACCACCACGAGGAAGCCGAAAGCGATGACGTCCAGCGTGGTGAAGCCACGATGGACGAGCACCTTGTCCATCACGACCTGGAAGAACAACGGCGTGACCAGTGCGAAAAGTTGCAAGACGAAGGAAACGACCAGCACCTCGATCAGCAACTTGCGGTACTTGACGACGGCAGGGATGAACCAGCTGAAGTCGAACTTCGCGAGTTCGCCGGCCAGCGAGGCGCGGGAAGCAAACAGGATCAGTTCGCCGTTCCAGCGGGCGGTCAGTTCCGGAATGGAAAGGAGTTGGGGACGGGGTGTACCGGGTTCCTGAATCAATGCCTGCTCATCATCGATGCGCGCGAGGATGAAGAAGCGGCCCTCATTCGATGCGGCGAGTGCGGGCAGCGGCGTACGGTCGAGGCGGGTGATATCGGTATGAACGCGCTTGGCCTTGAGTCCGATCGCCTTGGCGGCGAGGAGGATTTGCACGGTGCCGAAGGCTTCGCCCGGCGCCTTGAACTGGTGGGCGAGTTGCGCCGGATCGGCCGCCAGCCCGTGGAAACGGGCTAGCAT
The DNA here is from genome assembly GCA_013388985.1 of Rhodocyclaceae bacterium. GTDB lineage: Bacteria > Pseudomonadota > Gammaproteobacteria > Burkholderiales > Rhodocyclaceae > Sulfuricystis. Next base: position 3,639 of record JACAEF010000100.1, read on the forward strand.
GACCAGCCCGAGCAGGCCTGTATCCGGGGCAGGCCCGTGCTCCGGGCCCACTCCGTCCGGACGGTCGGCCATTTCGACGACTTCCATCCCGGCCTACTGCCAGTTGGCGGCGATGACGGGGGCCAGTGCGGTTTGGTAGGTTGGTGGCAAGGTGGTCTGGCCCGCCGCCGGCGGACTGAAAGCCGCCATCGCCTGCACCAGTGCGTCAACCTTGGTATCCAGCAAGGTGCGATTATCGGCGGTCTTGAACTGCTCGACGCGATAGGCCGTTCCCGAGTACCAACTACCGACGGTCAGCTTGTCCGAAGTGCCGATGATACTGACTTCCAGATTTGTCCCGACTTTACGGAACCAGATCTGGTCGGTGGCGATGCCATCAAGGAAGCGGACGAGGTCGGTGTTACCCGCTGTGCCGTCGTTCTCCGTCACGGTGTCGGAACCGTAGCCACGACCGAAGAGGTAGGTGTCGTTGCCGGTGCCGCCTGCCAACGCGTCGTTCCCCGCGCCACCGTCCAAAGTGTCGTTGCCTGCATTGCCCGTAAGCCTGTTGTTGGCGCTGTTGCCGATGAGTACATTGTTCAGCGCATTGCCCGTGGCGTTGATCGTTGCCGTGCCGGTGAGCGTAAGGTTTTCGACATTCGTTCCCAGCGTGTAGCTGATACTCGAAAGGACCGTATCGAGCCCTTCGTTGGCATATTCGGTGACCACATCTCCGGAGTTATCCACCACGTAAGTATCGTTGTCGGCACCGCCAAACATTTTGTCGCGCCCGCTTCCACCATCCAGCAGATCATTGCCGGTATTGCCGTAAAGCGTGTCATCCCCACCCAAGCCGTACAACTTGTCGTTACCCGCATTGCCTTGGAGCGTGTCTTTCGCCACCGTCCCGGTGAGCACCATGTCCTGAACGCGAACATCGATGGCAAACTCGTCGGATACCGAAAGACCTTCCGCATCCGTGGCTGTAACCTTGATATTGAAAACGCCCTGCACGGGCGGCGTGGCGCTGAAGACCCCCGTAGTCGGAGTGAATGTCAACCAGGAGGGCCACCCTTCGCCATTCGCGGAAGAGACAGAATAAGTTATCGCTTCCCCATCCGGATCCGTGAAGGAGCCGGCAGGAATCGCAAAAGCGAATGGCATGCCGAGAGCGACCTGCAGGTCCGGCAAGGGATTCAGCAGCGCCGGCGGATTGCGTTGCAGGCGCGCCTCGATGGCTGCGCCGTCCCAGATCGTGCCGTCGTCGAAGCTGATCTGTTGGATCGGGTTGCGATAGCTGTTGAAGTAATAATCCACTGCCCTGACACTATCGTCCGTGCCGGCAATCTGAATCATCAGATCGTAATTGACGCGTCTGACGATTACATCCGCCGGTGCCACGTCCGCTCTGAACTGCAGGACGTTACTCCCGTAGGCCTGTCCCCAATAATCGGTCTGGATCTCGATGGTGTCCTGTCCGTCGCCCCGTCCGAACAGATATGTGTTGCCGCCCCAATAATGAGCTTTGATCGTGTCGCGGCCAGGGCCGCCATCGAATACGTTTACGCCATCCTGTCCGATCAGGGCGTCGTCACCTTCTCCCCCGATCAAGATGTTATTGCCGTACCCGCCATGCAGCCAGTCGTTGCCCGCCCCGCCAAACAACACATCGCTTCCCAGGCCCCCGATCAGCGCATCGTCGCCTTCCTCGCCATGGATCAGGTCATCGCCCTCGTCGCCGCTGATCCAGTCGTCGCCCGCCTGACCATGCAGGCTATCGGCACCTGGCGTGCCCCTGATCCTGTCGTTTGCCTCCGTCCCCGCCAAGTGCTTCATCGCGATGTCGCTCGCCGACCATGTCGTGCCGTCGGCGAACGCGAATCGCTGGATGGTGCTATAGACAGTGCCGGTCCAGCCTTGATGCCAGAAATAATCCAACGTGATCTGATCGTCCGTGCCGGCAATCCTGACGATCAGCGCGTCGGTATTGGAGGGATCGTTCAGCAGCAGCAGATCGTCCGGGGCGACACCCGCCTTGAACGAAAGCGTTTTCTCCCCGCTCGGCGGCAGCCAGGCATAGGTGACCCTGTCCTGCCCGTCCCCTCTGCCGAACAGGAAGGTGTCGTTGCCGCTGCCGCCAAACAACCGGTCGTTCCCGGGGCCGCCGTCCAGCATGTCGTTGCCCGCGCCGCCCAACAGATCGTCGTTGCCATCTCCGCCATGCAGGACATCATTGCCGAGCCCGCCATCCAGAATATCGTCGCCGGCCAGGCCATGAAGCACATCGTCGGCCCAGGTCCCGGCGATGTTGTCGTTGCCGGCAGTGCCAGCCAGGGCGGGCCCGCGCGTCAGATCCGCGATGTCCCACACCGTGCCATCATCGAAAGCGGCCTGCCTGACAGGATTGTTGGCGGAATACGGGTCGTCGTTGTAGAAAAAATTGCGGATCGTCACCGCATCTCCGGCGACAACATTTCTCAAGACCAGGTTGTCAGCGGAACGGTCGACGGCGATGTCCCCGGGCGCGATGCCCTTGCCGAACCGGATGACATTGCCGCCCGCGCCCGCAATCGTGTCGTGCCCGTCTCCGAGAGAGAACACGAAAGTATTCCCGCCTTGGGACGCGAACAGGGCATCGTCCCCCCGGCCACCGGAAACAAACGAATTGCCGACATAACTTACCAAGGTATCGTTGCGGTAACCGCCGGCCGCGTGGCGGATGCCCGCCTCATCCGTGGCCGTGATAATGTCGGGCGAATAGCAGCCGATCAGCTCGGCGCGCGAGAGCGTGATGCCGTCGATTTCGTAATACTCGACGGAGAAACCCGAGTTGGCGACAGCGAACACATCGCCGTCGCCGTACATGATCAGCAAATCGTTCTGTACCTGCCAAACGTCGGTGACGGCGGTGCCGATCGCCACAGTGTCGTTTCCACCTGCGTCGACGATGTAATCGATGGCGCCACCAGCACGTTGCTGGCCGTCGCCGGCGGACAGCACGTACCGGTCGTTGCCTTTCCCGCCCGCCAGATAGTCTGCGCCTGTGCCACCGATGAGGGTATCGTTTCCCTCCCCCCCGAAAAGCGTATCGTCGTCGTCGCCGCCATCAAGCACATCGTCGCCGCCATCGCCGGAGAGATAATCGTCGCCCGAACCGCCGTGGAGAATGTCGTTGCCATGGTATTGCCTGTCGAGCGGCGCATCGCCGGTCTGGTCGCCGAGCAAGATGTCCTCGCCCGCGCCGCCGATCAGCGTATCGGCACCCCCGCCGCCGATCAGCGTGTCATCCCCCGCGCCGCCGTCGAGCTGATCGTTGCCGTGGTATTGCCCGGCCAGTTTCGCCGGATCCGCGTCGCCATCCAGAAAATCCGCATCCGCGCCGCCCATCAATATGTCGGCACCCCCGTCGCCGATCAACGTGTCATCTCCCGCGCCGCCGTCGAGCTGATCGTTGCCGTGGTATTGCCCGGCGAGCGAGCCGTTGTCCCCATGCAGGAAATCGTGTCCGTCGCCGCCGATCAGCACATCGTCGTTGCCGTCACCATACAGGACGTCGTTGCCAACTCCGCCCATGAGCAGGTCCTTGCCGTGCCGGCTGCCGTCGGCGCTTTCCGGGCGGAACCGGACGTCATCGCCGTCGCCGCTCAGCACGTCGGCGTCCTCCCCGCCTATGAGCATATCGTCGCCCAGACCGCCCCACAAGACATCGTCGCCCCGGCCGCCATCGACCCAGTCGTCGCCCCCGCCCCCCCGGACCCAGTCGTTGCCGCCGCCGGCATGAATGACGTCGTTGCCGCCACCTGTTTGCGCGCCGAATTCAGTTTGGTGGTAGGTGGTGCGATAGACGGTGCTGCCGTCGCCGCCCGGTTGAATGCTGCGCGCGACGCTCCAGTCGCGGTACACAACTTCGCTGTCAAGATCGCCGTCGATGTCGTCGTCGCCCGCGCCGCCGACGATGATGTCGTCGCCCGCGCCACCATTCAGCGCATCGTTGCCGGCGCCGCCGACCAGAATGTCGTCGTCGCTACCACCGTCGAACCAGTCGCCTTTCTGGCCGCTCGGCGCGCCGTCCTGGGTGGCGATGGCGGCGGCGAGGGCGGCTTCGTCGTCCGCATACAAACGGTCGCGGCCGCCATCGCCTCTGAGCAGGTCTTGTC
>JACAEF010000046.1 GCA_013388985.1 Rhodocyclaceae bacterium
ACGATCACCTCGTCGCCGGGCCGCACGGCGGCGGCGATCGCGGTGAAGATGGCCTGCGTCGCGCCGGCGGTGACGGTGATCTCGCTCTCGACGTCGTAGCGCGCGCCATAGAGCCGTGCGACTTTTTCGGCGATCGCCTCGCGTAAGGGCGCGACGCCCGCCATCGGCGGATACTGGTTCGCGCCGGCCTGCATGTGGTGCGTCACACGCTCGAGCAGATGCGCCGGCGGCGAGAAATCGGGAAAACCCTGCGAGAGGTTGATCGCGCCATGCTCCTGAGCAAGCCGCGACATCACGGTGAAGATGGTGGTGCCGACATTCGGCAGGCGGGAGGGGAAAGGTTTCATGGCAAGCGTCTTGTAGTGAACGTTCGTTTACTATAGGATTCGGTTCATGGCACAGTCTAGCGTCCCTCCCCTGCCGCTGCGCGCGCTCTACGTCGATTTCAATTCGTATTTCGCCTCGGTCGAGCAGCAGCTGCGGCCTGAACTGCGCGGTCGGCCGGTCGGCATCCTGCCGGTGCTGGCCGAGACCACCTGCTGCATCGCCGCGAGCTACGAGGCCAAGGCTTTCGGCGTCAAGACCGGCACGCCGGTCTGGGAGGCGCGAAAACGCTGCCGCGACATCGTCTTCGTCGAGGCGCGGCCGGCGGTCTATGTCGAGCTGCACCAGCGGCTCGTCAAGGCGGTCGAATCCTGCACGCCGGTCGGCCAGGTGCTATCGATCGACGAGATGGCGTGTCCCCTGATGGGTTCGGAGCGCGAGCGCGAGAAAGCCGTGGCGCTGGCCAGGCAAATCAAGCAGACCATCGCGCGTGAGGTCGGCGAACACCTGCGCTCGTCGATCGGCATCGCGCCGAATACCTTCCTGGCCAAGATCGCCTCGGACATGCAAAAGCCCGACGGCCTCACGGTGCTCGAAGCCGCCGACCTGCCGCAGGCGCTCTACCGCCTCGAATTGCGGGACATTCCCGGCATCGGCCGGGCGATGGAAAGTCGGCTCTGGCGGCACGGCATCCGCACGGTCGAGCAGCTCTGCGCCGCCAATGCGGCGCAGCTGCGCGCCGCCTGGGGCAGCATCGAAGGTGAGCGCATGCACGCGCGGCTCGCCGGCGAGGAGTTGCCACCCTCCGACAGCCAGCGCGCCTCGGTCGGGCACTCCCACGTGCTGCCGCCGGAGCTGCGCTACGAGGCTTCGGCCTATTCGGTGCTCAACCGGCTGCTGCAGAAGGCGGCGATGCGCCTGAGGAGCTACGCACTCGTCGCCGGCGAGGTGAGCGTCACGGTGCGCTTTCGCCAGCACGAGGAAACCTGGGATTGGCGCGCCGCGCAGCGGCTCGACCCCACCGCCGACACGCGCGCCCTGCTCCATGCCCTCGATGTGCTCTGGCGCCAGCGCCCGAGAACGCGCGCCGAGCCCTTCGCCGTCGGCGTGACATTGACCCAGCTGACCAGCGCGACGCAGCGCTCGCGCGACCTATTTACCGATACAGAAGAGGCCGAGCGACTCAATACCGCGCTCGATGCGATCAATCTGCGTTACGGCAAGAACACGATCTACTTCGGCGGCGCGCACGCAGCGCTCGCCGCGGCGCCGATGCGCATCGCCTTCCAGCACATCCCCGACCTCACGGTTGAGGCCGATTAGCCGACGCCGAGCAGCTCGACTTCAAAGACCAGCGTCGCGTTGGGCGGAATCACGCCGCCGGCACCGCGCGCGCCGTAGCCGAGCTGCGGCGGAATCGTCAGCCTGCGCGTGCCGCCGACCTTCATGCCTTGTACGCCCTCATCCCAGCCACGGATCACATGGCCGGCGCCCAAGGGGAATTCGAAGGGCTCGTTGCGATCCTTGCTCGAATCGAACTTCCTGCCATCGGTCAGCCAGCCGGTGTAGTGCACGGTGACGTACTTTCCGGCAACGGCCTCGTCGCCGCTGCCGGCGACGAGATCCTCGATGATCAATCCGCTGGGGGTGGTGCTCAAGGTTTTCTCCTTTCTTCGTGGGTCAAGGAAATGCTGAAGAATTCATCGCGAGCGGGAGGAGGGCAAGGCGCACGGAGCGGAGGATACGAGAAAACGAGCCGAAGGCGAAGTTTCGGCGAAGACTCACATGCGCGCAGCGCATGTTACGTCGGAGCCACATATCAAGCAGATAGGCGAGTATCCGAGCACCGCGCAACGCAGCGATGCGCCCGCGCAGCAGAATTATTCAGCGTTTCTTCAACCGCTGACGGCCTTGGTGATCAGGGGCACCAGCGGCTCGGGCAGTTTGAGCTTGCCCGAGAGCGCGAACTGGTGCGCGCGCTCCGACATCTTCTTCCAGGTCTTCCTGATGATGTCGAGCCATTTCTCCTCGCTGTATTCGGGATGCTGGCCGGCGAATTCGAGCATGTAGTGCTCGATGAAGACGAGATCGGTGACGTCTTCGAGCAATTGGGTATCGGGGTTGACCTTCAGCGCCCGCTTGCCGACCGCCTGTTTCGCGCGTTCGATGCTTTTCTCGTCGAAACCGGCCTCCCGCATGATTTCGCCGACGCGCTCGGCATGGTATTTGTAGAGCCCCGTGCGCCAGGCGAGATAGCCTTCGCGCGTCATCGGATAAGAGTCGCGCGGCGTCTTCCAGCGCTCGATGTGCTGGCCGCGCACGGCGATCTTCATCACCTCGTCCGCCTCGGGCGCGTAGCGGTCGATCATCTCGGCCATGCGCCGGCCATAGAGCAGCTCGCGCGGCACCTGGCTGCCGTCGTAATCGGTATCGAGGCGCGGGTCCTGGCCGTTGGCGGCATCGATCAGGGCGATGGCGCGTTCGAATGCAGTCGTCATGTCTCCTCCTTTGCGAAAATCAGGCACAACCGCTCTTGCAGTCGCCGCTCGACTCGGGCACGCCGAGCTTCTTCAGGATCGAATCGAGCGGGCAGAACTGGGTGAAGCCGCTCTGGAACAGGTTGGCGCCGACGAACAGCGTAAACCACAGCCAGCTCATCTGGGTGAGATCCACCTGGCCCATCGCATGGGCCAGCCCAAGCGAGAGCAGGATGAAGAAGCCGGCGACGATGCGGACGATGCGATTGACGGTCATGTTGTTTTCTCCTGTGGTGGGGGGTTGAAAAGTCGGCGCTGGCGGGACGGCACACCGCGGTCACGCGACAGGCTGCAGGCGCCGCCGCATCGCCGCATAGTAGAGCACCGGAATCACCACCAGCGTCAGCACGGTCGACACGAAGATACCGAAGATCAGCGCCAGCGCCAGCCCCGAGAAGATCGGGTCGTCGAGGATGAACAGGGCGCCGAGCATCGCGGCGAGCCCGGTCAGCGCGATGGGTTTGGCGCGGATCGCGGCGGACTGGATCACCGCCTCGGCGAATTCGACGCCTTCTGCCACCTGCTGGTTGATGAAATCGACGAGCAGGATCGAGTTGCGGACGATGATGCCGGCCAGCGCGATCATGCCGATCATCGAGGTGGCGGTGAATTGCGCTCCGACGAGCGCATGGCCCGGCATCACGCCGATGATGGTGAGCGGAATCGGCGCCATGATGATCAGCGGCACGAGGTAGCTCCTGAACTGCGCGACGACCAGCAGGTAGATCAGGATCAGGCCGACGGCATAGGCCGCCCCCATGTCGCGGAAGGTCTCATAAGTCACCTGCCATTCGCCGTCCCACTTGTAGGCGTAGCCCGCGTACGGGTCGGCCGGCTGGCGGATGAAGTATTCGCCCAAGCGGCCGCCTTCTTCGAGCGGCATGTCCTTGAGCTTCTCGCGGATCGCGAACATGCCGTAGAGGGGCGAATCGAGCTTGCCACCCATGTCGCCGACGACATAGACCACCGGCAGCAGATCCTTGTGATAGACCACCTTCTCGCGCTGCGCGGGCTTGGCTTCGACGAGCTCGGAGATCGGCACCAGATGGCCGCCGTAGGCGGGCAGGGCGCGCACGCGGAGTTTGAGCAGCGTGTCGAGACTGGCCTGCTTCTCGGCCGGCAGCGTGATGCGCACCGGGATCTCGTATTTCGATTCGCCGTCGTGCAGCGGCGTGACGTCTTCTCCCGCGAGACCCAGGCGCACGGTTTCGACGATGTCCTTCTGCGCCACGCCCAGGAGCGCGGCCTTGACCTGATTCACCCTGAGCACGACCTTGCCGGCATCCTCGTCGACGGAATCGTCGACGCCGAGGATGTCGGCGGTGCCCTCGAACGCCGCGCGCACCTTCTTCGCCACCGCCATCTGCCCCGCGTAATCCGGGCCATAGACCTCGGCGACGATCGGCGAGAGCACCGGCGGCCCCGGCGGCACTTCAACGACCTTGGCGTTGCCGCCATGAGCCTTCGCCACGGCCATCAGCCGCTCGCGGACGCCGACGGCGATTTCGTGGCTTTGCCGGTCGCGATGATGCTTGTCGACGAGATTGACCTGGATGTCGCCCATCTCCGGATTGGTGCGCAGGTAATACTGGCGCACCAGGCCGTTGAAATTGATTGGGCTGGCAGTGCCGGCATAGGCCTGGTAATGCTGCACTTCGGGCACGTCCTTGAGCTCTGCGGCCATCTCGGCGAGCACGCGCGCGGTTTCCTCGACCGGCGTGCCGGCGGGCATGTCGAGCACGACCTGGAACTCGCTCTTGTTGTCGAACGGCAGCATCTTCAGCACGACGAGCTTGAAATAACCCAGCGACACCGAGGCGAGGATCGCGGCGACGACGCCGATCCACAGCATCGCCCGCGCCTTGCGACCCGTGCGCGGGTCCAGGAAGGGCGTCAGCACCGCGCGGAAGAAGCGTTCGAGCCGCGTGCTTGCAACCGGCGCCTCGCCCTGCGCCGGCGCATGGGCGACCGGCTTCATCAGCTTCAAGGACAGCCAGGGCGTGACGACGAAGGCGATCGCCAGCGAGATGAACATGCCCATCGAGGCGTTGATCGGGATCGGGCTCATGTAGGGGCCCATCAGCCCGGTGACGAACGCCATCGGCAACAGCGCCGCGATCACCGTGAAGGTGGCGAGGATGGTGGGGCCGCCGACTTCGTCGACCGCGCCGGGGATGATCTCCCAGAGCTTTTTCTCGGGATTGAGCGTGTGCCAGCGGTGGATGTTCTCCACCACCACGATCGCGTCATCGACGAGGATGCCGATCGAGAAGATCAGCGCGAACAGCGAGACGCGGTTCAGCGTGAATCCCCAGGCCCAGGAGGCGAACAGGGTCGCCGCGAGCGTCAGGCTGACCGCGACGCCGACGATCAGCGCCTCGCGCCAGCCCAGCGTGACCAGCACCAGCAGCACGACGAAGGCGGTGGCGAAGACGAGCTTGCCGATGAGTTTTTGCGCCTTCTCGGTCGCCGTCTCGCCATAGTTGCGCGTCACGGTGAATTCGACGCCTTCGGGAATCACCGTGCCCTTCAGGGATTCCATGCGCGCGATCACCTTGTCGGCGACGTCGGCGGCATTCACGCCCGGTTTCTTCGACACGGCGACGGTGACCGCCGGCGATTCGCCCGTCTTGTCGCCATGCCAGACATAGCGGCTCGGCTGGTCGGGGCCGTCGATCACCTCGGCGACATCCTCCATGAACACCGGCTTGCCGTCGAAGACGCCGACCACCAGCCGTTTCACATCCGCGGCGGTTTCGAGATAGGCGCCGGTCTCGACGCGCAGTTCACGGTTTTCGCGCACCAGGCTGCCCGAGGGCTGCAGGGCGTTGGACAGCTGCAGCGCCGCCTTCAGGTCCTGCGCGGTAATACCGCGCGCCGTCATGCGCTCCGGGTCCATCAGCACACGCACGACGTGCCCCGGCCCGCCGATCGTATAGACGTCGCGCGTGCCGGAAATGCGCTTCAACTCGATCTCCACCGCGCGCGCGATCTGCTGCAGCTCGAAGGCCGACTTGTCGGCGTCCTTCGTCCAGAAGGTGAGCGCGACGATCGGCACATCGTCGATGCCCTTGGGCTTGACGATCGGGGTGCCGACACCGAGGTTGGGCGAAACCCAGTCGGTGTTGGCATTGACCGTGTCGTAGAGACGCACCAGCGCCTGGATCGGATCCTCGCCGACCTTGTACTGGACGGTGATCACCGCCATGCCGGGGCGGGAGATGGAGAACACGTGCTCGATGCCGGAAATGCGCGCCAGCACCTGCTCGGCGGGCCGGGCGACGAGGTTTTCGACATCCTTGACCGTGGCGCCCGGAAACGGGATGAACACGTTCGCCATCGTCACGTTGATCTGCGGCTCCTCCTCGCGCGGCGTGACCAGCGTGGCGAACACGCCGAGCAGCAGCGCGACCAGCGCGACCAGCGGGGTCAGGGCGTTGCGGAGGAAGAACTCCGCGATGCGGCCGGAGATACCCATCGGCTTACTTCGCCTGCTTCGCTTCGATGCCCGTTTTCACGGGATCGAGCGCAATCGTCTCGCCAGCGCTCAGCCCCGCGAGCACCTCGACTTCGCCGTCGGCGGTGGCTTCGCCGAGCCGCACCTGACGCAGCACCGCCTTGCCGTCCTTCAACACATAAACGGTGCTGATCTCGCCGCGGCGGAGGATCGCCGCCGCCGGCACGGTGAGCTTCTTCGCCTCGCCGGCGATGAAAAAGACGCGCGCCGCCATCCCCGGCAGCAGCCCTTCGCCTTCCGGCAGATAGACCCGCACCGTGGCGGTACGGCTTTGGGTATCGATCGTCGGCAGGATCTCGACACGCGTGCCGGCGATCCGCCGCCGGCCGGACGGCTCGACGATCTCGACCTGCGCGCTCTGCGCACGACGCACCTCGGCGAGCTTCGCCTGCGGAACGGCGGTGACCGCGCGCAGGCTCTTGGGATCGAACACCGTCACCAGCGGCTTGCCGAGCACCGCCAGATCGCCCAGTTCGGCATGGCGTTGCGCGACGACCCCGGCGATCGGCGCGGTGACGGCGGCATGCGAGGCGCTGGCGCCGGCGGCGTTCGCCTGGGCGCGAGCGGACTTCAACTGCGCTTCGGCGGCGTCGAGCGCGGCCTGACTGACGAATTTCTTTTGAAAGAGGTTGAGCGTGCGCTGGTAGTTGGCCTCGGCCTGGACAAGCTGCGCCCGGGCGCCGGCCACGTTCTCGGCCGCCTCGCGCGCATCGACCTGCATCAGCAGCTGGCCGGCGCTCACCTTCTGGCCGGCATCGACCCTGACATCGATGATGCGTCCGGCCACCTGGGTGGCGACGGTCGCCTGCTTCGTCGCTTCGATCTGCGCCTCGAACACCAAGGAGAGCGGCACCTCGCGGGGTTCGACGAGACGGGTTTGCGCGACCGCCGGCCCGGCCAGGAACAGGCACAGCAAGAGCCAGCGGCGATGTTGGGGATGGAAGATCGTCTTCATAGGGTATATAAGTATATCCTAATGGACAGGATTCAAGCCGCGGCGACGGCATGGGCGGCCATCGCCGCGATCACCGCATCCACTTCGCCGACGCATTCGGCCACCTCGAATTCGGTGCCGGGGAAGCGATCCATCGCATTCGCGAGCAGTTGCGGCAGGTCCTTGAGCACATGCCGCCCCGGCGCGAAGAAGATCGGCACGATGCGGATTTCGCTCACGCCGCGCGCCACCAGCGCCTCGATGCTCGCCTCCAGCGGCGGCTGGGTGAGTTCGAGAAAGCCGATCTCGACCGGCACGCCAGGCTGCATTGCCTCGACACGGGCGCGGATGCGTCGGAAAGGCGCGACGTATTCGGGGTTGCGCGCCCCATGGCCAAACAGGATGATGCCCTTCATGCTCGCTCCTTTTCGATGTCCTGCCAGATGTTGCGGCAGTGCGTCTCGCGCACGAACCAGGCGGCCAGCGCCCCGAGCCAGGCGGCAGCGGCGATCAGCAGCAGGCCCCAGCGGTAGTCTTCGGGCGCGTAGATGCGCACACCGTTCTCGATCAGCCCCGACCAGCGCAGATCCATGATCTTGCCGACGGCGGGTTGAAGCAGTGCCCCCATCAGAAAGCCCCCCATGTTCGCCACCGAGGTCGACATGCCCGAAAGCTGCGGCGGATTCACCTCCTTGGCGCATGCCCAGGAGAGGGTGAAGCTCGCCGTCATCAGGCCCATCAGCCCGAACAACAGATAGGTCGCGATGAGCGGCAATGCAAGTCCCGACAGCCAGACCGGCCAGATCGAGGCAAGCACCAGCGAGCTGGCGATCACCACCGGCTTTCTGCGGCGCATGCGGTCGGAAATCGCGCCGATCAGCAGGCAGCCGACGGCGAAGCCGGCGAAGTAAAGCGACAGGTGCGCGCTGGCGGTCTCGCGTGACAGCCCCATCCCCTGCGTCAGGAAAGGCATCGCCCACAGGCCGCCGAAGGCGAAGAAGCTGCCGGAGAGCCCGGCATTGACGAAGGCGGCCGGCCAGGTGGCGCGGTTTCTCACCACGCGCAGGAGGCCGGTGAGGATCACGGTTCTGTCAACAGTCGGCGCTGGCGGAGCGGCACCTCCCGCCATCCGCGGCCGGTCGCGCACCAGCAGCCAGGCGAGCGCGCCCAAGGCCAGCGAGACGATGCCGACGCCGACGAACACGCCGCGCCAGCCGACGTTCTGCGCCATCCACGACAAAGGCGAGCCGGCCAGCACCGAGCCGAAATTGCCGACCAGCATCGAAGCGCCGACCACGCTGGCGAAGCGATGCTCCTCGAACCAGACCGCGATGAACTTGAGCATGGCGATGAACACCACCGACACCCCCAGACCGATCAGGGTGCGGCCGGCGAGCGCCCCATCGAGGCTTTGCGCCATGCCGAACAGCAGGCTGCCGAAGCCGGCGACGAGGCCGCCGATCAGCAGGATGCGGCGCGGACCGAGGGTGTCGACCAGGATGCCGGTCGGCACCTGCATGACCGTATAGACGTAGAAATAAGTCGCCGCCAGCACGCCGAGCGAGGCCGCGGAGGTCTGGAAACTCGCCGCCAGATCCGGCGCGATGGCCGCCGGCGCGAAGCGCTGGAAAAAGGACAGCACGTAAGCGGCCACGACCACCGCGAGGGCGGTCAGACGGCGGCGTTCGTGTTCGGCGCTCGGTTCGGCGGTCATGGTCCGATTGTAACCATGACCGCGCTGGTTTCCGCTACCGGATCAACGCCTTCATCGCGGCGGCATGGCTGTGATCGGGCGCCTGGCGCCGTGCCTGGAAATAGGCATTGCTGACGTCGCTCAAGGGTTTGCCCGGCGCCGCCAGGCGGGCATAGGCTTCCAGCACTTCCAGCGGCGTGGCACGCACGCCCTGGGTGGTGAAAATGTAACGCGAGAGTTTGAGCGCATTGGCGGCGATCCACTCCTCTTCCTGGCCGGTGGCGGTGGCGGCCTGCCGCAGCCATTCGCGGGCCTGACGAATGCGCGGATCGTTCTCCGGCAGCTCCTGGCCGCGCGGCACGCCGGCGGAGATGTTGGCCAGCTCGCGCGGCGGATCGTCGCCCAGCTCGATGAAGCCGGTATCGGTCTGCGCCGCCAGCGGCGCGGCAAAGAACCACGTCAGGCAGGCAACGAGAGACAAAAAGGTGGAAATGCGCGATTTCATGGGCGGGCTCCGGCAAGGGACGACAGCAGTTTAAGCGGCGCCTCACCGCGCCGCCTTGCGTTTCGTCAAGACTTGCGCAGCAGCCAGGTCAGCACCGGCGGCGTGATCAGCGTGGTGAGGATCACCATGACGACGATCACCGAGAACAGCGCCTCGTCCATCACGCCGAGCTGCCTGCCGACCATCGCGAAGATCAGCCCCACCTCGCCGCGCGGCACCATGCCCCCGCCGACGATCCAGCGGCCACTGGTTCCAGCGAGAAAGCCGGCCGCGAGCTTGCCGGCCACCGCCGCGGCGGTGACGCCGAGCGCCACGGCGACGATCGCCGGATCGGCGAGCGCTCTCAGGTCGACCTGCATGCCGGTGAGGACGAAAAACACCGGCACGAAGAAATAGCCGATCGGCTCGATCATGTGCTCGTGCTGGTGGCCGGCGTGCTTTTGCAGGATCGGCAGCAGGCGGTCCATCAGCGGCCGGCTGGCCGGATCGCGCATCAAGGGCTCGATCTCCTGGACGATCTTCGGCGTCTCGAAATCCTTGAGGAACAGCGGTTCGAACAGCAGACCCGCCGCGAAGGCGCCGATGATCGGGGCGAGCCCGATCGCATGCGCAAGCCAGGCCAGCGCCAGCCCGGTGGCGAGCACCTGGGCGAACAGCATCGACGGCCCGGCGTCCAGCCGCGCCAGCCAGCGCGAGGAATGCGGCGCGATCCTGCGGCCCAGCCAGATGCTGCCGGCGAGAAAGAGCACCGCCTCGGCGATGATGCCGCTTACCTCGCCGACGCTGACCGTGCCGGCCTGCACCAGGCTCGTCACCACGGCGAGGATGACCAGTCCCAGGACGTCGTCGATCACCGCCGCGCCGAGCACGATGCGCGCGGCCGACGTATCGAGCTTGCCGAGATCGCGGAAGACGCGCCCGGTGATGCCCACCGAGGTGGCGGAAAGCGTCGCGCCGAGGAACAGGTAAGTGTTCTGCGACAGACCGGGCAACAACAACGGTCCGACCACGAAGGCGCCGAGGACGAAGGGCACGGCGATGCCGACGACGCCGACTGCCATGGCGCGAGCGCCGACTTTCACCAAGTCGGCGAGCCGGGTCTCCAGTCCGATCTGCAGCAGCAGCACGATCACTCCCAGCTCGGCGATGAAGGCAATGATCGGATCGCGGGCGATGGTATCGAACAGACCGATGCCAAGCAGCGAGAGATTGCCGAGCAGCACGCCGAGCAGCAGTTCCCCGAGCACGGCCGGGAAACCGAAGCGCGCGGCGAGCGGCGCGAAGAGCCGCGCGCTCATCAGGATCAAGGCGAGCCAGAGCAGGTTCTCGCCGACGGCGCCCGAGCCGGCCGCATGGGCAGGCAAAGGCAGCAGCGCCAGCGGCAGGAGGACGCGCCGCATGCGGCCCTTATTGGTATCCCGGCGCGCCGATCGCGGGCGGCGCAGACGGCTCGATGTGCTCGATGACGGCCGGCGCTTCCCTGCCCTCCTTGTGCGGCGGATGCGGCTGCCAGCCCATCACCGCCAGCATCACGAAGAAGCCGACGACATAACCCACCAATACGAACCAGCCATGGCGCAGCCACTGGATCGCCGACTTCGCCTCGGGAAAGAGGTTCGAGACCGCGACGCCGGCCGAGGAGCCGAACCAGAGCATCGAACCGCCGAAGCCGACCGCGTAGGCGAGAAAGCCCCAGTCGAAACCGCCCTGCTTCAGCGCCAGCGCGGTAAGGGGAATGTTGTCGAACACCGAGGAGACGAAACCCAGGGTGAGCGCCGACTGCCAGGAGGCAGGCGGCAGCTTCTCGACCGGCATCATCGAGGCGCAGGTGACGAGCGCCAAGAGGAAGATCGAACCCTTCACCGCATCCGGCACCAGGCTCCATTCCGGCTTGCGCACGGGAATCGCCAGCAAGAGCGCCACCCAGACGGCGACGCCGAGGAAGGGGAAGTGGTCGGCCGCCGCCGGAAACTTGAGATTGACCGTGACGTTGGTGACGATCGCGGCGACGAGGATGAAGCCGACGATGCCGACGCGCGCCCAGTCGATCCGGTGCCGGGCATGGAAATCCTTGGCGATCGCCATGTGCTTGTGCTGCAAGAGCGCGGCCGGGATGCCGAAGACGACGAGCGCGACGCCGGCGGCAACATAGGCGTGCAACACGTCGAGCGGCGCGACGCCGTCGATCCACATCATCGTCGTCGTCGTGTCGCCGACCACCGAGCCGGCGCCGCCCGCGTTCGAAGCGGCGACGATCGCGGCCAGATAGCCGATATGGACTTTGCGCTTGAAGACGCTCGCCGCCACCGTCGCGCCGATCAGCGCCGCGGCGATGTTGTCGAGGAAGGAGGAGAGCACGAAGATCAGCGTGAGCAGCACGAAGGGGCCCAGCCAGCCTTCCGGCAGGAGCTTCGGCAGCACCTCGGGCACGCCGGAATCCTCGAAATGGCGGGCGAGCAGCGCGAAACCGACCAGCAGACAGAACAGATTGACCAGCAGCACCCATTCATGCCCCATGTGCGCCACGAAACCGGCCACCCCGGCACCGGTCTTGAAGCCGGCGAACAGGATCTTGTAGCCGGCGATCACCGCCAGACCCGTGAGCGCGACCTGGAGGACGTAGTGATGAAAAAGGGCGACGCCCAGCAATGTGGCGGCAAAGAGGATGAAATCGACCGGAATGCCGAACAGTTCCATGGCTGCTCCGCGGCTGAAAAGTGCGCGAATTGTAGCAGCGCAACAAAATCGTTTCGGCTAAACTTTCGGCCACTTGCATTCACGGATACCGTCATGAAGATCCTGCTTGCCGTCGATGGCTCGGACCATTCGCTTCGCGCTGCCCATCATGTCATCAATGCCGTGAGCGGCTGCGCTGGCCACCAGGTCTTCCTGCTCAACGTGCAGGAGCCGGTCGATGCGCCGGAGATCCGCAGCCACATGAAGGCCAGCGAGATCGAAGCGATGCAGGAAACCCGCGGCGGCGACGCGCTCGCCCCGGTGCGCGAAATCCTCGATGCCGCAGGCGTGTCCTACACCCCGGTCGTGCTGATCGGCCCGCTCGCCGAAACCATCGTGCAGTTCGCCGCCGACCAGGGCTGCGACAAGATCGTGATGGGCACGCGCGGCTTGGGCGCGCTGGGCGGCGCGCTGCTCGGCTCGGTATCGCAGAAGGTGCTGCAGCTTTCCAGCCTGCCGGTGACGCTGGTCAAATGATCTCCCGTGCCGGCCCCGGCCCGGCCGCCCGCCCCACCAAAATCGGCGCTGGCGGGACGGCACGCGCCTGCTTCAGCCCACCCACGGAGCATCCGGCAGCTCGTTTGCATTGAAGGTGCGCGCAGGAAAGTGCGTTTCCAGCAGCCGCGTGACCTCTTCGATCGCCGCGAACAGACCCTCACGGCACCGCCCCTCCCGCATCGCCGCTTCGAGATCGCGACAAATCGCTTCCCAGCGCGCTTGCGGAACATTCGCCGCGATGCCGCGATCGGCGAGGATTTCGACGGCGCGATCCACCAGCTGCAGATAGATCAGTACCCCGCTGTTCTTCTCGGTGTCCCAGACGCGCAGCGCGGCAAACAGCTCGGCCGCCCGTTCGCGCGGCGAGACGTCGCGCCATAGGTCCGCAATGGGCAGCGGGCCTTCGATGGCGACGCGGAGCTCGCCTCGATGACGGCGCTCCGACGCGGCCACCGCCTGCTCGATCTCCTTCCGCAAGGACGGCGGAAAGCGCCGCAGCGCCAGCCAGGGGGGCGTGAGCAGATGCTTGAGCAGACGCACGAGCTTCATCCTCACCACCTCCCCGACGCGCCGCCGCCGCCGAAGCCACCGCCCCCACCGCCGAAGCCCCCGCCGCCCGAATGGCCGCCGCTCCAGCCGCCGCCGCTGCTCCAGCCCGAGCCGCCGCCGCGGGCGAACGACAGGACCAGCACGAACAGCGCGGCGATGAACGCCGCCAGCCAGCTGCCGAACACCAGCAGCGCCAGCAGGCCGGCCAGCCCCGCGGCGATCAGCGCGCCGAGCAGACCGAACAGGGCGCGCGCGAAGCGGGCGAGCGCCGCCAGCGCGAAGAGCAGGAAGAGCTGCAGGTCGCTGCCCAGCGTGAGGTTGCCGTCCTGCGCCCGGCGCGGCGCCGGCAGGGCTTCGCCCGCGACGATGCCCGCGAGCGTCTCGCTGGCCGCCAGCAGGCCGCCGAAAAAATCACCGGCGCGAAAGCGCGGCACGATTTCTTCCTCGATGATGCGCTTGGCCACCGCATCGGGAATCACGCCTTCGAGCCCGTAGCCGACCTCGATGCGCACCGCGCGGTCGTCCTGCGCGACGATCACGATCACGCCGTCGTCGATGCCCTTGCGGCCGATCTTCCAGGCTTCCGCGAGCCGGATGCCGAACTGCTCGATCGTTTCCGGCCGTGTCGTCGGCAGCATGAGGATCGCGATCTGCGCGCCCTTCTCGCGTTCGAGCGCGGCGAGCCGGTTCTCCAGCCGATCCCGCTGCTCGCGCGTCAGCGTGCCGGTGAGATCGGTGACGCGCGCCGCCAGCGGCGGGATCGGCACGAAGCCGTCCGCCGCCGGCGCGAGGAAGCTCAGGACGGCCAACCACAGGGCCGTCAGCCAGCGCGTCATTTACTTGGTCGCGGGCGCCGCATCGAAGCGGATCGTCGGCGGCGCGGCAATCGCCTTCTCGTCCTCG
>JACAEF010000136.1 GCA_013388985.1 Rhodocyclaceae bacterium
TATCTGTCGCTGATCGGCTTCTACGCTCTGCCGCTCGACTACCTCGACCAGTTCCCGAAGAAGGTCGCGGCGGTGACGCGCGAGGACGTGAAGGCCGCCTTCCGGCGCCACGTGAAGCCCGAGCACCTCGTCACCGTGATCGTGGCGGGAGAGTGACGAGATCATCGGGGGTATGAACCCCCGATGCTTCCTCAGCGGCCTCTCAACAATGCCTTCGTCGAGCTATCGAGCGGAAGGGCATAGTCCTGCACGGCAAGGACGATGTTCGTCGCCGGCTGGATCACCTTGAGATTGACGAAGACGAATTCGTCGCTCTGTCCGTAAGTGCCGACGATGACGGCCTGGGCATCGTGCGACTGGGCCAGGTCTTTGATCTCGCGCGTGAGCATCAATTCGCCCTGGCTGCGCTTGACATAGACACTGTTGCGATATTTGAGCTCGATCATCCGGTAGCCGGCCTTGGTGAAACGCGCCGAGACATGTTCCGAGGTCAATCTCCCCAGCGTGGAAGACTGGTCGAGGTTGTCGATGTTGACGACCGTGGCGATGATCAGGGGCTGACTATTGTTCAGCACAGAGGAGACCTGGGCGAGCAAGGCGTCGGCTGCCTTGTAGTTCGCGGGGATCAACGGGTTGGCAGCGGCTTGCTCCCAAGTGGGATCGGGCTTGGGGGCAGGCGTATTAGAGCAGGCGGGCAGCCCCAACGCGATGGCGCAAAGACCGGCCAGTCCGAAAAGACTTTTCGCCATCATTCGCCCCCCTTCATCTGGATTTTGCTCGCGGGCAGATTCGTCCGATAAAGTGCCCGGTCGGAGTCGGCCACGTAATAGACGCTCGTGTGGCGTGACAGATACCGGTTGCCGTCATTGACGCTGGTCGTGATGATGATCTCCGTCTGCGGCGTCTCTCCAGTGGCGAATTCGGAGCGGAACCACGCATAGGCATCACCCGCGAACACCAAGGCGGTGGCCGCGCCTGCGGCGGTCGCCTCAACTCCATCCAAGGCCCAGAGTCCGGTCGCCAACGCGCTCGCCGCGCCGACGTACTTGTATTGCGGACGGTTTGCGGAGAAGCCCACCACCTGGGTATCGACCTCGATGCTCAAGGCATCCGCCGGCTGCCTCAAGACGGTCTGGCCATTGGCCACGAGCGACGAGATGAGCATGTTGGAGAAGGCACGATCGAAGGCTGATTCCCCGGGCTTTTGAACGACATGGAGAGGTCTTTTCTCGGGCAGCCGGGCCGTGATCCGGGTGGCGACATCTTTGGCGATGATGTCCCAGTGGGCCGCCGCCTGGACTTTTTCCTGTTTCATGGTAGGGAAGTTGGTTGCAAGCGGCGCTTCGCTGTAAGGCGTCGCGCAGCCGGCCAGTATCGCCGCCATGCCCCATGCAGCGGCCGTGGTTTGAATTCTCATCGAAAGCCTCCCGAGTCTGTGATAGCCGATTCGTATAAACCTAATACGCCTAAATAAACGCTAGGCATATCGCACCCTAACACAAAAGTCCAAGAAGCTCAATCATTTCTGATTGGCAATTTGCCAATCAGTTTAGGTTTACCGTGCGCCACGAGCTTGCCCTTGCCATTGGCAAAACCATCGCCCGCTGGAGAAACACTCTCGGCCTGACCCAGGAGCAGCTGGCATTGGCTCTGGAGGTCGATCCCGTGACCATTTCGCGATTCGAAAGAGGCGTCACATTGCCCTCGCTGCCGACTCTGCATCGGATGGCCGACGTGTTTGGTATTTCACTCGCGGGGCTGCTCGAAGAAGCGCCACGGGGAAAACGTAGCGATGCGGAGCTGTTGGCGGCCCTGATGGAACCTCTTTCGGCGGCAGAAAGAGACTTTGTCGTGGAAACGATCAAGCGATTCTGCGCGTTGAGGAAAAGACCTGCAAAGTAACAGGGAGCGAATCGGCTTGTTGCTGGAGTGGAGCCCTTTGCTTCCCGACATCGATGGGGGCAACGAATCTCCAGGCATTGTCAGCCATTGATGAGTAGCATCATAATGCATCGTTTCGATGGCATCTGGCGAGACGATCATGGCGGACCTGACGATACGCGGGCTTCCCGACGATCTTTACCGATCCCTGGGGCGGCAGGACGAGGCGGATCGACCGTGAGACCATCGCGGTTTTCGAGCGCACGATGAAGGGCGAATCCGGTGCGAAGCCGCGGCTTTCCGCCGCCGAGATAATCGAAAAAGCGAGGCGGTTCGCCGCCCGGCCGGTGACCGACGGGCGATTCGTCGTGGA
>JACAEF010000146.1 GCA_013388985.1 Rhodocyclaceae bacterium
CACCGGCGCCGTCGCCGGCCGCACGCCGCGCCAGAGGAAGAACGATTCGGCCGCCTGCTCGACCAGCATGCTAATCCATCCCTTCCAGTGCGAGGCGTCCGCCCGCTTTCTTCAACGCCTTGCGTAAGTCTGCATCGATGGTCGCCAACGGCAGATCCTCACGCAAGGCAAGTTCGAGGTAAGAAGCATCATAAGTCGATAACCCATAGCGCCGCGCCAGCTGCAAGGTTTCCGACAGCGCAAGGCGGTTCGCGGCCGGGTCGATCTCGATCGCCATGTCGCGCAACAACGACAGGAAGGCAATACTGCGCGCCTCCTGGAGCAAGCCTTTCGCCTCGGCGCGTGCAACGACATTGCCGACTTCGAGCGGCCAGACGGGCGGGACGAGCGCGACGGTTTCTTCCTGCTCGAAACAGGCCAGCACCTCTTCGGCATAGCGGCGGTCGGCCTCGCTGCCATCACCGAACAGCCAGCGCATCACGACAGAATTGTCCAGCACGAGTCGCATGGATCAGTCGCGACCCTCTTCGATCAGCGCACGCACATCGACCCCTTGCCCCGCGGCACGCTCATGCATGAAGCGTCGCAGCCGCGCGGCGGCTTCCGCGGAAGCGCGTTTCTCGATCGTCGCTGCAGGAATCAGATCGGCCACCGGCTTGCCGCGCTGGGTGATGCGATAGGCCGCGCCGGCCTGGACCTTGCGCAGAAAGTCGGCGAGATGCGTCTTCGCCTCGTAAGCCCCTATTTCCACGTATGTCGTCATCGCTTCGCTCCCACCATCGACCAGTAGATAGACCGGTCGGCCAAAGTATACAGCCGCCTTTGGGACGCGCAGCAGAATTTTTCACCGCCGCTCAGCCGCCCCGCAGCATCGCCAGCACTGGCCCCGTCTCGGGCCGCACCCCGCGCCAGAGGAAGAACGACTCCGCCGCCTGTTCGACGAGCATGCCCAGCCCGTCGGCCACGCGCGCCGCGCCCAGGCGCCGGGCATCGGCGAGGAAAGGCGTCTCTCCCCTGCCATACACCATGTCGTAAGCCAGCGCCCCCGGCGCGAACAGGCCCTCGGGCAGCACGAGCCCCGCCCCGCCCAGGCTCGCCGACGTCGCATTGATCACCAGATCGAACGCCCCGCCGGCGAAAGCGTCGAAGCCCCCTGCGGCCAGACGGCCAAACGACGCGAACTGCGCCTTCAGCGCCTCGGCCTTGTCAACACTGCGGTTGGCGACCGCCAGCAGCGCCGGCCTTTCCTCCAGCAGCGGCAGGATCACCCCCCGTGCCGCTCCGCCAGCGCCGAGAATCAGCACGCGTTTTCCGGCGAGATCGAGCCACAGCCGGCCGGTGAGATCGCGCACCAGCCCCACGCCATCGGTGTTGTCGGCGAAGATGCCGTCCGCATCGAAGCGCAGCGTATTCGCCGCGCCCGCGAGCCGCGCCCGCTCGGTCGGCTTCTCGGCCAGTTCCAGCGCCTCGAGCTTGAACGGCAGTGTGACGTTCATCCCCTTGCCGCCCGCGGCGCGAAACGCCGCCACCGCGGCGGCGAAGCCATCCAGCGGCGCGAGGATCGCCTCGTAGCTCATGTCCTGCCCAGTCTGCCGCGCGAAGGCGGCGTGGATGGCGGGCGATTTCGAATGGGCGATCGGATTGCCGATCACCGCGTAGCGGTCGGTC
>JACAEF010000069.1 GCA_013388985.1 Rhodocyclaceae bacterium
TATCTGTCGCTGATCGGCTTCTACGCTCTGCCGCTCGACTACCTCGACCAGTTCCCGAAGAAGGTCGCGGCGGTGACGCGCGAGGACGTGAAGGCCGCCTTCCGGCGCCACGTGAAGCCAGAGCACCTCGTCACCGTGATCGTGGCGGGGGAGTAGGCGCGATCTGCCGTTTGGACCGCCCGGGCAGCGTGAGGGTGAAGCGCGTGCCCTTACCGGGCGCGGATTCGAGTTCGACGCTTCCGCCGTGCAAGGCGGCGATGCGCTTGACGAGATAAAGCCCCAGGCCGGCGCCGGCCTGAGTCTGGGCGCCCCGGCCGCGAAAATACTTGTCGAAAATCCGACCTTGCTCCTCGACGGGAATGCCGAGACCGTCGTCGGCAACGACGAACCTTGTTCCCCCCTCTGCCGCGCCCTCGACTTCCAGGCGCACCTCCCCGTCCGGCGGTGCGTAACGCAGGGCATTGCTCAAGAGATTGGCCAGCGCGATTTGCGCAAGGCGAAAATCGGCATGGAGACTTGGCGGCGCCTGTCGGCGCACCACCCGAACGCGGGCTTCCGGAAACCCCGCCAAAACCGACCCGATCAAGGCATCGAGAGAGACCTCGGCGGGATTGAAGCCGTCGGTCGCGCCCTCGATGCGTTCGCGCGAGAGATACTCGTCCATCAGCGAGGTCACGCGCCGCACGGCGTCGCGGATGTTCGCGCAGCGCGCCGCCTGATCGTATTTCCCCTCCTTGAGCTGGCTGGCGATCAATTGCGCGCTGGTATCGACGATCGCCAGCGGCGTGCGAAACTCGTGCGCCACCATGGCCATGAACTCGCGCTGCTGATCGAGCGCCAGCAATTCCGCGTCGAGACGGGCCGCCTCGGTTTCCAGCCTTTGCCGCTCGCGCTGGATGTTCCGCACACGCTCGGCGAGGGCGAAATTCAGCAACACCACATGCAGGCCGCTCGTGCCGAGTATGAAATGATCGATGCTGATCTCGAACGGCCAAAGCCCGAGATTGCGCGTGAGCGCGGCCACGACCATCGCCAGCTGCAAACCGAAGGCCGCCACATACAGGCGCAAATGGCGCTGGCCGCGCCAGAGCAGCCACGGCCCGGCGATGCCGATGCCGACCGTCACCAGCAGCGCTACCATCTGTATCGGCGCCGCCACGCGCCCCCATAGACCGGCGAGCGCCGCCAGCGCGCCGAGGGCGTAGAGCGCCAGAATCCACGGAATGCCTCTCCCGAGACGGGGAAAGTTCTTGCGCAGGGCGAACACCCGGTCGAAGAACCACAGCCCCGCAAGCAAGCTCAGTGCCACCGCGAAGCCGATCGATCGATCCGCCATCGTCGGCCGGTCGGGAAACAACCACATGGCGCCGAAGCCGCTATTCACGAAATTCAGGAAAAGCAGGGCGATGAGATAAACCGTGTAGACGCGATGGATCGGTTCGCGCAGCCACAGCCAGAAAACCAGGTTCGACAAGGCGCCCAGGGCGATGAGACCGAACACGCCCCAATACCAGGCGGCTTCCCGATGCGCATGGGCGATTAAACCGGTCGGTTGCCAGACATTGACCGTTTCTACCAGCATGGTGCTCGTCGTGCGGATGCGCAGATAGGCCGTGACCGGCCTGTCGTCCTCCAGGCGCAGGGGGAAAACGAAGAGACGATGCGGCACCGGCCGAGCGGAGAAGGGATGGCGATCGCCTAGCGTAAAAGCCGTAAAGCCCATCTCGGGCCGGCCGACGAACAGGGTCACATCGTCCAGATAAGGCATGCCGACCTCGAGCCACCATTCGCGAGGCGCATCGGCGGTACGTTGCAAGGTAAAACGCAGCCAGCAGGTTTCTTGGACAAACCCCTTCGCCAGCACGCCGCGCAAAGGCTGGAACTTGTCCGCCCGCTCCGGTCGAGCAACATCTTCGAAGCGTTCGTCTGGAGCGCCGCAGTAGAACGCGCCCTCGCCGATCAGACTCGCCGGCCGCGACAGCCCTGCGTCGGGGCCCAGCACCGCGGCCCTGGCCGGCGGCACCCAGACCAGAAACAAAACGACCAGCAGCCATACGCACGCGAGGAAGCCGCCGATCTCTCCTGCCGGCTGCTCAAGCGTCGAAGCGGGTTCGCGATTCATATCGTTCCCGGTCGCCTCCCCGGCGACCATGCTCAGCTCAGTTTTCCTTAGTCTCCGCTTCCCGGTAAATGCCAGAATCGATGCCCATGAGAGACCTCATTATCCTTGAAGACGAACCCATCCTGCGCGCCGAACTGGCGACCTACCTGCGCGCGCAGGGCTACGTCGTGCACGAGGCCGCGAGCGTCGCCAACTTTCGCGCCGTTTTCGATCCGGCGCGCCACATGCTTGCCCTGCTCGACCTCGGCCTGCCGGACGGCGACGGCATGGCCCTGATCGGCGAGCTGCGGCAAAAAGGCGAGAAGCTCGGCATCGTCGTGCTCACCGCCCGCAACACCGGGCGCAGCAAGATCGAGGGCCTGCTCACGGGAGCCGACCATTTCTTCCACAAGCCCGTCGATCTGGAAGAACTCACCGCCACGCTCGATGCCCTCGTGCGCCGGCTCGAAACCGGCGGCGTCAGTCCCCGCTGGATGCTCGACACTTTGCAATGCCAGCTGCTGCCGCCGGGCAAGCCGCCGATTCGGCTCACCGCCCAAGGCTACATCGTGCTCAAGACCATCGTCGCGGGCAAGGGCCGGCCCGTCAGCCGCCGACAGATCGTCGAAGCGCTGGGGCAAAACTATCTGCAATACGACCTGCGCCGCCTCGATACCCAGATGCACGAGCTGCGCAAGCTCGTCGAAGAGGCCAGCGGCCTCGAACTACCCGTGCGTGCTGCTCGTGGCGTGGGGTATCAGACCACAGCCGAGTTCGATATCAAGTAAGCGGTCACCGGCAAGACAAGCCGTCCTTAGATTTCCTTTGTTTTTGGCTCAGGTTTCCTGAGATTAGAGCAGTGCGCGCCCCTTAAAGTCTGCCCAATAAAACGGGGGACAACGAGGACGATGCGGAAAGCAGAAAGAAAGCCAAGCAAGAGGGGCGCGCTGCTCGCCATGACGCTGCTGGCCGTTTCCCTTGCGCAGGCGCAACAACCGGCACCTGCGGCCGCCCCGCAGGCGGCCGCGCCCCCGCCGCCCGCCGCCGTCAATGCCATCACCCAGGCCGCGGTGCAGCAAGGTGCGCTTTCCTGTGCAGCGCGGATCAACCAGGTGACGCAATTTCTCGGTTTCAGCGCCCAAGCCGGCGCGCTGCTGATGAGCCCGCCCGGTCAGCCCGACCAGCGCCTGCTGCCGCTCGCGATGGAAGTGCCCACCGAAAACGGCGCCGCCTACGTCTCGGTCCACTTCGCCCCCAACCAGGCCAACGGCTGCGGCGCCGCCTACGACGCCGTGGCGTACTGGCCGCAGAAATGCGATGCGGTGGCCGGCAAGCAGTTCGCCGCGCTGAGAAAAGTGGGGCAGTTGAAGAAGGACATCACCATCCTCGACGGCGGCCCCGCCACCAAGGTGTTCCTCATGCCAGCCGGCAGCGGCTGCGTATCGATCAAGAAAGAAGTCGTGCTTTAACTCTCGTTACCATTCAAGAAGGAAGAAAAGTCCATGGTCACTAAGAACCGATTTCCCGTCCATCGGCGTACGCTCGTCGCCACCGCGCTGCTGGGCTTGTTCTCTCCATTTGCCGCGGCCGGTCTGATTGGTAGCGACGCCAATGATGTCTGGGTAAACGTGAATACCGATGACGGTGATGATGGAGAATTTATTGTCTACAACCGGACGAACAACCAGATCATTACTTTCTCGTCGGGTGAGCAGAGTACATACATCAAAACCTACACAGCGACAGGCACAACACCAGTCAGCACGCTAACCGTCGACAGCAGTGGTACTACGATCACCAATGGCGCCTCCATCTCTGGCGGGCTGAACAACAATATGGGCGGCATCACCAATGCCGGGGCGATTTCCGGGGCGACCACCATTACCGCCAGCGGGACGATTACGAGCAACACGGTCAACGCCTCGAGTGGCACCTTTACCTCCGTGAACACCACCACGCTCTCAGCGTCGACCGGCGGTATCGCCACGATCAACAGCACGACGATCAACAATAGCGGCACCACGACAACAAATGGTCTGGCGGTCACTAGCAACGCCACAGTAGGTGGCACGCTTGGCGTGACCGGAGCCACCACCTTGAATGGCGCCACGACGATCAACAATACTTTGGCCGTCACCGGCACGACCAACATCAACGCGAGCGCGAACAACGCCACCAACATCAACACCGGAACGAGCACGGGTCTGGTGACGATTGGCAACAGCAACAACACGACGACTATCGATAGTGGCACGACCAACATCGGCACGGCCGGCGGCAATACCAACATCGGCAGCGCCGGTTCCACCAACACCGTGCTCGGCACCACCAGCGTGACCGGCACGACGAGCATCAACACCACCGGCACCCTGGCAACCACTATCGGTACCAATGGCAACACGACGATACTCAACAGCAACACAATTAATATCGGTACCGGCGCCTATACCACGACTGTGGCGATCGGCAGCACACAGGCAGGCACCACCGTCACCAGCACCGCCGGGGCTACTTCCCTCGCCTTGGCCAATAGCGGCGCGACGCTGAAAACCGTAGGCGCCGCAAGCGACGGCAGCAACCTGGGTGGCATGGTGACGACCAACGCCACGTCGGCAGCGGTCCGCGCCTCCAATGGCGGCCAGCTTGCGACCAATGGCACCACAGGCGTGATGAGCGTCAATAACGGCGGCGGCTATGCCACCTATGCCAGCACGCAGAACGTGGCCAACGGCACCACCATCGGCAACCTGCTCAATGGCGCGGCCTACACCAACAAGATCAACGGCAATCTGTTCGTCGACGGCAACGTGTACATCAACGGCACCCTCGATTATGTGTCGAGCAACTCGGCCAGCACCACGGTGGTCGGCGGCGGCAGCATCCTGACCGGCGGCACCACCACGTCGGGTGGCACGGCCATTGTCATGAAGGGATCGAGCGGCGCCTACGCCAAGGCTGATGCCAACGGCAAGATCGAGCTCGTCAATGGCACCTCGCCGGAATCGACTTCTGCCATGGTGCTCACCAACGGCTACGGCAACACCCACGGCTTCGTCGTTGGCGAAACCAAGGCCACCATGTCCGGCGGCATCAATTCCACCAGCCTCACTCTCGACGACAACGGCGCGCGCTTCTCCAACTCGGCGACAGGCGCACCGGTCAAGGTCACCGGCGTGGCCGATGGTACCAACGACTTCGACGCGGTCAACTATCGCCAGTTGAAGAGCATTGCCGCCGGCGTGGCCTCCACCGCCGCCATGGCGAACATCCCTACGGTCGATCGTGACAAGGATTTCGCCATCGGCGTCGGCATCGGCAATTTCATGAACCAGACCGCCTTGGCCGCGGGCGCAAGCTACCGCTTCTCGCCCAATGGCATCGTCAAGGCCAGCCTCGCGACTGGCGTCAACGGCGGCGCGAGCAAGACCGCTGCGGGCGTCGGTCTGGGCTGGTCGTTCTGAGTGGTTTCTCGATATAACGACAAGGGCGGCTGCGGCCGCCCTTGTCGTTTCTTTCACTCCTTGACCAGACCCTTGCAGCATTATGACCGCCGCTTGCCTTGCAGTCGGGCTGCAATCATAATGCTTGCATTTCAATGTCGGTCAACGAGGGCATCTTGGCGGACCTGACTTTACGCGGGCTTCCCGACGATCTTTACCGATCCCTGGGGCGGCAGGACGAGGCGAATCATCGCTCGATCGATCGTGAGAACATCGCGATCTTCGAGCGCACGATGAAGGGCGAATCCGGTGCGAAGCCGCGGCTTTCCGCCGCCGAGATAATCGAAAAAGCGAGGCGGTTCGCCGCCCGGCCGGTGACCGACGGGCGATTCGTCGTGGA
>JACAEF010000001.1 GCA_013388985.1 Rhodocyclaceae bacterium
GGCGTCTGCGGCGTTGTCGGGCTTGCCAAGGGGAGGCGCCCTTGGCTTCGCCCTCCGCCTTGCATCCATCCCTTTCCGGCCAGCAACGCCATCCGCCGGATGATTGAGAACAGGCCCTAGACTATCGAGTCAAAATAGCCAGACCGCCGAAGCCGCTTTACCCCCCCCACGGATTGATGACCTTGACGCCGGCGGCCTCATAGGGCGCGACGTCGCGCGACGCCACGATGAATCCGCGCGAAACTGCAATTGCCGCAATGTAACCATCGGGTGTTGGAAATCCCCGTCCGGCGGACCGGGCTGTCACAACCAGCTGGGCATAGTGTCTTGCGGCATCCGTGTCGAAGGGCAGCACCCGATCCCTGAATAGACCGACCAGCCCATCAAGGGCTTGCGCCAGCACATCTTTCCGCTTTCCTGCCGGAAGCGCGCCGATGCCAAACAGCAATTCGGCCAAAGTCACACTGGACAAATATAGGGTTTCGGCGACTTGATCGTTCAGCCAGGCCCGCACCGCCGCATCCGGCTCGGGTTTCATTGCCTCGGAAACGACGTTGGTATCGAGAACGATCATTCAAACCTCGGCGGCTCGGCCGGCTTCCTGTCTCGCGTTTGCAGCAAGACCTCGATATCCTTATTCGTCAGGCCGATCTCGCGGCCCAGCGCCGCAAGAGCGTCGCCCATGCGAATGCGAGCCTCCGGCTTGACCGCAACAGACAAAATCTCGCGGACCTCCGCTTCGGTGCTACGCCCATGAAGGGCTGCCCGCACCCGCAGGGCGCGATGCACATCATCGGGCAGGTTACGAATTGTCAGCATTGCCATTTCGTCACCCCAAGCTTTTACACTCAATGCATTCATTTAACCATTTTGAATGCAAATCAACAGGAGGCAATAAGCTTCAGCGCAAATCAATCCGAAGATTCCGGGTTGCCTGAGCCGAGCATCTCCAGCAGCCCCTCCTCGATCCCCACCCGCGCGCGCCAGCCGAGTTCCCGCTCGATCCGCCCCGGCGAATAACAGGCCGAGCCCATCAGCCGGTCGACGATCTCGGCTAGGCGCGGGTGCAGTCTGCCTGCCGCGCGCAAGGCCCAGGCCGGCAGGGTCCAAAAAGTCGGCGCCGGGCCGCCCCAAGCCGACGCCCGCCCCCCAGTGGGGGGCAGCGAGCCGCGCTGCGGGGGTATGCGGCGAGCGTGGGGGGCCCATAAACTCGGCGCTGGCAGGACGGCACGGATAGCAGTCTCGATCTCGTGCGTCGAATATGGGCGCGGATCGGCGATGATGTACGTGCGCCCGTTCGCCTCCGCGCGCTGCGCGACGAGCCGCGCCGCCTCCACCACATCCTGCACATGCACGATGGAGCGCCGGTTGCCCGTCTCGGGCAGGCCCGGGAACCAGCCCTTCCGAATCGCCTGCGCCATCTTCCACAGATTGCCCCGGTTGCCGCGGCCATAGACCAACGCCAGCCGCAGATTCACCACGTGCATGCCGTACTTCGCGCCGGCCTCCAGCACCGCCTCTTCCGCCGCGCGCTTGGCCTTTCCATACGCCGTGGCCGGCTCGCCCGGCCAGTCCTCGTCCGCGCACGCATCCCCCGGTTCGGCCATCGCCTTGACACTCGAGAAGAACACGAAACGCACCACCCCCGCTCTGCCCGCCGCATCGAGCAGATTGCGCGTGCCCTCGAAATTGATGCGCCATTGCGCCTCGGCATCCGACCCCAGCGAAGCCTCGGCCAGCCCCGCGCAGTGGAACACCGTCTCCACCCCATCACAGGCGCGGGCGAGCGACGCCGGATCGGCGAGATCGCCCAGCACCTCGTTTTCCAGTCCCGCCGGCCGCCGCACCAGGGCGCGGTCGCCCGGCCGGATCAGCCGCCGGCCGATGAAGCCCGTGGTGCCGGTGATCAAAGCTGTCACTTGGCTAGGAACTCAAGGGCCTTGAGAGGGTATTTGGATACGATTTTGAAGACATTCGTTTTTATTCCATTCTCCCGACAGGCGCGCAACACTTCCCGGTTCAGAAGCAAGGCGCTTCGCCACCCGGACGTGCTCACGCCGCCTGCCCGCATGCGCACGAAAACCTCGGGCACATATCGATATCTCAACGTTTCGCTATGAAACACCCGTGCGATGAATTCAAAGTCCCCGGCAATCCGGTAATCCGTGCGGAACGGTCCGAACCGGTCATATACCCAACGCCGCAGGAACAATGTCGGATGGGCGGGCATCCATCCCCACGCAATGCGGTCTGGGCGGAAATGTTTTGAACGGTAGCGGCGCAGGGCTTTGCCGGGCCGCGCAGGGTGGAAAAACTCGGCATCCGCGAACACCGCATCGAGCGACTCCCGTTCCATCAACGAGGCGACCCGTGCCAATACGCCCTCATGGGCATAGACGTCGTCTGCGTTGAGCAAGCCGATGATCTCTCCCGTCGCGAGGACCAGGCCCTTGTTCATCGCGTCATAGATCCCATGGTCGGGCTCGGAGATCACGCGGCTTACCCGTCCCTGCATGGTTCGGACAATCGTCGCGGTGCCATCCGGCGAGGCGCCGTCGATCACGAGATGTTCAACATCCGGATGCTTTTGCTCGGCCACAGAGCGAATGGTTTCCGCGATCGTCGTGGCGGCGTTGTAGGCAACCGTGATGACCGTGATTTTCAACTCGCGGGGCCCTCCGTTTCCCCATGACGGGTCAGCATCCAGTTCCCCATCACCAGCACATCCATCCGGGTACGCAGGAAACAATCAAGCGCCTCCTCCGGGCGGCAGACGACCGGTTCGTTTTCATTGAATGAGGTATTGAGCAGGATGGGGATTCCGGTCAAGTCCCTGAAGGTCTCGATGAGGCGATAGTAGCGGGGATTGGTGTGCCGGTGCACGGTCTGCAGGCGCCCGGAGCCGTCCACGTGGGTCACGGCCGGGATGAGTACACGCTTTTCCTGCCGGATCTGGAAGACCTGCATCATGAAAGGCACATCGTCCTCGGTCTCGAACCACTCCGTCACCGCCTCCCGCAGGATGGAAGGCGCGAACGGCCGGAAGGATTCCCGCCGTTTGATCTTCAGATTGAGGATGTCTTTCATGTCCGCACGCCGCGGATCCCCCAAAATGGAACGGTTGCCCAGCGCCCGTGGCCCCCACTCCATCCGTCCCTGGAACCAACCCACGACCCGCCCTGAAGCGATGGCCTGTGCGGCCAGGCGGCAAAGTTCGCCTTCGTCACCAATTCTGCGCACCTGACATCCTGCCGCGTCCACTTCCGCCGCATGCCGTTCGAGAACCTTGCCCAGCGCTTCGTCTGCAAATTCGGGGCCCCAGTAGGCATGCTCCATGACGAAGCCCCGTTGCCCGCCGCAAACGCTGTGCCAGACGGCCATCGCCGCGCCAATGGCCCCACCCGCATCTCCTGCCGCGGATTGCACATATACGCGCCGGAAAGGCGTGTGGCGGTACACCTTGCCATTTGCGACGGAGTTCATGGCACAGCCCCCTGCGAGCGCGAGGGCATCGGTTTCACAATGGCGGTGTACCGCATTCAGCATGTGGAAAAACGCCTCCTCATACATCGCCTGAGTCGAGCGGGCGATGTCCTTGTGCCGCTGCGACAGGGGTTCATCCGGGTGGCGCGCCGGTCCCAGCAGCTCCTCCAGAGCCGCGCTGTAGAGCTGACCGACATGGGGCGAT
Source organism: Rhodocyclaceae bacterium (assembly GCA_013388985.1). GTDB lineage: Bacteria > Pseudomonadota > Gammaproteobacteria > Burkholderiales > Rhodocyclaceae > Sulfuricystis. The sequence goes on from JACAEF010000001.1 coordinate 3,689, forward strand.
CCCCCCTCCCACGCATAATCGATCTTCTCGGCGTGATGCCGGAAGTAACGCAGATCGAGCCGGAAGCCGCCGTCGTCCTGCAGCCTGACGACCTCCCGCATTTTTTCCAGATAGCGCGGCTCACCATAGGGCGCCAGCCCCATCACCTTGTACTCGTCCCCGTAGTGGGGAAACCCGAGATACTGCGTCATCGCCTGATAAAAAACGCCGAGGGAATGGGGGAAATGCACCCGCCCGTCTATGGTGATTCGAGTGCCTTGGCCAAACCCCCAGGCTGCGCTCGAGAAATCGCCGAAACCGTCCACCGACACCACGACGGCCTCATCGAAAGGCGAGACGAAAAAGGTTGAGGCCAGATGCGCGAGATGGTGTTCCACGTGATGGAATGCGCCACGAAAACGCTCATCCGGGAATTCCCGCTGAAGGAGCGCGGGTATCTCCGCCCGGCGCGCCCGATTGCGCAGTCGGTCGAGCACCAGATCGGGCGAAGGCAAGCGTCGAAGCGCATAAAGCGCTTTCTGTCCCCAATGGGCGCGCGGATCATGGTTGACCGCGATATGATCAACATCGCTTAAACGTAGCCCAGCCGATGCAAGACAGAAACGAATCGCCTCCGCAGGAAATCCCGCCCAGTGCTTGATGCGGCGGAAACGCTCCTCTTCCGCCGCGGCAATCAACCGCCCACCCTGTACCAGACAGGCTGCGGAGTCACCGTGAAACGCATTGATGCCAATGATATTCATCGAGCTTCTTCGCTTTTAGCTTCAGTGATCACCGATGGTTCGTATCCCGGTGGGTACGCAAGCGTGTTCCACGCTGGTTTGGCGAGCGGTGTTCGATCCGGCGCCGATGCTTCGGCATCGAAGAACCGATAGCCATACGGGCGCAGTCGCTCCGATACTACACGCGTGTTGTTCTCGCTTACCTCGCACAGGATGACCGGGCGGTGGCGAGATAAAATACGCTCGGCGCCAGCCAATACCATGTGTTCCGCCCCCTCCACGTCGATTTTCACGAATGTTGGGGGCGGGAAATAATCAAGCAGCCAATCCAGGGTTACGGTCGGAACAAATTGCGTCTCACGGATCCCCCTCGTCTGCGAGGAGCAGTAGGCGCCGTCCAGGTAGCTCGTGGCACGGCCGAGGTTGGCGACGTTGAACCGCCCCACACCCACGGTGCCGGCCACGGCCACCGGCAACACATCGACATGGATAGCGGCATTCTCCGGCAACCGGCATGAGCGCCGCAGGAGTTCGACCAGCCATGTATCCGCCTCGATCGCAAGAACGCCTCCCCCCATTCCAACGCGGTGTGCGGCAGCAAAGGTGAACAGCCCGACGTTCGCGCCGACGTCCCACACCACGTCGCCAGCACGGATGTGCTCGTACGCGACCCGCAGCAATACCGGATCAAGCTTCTCGATCCGCGGCCGCCAATACCCCAGCGCCGCCCCTGGCGACGCAAAGAAAGGTCGCCCGCCGAAGTCGGCCGGCAAGCGTCGACGCAGGACGAGCTGCCGGCTCAGGCGCTCGATCAGACTTCGCACCGTATCAACAACGGACCTAACTGCTGCCAAGTGAAGGAAATGGAGCATTCGCCCGGTAACGCCCCGCCATCTGGCAAAGCAGAAAAATGAATACGGCAACGGCCAGGAGATAAACCAGAGGCAGGACATACGTAATCACAAACCAATCGTCGGGTCGGTAACCCATCTTGATGCCGAACAGCAGGACAGGGAAATATTCGTGGCGCATGCTCGCCGTCATCCACGACGCGAGCGCGGAAAAAGCCCCTAATACGAGACCGAGCCACAGCGCCACGCCGATGAGCCCCACCCAGCCGGCATTCCAGTACCCCTCGGCAAAAGTCGTCGGACATGTTGCTGTCTGAATGTCGCGCCCAAGAACGAGCTCAGTATACCGCCCCCCGGTTGTCAGCAACGGCTTATCCGGCACAAGAAACCGCGGCACGAAGCCGATCTTGAGGGTATTTGCGATCGTGTCACCCGGCTTGCCCTGATGGTACTGCTCAATGGCAAATGCCTGCTGATTCGTGTAAGCAAGGCGGGCCCACCAGACCTGGATATTCGTTTTGCTTTCACCTTGCAGGGCTAGGGCTTGCGTTGCCTGTTTCACGCTTTCTAGGCTTGTTAACGCACCATAACCAGCTACCCTACCTATGCCTACGAGTGGAGCCATTGCCAGGTAGACAATGACCATCACGAGACCTGTGCGCGCCAAGCGCATAAAACCTGGCCGGACGAGTTGCTCCGCGACGCCGATGACGGCAATGACGGACAGCACCTCCAGTTTCGACAGGAGCACCAAACCCGCGAGCATGTCAACTGACGCCGCAATGGTTGCAACCCATTTCCATCGTCGGCGCCCTCCCAACGCGAGAATGACCGCAAGGCCGAGGCCACCTTTGTAAAGCTCGCCCAGCATCTCGATGCTGCCTGGTGTCGTCCACAAAAGGAGGCCGAGCCCGCGGGGCACGACCAAACCGAAACGCACCGCTCCACCGAGGCTGAGCAACACGATGGCGACAAACACAAGCGTGCGCTGGTTTGCCGGCTTCACGGTAGCCGGAGAGGCGGCAGCCCTACTGATCAAGCGCCAAAGAATGAAAGCGGTTGTGACCACAAGCAGGATCCCGGTGACGCTGACGAACTGAGCTTGCGACAAAGCGCTCGGTGATACCGGGTAAAAAGCATCCATGAAGGCAATCGTCTGAGGCGTCGCGTAATGGTAGGCCAAAGGCCCAAAGCCGAAGTACGTGCCACATGCTAAGAGAAACCAGATCAACGGGTCGGCTAGTGCAGCCGGATCGCGAATCAACCGATAGCTCACCACACTGATGCAGACGGCCACCTACCCACGACGCTGACGATGCTCAACTCCCTTTGGGCATAGCCGCCGACGGCGGCGAGGGACACAACCCAGATCAGAAAAAGCCCCAGCCCTCCGGAGAGGAGCATAGTCCGGGGAGCGGCGCGCCAAGCGGTGGGTTCGTTTCTCATCTGCTACTTCTCCTGTCTGGCCAGCTGGCTCAGGGTCTCCCGCAGCAGGTCCACCATCCTTCCACCCGCTTCTTGGCTGCGCCGTGAACGAGAATCGGGACGATCGGAAAGCACAATACGCAGCGCACCCACAAGCTCTTGCCCTGATGCGATCAACACGACTCTACGCTGCTGTGCCAGTGCGCTCGCCAGCTCCATTTGGTGATCGTTGACATGCTCGCCGTATCTTTCCAATCGTGGCATCACGATGGGCCGTTTCCCCGCCTCGATGGCATGAATCAACGAACCCGCACCGGCGTGCATGATCAGGACCCGCGCCTGTGCGATATGATCGGCGTATTCCTGCATGGACAGGAAATCCACCGTGCGGCAGTTTGGCGCGACAAACGGGGTGTGTCCATGTTGCACGACGACGGGATGCGGCAGCAGTGCAAGATGTGCGGCGACCACATCGAGCAACCGGCGAAAAGGCTGCCGGGCATTGCCCACCGTGACGAATGTGCTCATAACAAGGGACCGCCGTATATGGCCCGAGGGTAGACGCGCGCCAGCTGCGGCCACTGGTAAAAGAACCTGTGGGCCAGGCGGTACATGATCCTTCCGGTCAAGGTAGGCCGGCTGATCGCCGTGAAGGTCTCGATGAAAATCACCTTACAGCCGAAAAACAGACGCCCCACCAGTGCGAACGGCACAGCAGGCCCCGCCCCCGTGCTCAAAATCACGTCCGGGCGCTCACGCGCCAGGATTCGGTAGGACTCCCAGAGGTTCACCAAGAATTTCCAATCCCTTTCCGAGTGCGAAATGAAATAAGTCTTGCCGCGCATGTCGTCGGGCAGGATCGCCTGATCGTTCAGCACATAAAAATGCGGATAGCCCTCGAATGCGGCGCGAAGACGACGCACTTCGGTCAGGTGGCCGCCGCAGGAGGAGACAATGCAAAGCCTCATCTGATGTGGCACCTCCCATCTTCCACCAGCTTTGCGTAAACCGCGAGCATCCTGTTGGCAACCTCGGACCATGCATACTGCTCTGTCATCCAGGCTCGTCCCCGCGCCCCCATGGCCGCGAGATCGGCTGCGCTCCTTGCCCTCATCACCTCTATTGCTTTGGCAAGCACACGGGGGTCGTTCTCCACCCAAAGTCCGCAACCGTGCTTCTCCAGTTCCTCCCACGGCGTGCCTTTACTCGCGATCACCGGCACACCGTGCGCAAGCGCCTCGGCAACCACCATTGCGAAATTTTCCGTATAAGACGGGATGACACACAAATCGGTCTCCCACAAAGCGAGCGATTTTGCGTCCCCCTCCACATGGCCCACGAAGCGCACCCGAGCCTGAAGCCCAAGGGTATGGGCAAGCAACGCGAGTTTGTTCGCATAAACAGCATCGCCGGTACCACAAACCGTGAGGTTTACATTTTCAGCCACTTCCGTCATGGCCTGCAGCAGATTCTCTATCCCCTTTTTGGGATCGAGCCGTCCGAGGTAGAGTAGACGTAAGGTGCCATCCGGCCGCCAAACCCGATCAGGGATCATCTTCGGAATCTCGACACCGTTCGGTACAACCACTGGGCGTGCGCGAGGAAACCTGGGGTGGCTTTCGTCCGCCTCCTCCCGTGTAGTGCAATGCAACACGGTAGCCCTCGGCGCCAACAACGTGTTACAGATCCGTTCCCACAGTCCTTTAAGCCTCACTTTTCGAGATTTCTTCCAGCGCTGCAGCTGACCGCGCGGCGACCAGACCACTGGCTTGCCAAGAATTCGGCACAACGCCAAGGTCGGAATGGTCGGAAACGAGTAAACGCTCGTCAGGTGCACGACATCCGCCCAGTGGATTTTTGCCACAAGCCGACCAAGCAATTCTAGCGAAACGCTAGTGCCCAGCAGCCGCCGGCAGTAGTAAATTGGATAGCCGCCAGGACTGCTCCATGGCTTCTCGTCGACTATCAGTCGTTGAGATAAACGCGGCCCCGCACTGTCCGTCGTAAGCACCTCAAGCTCGACGGAGGGAACTCGTGCCAGGGCATTGCACAAGCCAAAAACCGAAAAAATCGGCCCTCCCCAGTACGTCGCTGGATAAAAGGTTGGAACGACATGCAAAATATTCAGCAGCCCCTCCTTTTTCTACCTGCCCGGCATTAAAGGTCCAAAAAAGGTGCCCCCAGGTCTCATCTTGCTCGCAGCCCGAAGAACCACCATAAGCACATGGCGAAAACCGCCACAACGGCCAACCAACCCGTCACCATTGCTGCGGCCGTGGCTGCAGCAATGGGGACAAGCTCGACGGCAAAAAAGCCCGCGTCGAAGTCCCTCCACTGACGGCCGAGCAGATACGGCACTAGCCAAAAAGGGAGGGCCAAATCGGCCACCAGCACGCCGACCACCACACCAAGCAAGCCAAACTGATAGCCACCAATCCATGCCAGCGCCACGGTCGACACGGATGACCCCATCAGCGCCCGTGAGTACGTGTGGTGCCGATCCACCGCCATCAGCAGGTTTCCACACACCGTCCAAAACACCGACTGGAGCATATAGAACAAAAACAAAGTCATGAGTGTTTGGTCATAGGTGATCGTGCCGCCGAGCCACAGATGGATGACCTCCCCGCCGAAATAATGAAAGACGATGGTGAAGATGGCAGAACCCACAAGCGAAGATCTCAGTGTCACACGGAACAGGTGCGAGAGCTTTCTGTACTCCCGCTCGGTATCAAGCCGCGTAAGTTCCGGCCATGCGGTATTAGCAATCAAGCCGAGCAACTGCTTGCCGACGTTGGCCACGGTGCGCAGGATCGAAAAGACAACCACCTGCACCGACCCGAGCAGAGCACCCACCATGAGCACCGTGCCTTGACTAGCCAGAGACTGAGACAACTGGATGGAGAAAAAATGAAGGCTAGGCCGTATGAAGGATATGCCGAGCTTTAGGTCCGCGTGTTTCACCGAGATCATTTCTTCCGCTTTGAGCAGACGGCGTAGCTCGCCTTGCACCAGCGCAGATACCAGGACATAGGGCACCAGCTGCAAAACCGCGATGATGATCATGCCCGCCCCCATCCAAAGTGCCACGGCAGTAAGCACAAGCTGCAACCCGGCCGTCGCATTGGCCCACATCACACCACGCGCGAGCATACCCACGGATCGATAAACCCCTAGCAACAACCCTAGTGGCAGCGAGATCGCTACCTGCATTCCGAGTAATAGCAAAACCCAAGCTGCCACGGTGCGCGAGGTCTCGCTGATGTCGAGGTACGCTTGCGGCGGCACCAGCACAGCAAACATAATGGACATCACAACAACCGCCGCTGGGAATGCCAGGAACAACGCTAACCCCGTGTTGAGAATTTTTCGGTAAAGCCCTGCGTTTTTCCGGACCGCCGCTTTGGTGAGCTGATTGACAATGTAAATCTGCGACCCAATATCCGTAAGGGAAAGATAGGCCACGAGCGAGGTCAGCAACAACCACTCCCCGTATGCGGGCGCGCCCCATGCGTGGAGATACATCGGCGTAAGCACCAGGCGCGAGGCGGCATTGATACCCTGCCCAAGTGCCCCGGCCCCGAAGCCCCTAACCAACCTGTCGCGCGTGGCCCCGCGCTGAAAGGCCGTAGCCGGTCCGTCGTGGTCTTTCATTGCCGAAGCAGCGTTTCCAGAAAACCAACGAGTCGGTCGCCGTAGTCATCCCAGGTATACCCGCAAATGACATCCTGTCTCGCCTGCCGGCCCATTTCGCGGGCCAGATCGCGATTTTCATGCAGAAACCGGAGCTTCTCGCAAAGCGCCTCCACATCGCGCACTGGAACGATGAACCCTGATCTGCCATCGCGCACGATGTCCGCGGCGCCGACATTTTCGGTCACGATCACCGGCAAGCCGCAGGCCATCGCCTGGGGAACCACCATCCCGAAACCGTCCGCGAGCGACGGTAAAACAAAAACCGAACCCATGCTATATATGCGGCGCAGTTCGCTCTGGGAATAGGTGCCAAGAAACCGGACCTTGTCCGACCTGTACTTGGCGAGTAACCGGTTGAGTGTTGGATTGGGAGCAGCGCCGATCAACCACAGCTCCGCGTTCCCAATATCCAGGTCAGCGAACGCCTGCAACAGATAGTGCACACCCTTGCGCAGGCTAATATTTCCACAATAAATAATTCTGAAAACGCCGTCCAGAGGAACATCTACAGGGAAAAATTGCGAAAGCTCCACCCCGCAGGGGTTCACAAAAATCTTCTCGTCGCTGACGCCATGCTCGATCAGGCTTTTCCGCGCCACCTGACTCAACACCATCACCCGGTCCGCCGTAGTAAATTCGCGGTTTTCCTTCTCGATAATCCATTCCGGCGGAACTTCGCCTTCGCCAGACAGCCCATGCAGTCGGCACTCTTCCTCCAATAAACGGCGCTCGTAGCGCTGATGCAGGCTTCCGTGATCCACCACAGTAAGCTGCCCGCAAGCTTTGGCGCGCTCAAGGGCCGGGAGACAGAAAGAAGAAAGGCCGATAAACACGTCTGAATTCACCGGAAGGTGTGCAGCTAGGCGGCGTGAAAAGGCTTCATGCACTAACATCGCCACCCGGTTCTTGAACGCCGGCATTCTGGACTCAGGGATCCATCGCGTCATCCTCCCCAACATGCCGTTGATGACGAGCGCGATCACCCTGTCGTTCGGAATACCCCAGCGGCGGGTCATCCATCGTGGATAGTCGTTGATGAACCGGTACAAAACTCCATGGCGATGCAGCTGGCGGGCCTGGTCGAAGACATGGAAACGTCCGCTGCAAGAAGTCGTTACCCTCATTCCTCGCGCATTATTTTCGATAAATGATAGTCATGCCCGTCACTACAGAATCCAGCAGGCTTTGATTTGCGAGCAATTTGTCTCGAATCGCTGCAGATTGCTGTATGCACTGGACCGCGCGCGGTTCGATAATCGCTCCGACCTCTAACCTCCTGAACCCAGCAGTCTCCAATGCCGCAAGGTATTCTATCGGACGTAAACGGCTGAAAAGGTCGTTTTTAATCCACGTCCGACCGTCATGTTCGGAGTGGCGGTGCGGCCCTGCCTCGCACAGATAAGCTTCGTAGGTCTCTGGCGCCAGCAGAAGATGGTTATAACCAGCTAAAATGCCATCATGGCCTGAGAAATGATCACCACCCCAACAATACCAGAGCGGCCCGAAGGTCGCATACAACACACCGCCAGGCCGGAGAATCCGGTGAAATTCACGGAGCACCGCCGGCAGGTTTCGCAGGTGTTCGAACACGGCGTCGGACCCGACTACATCAACGGACTCCCCGGGCATAGTGTCCATATACGCGAGGTCTGCCTGCCGAAACGTCAACGTGGTGCGGGGATAACGTTTATGCGCAAAGTCACGCACCGCCTTCCAAGCCCGTGCATAATCGAAATAATCGACTCCGGTTAGCAACCGCGGCTCATACGACAACCACGAAAGAATATCCCGGCCTGTCCCACAACCTGCAATCAGAATCTGCTTCCCGCGAATCCCGATGATGCGATTGACGCGTCGGCGGAGCGCCTCGTAATCGTTGCCACGCTGTCCCCATAGCCAGAAATCGACTTCGAGGCCGAGTTTGGAATATCCCCTATGTCGAATCCACGCGTCCACAGCCTTTGTGTAGAAGGGATAAAGCACACGGCGGAACGGTCGTTTTAGCCGCTCGCCCAAAGATGGGAGGGGTAGCATGAAATCCGGCGGCGTCCGGTCGCCATCAGGCAGCACGTGTCTTTTCCTCGGCTGCGGCAATCTCAGCGATTGACTGCCATTCGCCCACATGAAACGCGGCTTGCTCAATCAGCCACGCCCACATAAATGGCAAGATATCGCGCAATCCACGCGGGGACTCCCGCGCCGCTCGCCCAGCGATAATTATCATTGGTAGCAGCGTAGCTACGCACATTCCCGTTTTGGCCAATCGCAAAAGCGCCCAGGCATACATCCGCGCGAAGGACCACTGCTCTAGAAAACGGCGAATCTGCGGGCTGCCCTTGCCGCGACCTTTGCGAATTTGCCAGTATTCCGAGAGCGATGCCGGCGCCACGTGCTCGACCACGATACTCAAATCCACCGCCTTTCTGGCACCAATGCGGCGCAACCTATCGCCAAAAAAACCGTCTTCGCCGGCACAGATCGGAACGGGATACCCCGTCGGAAACAGGCCGGCCGCGATGGCAGCCTCGCGGCGGCAGGAAAACCCCTCCGTCCATTCCATCCACATCGGGTTCGTGCGATAGTGGTCAACGATACCCTGGCACTCCACGTAACGGGCGAAAAGGTCGGTTATATTCGCCACCCGTGAACGCACCAGCACGTAGTCGTATCCATCCTTGTAATAAGGGGCGATGCGCCCCAGGAAATCCCGGGGCAGCCGCACATCGGCATTGAGAATGACCACGACCTCCCCGGTGGCGTTAAGGATGCCGAGATTTCGCGCTTCGCAACGACCTTGCCGTCTTTCCGGTCGGATCAGGCGTACGCCGCGATCGGAATATTTGCGCACGATTTCCGGTGTACGATCAGTCGAGTCGTCCACGATCAGTATTTCCCTGTCTGGCCAATCGAGCGCCACGAGCGAATCCAGTGTCGCGGCGATATCATGCTCTTCGTTGTAAGTGGGAACGACGATACTGAATTTCATGCAGTGTCACCCACGGCAGCGAGGGCTAGGCGCAGTGCGGCGATATCTTCGCGAAACCCCCAGTGATTGATCGCTTCAACGCTGCACTTACCCATCTCGATATAACGCTCGCCTTCCAACAAAAAGGCTAGTGCGCGGGCCAAGGCGCCGGCATTCCCCGCCGCAAAGATCGCCCCCTCCTTACCGGCCCGAACAAGATCCGCCCCTGCACCAACTTGGTCGCTTACGATAACGGCCTTCCCGGCATTCATCACCTCGTTAACCACCAGCCCCCACGGCTCCTGAAAGGATGGCAGGACGAACACGTCGCAAAGATTGTAGTACCTCGGCAGCTCCGTTTGATTCTTGAAGCCCAGGAACCGAATCGATTTCCAGCCAAGTTCGCGCGCGCGCCCCTCCAGTGCTGGCCTCAGCTCGCCATCACCTATAAAAAGGAGATAAGGTTCAGGCTCCGTGTGACCATCGGGGGTGAGGCGGGCATAAGCCTCGAGGAGATCCATGGCGCGCTTGCGAGCCGTGAGCTTACTCGCGTAAAGGATGATCCGTCTGCCCGGTTCGAGTCCAAGGGATGCCCTCAATATGTCGCGCGTCGACGACGCTTCAGCAGCTTTTTTTTGGAAAAAGTCGTTGTCAACGGCGTATGGCATTAAGAAAATCTGTTCGGGCTTTGCGCCATAATGAAGATAAAACTCACGATTCCATGAGCCGATGGCAAGAAAAGCGTCGGTATTGGCAACAAGCCAGCGCAGGAAGCGGTCTTTTATCCACTTCTTCAGCGTATTCCCGTTCTGCTGGTATAAATTTGCCTCGCCCCGAATGAGCACCTTAATGCCCAGTTGCTTCGCAACATGGATTGCCCATATATGGCTCCAGTGCATCCAACCATGCACCCAGAGGGCATCGAAACGGCCCTCGCGTAGTCTTTTAGTAAGGCCATAGACCAACGGCCGTATTCGCCCAATTTTGTCCGTTGGCCCTATGCTTGGCAAAAACTCATGTTCGTAGCCTTCGACGAGCGGAACATCCCACTGCACACTACGCCCAAATTCTGGATCCGCAAATTTCCGAAGCGAAAAATCGCTACAGAAGAACACCTTGAGCACAATATCTGGTGAGGCCGCGATCTTTCGAAGCAAGGGTGCCTGGTATTGGATCGGGTGGCTCACCAGATAGGCCAAGCGCCACTTCTTCATGCCCGACCTTCCTCGTTCAACTCAGCAGCCACCATCATTCGCGCGACGTCGCGCATCCGGTATTGAGCACGCCAACCGAGTCGGGCATGTGCCTTGGTGGGGTTCGCACGCCCTACCGAAATATCTGTCGGTCGTAACAGAGAAGCATCGAAGACGACGTGATCTTCCCATCTCAAATCCAGTGTGGCGAATACCTCGGAAACAAACTCTTGCAAGCTGTTCGTCTCTCCCGTTGCAATCACGTAATCTTCGGGGCGGTCCTGCTGTAGCATGAGCCACATGGCTTTGACATATTCCGGTGCCCAACCCCAATCTCTCCGGATGTCAAGGTTTCCCAATGCCAGTTTCTCGCGACTACCTTGTGCAATTCGACATGCTGCTGAAACGATCTTTTTGGTCACGAAGCGTTTCGGTCGAAGGGGTGATTCATGGTTGAACAGAATCCCCGAGCAAGCGTATAAGCCGTAGGCCTCACGATAGTTTGTGACTTCCCAGAACGCAGCAGCCTTCGCCACCGCGTAGGGGCTGCGCGGACGAAAGGGCGTGTCCTCGTCCGCAGCGGCGCCCCCCGTATCGCCGAAACACTCACTCGAGCATGCGTTATAGAGTTTGATCGGCAAGGAAGTAAAGCGAATTGCCTCGAGGAGATTCAGCGTGCCAGTGGCAATGCTTTCGAGCGTCTCTACCGGTTGCTGGAAAGAAAGCGCCACTGAGCTCTGGCCCGCGAGGTGATAGACCTCGTCAGGTCTGACTTTCAGCAAGCACTGCAGGACGCTACGGAAGTCCGTGAGCGCGACAGACTCAATTTTAACGCGATCTCTGATACCCAAACGCGTGAGATTAGGCAACGAGGACATCTGGGCGTCCCGGGAGGTTCCATAGACCTCGTACCCTTTTGCAAGGAGCAGCTCTGAAAGATAGGCACCGTCCTGTCCGGAAATGCCACAGATTAATGCTTTGGTCATTTGTCGTTCGCCCTAGGTTCCAAGACCTGGTCGATGATGTGATGAACCCGTTTCTCAAAATTCTGGTAGGAGAAATATTCGAGACCCGCCGGCACCTTTCCCTTCGGTTGCCCTAAAGTCTTGATGATCGCCTGCACCAGACCATCCTGATCATCGGGATCGACCAATGTACCCAACAAGCCGTTGCGAAGAGCTTCTCGACCCCCATCGACGGAGCTCGCCACCACGGGCACTCCACAGGCCAGCGCTTCGAGCAGGACGAAACCAAACCCCTCCCCGCGACTCGGCATTACATAAGCGTCAGCAAGACGGTAATGGTCGATTTTTTCTTGTTCCCGGACGTAGCCCGTAAAAATGACACAATTCGCCACATCCAGGTCCCGCGCCTTCCGCTCCAGGCGCCCCCGATCGGTGCCTTCACCCGCAATGACATAGACGGTATCCGGAAGTGCTCGCCGGATCTTCGGCAATGCCTCCATGACTTCGTCGAAGCCTTTATAACGCTCATCGGCGGAAAGCCTGCCTAGAGTGAGGATCACTCGCCTTCCATTGAGCCCGTAGCGCTGGAGCAAGTACGCGGGTTTTTCACCTGGGTGGTAACGTGTAAGGTCGATCGCATTCGGCAGAAGATACTGGCGAGCTTTTGGGTATCTGCTCCAAGCTGAAAACCTCACCGCGGTCAGTTCGCTGATGGAAATCAGACCACTTGGCAATCTAGCTAGCCACTTCACCAGTGGATTCCGGTGCGGGGTCCAGGCATCGATGCCAAAAATCATTAACAGCAAAGGCGCCCGCGTGAGCAAACCTGCTAAAAAAGCGACCGGCAACAAATTGAGATGACCACACACCACCAGGTCGTACCTCGGTCTGCGCCAGGCGGATAGAAACACCGTCTTGATAAAGGCAAACTTGGAACGTCCGGGTATGGCGTAAGTCAGCTTGGGCGGAAGAGCTTCGAGCGGATCTATCACCACTCGTGGAATCGTGACAACCTCCTCGCAGTGGGGATGCGCGCACAGCGCCGTGATGAAATCGCGGTTGAACTTGGCGATCCCACCGCGCCCGCCGAAGGCATCGGTCACCAGCACGAGCACCCTCATCGCGCAGCCACCGCGAAACAGTAAACCTCCTGTGCCCATACCCTGAGTCCACGGGGTATTTGTCCCTGGCCCATACGCTTTGCGAGCCAGCGATGCACCGGCACGGAAAATCCGCTCTTGGATCGCCGCATCACAGCGTCCGGAAGGGACGCACGCGCCGCACCCACGGCGTCGTGTTTATGCAACCCAGGGTTTGCGCGAACGAGGGTGGCTACAGTTTTCAGGAGGCGCACGTCCACAAGCGGCACGCGGATCTCGAGGGAATGCGCCATGCCGGCCCAGTCGGCATCGCGCAGTAGCTGATTTCGCATGTACCAGGAGAGCTCGAGCGCTGAGATCTTGAAGCGAGCCGCACGTAGGCCTGTTGTGGTTTCTTCCAACGCGAGCAGGGGCGCAAGTTCGCGCCAGCCGGCACGCACGAGGTCCGGATCCATGATCTCCGGCAGTTCCCAAGGCATGTACAAACCCCGACGAAGCAGATAGGCGCCGGCAAAAGTGCCACCATATTCCAGAAGGCCCGCGTATTTCGGTGAGGTGAAGCGGCGTACGAGGGGCGCGGCGAGCAGTCGAAAACCTCGCCCGAGCCTGGGAAGGAAACGAAACGGAGCGAAAAGCCGAACCATTCGCGGGATATCGCGAAAGCTGGGGTAAGCCGCAAAAAGCTCATCCCCGCCCAAGCCTGACAGCGCCACCTTCAAACCCGCCTCCGCCGCCGCCTTGCTCACGAAATAAGTATTGACGCCGTCGATCGTCGGTTGGTCCATGGAGGCCAGAAGGCGAACCACCTCTGCCTCGAAGTCGTCGCGGGTGACCCAGCGGGTACGATGGATACTTCCCAAGCGTTTCGCGACCGTCTCGGCAAGCGGCGTCTCGTCGTTCTCCGTGCCGATGTATTCGCGAAACCCTAGCGTGATCGTGTTCAGTGGTGCGTTCGCCACCTCAGTAGCGAGGCCGGCGACAAGCGTGGAATCGAGCCCAGCCGACAGGAACACGCCGACGGGCACATCGGCGATCAGATGGTGGCGCACGCTATCGCGCAATGCATTGCCGAGCTTTTCCGCCAGCTCGACGGGGCTGCTTGCGCCTCCCGTTTCTTCAGCTTCCGCAAAGACCTTCGCGATCGAAAAAAAACGTTTGGGCCGGGGGGTGACAGCCTCGCCCACACGCAGCGTGCTGCCTGCCGGCAGGGCCTGAATGCCCCGGTACAGCGTATGCGGCTCGGGGACGGAGCCCCAGAGGAAAAAGCCCACATGCCCGGCAGGACTGGCCGCCGTGTCCACCCGCCGGCTTCGGAGCAACGCCTTGACTTGGGAGGCAAAGCGAAGGCATTTTCCGTCATCCGCGTAATACAAGGGTTTGATCCCGAAAGGGTCACGGGCAAGGAACAGGGAGCCGCCTTGCGCGTCCCAGATGGCGAAGGCATACATGCCGCGCAGGGCGTGCACCATCTCCTCCCCCCGCTCGGCATAGAGGTGCAGCAGGACTTCGGTGTCGCTTTGAGAGCGGAAGACGTGCCCTCTGCCTTCCAGTTCGGCGCGCAACGTCCGGTAGTTGTAGATCTCGCCATTGAAGACTACATGCAGCCGCTTGTCGGCACTCGACATCGGCTGTGCGCCGGCCGGCGAGAGATCAATGATGGCGAGACGGCGGTGGGCAAGACCCACACGCCCATCCTCTGACAGCCATAAACCGGCGCCATCGGGCCCTCGGTGCGTCATAGCATCGCGAATGGCGAGAAGCTCCTCGCGGTCGATCTGGGCCGCAGGGTCGCCATAGGTGAATATCCCGGCTATCCCACACATCTACTTGATCGCCACCGACAAAAGGTTCTGGGAGAAGATCGCCGCCCGTCCGGTATCACCCATCTCGGCAGTCAGATAGAGCCGAAGCATACCGCGGATCATTTTCCATACCACATAGCGCGACGCGCTCGCCAAGCCGTGCACGACGGGACCATCTTCGTAGCAGTCGATCTTCGAAAAGCCGCACGAAAGGGACAGCTGGGCGAGCGATTCCCGGGTGAAAGCGAGTTCGTGGGTCAGATCCCCATAGCGCATCCGTCCAGCGAAGGGCGATTCGCCATTGGGGACATGCACAATCCAGCGGCCACCCGGCCTAAGGACACGCGCGACTTCTTCCGCGAAAGGCAAAAGCTCATCGCGGCGGAAGTGTTCGATTACGTCGAAACAAATCACCACATCGTGAGACTGAGCGGGGAGATTTCGCAGGGTCTCGAAAAGATCCCCCTCCCTCACGCCCTCGATACCAAGCCGCTTGGCTGCGGCGACCTGTTCCGGCGAACGATCGACACCAACAATTTTCTGATAGCCCGCTTCACGCAGGAAATGGAGCAGCGCCCCGTGGCCGCACCCCAGATCGAGGATGACCGCCCCGCGGTCCCCGGGAAAATGCCGGCGGATGAGACGGCGGAGATACGGCGCGCGAGCTGCCAATCCGGCCACGTCCTGGGGCGCAAGCTCGCTGCCCCGGGCCGTGACGTAATGGCGATAGATCCGTTCGCGGTAGTCAGTCATTGAGGCAAGGCGTAGATTTCGTCTTCAGTGATTTCAGCCAAAGGCATCCCATCCAAAGAATAAAGGACGTAGCCGAGCTCTCTCAGGAGCTCGCTGCAGCGGTGTTTCTGGTCGTCGCCATGCAGGGACAGCAAGATGCCGGGCGCCCTTTGCGCCAATATCCCTCTTGCCCCCTCCAAAACAGCCGACTCAGCGCCCTCCACATCGATTTTCATGACATCAGGAGCCCTGATTTTGCCGTTCTTCCATAAGTCGTCCAGTGCAACCTGCCGCACGAGATGAGCGCTTGAAGCACCAATCTTGCCAACGCTGAAGTTGGGGCCACGTTGAAAAGGAAGCACATCTGTGTGATCCCCCACCAGTGTCTGAACCTCCTTTACGTTACCAAAGCGGTTGCGGTCTATGTGTTCCTGCAAATAAGAAACATTCCGACAATCTGGCTCGAATGCCCAGACCTCCCCCCCGTGGCCCTACCAATCTGGCAAATGCCAATGTGTAAAAGCCCACGTTGGCGCCAATATCAAAAACAGTCATTCCAGATCCGATAAGATGGCTCACTAACGCTTGTTTTCGCGACTCGTAATGACCCAGCCAGCAGCCGTGGACGCTCGAACCGACGACCCATTTGCATCCATTGTTTATGCCGCCTAACACCCGAACGGTCGCGGTTTCCGGCAGTAGGCCCAGGGGTAAGCGCAGCATACGACCCAGCGCAGTCTAGTAGGAAACGCGATTCGTCAAGTCTGCCCACCTCCTCCACATCCGACCCATGGCCTCTCCTCCACCGCCCTAACCCAACCACTAGCCTCTTGAATCGCCTAGCAACCTCTCGAAGTAATCAATCGTTCTGGATAAGCCTTCGTCCAGGCCGATCCGGGGGCTCCACGAGAGGCGTTCCCGAGCTAGGGAGATGTCGGGCTGCCGTTGTTTGGGGTCATCGGCCGGAAGAGGTCGATGAATGATTCGGGAAGACGACCCGATCAGGGCAATGATGCGTTCCGCAAGCTCCTGTATCGTATATTCTGCAGGATTACCTAAATTCACTGGTCCAGTGAAGTCACCTGGGCTTTCCATCAGTCGCATCAAACCCTCGATCATGTCGTCCACATAGCAGAATGATCGCGTCTGCGAGCCATCACCATATATCGTGATCGGCTCATTCTTAAGCGCTTGGATTACGAAGTTGGACACCACCCGGCCGTCGTCAGGATGCATGCGAGGACCATAGGTGTTGAAAATTCGCGCCACTTTGATCCTGACCCCGTGCTGTCGGTGGTAATCGAAAAATAGGGTCTCGGCGCAACGTTTTCCCTCGTCATAACAAGCGCGAAGGCCAATCGGGTTGACATTGCCCCAGTAGTCTTCCCGCTGGGGATGTACCGTCGGATCACCATAAACCTCGCTCGTGGAGGCTTGAAGGATCTTTGCCTTGGTGCGTTTCGCCAGCCCGAGCATGTTTATGGCGCCATGCACGCTGGTTTTGGTGGTTTGAACGGGATCCAGCTGGTAGTGGATGGGCGACGCAGGACAAGCAAGGTTGTAGATTTCATCCACCTCGACATACAGGGGAAATGTCACATCATGGCGCAACAATTCGAAATGAGGGTTGCCCATGAGATGAGCCACATTGTCCCGGGTCCCACTGTAAAAATTGTCCACGCAAAGAACTTCGCACCCTTCGGCGAGAAGCCGCTCGCAAAGGTGGGATCCCAGAAAACCTGCGCCCCCGGTCACCAGGACACTCTTCCTATTCCTTATGCCACGCATTTCTATTACCTCTTAGCCGGCAGAAAATGGGTTTAATTCGTTGAAGCCCTTATGCCACGACCAGGCTGCAGAGAAGAGGTTCATTACGCACGTAACTCGAATAGGCTTGCAACATCCCTTCCTGCAGCGCGGTTCCCGCGAACCAGCCCATGGCCTTGAGCCGCCCCACGTCCAAAAGCTTCCTCGGCGTCCCATCCGGCTTCGTGGCGTCGAACACGATCTCGCCCTCGAAGCCGACGGTTTTTTTCACCCTCTCCGCCAGTTCGCGGATGGTAAGGTCTTCCCCCACGCCGATGTTGATGAGGGGCGGGAGTCCCGCGTTGCGGTCCTGCCCAAGCAGCGGCAGGAACTGTTCGTCCGGCAGGTTCATGAGAAAGACGCAGGCATCGGCCATGTCGTCGGAGTACATGAATTCCCGCCGGGGGGCGCCGGTGCCCCAGAGGGTGACGCGGGGGGACATGCGGCCCTCATGGGTGGCCCGCAGCTCCTCCCTCAGCGGCGCGGGGATGGGGCCGTGGCGGCGCTCGTCCTCTTCGATGCCGGCCCAATCCTTCTCCGCGGCGAGTTTGGCCAAATGGAACTTGCGGATCATGGCCGGGATGACGTGGGATTTTTCGAGGTCGTAGTTGTCGCCGGGGCCGTAGAGGTTGGTGGGCATCACGGCCAGAAACTGGGTACCGTACTGCCGGTTGTAGGCCCAGCACATTTCGATGCCGGCGATCTTGGCGATGACGTAGGGGCGGTTGGTCGGCTCCAAGGGGCCGGTGAGGAGGTATTCCTCCTTGATGGGCTGCGGGCAGTCGCGCGGGTAGATGCAGGAGGAGCCGAGAAAGAGCAGGCGCTTGACGCCCACCCGCCAGGCCTCGTGGATGACGTTCGTCTGGATGGCGAGGTTTTGCTGGATGAATTCGGCCGGATAGGTGTCGTTGGCGAGAATCCCGCCCACCTTGGCGGCGGCGAGGAAGACGTATTCCGGTCTTTCCTTTTCGAAGAAGGCCCGCACCACGGCCTGGTCGGTGAGGTCGAGCTCGGCGTGGGTGCGCACGAGCAGGTTGGTGTAGCCCTTGGCGTGCAGGGTGCGCACGAGGGCGGAACCGACGAGGCCGCGGTGGCCGGCGATGTAGATTTTGGCGTTTGTCTTCATGAAAGTCGGCGCTGGCGGGACGGCACTTACTCGTGATAGTCCATGGCCTTGTAGCCATGCTTCTTGACGAGTTCGTCGCGCTCGGCGGCCTTGAGGTCTTCGCGCACCATTTCGGCAACCAGCTGGTCGAAAGTGATATTGGGCTGCCAGCCGAGCTTGGCTTTGGCCTTGCTCGCATCGCCGAGCAGGGTTTCGACTTCGGTGGGGCGGAAGTAACGCGGATCGACGGCGACGATGCACTTGCCGTGCGCGTCGTAGCCTTTTTCGTCGATTCCCTGCCCTTGCCAGCGGATACTCAAGCCGAGTTCCCTGGCGGCAGCATTGACGAAGTCGCGCACGCTGTATTGCTCGCCGGTGGCGATGACGAAGTCTTCGGGCTGTTCCTGCTGGAGCATGAGCCACATGGCTTCAACGTAATCGCGGGCGTGGCCCCAGTCGCGCTTCGCGTCGAGATTGCCCAGATACAGGCAGTCTTGCAGGCCGAGCTTGATGCGGGCCAGCGCCCGGGTGATCTTGCGCGTGACGAAGGTCTCGCCCCGGATGGGCGATTCGTGGTTGAAGAGAATGCCGTTGCAGGCATACATCCCGTAGGCCTCGCGGTAATTGACGACGATCCAGTAACCGTAGAGCTTGGCGACGGCGTAGGGGCTGCGCGGGTAGAAGGGGGTGGTTTCCTTCTGAGGAATCTCCTGGACGAGGCCGAAGAGCTCGGAGGTCGAGGCTTGGTAGAAGCGGGTTTTCTTCTCTAGCCCCAGGATGCGGATGGCTTCGAGTAGGCGCAAGACACCCAAGGCATCGGAATTGGCAGTGTATTCGGGCTCCTCGAAAGAGACGGCGACGTGGCTCTGAGCGGCGAGGTTGTAGATTTCGTCCGGCTGTACCTGCTGGATGATGCGGATCAGCGAGGAGGAATCGGTCATGTCGCCGTGGTGCAGGTAGAACGGTAGGCCAGCTTCGTGCCGGTCGTGATAGAGGTGGTCGATCCGGTCGGTGTTGAAGAGGCTGGTGCGGCGCTTGATGCCGTGCACCTCGTAGCCTTTGTTCAGAAGGAATTCGGCGAGGTAGGCGCCGTCCTGGCCGGTGATGCCGGTGATGAGGGCTTTTTTGGTCATGATTCGTAGCTTCCTTTGAACTGCAATGCCGTCCCGGCGCCGCTCGCGAACGCTACGCCCCCGCCTACGGCGGGCCCCCCTCCGCTGCTCGTGGCTTCAGCGCCGACTTTCTGCCGCATCGCCTCGATCTCGGCGCGCAGTTCTTCGACTTCGCGTTCCTTGATGCGCAGGAATTCGACGGTGAGCCGCGCGCGCTCGGCAATACCTTGCGGCGTGAGCACGTAGAGATAGCCGAGCTTGTTGGGGTTCCTGCGGAAGTTTTCGGCCTTGACGAGCCCTTTGGCGATGAGAGCTTTCAAGCAGTAGTTGAGCTTGCCCAAGCTCACGCCCGCCGCGCGGGCGAGCTCGCGCTGGCTGGCGGCGGGATTCTGTTCGAGCAGCTTCAGGATCCGGTAGTGGGTGGCGGGGTCGAGCACGGCACTGTCACAGCGTTCAGCCATTGAACGCGGGCGCGATTATAGAGCGGCAACCCCTCGCTTGTGCAAGGGGAATGAAAAATTCTTGCAGAAACTCAATAGGTTATAACTTTAGGCATAGATCGGCCCCGACTTCAGCCCTTGAGCACCGGTTTGCCGTGTTGGGCTACGGTCTTGTCCGCCGTCAGCAGCGTCAAGCCTTCAACCCGCGCCTGCTCGACCAGGCGCGACAATTGGTCTTTTGCGTCGTGAATGTTGACGGTCAGCATGACAACCTCCGGTGACCCAACTCGAGTTAGTCTGCCAGACGAAAGTCTGGCGCTGAAGATGCGAGCAGCGGAGGAGGACCCCCCGTAGGCGGGGGCAAAGCGGCCGCGAGCATCGCCGAGACGGCACCCGGATTGGCAGGGAATGTCCGTGCAGATTCAAGAAATTTTCTTGAATCTAAAAATTATGGCAGTTCCGCCCGATCAAAAAACGGCGCGGCGGCGTCCTTGGCGGCGAGGATCGGCTCGCCGTCGAGCGGCCAGGGGATGGCAAGGGCCGGGTCGTCCCAGCGAATGGCGCGCTCGTGCTCGGGGGAATAGTAGTCGGTGGTCTTGTAGAGAAATTCGGCGGTGTCGGAGAGCGTGAGAAAGCCGTGGGCGAAGCCAGGGGGGATCCAGAGCTGCTTTTTGTTTTCGGCGGAGAGGATTTCGCCGACCCAGCGGCCGAAGGTGGACGAGGATCGGCGCAGGTCGACGGCGACGTCGAAGACTTCGCCTTGCACCACGCGCACGAGTTTGCCTTGCGCCTTGGGCGGCAGCTGGTAGTGCAGGCCGCGCAGCACGCCTTTGACGCTTTTCGAGTGATTGTCCTGCACGAAGGCGGGATCGAGTCCGGTGGCGGCCTTGAAGGCCTGGCGGTTGTAGCTCTCGAAAAAGAAGCCGCGCGCATCACCGAAGACTTTCGGCTCGAGGAGCAGCACGTCGGGGATGGCGGTGGGGGTGGCCTTCATCAGGCAATCACGGTGAGGTTGGCCTGGCTGGCGCCCGTGACGGCTTGCAAGGGGATGCCCTTATCGAGCGTCACCAGCCGGCCCTGGTGCTTCACGGCCAGCGCCAAGAGATACGCATCAGTCACCTGGCGCGAACCGAGAATGTGGTGCCAGTCGATCAGGCCGGGCGTCAATAGGCTGATATCGTCTTCCCAAAATTGATGTAGCGGTAACGCAGCCGCTTCCTGCAAGCGTTCAGCCACGGCACCCGCCGGCACCGGATTGGGATATCGCGGCTGCGACATGATGCGGATGCAGCCATTTTGCGTGAGAGGGCAGGATGCCCAGCCGGACGCTGCATTTTCTTCCATCCACTCGGTAGCGCGGCGATGGTGCACGTGGTGGGCATCCAGCAATGCGATCAGCACATTCACATCGAGCAAGGCTCGCATCAAACGCCTTCCTGCTCGCGTAAGGCATTGACTTCGTCGTTGGTGACGAGCTTGCCGCCGCCCGTGAAGGGTCGAAACCCCGCTACGGATGCTCTGCCGCCCTCGCGCTGCGGGCTCGCCTGGCCCGTCAATGCCTCCCGCAGGAGCTGGGAGACGATCTGACCCGCTGATTTTCTCTGCTGCCGCGCCAATGACTTGGCGGCATTCAACACGTCCTCGTCGATATCCAGTGTCGTCCTCATGGCTTGCCCTATCATCAACGCATCATGATGCTATCACATCGTGATCCGCAAAATTTGCAACTTTTGATGTCAAAGGCCACCATGCCGTGCCCAGAATTGCGCCGGTGTCACGATCGGATAACGGTCGGCCAAGGCCAGCAAGTCTTTGTCGCCGGTGATCAGGCAGAGTGTCTCGTTACCGGCCTCGAGCGCGGCAAGCAACGCTCCCAATACGGGGATATCGCAAGCGTCGCCTAACAACGCCACATCCTCTTCACGCGGTTCGACCAGTTCGCATTGCAGGGCCAGAATGTCGACGAAGTCGTCCATTTCCGCAGGCGTCATGCCGTGACGCCCTGCAAGCCGCGGCAGCACGCGACGTAATTCGTCGATGATGAAACCGGACAGAATGACCTCGATGGACCCCAGTGACCATGCCGAAACGATGCGCCCCGGGATGCTGCCAGGATAAGCGATGCCGGAAAGCAGGACATTCGTGTCGAGTACGACACGAATCATTTTTACTTGCGTCGTTCCGCAGCGACCGCAGCGTCGATTTCGGCCAGACCTTCGGCTTCGGGAACTCCGGCAAACCCGCTCTCGATGCGCCGGCAGAGCTCGTCGAAACGCCCTTGCATCCGCCGGATGCGCTCGAACAGGCGCGCATCCACCAGCGCCGCCACCGGTTTGCCGTCTTTTTTGATCAACACGCTGTCGCGGCGAAACTGAACGAGATTCAGCATTTCGCCGAGGTTCTTGCGAAAGGTGACGGCATTGGTTTCGGTAATCATGGCAATCTGACCAGAATGATCGTTTCGACCATATCAATCATAACACCCGTTCCTCGATCAGCCGCAACAGATACTGCCCATAGCCATTCTTCGCCAGCGGCTGGGCGAGCTTCCTCACCTGGTCGGCGTCGATCCAACCCTGACGGAAGGCGATTTCCTCGGGGCAGGCGACTTTGAGCCCCTGGCGTTTTTCGAGGGTGGCGATGAATTGCCCGGCTTCGAGCAGGCTGTCGTGCGTGCCGGTGTCGAGCCAGGCGTAGCCGCGGCCCATGATCTCGACGTCGAGCTGGCCGGCTTCGAGGTAGAGGCGATTGAGGTCGGTGATTTCCAGCTCGCCGCGCGCCGAGGGTTTGAGCGATCTCGCCCGCTCGACCACATGGCGGTCGTAGAAGTAGAGGCCGGTGACCGCGTAGCTGGATTTGGGCTGGCGCGGTTTTTCTTCGATGCTGATCGCGCGGCCCGCGGCATCGAATTCGACGACGCCATAGCGTTCCGGATCCTGCACGTGATAGGCGAAGACGGTGGCGCCCTCGCTGCGCGCGCCGGCGCGCTCGAGCTGGACGTGCAGATCGTGGCCGTAGAAGATGTTGTCGCCGAGCACCAGGGTGCAGGGACTCTCGCCGATGAAGTCGGCGCCGATGAGGAAGGCCTGCGCCAGCCCTTCGGGCTTGGGCTGCACGGCGTATTCGAGCTCGAGGCCCCACTGGCTGCCGTCGCCGAGTAGCTGCGCGAAGCGTGGCGTGTCCTGCGGCGTGGAGATGATCAGAATCTCGCGGATACCCCCCAGCATCAGCGTGGAGAGTGGGTAGTAGATCATCGGTTTGTCATACACCGGCAGGAGCTGCTTGGAGACCGACAGCGTGGCCGGATGCAGGCGCGTGCCGGCGCCGCCGGCGAGGATGAGGCCTTTGCGGGTCACGCGGCCATCTCCACGGATGGCCTTAGGTAGACAGGCACTTTGCCAGTCGCCAGTTCGTAAAGGGTTTCCGGTGACACATCAAAGCCGCAGGGCCACACGAGCGTTGGCCAGTCATCCAGTTGGAATGCCGCGAACGTCGCGGTATCGTGCAGGGGTGCTGCAGCCGGATAGTTGCTCACCAGGTCCGCAAGGTCGACTTCCCCCGCCTCACCCGTATTGAACTCGACCCAAAGCTTGTGGCCGGACAGATACTTTGCTGATTTGACGGCAATCATCTTTCCTCCTAAACCAATGGCTCGATCTTATGAAAGTCCTTGCTTTCCCACATCGCGAGCAATTCCGCCGTGTGCATTTCAGCCCATTCCTCGACAAGACCACGGACACGCGCAGGAAGGTATCCTGCCAACACGTTGCCATTTTCTATCGCCATGACGGCTCTGTGTTCGTTGTAGCGGACATGGATATGGGGCGGGTTGTGTTCGTCGAAATACATGCAAATTACAATCCCCAGAAATCGGCTGATTTCAGGCATAAGCGCATCCTGACGACGATGATCGACACACTCCGGCGCCGCCGGCGAGGATGAGGCCTTTGCGGGTCATAAGCGTCATGTCAAGCGGAAATCAGTCGCCGGGCGACGGCAACGAGGGAGGGCACGAAGACATGCGCGGCTTCGAGCGCCGAAGCCAGCACGAGCGGATCCTCGACATACTCATGCACCATTTGGTTGCGCAGCTTGCGCATGTCGATCCAGGCCTGGGCATCGTCGATCAGGCCAAGCCGCTCGGCGCGGTCGAGGTTGTCGACGAAGGTGGCTAGGCGCTCGCCATGCGCCGCCAGGTAAGCGGGCAGCAGCTTGTCGCCCACGGTGTCTTGCAGACGGCCAAAGCGGGAGACGAAGGCCTCGACCCGCTCGGCGAGGTCCTCGTCTTCGGCGAGCGAGCAGGCGCGTTCCACAGTGAAGGGCTGCGCGAACAAGCGGCGGTCAGTGGTTTCCAGGCGCGCGATTTCCCGCTCGACGAGGCGCACGAGCATTTGCAGACGCGCAGCGGCGCGCGGATCGACGATCACAGCGCCACCCCCTGCCTGCGCGCGGCTTCGTGGATCGGCAGCGAGAGCAGATTCGGCGCGGCGAGCACGACATCGACCTTGCGCCCGTCGAGCGCGCGGCTCACACGCCCGGCGATGCGTGCCGCCAGGGGAGCCGGTGCTTCGACGGCATGAGGAACCTCCACCAGCAGATCGACATCGCCCCCTTTGGCCGTGTCATCCAGACGCGATCCAAAGAGGCGCACGATGGCATCGTCGCCCGCCAATTCGGCGACGATGGCGCGTATGTTCGCGATTTGTTGCGCTGTCAGCCGCATGGCTCACCGATCCGATAGGAGCTGAATCATGACATGTCGCAACCCCTGCCGCCAGTCGGGCAGCACGAGGCCGAAGGTATTCCGCAGCTTCGTCGTGTCGAGGCAGGAGTTGGCCCGCCGACGGGCCGGCAGCGGATAGTCGGCGGTGGTGATGGCCTGGATGTCCTCCGGGCCGAGCTTGAGCGGCTTGCCCGCAGTCCGGGCCAGGCGCACGACCTCCTGGGCGTATTCATGCCAGCTCGTGCGGCTGCCGGCGGTAAGGTGGTAAAGCCCATACGCAAAATCGGCGCTGGCGGGACGGCACCGCAGGTATTGGCCAAGAATCTGCGCGGTGACGTCGGCGATCAGCGCGGCGGAAGTCGGCGCACCGAACTGGTCGGCGACGATCTTGAGGCTTTCGCGCTCGGCGGCGAGCCGGAGCATGGTCTTGGCGAAATTGCCGCCATGCGCGCCGAACACCCAGCTGGTGCGAAAGATCAGGTGCTTCGCGCCGCTCGCGATCAATGCCTGCTCGCCGGCGAGCTTGGTGCGGCCATAGACGTTGAGCGGGTTCGGCGCATCGTCTTCGGTGTAGGGACCGGTCTTCGTGCCGTCGAAGACATAGTCGGTGGAGTAATGCACGACGAGCGCATCGAGTCTTTTCGCTTCCTCGCCGAAGAGGCCGGGTGCCACGCCATTGATCGCCTGCGCGAGTGCCGGTTCGGCCTCTGCCTTGTCCACGGCGGTGTAAGCGGCCGGGTTGACGATGATCTGCGGTTCGACCTCTTTCACCAGGCGACGGATCGCGTCGGGCTGGGCAAGGTCGCAGTCGGCATGATCGACGGCGACGATCTCGCCCAAGGGGGCGAGCGCGCGCTGCAGCTCGAAGCCGACCTGGCCGTTCTTGCCGGTGAGCAGGATTGTTGCGCTACACCCCATTCGCTTTACTGCTCACGCCGCCTCGAGCTCAACATGCACCCTCTGCCCCAGTCGAGTAGCGATGTTGACCAAGGCATCGAGGGAGAAACGGGAAATGCGTCCGCGCAGCAAGTCATTCATGCGCGGCTGGGTGATTCCACAGTGCCTGGCGGCTTCGATCTGTGTCCAGCCATGCTCGGCAACGATACGCGAAATCTCGCGCATCAGATCGCAGCGAGCGCGCAGGTTGGCCGCCTCTTCTGGCGTGTCGGCAATTGCATCCCACACGTTGTCAAAAGTTTCGCTCTTGACGCTCATGATATTGTCCTCTTCAGCTGCGCGAATCGCTCCTTTGCTAGCTCGATATCGGCTCTTGCTGTCTGCTGCGTCTTCTTCTGGAAAGCATGCAGCACGTAGACAGCATCAACAAGCCGCGCCGTGTAAACCACGCGGTAGGTACCCGCCTCGCTCCACACGCGCAACTCTTCCACGCCCGGCCCGATCGACGGCATCGGCTTGAAATCATCGGGCTGCTCACCGCGCTGCACACGATCCAATTGGAAACCGACATCTTGACGCGCGTCATCGGGAAATGCGCGCAATCGTTTGAGCGAATCGCCAAGGAAGCGAATCGGCTTCATTTTTTCATTATATTCTTTCTGATATAGAAGAGGATGCTTTTAAAATCCTCTCAGGAAACGCTGAAGAAAGCAGCGAGCGGGATGGGATGCAAGGCGCACGGAGCGCAGGAACCGAGACCTAACTCGTAGTTAGGCGAGGTTCCGAGCACCGCGCAACGCAGCAGACCGCCCGCGCAGCAATTTATTCAGCGTTTCCCTCAAGTCCCATATTGCCTGCCGATCCACTCGCGATAGCTGCCGCTTTGCACGTGTTGCACCCAGTCGGGGTGATCGAGATACCACTGCACCGTTTTCTGGATGCCGGTCTCGAAGGTCTCGGCGGGCTTCCAGCCGAGTTCGCGCGCGATCTTGCTGGCATCGATTGCATAGCGCCGGTCGTGGCCGGGACGGTCTTTCACATAGGCGATCTGGGTAGCGTAGCTTGGGCCGTCGGCGCGGGGGCGCAGATCGTCGAGCAATTTGCAGATCGTGCGCACGATCTCGAGGTTGGGCTTTTCGTTCCAGCCGCCGATGTTGTAGGTCTCGCCGACACGGCCGGCTTCGAGCACGCGGCGAATCGCGCTGCAGTGGTCGGTGACATAGAGCCAGTCGCGCACGTTCATGCCGTCGCCGTAGATCGGCAGGGGCTTGCCGGCCAGGGCATTGACGATCATCAGCGGGATGAGCTTCTCGGGGAACTGGTAGGGGCCGTAGTTGTTGCTGCAGTTGGTGGTGAGCACCGGCAGGCCGTAGGTGTGGTGCCAGGCGCGCACGAGGTGATCCGAGGCGGCTTTGCTCGCCGAGTAGGGGCTGTTCGGCTGATACGGATGGGTTTCAGTAAAGGGTGGGTCGTGAGGCCCGAGCGAGCCATAGACTTCGTCGGTGGAGACGTGCAGGAAGCGGAAGGCGGATTTCTCCGCTTTGGGCAGATCGTTCCAATAGCCGCGCGCGGCTTCGAGCAGCTGGTAGGTGCCGACGACGTTGGTCTGGATGAAGTCGCCGGGGCCGTGGATGCTGCGGTCGACATGCGATTCGGCGGCGAAGTTGACGATCGCCCGTGGCCGGTGCTCGGCAAGCAAACGCGAGACGAGTGCGTAGTCGCCGATGTCGCCCTGGACGAAGATGTGGCGCGCATCGCCTTCGAGGCTCGCGAGATTCTCCAGGTTGCCAGCGTAGGTGAGCTTGTCGAGATTGACGACCGGCTCTTCGGACTGGGTAAGCCAGTCGAGAACGAAGTTGCTGCCGATAAACCCCGCACCGCCGGTGACGAGAATCGTCATCCAGCGGCCTTCGCTTCGTCGAGGCTGCGGCCTGCGGCCAGCCAGTCCTTCACCCACTGCGGCCGGCGGCCGCGCCCACCGCTCCAGGTCAATTGCGGATTTTCGGGGTGACGGTAAAGCACTTTCTTTTCTGCCTGGGCAGAGGCTTTTTTTGCCCGGGATTTGCGTAGCTTGGCGCGGCTGGCCGTGACTCCGACCAGCTCGTCCAATTTCAGTCCATATTTCGCCGCGATGCTCTTGATTTCTCCCAACGCCTTGTTGCGGCTTAGATTTTTACGATTCTCGATTTCCTTGTCGACGGCCTTTTTGAGCTTGTTCAATTCCGCGACGGAGAGGCTTTTGAGGTTCATGGCGCCCTTTCTTTTTTCGTAGAAAGCGCAATTCTATTACGTAGCGGAAATGACGTCTGTTCCTGAATAGAGTGCCGCCACTGGCATGCTGAAGGAAAGACATTTCAGGGTCAATTGGCCGTCAGGCGTCGGCCGTTCGCTGGCCCAGCCGTCGGCGCGCCGGTAAATGATGATTTCGGGCTTGTCCTGGCCGATCAGCACGTATTCTTCGAGTGCGGGAATTTCACGGTAGGCCAGCGCCTTTTCGCGGCGGTCGATGCGCTCGGTGGTTTCCGACATCACCTCGACGATCACGCAGGGTTGTTCGCGATAGTGGCTGGCATTATCTTCGGGTCTGCAGGCGACCATCACGTCCGGATAGTAGTAATAGACATCCTCCAGCACCTTCAGGCGCACCTTCAGGTCGCTCATGAAGACGCGGCAGGGGCCGCCGGCCAGGTGGCGGTGCAACGCGGCAAATAAATTCCCACAAATCAGGTTGTGCCGCGCTGAAGCGCCGCTCATCGCATAGACCTCGCCCGCGAGATATTCATGCCGAACGTCGCTGCCCTCTTCCCCGGCGAGATAGTCCTCTTCGGACAGCAGCAGTTTCTTTTTTGGCAAAGCGGTCATGACTCGATCCTCCGGTTGGGAACAATACACCCGCATCAAAAGAAATTTTACTTTTTCCGCTTGGGCGCGCCCAGAATCGGCGCCAGATAGCGGCCGGTATGGCTGCAGGCCGCTTGGGCCACCGCCTCCGGCGTGCCCGTGGCGATGATGCGCCCGCCGCCCTCGCCGCCTTCGGGACCGAGATCGACGAGCCAGTCCGCCGTCTTGATGACGTCGAGATTGTGCTCGATGACGACGATCGTGTTGCCGGCATCGCGCAGGCGATGCAGGACTTTGAGCAGCAGCTCGATGTCCTGGAAGTGGAGCCCGGTGGTCGGCTCGTCGAGGATGTAGAGCGTGCGGCCGGTGTCGCGCTTGGAAAGTTCGAGCGCGAGCTTGACGCGCTGCGCCTCGCCGCCGGAGAGCGTCGTCGCGCTTTGCCCGAGCTGGATGTAAGAGAGGCCGACGTCGATCAGCGTCTGCAGTTTGCGTGCGACGACGGGCACGGGCTCGAAGAAGGCGTAGGCTTCCTCGACCGACATCTGCAAGACTTCATAAATCGTCTTGCCCTTGTAGCGGATTTCCAGTGTTTCGCGGTTGTAGCGCTTGCCGTGGCAGACGTCGCAGGGCACGAAGATGTCGGGCAGGAAGTGCATCTCGACCTTGATCATGCCGTCGCCTTGGCAGGCTTCGCAACGGCCGCCCTTGACGTTGAACGAAAAACGCCCCGGCCCGTAGCCTCTTTCGCGCGCCTGCGGAACATTGGCGAAGAGTTCGCGGATCGGCGTCAGGAGCCCCGTGTAGGTCGCCGGGTTCGAGCGCGGCGTGCGGCCGATCGGGCTTTGATCGACGTTGATGACCTTGTCGAAGAATTCGAGGCCGAGAATCTCCGCGTGCGGCGCGGGTTCGAGCGCTGAGCCGTAGAGATGGCGCGCGGCGGCCGCATAGAGCGTGTCGTTGATCAGCGTCGATTTGCCCGAGCCCGAGACGCCGGTGATGCAGGTGAAGAGGCCGACGGGGATTTCCAGATCGACGTGCTTCAGGTTGTTGCCGGTGGCGCCGAGGATTTTCAGCTGCCGCGCCGGATTGGGCGGCGTGCGCTTTTTCGGCACTTCGATCCTGCGCCGGCCGGAAAGATACGCGCCGGTGAGCGATTCGGGGTTCGCCTCGACTTCTTTCGGCGTGCCCTGCGCGACGACGCGCCCGCCATGTTCGCCCGCACCCGGCCCCATGTCGACGACGTGGTCGGCCGATTCGATCGCTTCCTGGTCGTGTTCGACGACGATCACCGTGTTGCCCAGATCGCGCAAGGAGGCGAGCGTCTGCAAGAGCCGCGTGTTGTCGCGCTGGTGCAGGCCGATGCTCGGCTCGTCGAGCACATACATCACGCCGGTGAGGCCCGAGCCGATTTGCGAGGCGAGGCGGATGCGCTGCGCTTCGCCGCCCGAGAGCGTCTCGGCCGAGCGGTCGAGCGAGAGGTAATCGAGGCCGACGTTGATCAGGAAGGTGAGCCGGCTGGTGATCTCCTTGACGATCTTCTCGGCGACCTGGGCGCGGTGGCCGGTGAGCGCGAGCAGGTTGAAGAAGTCGCGGCAGTCGATCAGGCTCATGCGGCTCACGTCGGTGATCGTCTTGCCGCCGACGAGGACATGGCGCGCTTCCCGCCGCAGGCGCGCGCCGCTGCACTCCGGGCAGGGCTTGTGGTTCAGGTATTTCGCCAGTTCCTCGCGCACCATCACGCTGTCGGTCTCGCGGTAACGGCGCTCGAGGTTCGGGATGATGCCCTCGAAGGTATGCGCGCGCTCGAAGCGCTGGCCCTTCTCGTTCAGATACTTGAAGCGGATCGTCTCGCGGCCCGAGCCGTAGAGCACGATCTGGCGCACGGCTTCAGGCAGCGCCTCGAAAGGCGTGTCGGTGTCGAAGCCGTAGTGCGCGGCGAGCGAGTCGATCATCTGGAAATAGAACTGGTTGCGCTTGTCCCAGCCTTTGATCGCGCCGGCGGCGAGCGACAGGTGCGGGTAAGCGACCACGCGCGCCGGATCGAAGAACTGGATTTCCCCTAAGCCATCGCAGGTCTGGCAGGCGCCCATCGGGTTGTTGAACGAAAAGAGCCGCGGCTCGAGCTCCTGCAGCGCATAGCCGCAATGCGGGCAGGCGAACTTGGCCGAAAAGAGGTGCTCGACGCCGGTGTCCATCTCGACGGCGATGCAGCGGCCTTCGGCATGGGTGAGCGCCGTCTCGAAGCTCTCGGCGAGGCGCTGGCGCTGATCCGCGCGGACTTTCAGCCGGTCGACGACGACGTCGACCGAATGCTTCTGAGACTTGGCGAGCTTGGGCAGCGCGTCGATGTCATGCACCTTGCCGTCGACGCGCAGGCGCACGAAGCCCTGCGCCTTGAGTTCGGCGAACAGGTCGAGCTGCTCGCCCTTGCGGTTGGCCACCACCGGCGCGAGGATCATCAGCTTCGTGTCTTCGGGCAGCGCGAGCACATGATCGACCATCTGCGCCACACTCATCGCCTCAAGCGCGACGCCGTGCTCGGGGCAATGCGGTTGGCCGGCACGCGCGTAGAGCAGGCGCAGGTAGTCGTGGATCTCGGTGACGGTGCCGACGGTCGAGCGCGGGTTGTGGCTGGTGGCCTTCTGCTCGATGGAGATCGCCGGACTCAGTCCCTCAATCAGATCGACGTCCGGTTTTTCCATCAACTGCAGGAACTGGCGGGCATAGGCCGAGAGCGATTCGACATAGCGGCGCTGGCCCTCGGCGTAGAGCGTGTCGAAGGCGAGCGAAGACTTGCCGGAACCGGACAGCCCGGTGATCACGGTGAGCTTGTTGCGCGGCAGGTCGAGGTTGATGTTCTTGAGATTGTGGGTGCGCGCGCCGCGGATGCGGATTTCTTCCATGGCTGGTCGGTCTGAGTGGGGAACCGGACACTATAAGAAAATTCGCGCCGTCTCGCCAGCGCTGATCCGTTGTGGAATATGCTGAATTGGCATATGATGCGCATCATGTGAATCTTTCCATACACCTTATGCGCACCAACATCATCCTCGACGACGAACTCGTGGCCCAGGCGATGAAGGCCGGGCCGTTCAAGACAAAGAAGGAAGCGGTCGATGCCGGCTTGCGGCTCTTGGCACGACAGGCGGCTTATCGCGACCTCCTCGCCCTGCGCGGCAAGCTGCGCTGGGAAGACGCCGCCCCCGCCGCCGGCCACTTGCTGATGGAGCCCACCCAGCCTTACGGCGCCAAGACGGACGAGCCTCGATGATCCTCGTCGATGCCTCGGTCTGGATCGACTTCTTCAACGGCCGCGACACGCCGGCCGTCGACCGCCTGTGCGACCTGCTCGCCGACGGCGCTGCTCCGCTCGAAATGGCCGATCTGACCTTGTTCGAGGTGCTGCGCGGCTTTCGCCATCCCGAGGATTTTCTTGCGGCAAAACGCGCGCTGGCGGCGCTGCCGGTCGTGGCCATCGGAGGCGCCGACAATGCGCTGGCTGCCGCCGAGCATTACCGGGCATTGCGCAGCCTGGGCATTACAATCCGTAGTCCGATCGACGTCCTGCTTGCCAGCTTCTGCATCGAACACGGCTACGCGCTGCTGCACAGCGACGCCGATTTCGACGTCCTCGAAACACACCGGGGCCTGCGCGTCTGGCGGCACTGAAGGTTGCGGCTAGCCATGCAGCTTTATGCTTTAATGTTTTTATGAGAACGACGATCGAACTTTCCGATGAAATTTTCCGCCGTGCCAAAGCGGAGGCCGCCTTGCGAGGACGCAAGTTCAAGGACTTGGTCGAGGAAGGCCTGCGCCGTGTGCTGGAGCAGCCCGAGTGTGCGTCACCCGTCTCCTTGCACGAAATGATGCGCGACTGCTGCGGCGTGGCGGAACCGACGCCGCCCGACTACGCATCGAATCCGAAGCATCTGGAAGGCTTCGGGCGCTGAGATGCTGCGTGGCGTCCTGCTCGATACCGGGCCGCTGGTAGCCTATTTTTGTCCCGGCGAACGTCACCATGAATGGGCCGTACGACAATTCGAAACCTTCGTGCCGCCGGCGCTGACCTGCGAAGCGGTGCTGGCGGAAAGCTGTTTCCTGCTGGCGCGGGCGGGTGTCTCGCCGGACCGCGTACTGGCCAAGCTGAGCCAGGGTGCGCTGCGCATCGGCCTTTCCCTCGAACAGGAGGCGGGGGCACTCGCATCCTTGATGCAGCGTTATGCGAACCTGCCTATGTCCCTGGCGGATGCCTGCTTGGTGCGGCTGGCGGAAACCCGGCCTGGTCCGCTGTGCACCCTGGACCGCGACTTTCGCGTTTATCGCCGTAACGGACATGTGCCGCTCGACCTGATCATGCCCGAGGATCTTTGACATGCACTCCCCGACCTCTGATCCCATGACCTCCGCCGAGCGGCGCACCGGCGCCGTGCTCGCTGCGATCTTCGGCCTGCGCATGCTCGGCCTGTTCCTCGTCCTGCCGGTCTTCGCGCTACTGGCGCGCGAGCTGCCCGGCGGCGACGACGTGGCGCTGGTCGGCCTGGCGCTCGGCGCCTATGGGCTGACGCAGGCCTTCCTGCAGATTCCCTTCGGCATCGCCTCCGACCGTTTCGGCCGCAAGCCGGTGATCGTCTTCGGCCTGCTGCTGTTCGCCGCCGGCAGCTTCGTCGCCGCGGCCGCGCCCGACATTCACGTCATGATCGTCGGCCGCGTGCTCCAGGGCGCCGGGGCGATCTCGGCCGCCGTCTCGGCGCTGGCGGCCGACCTCACGCGCGAGCAGCACCGCACCAAGGTAATGGCGATGATCGGCGCCTCGATCGGCCTGGTCTTCGCCGCCTCGCTGGTGATCGCACCGCCGCTGGCGGCCGCGCTGGGCTTGTCCGGCCTGTTCGTGCTGATCGGCTGTCTCGCGCTCGGCGCCATCGTGCTGCTGTTCGGTGCCGTCCCGCCAGCGCCGACTTTCGACACGCACGAACGCCCGCCCTTCTCCGCCGTGCTGTTCGACGGTGGGCTCGCGCGCCTCAATTTCGGCGTGTTCGCGCTGCACCTGATGCAGACCGCGCTGTGGGTCGTCGTGCCCGCGGCGCTGGTTTCCGCCGGACTGGCCGGCGGGGAGCACTGGAAGGTCTACCTGCCGGCGGTGCTGCTGTCCTTTGCGGTGATGATCCCGGCGATCATCGCTGCCGAGAAAAAAGGCCGCATGCGCTCGATCTACGCCGGCGCCGTGGCGCTGCTGATCCTCGTGCAGGGCGGCCTGGCCTTGACCGGTGGCGGCGTCTGGCTCACGGGCCTGTGGCTGCTGCTGTTCTTCGTCGCCTTCAACATCCTCGAAGCCTTGCAGCCTTCGCTGATTTCGCGTCTCGCGCCACCGGCCGCCAAGGGGGCCGCGCTGGGCATTTACAATACGACGCAATCTATCGGCCTGTTTCTCGGCGGGGCACTGGGCGGCTGGCTGATGAAACACCTCGGCGCCGGCGCAGTGCATGCAAGCTGTGCAGGCATCGGCATCCTCTGGCTCATGCTGGCGCTCCGCCTGCAGCCGCCGCAACCACGAACGAACTAGGGAGGCAACATGGCATCGGTGAACAAAGTGATTCTGGTGGGCAACCTCGGCGCGGATCCGGAGGTCCGCTATCTGCCGAACGGCGATGCCGTGACGAACATCCGCCTCGCCACCACCGAGAGCTGGAAGGACAAGACCACCGGCGAGAAGAAGGAACTCACCGAATGGCACCGCGTCGTCTTCTACCGCAAGCTCGCCGAAATCGCCGGCCAGTATCTGAAGAAAGGCTCGCAGGTCTATATCGAAGGCCGGCTGCGCACGCGCAAATGGCAGGGCCAGGACGGGCAGGACCGCTACACTACCGAGATCGAGGCCCAGGAGATGCAGATGCTCGGCTCTCGCTCCGGCATGGGCGGCAGCGATGCGCCCCGCGACAACGGCAACCGTCCGGCGGCACGGCCGGCAACGCCATCTCCCGCCAGCGCCGGTTTCAACGATGTCGAGGACGACATCCCGTTCTGACCGGGGCATGAAAAAGCTGCGGCGGCTGCGGGAATATTCTCTGCGCGACCTCTTGATCGTCGGTCTGCCGCTGCTGTTGCTGGTGATCGCCGGCTTCCTCATCGCCTCACGCTTCATCCGTCCCGCACCACCGGATACGCTGACGATCTCGACCGGCGCCGCAGGAGGCGCCTATCAGCGTTTCGCGGCCGTCTACAAAGACGTGCTGGCGCACTATGGCGTCACCGTCATCGAAAAGCCCTCGGCCGGCTCGCTCGAAAACCTCGCGCGGCTGCGCGATCCCGAACAGCAGATCGACGCCGCCTTCATCCAGGGCGGCACCGCGCGCGTGCAGGAAGACGACGATCTGCTCTCGCTCGGCAATCTCTACTACGAACCGCTGTGGATCTTCACTCGCGCGGAGCTCGGCACGCCTTCCCGGCTCATCGATCTGAAAGGCAGGCGCATCGCGATCGGCGCCCCCGGCAGCGGCACCCATTACCTCGCCGATCAGTTGCTCTCCGTCAGCCAGATCGACGGCAGCAACACGCGGCTGATCGAGCAAGGCGGCCTGGACCTCGCGCGAGCATTCACGCAAAAGCGCATCGACGCCGCCTTCGTCGTCGGCCCGACGCAGTCGGCGACGGTCTGGACGCTGCTGCACACGCCCGGCGTGCGGCTGATGAATCTCGTGCATGCCGAAGCCTACACGCGCCTGTTTCCCTATCTTTCCAAGCGGGTGCTGCCGCGCGGCGCGATCGACTTCGCCGCCGACCAGCCGCCGACCGATGTCGAGCTGCTGGCGCCGATGGCCACCCTGGTGGTGCGCGGCGACACCCATCCGGCACTGGTCGACTTGCTGATGCAGGCGATGTCCGAGGCGCATGGCGGCGCAGGCATCTTCCAGCGGGCCGGCGAATTCCCCCGGCCCACCGCCGCGGGCAGCTATGATTTTCCGCTCTCGCCCGAAGCGCAGCGCTTCTACAAATCCGGCAAGCCCTGGCTGCAGCGCTTCCTGCCGTTCTGGGCGGCGACGCTGGTCGATCGCATGGTGGTGATGCTGATCCCGCTGTTCGCAGTGCTGATCCCGGTGCTCAAATTCGCGCCCGGGCTCTACAACTGGCGCGTCAAATCGCGCATCTACCGGCGTTACGGCGAGCTCAAGTTCCTCGAAGCCGAACTCGAGGCCGACCCAGGCAAGCTCCCGCGCGCCGAGTGGATGAAGCGCATCGACGCGATCGAACGCGAGGTCAACCACCTGCCGGTGCCGCTGGCCTTCAGCGACATGCTCTACACCCTGCGCACGCACATCGGCCTGGTGCGCGAAGCCGTCGACAGGGCCACTACAGCCGCCTGATCTTCTCCAGGAGCGCGGTCGTCGAGCGCGTGTGCAGGAAGGGGATCGAATGCACCTGGCCGCCCCAGGCCAGCACTTCTGCCGCACCGACGATTTTCTCCACCGGCCAGTCGCCGCCCTTGACGAGGATCTCCGGCCGGCAGGCGAGGATGCGCTGCAAGGGCGTATCTTCGTCGAACCAGGTGACGAGCGCGACGCTCTCCAGCGCGGCGAGCACCGCCATGCGGTCTTCGAGCGCATTCACCGGGCGATCTTCACCCTTGCCGAGACGCTTGACCGAAGCATCCGAATTGACGGCGACGATCAGGCTCCCGCCCAAGCGCCGCGCCTGGGCGAGATAGGTGACATGGCCGCGATGGAGGATGTCGAAGCAGCCGTTGGTGAACACCCTGGGCGCCGGAAGCCGCGCGGCGCGCACGGCCAGCTCGGCCGGGGCGCAGATTTTCTGCTCGAAGTCCGGGGCCGGGTAGATCACTGCGCCGGCTTGGGCTGCGCCTGCTGCGACGGCGCGCCGGAAGAGGCCGGGCCGGCGCCGGAGAGGCGTTGCGCCTCGGCTTCGGAAATGATCTCGAAGACGCGCACGACCTTTTGCACGCCGCCGGTGGTGCGGGCGATCTCGACCGCCGCGTTGGCTTCCTTCTGCGTCACCAGGCCCATCAGATACACCACGCCTGCCTCGGTGACCACCTTGACGTGATTCGCCGCGAACTGGTTGGCGTCGATGAAGCGCGCCTTGACCTTCGAAGTGAGATAGGTGTCGTTGCTGCGCGAGGCGAGCGAGCTGGCGCCGGCGATCGCGAGTTCGTTGCTGATCGCCTTGACGTTCGGCACCGCGGCGACGATCTTCTCGACTTCCGCCTTGGTGGCCGCATCCGGCACTTCGCCGGTCAGGAGCACGGTGCGGTTGTAGCTCGTGACATTGACATGGGTGTTGCTGCCGAATTTTTCCGAAATGCGGTTGCCCGCGCGCAGCTCGATGCCTTCGTCGGTCACCTGGGTTTCGGTGGTGCGGCGGTCGGCATAGGCCAGCACACCGACGCCGGTGCCGACGGCCACGGCGCCGAAACAGCCGGACAAGAGAGGAAAGAGGGTGGCGAGCAGGATCAGGGTGCGTCTGTTCATGGGCTTTCTCCGAGGATGAGGGCGTCGATGCCGTCGCACAGGCAATGGATCGTCAGCAGATGGACTTCCTGGATGCGCGCCGTGCGGCTGGCGGGAACACAGAGATGAACGTCATCCGACCCGAGCTGCCGGCCGATGGTTCCGCCCCCCTTGCCGGTGAGGGCGACGACGCGCACGCCTTTGGCATGGGCGGCGTCGATCGCCGCGGCAACGTTCGGCGAATTGCCCGAGGTCGAGATTGCCAGCAGCACGTCGCCGGGGCGGCCGAGCGCCGTCACCTGCTTGGCGAACACCTGCTCGTAAGCGTAATCGTTGGCGATCGAAGTGAGCGTCGAGGTGTCGGTAGTCAGCGCAATCGCCGCGAGCGGCGCGCGTTCCTTCTCGAAGCGGTTCAAGAGCTCCGCGGCGAAATGCTGGCTGTCGGCAGCCGAGCCGCCATTGCCACAGGCCATCACCTTGCCACCGGCGACAAGGCTCTGCGCCATCAGGCGCACCGCCGCCTCGAGCGGCGCGGCGAGTGCGTCGAGCGCCGCCTGCTTGACGGCGAGGCTCTCCTCGAACTGCTGCTGGATGCGTTGGGACAGATTCATGATCGGCCGATTCTACCCGGCGGCGGGAAGGCGCCACGGCGGGAATAGCGCGCTCAAAGAACCACAAATACGTCGATCCGCAGCCGGCGCCAGGGATTGCGGTGCCGGACGAGCGCCGCGATGCGGCCTTCGACGCGCTCGCCGCGATCCAGCGCCGCGGCCACCGCCTCGTTCTCGGCGCGCGGCAGGTAGCCGAGCATCCGGCCTTGCCACTCGACGCGCACCGCACGGGGGTCATAGGGATTGTCCGGCTCGCGGACCAGCGCGAGCGGATCGCCGACGTGCAAGCGCTCCCACAGCGCCGCGCCGGCGTGATACTGGAAGCCGGCGAGCGGCGAACTTTGCACCAGCACTCTGACGCTCTCGGCATGCGCGGCGAGACTCAGCCACAACAGGCTAATCCAGACGAAACGCATCCTTGATCCACTCCAGTTTCCCGCCATCGATCAGCACGCAATCGAAACGGCAGGCACCCTCGCCCTGCTGCGCCAGCCAGTGGCGCGCAGCGAGAATCAGCCGTCGCTGCTTCGTCGGCGTGATGCTGTAGGCCGCGCCACCAAAGTCGGCGCCGGCGCGACGGCGCACCTCGACGAACACGGTCGTCTTGCCGTCGGTACAAACAAGATCGAGCTCGCCGCCCTTGACGCGGAAATTGCGCGCGACGACCCTCAAACCGTGCGCGGCGAGGTGCCGCGCTGCGACCTCCTCTGCCTCATCGCCGATCGCCTTTCTGTTCCGGAGGATAATGCCGTTCATGACCGCCACATTATTCATCGTCGCCACCCCGATCGGCAACCTCGGCGACATCACGCTGCGCGCGCTGGAGACACTGAAGGCCGTCGATGCGATCGCCTGCGAAGACACGCGCCACGCGCGGCGGCTGCTCGACCATTACGGCATCGGCACGCCGTTGCTGGCAGTGCACGAGCACAACGAAGCCCAGGCAGCAGAGAAGCTGATCGCCCTGCTCGCCGCGGGCAAGTCGGTGGCGCTGATCTCGGATGCCGGCACACCGGCCGTTTCCGACCCAGGCGCGCGCGCCGTCGCCGCGGTGCGACGGGCGGGCCATCGCGTCGTCCCCATCCCCGGCCCGAACGCCGCGATCGCAGCGCTCTCGGCCGCCGGCCTCGAAGGGCCGTTTTACTTCGCCGGCTTCCTGCCCGCGAAAGTCGGCGCTCGCCGGACGGCACTCGAAGCGCTGAAGGCGATCCCCGCCACGCTGGTCTTCTACGAGGCGCCGCACCGCATCGAGGAAACCGTCGCCGATCTCGTCGGTCTGCTCGAAGCGGATCGTGAGATCGTCATCGCCCGCGAGATCACCAAGTTGTTCGAACAGATCGAGCGCATGCCGCTCCCCGCCGCGCCGGCCTGGCTCGCCGCCGACGAAAACCGGCGGCGCGGCGAATTCGTGCTGCTCGTCTCCGCGCCGCCGCCCCGCGCAGGGCTCGACGCCGAGGCGGAGCGCATCCTGACGCTGCTGCTCGCCGAATTGCCCGTCAAGCAGGCGGCCAAGCTCGCCGCGGCGATCACCGGCCAGGCGAGGAACGAGCTCTATGCGTGGGCGCTGAAACTGAAGGACAGCTAAAATCTTGTCATGCAAACGCTGACGATCACCCGCCCCGACGACTGGCACCTGCATCTGCGCGACGGCGACGCACTGCGCGCCGTCTTGCCCGACACGGCACGGCGCTTCGCGCGCGCGATCGTGATGCCCAACCTCAAGCCGCCGGTCACGACCGTCGCGCAGGCCGCCGCTTATCGCGAGCGCATCCTCGCGGCATTGCGTGCCGTCTCGCCAGCGCCGACTTTCGAGCCCTTGATGACGCTGTATCTGACGGACAACCTGCCGCCGGACGAGATCGACCGCGCGAAGGCCAGCGGCTTCGTGCATGCGGTGAAGCTCTATCCGGCCGGCGCGACGACGAATTCGGATGCCGGCGTCACCGATCTGAAGAAATGCCGCACGACGCTGGCGCGCATGGAGAAGCTCGGTGTCCCGCTCCTCGTGCATGGCGAGGTCACCGACCCGGCGGTCGACATCTTCGACCGCGAGGCGGTATTCATCGACTCGGTGCTCGCGCCGCTCTTGAAGGATTTTCCGGCGCTCAAAGTCGTGCTCGAACACGTCACGACGCAGGACGGCGTCGAGTTCGTAAAGTCTGCGGGCCCGCACGTCGCGGCAACGCTCACCGCGCATCACCTGCTGTTGAACCGCAACGCGATCTTCGCCGGCGGCATCCGCCCGCACCATTACTGCCTGCCGGTGCTCAAGCGCGAGACGCACCGCCAGGCGCTCGTCGCCGCCGCCACCTCGGGCAATTCGAAGTTCTTCCTCGGCACCGACTCGGCCCCGCACGGCAAGAAGACCAAGGAAGCGGCCTGCGGCTGCGCCGGCTGCTATACCGCCCATGCCGGCATCGAGCTCTATGCCGAGGCTTTCGAAGCCGCCGGCGCGCTCGACCGGCTCGAAGGCTTCGCGAGCTTCTTCGGCGCCGATTTCTACAATCTGCCGCGCAATACGGAGAAGATCACCCTGGTGCGCGAAGCCTGGCGCGCACCGGAGGCGCT
Source organism: Rhodocyclaceae bacterium (assembly GCA_013388985.1). Classification (GTDB taxonomy): domain Bacteria; phylum Pseudomonadota; class Gammaproteobacteria; order Burkholderiales; family Rhodocyclaceae; genus Sulfuricystis. The sequence continues at coordinate 43,702 of JACAEF010000001.1, forward strand.
GCCCTATCTCGCCGACGATGTGCTCGTGCCTTTGCGGGCAGGTGAAACGGTCGGCTGGAAACTGGAGGATCCGCGATGAACCCGCGCCTGCTGCTCTGCCTGTGTCTGACGCCTTTGCTCGTCGCCTGCGCGAAGGAGCCCGCCGGCTATGAGATCGACGGCGGCAACCATTCACTGACCGTGGAGCGCAACAAGCCCTATTTCTGGAGCGAGGGGTGGGAACTCGACCTGATCGTCACGCGCTATCCGGAATGCCAACGGCGTTACCCGCTGAAAAAGGCCGGCGAGAAGGTGCGCGTCGATCTCTACCGGACGCCGGGCGGTGCCTACATCCTCAATCAGGGCAAGCGCTGGTATGTCGCCGAGACGCAAACCTGCCGCATGCAGCAGTACGAGGAAGCGCCGCCGGAACCCGGCGAACTGCTCGGATCTTTCCGCGTCAAGAACGGCACCTTCGCCTTCGTGCCGGAAGCAGGAGTCAGGGATCAGGAATCAGGAATCAGATGATTCCGGGCCGCGCTTCGCGCGGCAAACTTTTCCTGATTCCTGATTCCTGATTCCTGATCCCTGATTCCTGTATCCTGATGACGGAAGTCCGCCAGGCAGCCGCGGCACCGCGAGGTGACGAGGAAAGTCCGGGCCCCATAGAGCAGGATGCCGGCTAACGGCCGGGCGCAGCAAGTCGAAAGACCCAAGGCGACAGAAAGTGCAACAGAAAGATACCGCCTAAGTCCGCAACCCGTTTGCGGGCCGGCAAGGGTGAAATGGCGGGGTAAGAGCCCACCGCGGACCTGGTAACAGGGACGGCACGGCAAACCTCATCCGGGGCAAGGCCAAATAGGGGAGCAATGGCGTGGCTCGCGCCGCTCCCGGGTAGGCTGCTCGAGCCCGTCGGCAACGACGGGCCTAGAGGAATGGCTGCCCACGACAGAACCCGGCTTATCGGCGGACTTCCACCTCTCCACTCCTCATAAACCACTTTCAGAACCTTTCTTCGTGCATTGATTTGCAAGTATTTTCTTTTCACGAATTACATCCATCTCCGCCGGTAAGTCATTGTGCCGCCTGAAAAATTTCACGATTTCCTATTGACTCCCCCAAATTGGTGGAATAAAGTGGGGCCAAGTGGGGATAAGTGGGAAAAGGGGAGGCTTGTGTTCCAAGGCGCGGCACAACTGAGTCTGGATGCGAAGGGGCGGCTGGCGATTCCCGCCCGGCATCGCGACAGCCTGCTCGCAGACGGCGATGGCCGCCTCGTGCTGACCGCGCACCCGCACCGCTGTCTGCTGCTCTACCCCGAGCCCGCCTGGCAGCCGATCCGCGACAAGATCCTCGCCGCGCCCAGCTTCGATCCGCGTTCCGCTGCGTTGAAGCGCATCCTCGTCGGCAATGCCCGCGAGATCGAGATCGATGGCGCCGGCCGCATCCTGATCGCCCCCGAACTGCGCGACACGGCGGAGTTCGACAAGCAGGTCTGGCTGGTGGGGATGGGCAGCCACTTCGAGATCTGGAGCGACGCCGGCTGGCGCCGTCAGCATGAAACCGCCTTCGAGGCCCTCGCCGGCAACGAGCCGCCGCCGGGATTCGAGGGCATTTCCCTGTGAGCCGCGCCGATGGCCGATCCCAACCCCGCAGCACACTCGCCGGTGCTGCTCGACGAGGCCATCGCCGCGCTGGCGATCCGGCCGGACGGCGTCTATCTCGATGCCACCTTCGGCCGCGGCGGTCACAGCCGTGCGATCCTCGCCCGCCTGGGCCCGCAGGGACGGCTCGTCGCGCTGGATCGCGACCCGCAGGCGATCGCGGCGGGAAAGGAAATCGTCGATCCGCGCTTCACGATCAATCACGCCGCGTTCAGCCGGCTGGGGGAAGTGCTGGATGCGCTGGGCATCGCAGCGGTCGATGGGGTGCTGCTCGATCTGGGCGTGTCCTCGCCGCAGCTCGACGATGCCGCGCGTGGCATGAGTTTTCGTTTCGATGCGCCACTGGACATGCGCATGGACACGACGCAAGGGGAGACCGCGGCGGATTTTCTCGCCCGGGCCGATCAATCGGAAATCGAGGAGGTGATTCGTGAGTATGGCGAAGAACGGTTTGCTCATGCGCTTGCAAAGGCGCTTGTTGCTGCTCGGCAGCGGGAACGTATTTCATCCACAGGACAACTTGCCGCGCTCGTGGCGCAGGTCGTGCGCACGCGCGAGCCTGGCCAGCATCCGGCGACGCGCACCTTCCAGGCTCTACGGATTCACGTCAATCGGGAGCTTGAGGAGCTCTCGCTAGCCTTGCCGCAGGCGCTCGGCCGCTTGAAGCCGGGCGGCAGATTGGCCGTGATCAGCTTTCATTCGCTCGAAGACCGCATCGTCAAGCGCTTCATGCGCGCCGCGGCGCAGCCGCCCCAGCCGCCGAAGGGCGTGCCGGTGCGCGCTGCCGATCTGCCAGCGCCGAGTCTGCGCCTGATCGGCAAGCCGATCCGCGCCGGGGAGGCCGAAATCGCCCGCAACCCGCGCGCCCGGAGCGCGGTGCTGAGAGTCGCGGAGAAGCGCTGATGGCGAAGCTGAATTTCGTCCTGCTGCTCGCCGTGCTGGTGTCCGCGCTGGCGGTGGTCTCGTCCAATCACCGTGCGCGCCGCCTGGTCGGCGAATTCGAGCGCGAGCAGGAACGCATGCGCGCGCTCGAGGTCGAATGGGGCCAGCTGCAGCTCGAACAGAGCACCTGGGCCGCCCATGCGCGTGTCGAGCAGATCGCCCGCGACAGGCTCGGCATGCATGCGCCCCGGCCGCAGCAGATCTACAGCATCAGCGAATGAAGCCCGCCAAGAGCCCCCTCCTCGTCGACCGCCTGCCGATCTGGCGCGCCCGCCTGCTGCTCGCTGGCTTGCTCGCCGGCTCGGCCGCACTGGTCGGGCGCTCCTTCTATCTGCAGGGCATCCACAAGGATTTCCTGATCGGCAAGGGCGAATCGCGCTACGAGCGCGTGATCGAGATGCCGGCCACGCGCGGCCGCATCCTCGACCGCAATGGCACCGTGCTGGCGGTCTCGACGCCGGTCAAATCGGTCTGGGCGATTCCCGAGGACGCACAGCTCACGCCCGCGCAGACGCGCCAGCTGGCCGCCCTGCTCGGCATCGAGGTGCGCGAGCTCGCCCGCAGGCTCGCCTCCGAGCGGGATTTCGTCTATCTGAAGCGGCAGATTCCGCCGGATGTCGCCGCCCAGGTGGCGGCTCTCAAGCTGCCGGGCATCCACTTCCAGAACGAATACCGCCGCTACTATCCCGCCGGCGAGGTCACCGCGCATCTGCTCGGCTTCACCGGCGCCGAGGATGCCGGCCAGGAAGGCATCGAACTCGCCCTCGACAAGCAGCTTGCCGGCAAACCCGGCAGCCGGCGTGTCATCAAGGACCGCCGCGGCGAGATCGTCGAGGATGTCGAATCGATCCGCGCGCCGCAGGAAGGCAAGGACATCACGTTGGCCATCGACGCGAAGCTGCAGTATCTCGCCTTCTCGCAGCTCAAGCAGGCGGTGACGGACAACCGCGCCAAGGCCGGCGGCATCGTCGTGCTCGACGCGAAGAGCGGCGAGATCCTCGCGCTCGCCAACCTGCCCGCTTACAACCCGAACAACCGCGCCCGCCTTTCCGGCGCGCAGCTCAGGAACCGCGCCTTCACCGACAGCTTCGAGCCCGGCTCGACCTTCAAACCCTTCGCCGTCGCGCTGGCGCTCGACAAGGGCCAGGTGCGCTTCGATACGCCGATCCAGACCGCGCCGGGCAGGCTCACCATCGGCCCGGCGACGATCCACGACGCCCATCCGCACGGCGTGCTGACGGTGGCGCAGGTGATCCAGAAGTCTTCGAACGTCGGCGTCTCGAAAATGGCGCTCAACCTGCCTGCCGAGGAGATGTGGGGAATGTTCGACAAGCTCGGCTTCGGCCAGCCGACGCGGATCGGATTTCCGGGCGAGGCCGGCGGCCGGCTGCGCCCGTGGAAGCACTGGCGGCCGATCGAGCAGGCGACGATGTCCTACGGCCACGGCATCGCGGTGACGCTGATCCAGCTCGCCCGCGCCTATCAGGTCTTCGCCAGGAACGGCGATCTCGTGCCGCTGTCGCTGACGCGGGTCGACACCCCGCCGGCCGTAGGCACACGCGTGTTCTCCGAACAGACCGCGAAGGAAATGCGCGCGATGCTCGAAATGGTGGTGCAGCCCGGCGGCACGGCGCCCAAGGCGCAGGTGGCCGGCTACCGCGTCGCCGGCAAGACCGGCACCGCGGTCAAGCTCGAAGGCGGCGCCTACGTCAACAAATACGTCGCGGCCTTCGTCGGCTTCGCCCCCGCCTCCGATCCGCGTCTGATCGTCGCGGTGATGATCGACGAGCCCTCGGCCGGCAAATACTACGGCGGCGACGTCGCCGCGCCGGTGTTCTCGGCCGTGATGGGCAGCGCGCTGCGCGCGTTGGGCGTGCCGCCCGACGACACGCCGCGTCCGCTGCAGATCGCCAACGCCCCTGCCGCGCCCGTCGAGGAGGAAATGTGATCCAGCCCGCCTTCATGGTCGGCGTCACCGGCACCAACGGCAAGACCTCGGTGACGCAATGGATCGCCCAGGCGCTCACCGCCTGCGGCCGCAAGTGCGCGATCGTCGGCACGCTGGGCAACGGCTTTCCGGGCGCGCTGGTGCCGGGGCCGAACACCACGCCCGGCGCCCATGTGCTGCGCGAGTTCCTGCCGGAGAGCGTGCGCCAGGGCGCCGTCGCCTGCGCGATGGAGGTGTCCTCGATCGGCCTGCATCAGAACCGCGTCGCCGGGCTGCGCTTCGATGTCGCGGTATTCACGAACCTGACCCGCGACCATCTCGAATACCACGGCACGATGGCGGCCTACGCCGCCGAGAAGGCGAAGCTGTTCGACTGGCCGGGCCTGAAGCACGCAGTGCTCAACCTCGACGACCCCTTCGGCCGCGAACTGGCGGCGAAGCTCGCCGGCCGTGTGCCGACGATCGGCTATACACTCGGCAACGAGGGCGGCTGCGATCGCGTGCTCGCCGCGACCGATCTCACGGAAAGCGGCAGCGGCCTCGCCTTCACGCTCGACGGCGTCGCCATCTCCGCGCCGGTGATCGGCCGTTTCAATGCCGCCAACCTGCTCGCGGTGACCGGCACGCTGCTCGCCGCCGGCCTGACGCTGCCGACCATCGCCGCGGCGCTGGCGCAGATCGTCGCGCCGCCCGGCCGCATGCAGCCGGTGGGCGGCGGCCCGCTCGATCCGCTGGTGATCGTCGACTACGCCCACTCGCCCGACGCGCTGGAAAAGGTGCTGACCGCCCTGCGCGGCACGGCCAATGCGCGCGGCGGCAAGCTCATCTGCGTATTCGGCTGCGGCGGCGAGCGCGACCCCGGCAAGCGCCCGCAGATGGGCGCGATCGCGGAACGGCTCGCCGACCGCGTCGTCGTCACCAGCGACAATCCGCGCGGCGAGGAGCCAAGGGCGATCATCGACCAGATCGTCGCCGGCATGCAGACGACGCCGACGATCGAAGCCGATCGCGCCGCCGCGATCCATGCCGCCATCGCCGCAGCGGATGTCCATGACGTGATCCTGCTCGCCGGCAAGGGGCACGAGCCCTATCAGGAGATCGCCGGCGTGCGCATCCCCTACTCGGACGTCGATACCGCAAAGTCGGCGCTGGCGAGACGGCACGAGGAACGAGCATGCTGACCCTTTCCGCCACCGCCCTGATCCTGAACGGCCTGCAGACCGGCCGGGATGTCGAATTCACCAGCGTCGGCACCGATTCGCGCGCGATCACGCCGGGCATGCTGTTCGTCGCCATCGAGGGCGAGCGTTTCGACGGCCACGACTACGTCGAGCAGGCGCTGCGTGATGGCGCGAGCTCCGCGCTGGTGCGCCGCGACTGGGCGGCCGCCCATCCCCATCTGCCGCTGGTCGGCGTCGATGACACGCGCCTGGGCCTGGGCCAGCTCGCCGCCCACTGGCGCAGCCGCTTCCACATTCCGCTCGTCGGCATCACCGGCAGCAACGGCAAGACCACGGTGAAGGAGATGTGCGCGGCGATCTTGCGCGCCGATTTCGGCCAGCATGCGGTGCTGGCGACCACCGGCAATCTCAACAACGACATCGGCGTGCCGCTGACGCTGCTCAGGCTGCATGCGCCGCACCGCGCGGCAGTGATCGAGATGGGCATGAACCATCCGGGCGAGATCGCCACTCTGACGCGCCTCGCGAAGCCGACGGTCGCTCTCGTCACCAATGCCCAGCGCGCGCATCTGGGCGGGCTCGGCTCGCTGGCCGAAATCGTTCGCGCCAAGGGCGAGATTTTCGAGGGCCTCGACAATGAGGGCGTGGCCGTCATCAACGCCGACGATCCGCACGCCGACGAGTGGCGCAAAATGAACGCCGGCCGCCGCATCGTCACGTTCGGCTTCGCGCCGGAAGCCACGGTGCATGGCCAGTGGCGGCCGACCGCGCTGGGCGGCGAGCTCGAGCTCGTCGCGCCGCAGGGCGAGGCGCGCATCCTGCTACCACTGCCCGGCAAGCACAACGGCCGCAACGCACTCGCCGCCGCCGCGGCCTGCTTCGCCGTCGGCGTGCCGCTGGCGCCGGTGGTGCGCGGCCTGTCGGGCTACACGGGCACCGCCGGCCGCCTGCAGCGCAAGCGCGGCTTGCAAGGCGCCTGCGTGATCGACGACAGCTACAACGCCAATCCGGATTCGATGCGCGCGGCGATCGACGTGCTGGCCGCGCTGCCCGGCCGACGCATCTTCGTGATGGGCGACATGGGCGAGGTCGGCGAAGCGGCCGGCCAGCTGCACAGCGAAATCGGTGGCTACGCGAAGAGCCAGGGCATCGATCTCCTGTTCGCGCTGGGCGAGAAAAGCGCGGCCGCGGTGCATGATTTCGGCGTCGGCGCACAGCACTTCGCCAGCGTCGATGCCCTGGTGCGTGCGCTGCGCCCGCAGCTGGACGCGGACACCACCGTGCTCGTCAAGGGCTCGCGCTTCATGAAGATGGAGCGCGTCGTCGAACGCATCGTCGAGGCGGCGGAGGCAGCGCCGGCCGGGACGACGGAAAGGGACTGCGATGCTCCTTGAACTGTTCCAGTGGCTTAGCGCCGACATCCGCGCCTTCAGCGTCTTCAACTACATCACGCTGCGCGCGGTGCTGGCGACGATGACGGCGCTGACGATTGCCTTCCTGCTCGGGCCGGGCGTGATCCGTTGGCTGGCGGCGAAGAAGATCGGCCAGGCGGTGCGCACCGACGGCCCGCAGACGCATCTCGCCAAGTCCGGCACGCCGACCATGGGCGGGGCGCTGATCCTGCTCTCGCTCGGGCTGGCCACGCTGTTGTGGGCCGATCTCAGCAACCGCTTCGTCTGGATCGTGCTGATCGTCACTTTCGGCTACGGCGCCATCGGCTGGGTCGACGACTGGCGCAAGGTCGTGCATCGCAATCCGAAGGGACTGTCGGCGAAGGCGAAGTTCTTCTGGCAGACGGTGATCGGCATCGTCGCCGCGGTGTGGGTCGCCTTCTCGATCTCCGCGCCGTCCAGCGAAAAGGCCCTGCAGCTGTTCCTGCAATGGCTCGCGAGCGGCCTGAGCGCCGAGCTGCCGACGCGCACCGACCTGATCGTGCCCTTCTTCAAGAGCGTCTCCTATCCGCTCGGCATCTTCGGCTTCATCGTCCTCACCTATCTGGTCATCGTCGGCGCGAGCAACGCGGTAAATCTGACCGACGGCCTCGACGGCCTGGCGATCCTGCCCACCGTGATGGTCGGTGCGGCGCTGGGCATCTTCGCCTATGTCGCCGGCCACGCCGGCTTCTCGAAATACCTGCTGCTGCCCTATGTGCCGGGCGCTGGCGAGCTCACCGTGTTCTGCGGCGCGCTGGCCGGCGCGGGCCTGGGCTTCCTGTGGTTCAACGCCTATCCGGCCGAGGTGTTCATGGGCGACGTCGGCGCGCTCGCGCTCGGCGCCGCGCTGGGCACGGTCGCGGTGATCGTGCGGCAGGAGATCGTGTTCTTCATCATGGGCGGCGTGTTCGTCGCCGAGACCGTTTCGGTGATGCTGCAGGTCGGCTGGTTCAAATTCACCAAATGGAAGACCGGCACCGGCCAGCGCATCCTCTTGATGGCGCCGCTGCACCACCACTACGAGCAGGTCGGCTGGAAGGAAACCCAGGTCGTCGTGCGCTTCTGGATCATCACCATCCTGCTGGTGCTGATCGGCCTCTCGACGCTGAAGATCCGATGAAGCTCGCCGGCAAGCATGTGCTGATCCTCGGCCTGGGCGAATCCGGGCTGGCCGCCGCGCTGTGGTGCGACCGGCAGGGGGCGAAGCTGCGCATCGCCGACACGCGCACGCATCCGCCGGGGCTGGACGTGCTCAGGTGCCGTGTCGCCAGCGCCGATTTTTGCGCCGGCGAATTCGACAAGCGTCTCCTCGACGGCATCGATCTCGTCGTGCTCTCGCCGGGCCTCTCGCCCGGCCTGCTGGTGGTGATCCACGCGCGCGCGCAGGGCATCCCGGTGGTCGGCGAGATCGAGCTGTTCGCGCAGGCGCTGCGCGAGCTGCAGCAGAACGTGCCGGTGATCGCGATCACCGGCACCAACGGCAAGACCACCACCACGACGCTGACCGGCCACCTGATCGCATCGACCGGCCGCAGCGTCGGCGTCGCCGGCAACATCTCGCCCGCGGCGCTTGCCGCGCTGATGGACTTCCAGGACCAGGGCGCGCTGCCGCAGGCCTGGGTGCTCGAGCTGTCGAGCTTCCAGCTCGAAACCACCGAGACGCTCGACGCCGCCGCGGCGACGGTGCTCAACATTTCGGATGACCACCTCGACCGCTACATCGATGTCGACGACTATGCAGCCGCAAAGGCGCGCATCTTCCGCGGCAGCGGCGTCCAGGTGCTCAACCGCAATGATGCGCGCGTCAAGCGCATGGCGATCCCCGGCCGCCGGCTGCTCACCTTCGGCCTGGATGCGCCTGCCGATGCCGATGACTTCGGCCTGCGGCAGAACCGCAACGAGCCCTGGCTGGTGCAGGGCGACCGCTTCTTGCTGCCGGTGTCCGAACTGCCGATCGCGGGGTTGCACAACGCCGCGAACGCGCTGGCCGCGCTGGCCTTGTGCGCCGCGATCGGCCTCGATCCGGTCGGTCTCTTGCCGGCGCTGCGGTCATTCCGCGGCCTGCCGCATCGCGTCGAGAAAGTGGCGGTGATCGGGGGCGTGGCCTTCTACGACGACTCGAAAGGCACCAACGTCGGCGCCACCGTCGCCGCGCTGCGAGGCCTGGGGTGCCAGTCAGTCGTCATTCTCGGCGGCGATGGCAAGGGACAGGATTTTTCACCGCTCAAGGACGCCGTCGCCCGCCACGCGCGCGCCGTGGTGCTGATCGGCCGCGACGGGCCGCGGATCAAGCGGGCCATCGAAGGTTGCGGCGTGCCAGTGCTGGAGGCATCCGACATGGCGGACGCGGTGCGCCGTGCCGCCAAAGCGGCGCAGGCTGGCGACGCGGTGCTGCTCTCGCCGGCCTGCGCGAGCTTCGACATGTTCCGTAATTACGCGCACCGCGCCGAAGTCTTCCGCCAGGCGGTGGCCGCGCTGGAGCCGGCGCGATGAACACCGCCACGCTGGGACGCCGGCCGGCGGCTTCCGTCGCCGCCACCAACGAGATCGATCCGCTGCTCCTGTGGCCGGCGCTTGCGCTGCTGCTGCTTGGGCTGGTGATGGTCTATTCGGCCTCGATCGCCACCGCCGAAGGCTCGGTCTTCACCAGCCGCTCGCCGACCTACTTTCTGGTGCGCCATACCGCCTTCCTGCTGATCGGCCTCACCGGCGCGCTGATCGCCTTCCAGATCCCGTTGCGCATCTGGCAACAGATGGCGCCCTGGCTGTTCCTCACCGGCGTCGCGCTCTTGGCGATCGTGCTCATCCCGGGCATCGGCAAGTCGGTCAATGGCGCGCAGCGCTGGATCGGCATCGGCCCGATCAACCTGCAGCCTTCCGAATTCATGAAGCTCGCCGCGGTGCTCTACGCCGCCGACTACACGTCCCGGAAGCTCACCGAGATGGACAGCTTCCGCCGCGGCTTCGTGCCGATGGCCGGCGTGATGATCGTCGTCGCCGGATTGCTGCTGCGCGAACCGGACTTTGGCGCCTTCGTCGTCATCGTCAGCATCGCGATGGGCATCCTGTTTCTCGGCGGCATGAACGGCCGGCTGTTCGCCTTCCTGATCATTGCGATGGCGATCGCCTTCGCGCTCCTGATCCTCTCCTCGCCCTACCGCTGGGAGCGCATCATCAGCTACATGGACCCGTGGCGCGACGCCTTCGGCAAGGGCTACCAGCTCTCGCACGCGCTGATCGCCTTCGGCCGCGGCGAGTGGTTCGGTGTGGGCCTGGGCGCCTCGGTCGAGAAGCTGTTTTACCTCCCCGAGGCGCACACCGACTTCCTGCTCGCGGTGATCGCCGAGGAGCTCGGCTTCGCCGGCGTCGTCGCCGTCGTCCTGCTGTTCGCGCTGCTCACCTGGCGCTGCTTCATGGTCGGCCGGCAGGCGCTCTTGCTCGACCGCGTCTATGCCAGCCTCGTCGCGCAAGGCATCGGCATCTGGCTCGGCTTGCAAAGCTTCATCAACATGGGCGTGAATATGGGGCTGCTGCCGACCAAGGGACTGACGCTGCCCTTGATGAGCTTCGGCGGCTCTGGGATCGTCGCCAACTGCCTCGCGCTCGCGGTGCTGCTGCGGGTCGATTACGAGAATAGAAGGTTGATGCGAGGGTTGCCGGCATGAGCAAGACCATCGTCATCATGGCGGGCGGCACCGGCGGCCACATCATGCCGGGACTGGCCGTGGCGGACACAATGCGCGACGCCGGCTGGAAGGTGGTCTGGATGGGCAATCCCGAAGGCATGGAGGCAAAGCTCGTGCCGGCGCGCCATTACGAGATGGCCTGGGTGCGCTTTGCCGCCTTGCGCGGCAAGGGCTGGCTTCGGAAGCTCTTGCTGCCGCTCAACCTGTTGCGCGGCTTCTGGCAGGCATGGCGGGCCTTCGGCCGCATCCGCCCGAACGTCGTGCTCGGCATGGGCGGCTTCATCAGCTTTCCCGGCGGCATGATGGCGGCCTTGCGCGGCATTCCGCTGGTGCTGCACGAGCAGAATGCGATCCCTGGCCTCGCCAACAAGGTGCTCGCCGGGGTCGCCGACCGGGTGCTCACCGGCTTTCCCGACGTGTTCAAGAAAGGCCAGTGGGTTGGCAACCCGGTGCGGCCGGAGATTGCCGTCTTGCCAGCGCCGACTTTGCGCCAAGCGCAGCGGGGGGAGGAGCGATTGCATCTGCTGGTGCTCGGCGGCAGCCTCGGTGCGGCAGCGCTCAACGAGACGGTGCCCAAGGCGCTCGCGCTGCTGCCGCCAGAGGAGCGACCGGTGGTCGTGCATCAGTCCGGCGAAAAGCATCTCGAAGCCTTGCGGGCCGCCTACGCCGCCGCCGGCGTGCAGGCGCACACCGTCGCCTTCATCGAGGACATGGCGGGCGCCTATGCATGGGCGGACCTGGTGATCTGCCGCGCCGGCGCCTCGACGGTCAGTGAGCTCGCCTGCGCGGGCGTGGCGAGCATCCTCGTGCCCTTTCCGCATGCGGTCGACGATCACCAGACCGCGAACGCGCGCTTCCTCGCCAGCGCCGGCGCTGCGATCCTGCTGCCGCAAGGCGAACTCACGCCGGAGCGGCTGGCGCTGATCCGCGACCTGAAACGCCCGCAGCTGCTCGAAATGGCCGAGAAGGCGCGCGCGCTGGCGATGCCCGATGCCACGGCCGCAGTGGCCCAGGCCTGCCAGGAGGTTTCGAAATGAAGCACAAGGTCAAACGCATCCACTTCGTCGGCAGCGAACGCACGCAGTCGCGTTCGCTCCTGCTTGAGGCGGCTGCGCGGCCTTCGGCCGCGGCCCCCCCCA
>JACAEF010000088.1 GCA_013388985.1 Rhodocyclaceae bacterium
ATCCTTGGCTTTGCAACAGGCTGGGTGAATGCACTGGCAAGGCTGTATGACCAGGTATTTGTGATTACAATGCGGGCAGGTCGGGTATGTGTTACTCCTAATGTCACGGTCTACTCTGTAGGGAAAGAAAAAGGGTATAGTGAGGTTCGCCGGGTTTTTGAGTTTTACCGGATTCTTGTGAAGATACTCCGGCAGCAGCGCATAGATGCATGCTTTTCGCATATGATTCCGGTTTTCACGGTTCTTGCTGCACCTCTGCTCAGAGTACGGCGTATTCCCCTCATCACATGGTATGCCCACCGACAGCTCACCACAACCCTAAAACTTGCACATCACCTGTCAGACCGTATGGTTTCCATCAATGAAAATTCGTATCCTTATAAGAAAGACAAATTGGTGTGCACCGGTCATGGCATTGATACTGAGCTTTTCTGCCCTGATGGCACCATGCCTGATGACCCGCCGCTGCTGCTTTCCGTAGGAAGACTTTCGCCGATTAAAAATCTTGAAGTTCTCATTGATGCTGTGGAGATTTTGCATAAAAAGGGTTTGCGGCTCCAGTGTGTTCTTGTCGGTGACGCGCCCGAACATGACAGGAAATATGCTGATGCCCTAAAAGAGAGAGTTCAGGCAAAAGGGCTTGAGGGAACTATACGGTTTGTTGGTGCGGTGAGTAACAGAGATGTGGTGTTGTGGTATCGGCGCTGCACAGCCCACATCAACTGTGCGCCAGCAAACAATGCCGTGGATAAAGCAGTGCTTGAAGCAATGGCATGCGGAAAACCGAGCTTTACGTCAGCTCAATCCTTTAGTGAAACTATAGGGCGCTGGGCTGAGATTTTTATTTTTAGAGAACGAAACGCTGAGGATTTGGCTCAAAAAATAGAAATACTGCTGGGCATGGATACTCAGAATCAAATGGTGATGGTGACAGATCTACGCGAAGCGGTGCTTGCCATGCACAGCCTTAAAGAACTTGGGGAAAAGATGGCTGTGCTTTTTTGTGGACATGCTGTTGTATGATAAAAGAGGAAAAGAATTCATTTCAGAGAGTTTGTCTTTTTGGCCATTATAGTCCAGACTATGCTCGAAACAGGATTTTAAAAAAAGCTCTTTTGAGAAAAAATTTTTGTATTGTTGAAGCACGAAGCACAAAAAAGGGTGTGCTAAGATATTGGGAATTATTATTGCAATCTCTGCGGCTCAGGTTTGATCATCTCGTTGTTCTCTTCCCCGGTCACACGGATGTGCCGCTAGCATGGCTAATTTGCAAAATTAAAAGAGCAGATCTTATCTTTGATGCGTTCAACTCTCTCTACGACAGCATGGTCAATGATCGCTGCCAAGTATCACCAAACAGTTTCCGGGCAAAAATTCTTTTTTATGTTGACAAAATTGCCTGTAGGCTTGCGAATATTGTAATTCTTGATACGCCTGATCATTGCCGTTATTTTAGTCGAACATTCAATGTGCCTGCAGAGAAAATAAAATTCATTCCCGTGGGCTCTGATGATGATGTGATGCATCCAAGAGTATGTCACCGTAATGATAATTGTTTAACAGTGTTTTTTTACGGATCATTTATTCCACTGCACGGCATTGAACATATTGTGGAGGCAGCTTCTGTGCTGCAACAGAAAAGCAAAAACATCAATTTTATAATTGCTGGAACCGGCCAAACATTTGCAGCAATAAAGAATGCGTCAAAAAATCTTGAAAACATTATGTTCACAGGATGGGTTCCTTATGAAAGCCTTCCAGAGTTAATGGCTCAGGCACATATTTGTCTTGGTGTTTTTGGGGTTTCTGATAAAGCATCGCGAGTTATACCCAACAAGGTATTTGATGCCCTTGCTCTAAAAAAGCCTATTATAACGCGAGATAGCCCAGCAATACGGGAATGGTTTGTACACGAAAAACATCTATGGCTTGTTCCTGCTGGAGATGGGGGTGCCCTTGCCAATGCTATTTTATACCTTTATACAAACAAGGCATTGCGCGATGCCCTTGCGGAAAATGGGTATGCTTTATATCAAAAGCAATTTACTATACATGCAATAGCCCAAAAATTTGTTGAGATATTAAAGCCCTATACAAACCAATGAAACAAACAATAGAGACAATTCCGACTTTTTTCTGTCCGGTGTGCCGGTGCAAGGAATATGTAATTGTTTGCCGTGAGGTTCCTGATTTTAGGTTTAGAGTTGACGGTGTTTGGTCGTCTGCCCGTTGTTTGAATTGTAATGTAATATACCTCGTTGCCCCTTTAGATGACTCAAAATCACCGTGTCCCCCACCGGTATATTCACAGCATAGCACGCCCGATGTTACGCCGTTACAAGGCAAGGGACTGTCGGGAAAAATGAAAGAATATATAAGAAAATCAATTCTAAAAAAACATGGTTACAATATAGAAAAAGGAAATTGTTTTTTAGGAAAGCTTTTACAATTTTTCCCCCAAATTGTTCTCAAGGCACAATGGGGGCAGATTATTTTCCCTAGTGCAATGCCTCACGGAAGGCTTTTAGATATAGGTTGTGGTAATGGGCGTTTTTTGAATATTATGGGAAAACTGGGATGGCTAATCTATGGTGTTGAACCTGATCCTGAAAGCGCACTAATTGCACAAACTACAAGCGGTGCTTTAATATATCCCTCATTGGACGAAATAAAAGCTTTGCCTTTTCAGTTTGACAT
>JACAEF010000140.1 GCA_013388985.1 Rhodocyclaceae bacterium
GCCGGGCTTTGCCCGGCCGCCGCGCCTGCATTCATCACCGCGTGTCCGGCTGTGGGAAGGCACCAGTCGATGTGTGAGCGACGCATTTTGCTTTCCATAAGAGAAATATCCAAGCATTTCGGCGGCGTTCATGCTCTGAACGGAGTCTCCTTCGATATAGGAGAAGGGGAGTGCCACGCCGTGGTCGGTGAGAACGGCGCGGGTAAAACAACTCTCATCAATATCTTAAGCGGAGACATCCCGCCCGATTCGGGACGCATCGAAATCAAGGGGATTTCATACCATCGGCTAGACCCCAGGACGAGCATCTCTCTCGGGATCAATGTCATACATCAAGAGCTTGCTCTCATCGGTCCCCTGAGCGTGATGGAAAACATATTCGTCGGGGACCTTCATGGAAAGCGTCGATTGCTCATCAAGAGCCAGCGGAGGCTCAAGGCCGACACTCGGATTCTGCTCGATATGCTCGGTTGCGATGTGGAGCCGACCGAGCTTGTCGAACGTCTCAGCACTTCGAAAAAACAGATCGTCGAAATCGCGAAAGCCCTCTCCACAAATCCGAAAATTCTCATAATGGACGAACCGACCTCTTCGCTCACGAAAGGGGAAACCGAAAAGCTCTTCGATATCATCGGATCACTTAAAGCGAAGGGCATATCGATCGTGTTCGTTTCGCACCGTCTGAACGAGGTGATGGAAATTTCAGACCTGGTCACTGTTCTGCGTGACGGACGCTACATCGGTACAGTTCGTACTTCGGAATCGTCCGTGGACGATATTGTGAGTATGATGGTAGGAAGGAAGATCGAGCTATATCAAAAGCTCGCCAGACGCCAAAAGGAAAATCCCGTGTTCCTGGAGGTGGATGGGTTCTCCCGCGAGCCTTTTTTCAGGAATGTAAGCTTTCAGGCGAGGAGTGGGGAGATTTTGACTTTCGCCGGGCTTGTCGGAGCGGGGAGAACCGAGCTCGCGGAATCGATATTCGGGTTTTTGCCACCTGACGGGGGTCGGGTGAAGCTGTTCGGAGAGTACCGCAGAATCGGCTCGCCGAGAGAGGCGATGAGGCTCGGGATCGGACTTCTCACCGAGGATCGGAAGGTGAACGGCGTTATAGGAACCATGGTGGTGCGCGAAAATGCAAGCATCGCAGTACTCCCTCGGCTTATGCGGGCGGGCTTTGTGAGAAGGCGCGAGGAAAACCGCGTTGTGGAAAGA